>NZ_JAGGLL010000006.1 GCF_017874425.1 Clostridium punense
TGTGAAGAGCTTTATTAATACAATAAATAAAGTTCCTACTCAAACCATAGACAGGCTATGCATTAGAATGTAGAAACTTTATTAAAACATATATATTAAAAAGTTTTTCTACATTTTCTAATCTTGTGTTTAACTGAGCATAAAATTTTTCTTCATCAATAGGTTTTACTTCTGTTAAATTTTCTTTATCAAAATGAACTAAAACCTCTCCATGTATTTCCCTTTGAAGAAACTTTTCAGAACCACTATGCTTTACAACACATACTTCTATGACCATAAACCTACTTATTCCCTCCAGCTTATAAACCTTTTGATAAGCTCCCTCGGACATAGGTTGAGGACACTCATAACTTATTTCTATTGCTGCTAAAGCTTCTAGTGCTTTATCTATGGTGGGAAATACATCCCTTACCTTATGGTCATCAGCATCAACCACTATATCAATATCTGACCATTGATCTACTCTTTTAAACGCTGAAGAACCACACTGCCACATTCCATATACATAATCTAAAGGCTGCAAAGCCTCAGCAATAGCCTTTAAAAAGTCTTCTCTTCCTAAGATTTTCTCTCCCATAATAATTCCTCCCATTTTATATATTCTAATTACCCTTACTCACTTTGTTAGACTTTTTTAATAACATATATGCCTTCTCATAATCTCCTTTTAGAGAATAAACCTCACTTAAACTACTGTAAGCAAAAGATAGTTCCTTTTGGGCATACAATTCAAAGCCCTTATACCCTGTATTTATATATTCTCCAAGCTCTTTTATAGCTTCCTCAATTTCTGAAATAGCTTTTTCTAATTCAGAAAGCTTACAATAGCACAAACCTTTATATACTTTTGCTGTTATCATATAAATACAATCCATTTGATATTTAGGTTTTTCTTCGTAGTTTATTTCCATTAAAGCTTCAAGAGCCTCGTTATAGTTACCTATTAAATATTGAGCCTTAGCATACTCTATATAATAGTAAAAAGTTTTATCTCCTGCATTATCCACTAGTAAATTTAAATATTTTATAGCTTCTAATGGACTTCCCTTTTGGTTTTCACATTTAGCATAGTTATGATAGATTTTTGCTAAGTTTAATTTATTCCCTGTAAACTCCACATATTTCCTAGCTTCATTGGAGTTTAACTCAAAGTTGTTAAAGTCATCCTGTAACATATAAGTTATTGCTAAAATTCTATAAGCATCATCTAATCTGTAATAAAGATTATTGTCTCTGGATAAGGAAATTGCTTTTTTGCATACCTCTATGGTCTTTTCATAATTCCCTAAGGCAAAGTGTATTGCAGGCTGCATTACTAACATTTCAATTTCTAGAAATATATCTTTAGTACTAGATTTATTGTAAATTTCATATATTTTATCCAATATCACTAAGCAATCCTTATAATCATAGTTTTCTATACCTAATTTTAATAAGTTTATATTTGCTCTTGCAGCATCCACATATAACATATTGCTTATATATATACTGCTGCATTTTTCTATAAGCTTCCTTCCTTCTTCAACCTTTTGGAGCCTAAGCTTACAAACCCCTAACCTGTTAATTACATCAGCATATATCTTGCTTTTTTCATTAAAAGTGTACAAATTTAAGAGCTTATCAAGGTCTTTCTCAGCTAATTCATAAGCTTTTTCTTTTATTAATTCATCAATATTACTTAAATCACTAAGTATTATGTCTATATGCGATTGTTCTTCTTGCTGTTTTCCATGGTCTGTTACATCATCTTCAAGTAAGTAGGCAATTGACATATGGAGTTTTCTTGCAATATACTCTAAATTTCTCATAGAAGGGTTTGAATAACCCGTTTCAATGTGACTTAGCATACTTTTAGTCATTTCACTTCCCGCTAAATCAGATTGTGTCATTTTAAGTTCCTTACGTCGCTCCCTTATCTTTCTCCCAATTGTTGTACCCATTCTTTTCGCTCCTTGTTCTGCTGATATATTAATCTACAATACTATAATAGTATAATTAAATTAAACTTTCAATCCTTTTTTTACTAAATCAAGGATTATTATTAATTATTTTCTACTGGTTTCTAATAATAACTCTACTTTTTTAAACACCAAAGTATAACTGTATTATACTTTTTTATCTTTTCTCGTTGACAGTATAATTTTATTAAACTATACTTATTTTATAATATTTTCCAATTTAGAAATAGGAGGGGATTTTTATGTATAATGAATTTAAAGATAAGATTGTTTTAGTTACTGGTGGTAACAGCGGCATTGGAAAAGCAACAGCTTTTGCTTTCGCAAAAGAAGGATCAAAGGTAATTATCTGCGGTAGAGACTCCGCGAAAGGTAAATCAGTGGCGGATGAAGGTAAGAAAAATGGGTGGAATATTGATTTTATTCGCACTGATGTTTCTAATGCTGAAGAAGTAAAAAATATGATTCAACAGATAATAAATAAATATGGACGTATTGATATAGCCTTTAATAACGCAGGCGTCGACGGAGATGTAGCAAGAACTGCTGAATGCTCTATAGAAAATTGGAATAACGTAATGAATGTTAACACAAACGGAACCTTCTACTGCATGAAGTATGAAATAATTGAAATGCTTAAAATAGGCGGAGGAGCAATTGTTAATAATATTTCCTTGTCAGGTCATAGGGGCTATCCAGGATGTATCGCTTATGTTACTAGCAAACATAGTTTAGTAGGTCTTACTCAAGGTGCAGCTATGGAATATGCAGGAAAACAAATCAGAATAAACGGAATTTCTCCTGGATTAATCAAAACTCCTATGACAGATAAGGATGCTTCATTGAGAGAAAATTATACTGAATGGGTAAATAACCTTGAACCACTTGGTCGCATAGGTCAACCAGAAGAAGTATCTGAAGCTGTTCTCTGGCTTTGTTCTTCTAAAGCATCTTTTGTCACTGGTCACATAATGGCTGTAGATGGTGGAATCTTAGCCCGTTAACTCTTGAAATCCGTTTCTTAAATTGCAGATCTTGACATTTCTGTTGAGGGTTTTAATTGCTTAAAACCCTCATTAGTGCTGCCCTTTATACATATCATAATTTCTCCCCGTGTATCTATAGCTTCTACCCCAATGAAAACTCTAATTTACTTAAAAGAAGTTATTGATTATGGAGTTTACTTTAGAAAAGAAAAATTATAATGTAGAAAGACATTATGACTGTTACAATATTTGCTTTACAAATTCATAATTAACTTTCTTTATCAATAAAAGCCATGAAAGTATTGGCCACTCTATTCTTATGGTTATGGAGATTTAATGTTATGATATTATTTTTTATCGGGTTAATTATAATCTACATAATAGTAAATCCATCACATCTTTTTTTATTCTATGATGAATCTTTTGTCCACATGTACCATCCAAATTAGTTACACTACTTCTAAGTCGCCTCATTCTTTCTTCTTTTTTAATATCCTTATCTTTCAATACAATTTCTACAAAATCAGCTATACTTACTCCTTCATTGGTAAAATATGCCCCTAAATAATCAGTACAATAAAATCTACTCTTATCTAATCTTTCCTTACTTAAAAATGACAGTATTGGCTTTTCTGTTGCCAAGTATTGAAACAGTATAGAACTATAACCACAAATTAGTGCATGGGAAACGTTCATTGATATACTTACATCACTATATGTATCAATAATGAAATTACTGCATGATGAAATCCTATCCTGAAGTTTTATATATTCTTCTTCAAAAACTGGCCTCATGGTTTTAACCGTAATTTCAGTAAGTGGATGTGGCCTCCAAATTACAACACAAGAATCATTTTCTGTAATATGATCAATTATTTTATTTACATTATTAATCCAATCAGAATCTGTTAAAATATCATCAACTGTTGAACTAAAAAGGAAAACCTTCTTATCCCTAATAATACGTTCCCATTCAGAAGGAATTTCAGTATTTTTTTTACACGCTGAAAGGATTGCGTCAAATTTAGGTGAACCTAGATTTAAAATCTTATTTTCATCGTGCCCATTGTTAACAAATAATTCTTTATGTATATTAGACTGTGCAATAATCTTTGTTGCACTTACCGTACCTGGCAAAACTCCAAAAATAGAATGTTCTTCTACACTTTCATAGCTTCCATCTATATAATATGGCACATATACTAACATATTTGTATACTTTGAGAGATTAAAGGAAAAAAACCTTTCGTCTACCATTGTAAGTTTATTGTTAAAATCATAAGGGTTGTGTATATATATAATTTCAGGTTGTCTATTTTCAAAATCATAAGCCTCATATGATGTAATTTCAATGTTTTTAGGGAACTTATGACCTTCATAACATGCTTTAGTACAATTTTGTTGTGCATCTTTTTCGTAATATGGTATAGGTACTACATAACAATCACAATTTGGATCCTCTTTAGCTTCCATCCATATACTTTCCAAAGAGTCCCACATAGAAGCCTTATACGGCATGAATGCTATTTCTATTTGTGTATCTATTTCATTAATAATTATATTTTTTAGTTCATTGGTCATTTTTTTAATTAAGCTAATTGAGTTTTTCAACAGATTATTATCGTATAATGAATCATATGTGCAACTAATTTCACTAGTTGCTTCTTCTATCAATTCTCTTATCATGGTCTCATCTTCATTGCAATTTAATATATTCATCAATGCATAATTGCAATCATTAAGCATATCCCTTGCTTGATCACCTCCATTACTCTCTATGTAATCAAAACCTTCATCTACGGTTTCAATAAGTTCTAAAATTTTACACTTTTTATTTAATCTCAAAATTCTTTCCCCCTGATAGTTCGCTTATTTCATGCTGTATTTCATCATAGGTAATTTTAATACTCCATTATTCAAAATAATATTATATGATAGCTTTCAGACTAATACCTAAATCTGTTAAAGTCAGACATACTTAACCACTAACTTCTCAACATATTAATATTAATCTATTTTCAGTTTCTTTAATTTTTCTTCATATCTCTAAACTCTATAAACTCTTTATTTTTACCTTTTACTGTAATTAAGTCTAAAATTCTAGAAGTTATATACCTTTAAAATTTACAAAATTACAAAAATAACTTTTAATTCCTTAACTACGAATTGCTTGATTCATTAAATTCTATTTTTATGTACATTCCTTTTTCATTGCATTGTAGTATACAAACTTTTTAAGTTTTAGAATATGAACAAATTTCTGAGATTTAAAATATTATTCATTTTTTTACTAAAAACCGTTGCTTCTAAAAATAAAATCATAACATTATTCCATATAATTGTATTGTCGTAATATAATTCATAAACTTAATAAAATTGCTATAAAAATTTAAATGTATACGTTTTAATAACAAAAATAGATGTTTTATAAATGTCATTAATATTATTTCTATTAAACTCTATATCAATAAATAAGTTTATAATTACTATTTTAATAGAAAAAAATTAAATATATATTATATAAAGCTTCAATTGAGTAACTTAGTTTCTACAATTAGCGGTAATTTTATAGGATAGACTCTTGGTGTTGCTTTAGCAAATTGTATCTGCTATCATATAATCTATGAAAAACACCAAAAATATATTGTAAAATGAGGGAAGAGAATGAGTGTAGATCAAACTTTAGATGAAAAAGAGATTAAACATCAGCGTCGTCCTCGCTATAAAGGAACTCATCCTAAGAATTTTAAGGAAAAATACAAGGAATTGAATCCTGACAAATATGCTGATGATATTGAAAAGATTATTAAAAAGGGAAACACTCCTGCAGGTATGCATATTTCCATTTGTGTTAAAGAAATATTAGATTTTCTACAAATTACCCCTGGACAAATTGGGCTAGATGCAACACTAGGTTATGGTGGTCATACCTTAGAGATGCTTAAATGTTTGGATTCAAAAGGGCGCTTATATTCACTTGACGTAGATCCTATTGAATTACCAAGGACTAAAGAGCGTTTAGAAAAATTAGGTTATGGTCCAGAAATTTTAGAAATTAAGCAAATGAACTTTGCTAAAATTGATGAGGTTATCTCAAAGCCAGAGGCTTTTAATTTTGTACTGGCAGACTTAGGGGTTTCTTCTATGCAAATAGACAATCCTGACAGAGGTTTTACCTTTAAGGCTGAAGGTCCATTAGATTTAAGACTTAATCCTAACGTTGGTATCTCTGCAGCAGACCTTCTTAAAGAAATGAACCTATTTGAAATAGAAGATATGCTCATAGAAAATTCTGATGAGCCTCACGCTGCTGTCATTGCTCGTGCTATTCTTTCTAGCACAAAAAAAGGAATTGATATAACAACAACCACGCAACTTAGAAATATAATCAAAGATAATCTAAAGTACGTTCCAAGAATCAAAGAAGATGATATTAAAAAATCCTGTCAAAGGACCTTTCAAGCATTGCGAATTAATGTAAATAAAGAATTTGAAGTTTTAGATGAATTCTTAGAAAAACTTCCTAATGTCCTTGCTAAAGGTGGTCGTGTTGCTATACTTACATTCCACTCAGGAGAAGACCGCCGCGTGAAAAAATCTTTTCAGCACTTTTTCCGCGAAGGTATTTACTCTGAAATAGCTAAGGAACCTATTCGTCCATCAGCAGAAGAATGTCATGTTAACAGCCGTGCACGTTCTGCTAAATTACGTTGGGCAATAAAAGCATAATAAAAGGTAAAGACCCACGACAAAATTGTCGTGGGTCTTGTTTATTAAGGCTAAGATATCTAAATCATACTATATTGCCTATTCATTGTTCTTTTGGAGTTCTTACCTTCCATGTTTTATCTTAAGTTTTTTAATATGTATTTTATGCATATTTTTACTAGATAATCTACACCCTAAAAATAGTGAACTCAATCTATGGCAAAAGGAAGGTGATAGTTATGAATGAAATTCAAAAGGCATATATAGCAGGCATCATAGATGGTGAAGGAAGCATTATGCTTCAGAGTTTTCATAAAAACCAACTACCTTCCCCTTGTGTATCAGTAGCCTCTACTTCAATGGAACTTTTAATTTACTTAAAACAAATCATTAGTTGTGGAGTTATTGTAAAAAAGAAAAATTATAATACGGAAAAGCACCATGACTCCTATACCTTTTATGTAAGATATAACAATGCTATAAATTTTCTTACAGAAATTGAACCTTATCTAATCATAGAAAGCAAAAATAAAAGAGCAAAGCTTATCATAGAAAAATATAAGGCTTTAACTCCTAGGAACGGCAGATATTCAGAAGAACAGTTGTTATTAAAAGAATTGTTTTATAAAGAATTTATAAATACATAGGAAAAAACCTCAGCATTTCTGCTGAGGTTTTTATGGTGGAAGCGAGGGGACACAATTTCCCATCATTTCTGTATGGTGCTGACTATATCTTCAACTTAAGTTTTACCTTAAGTCCCTTGGCGTATTATAGAAGTCATAATATAGTTTTGAAACTTCTATCCTAGTACTTCTTATCAAAGTAATTTGACTTAGAAGCCTATGAGTCGATACGAGGCTGTTGAATTTCTTCACATACCTCTCGGTATTGCCGTCATCATGATTATCTATCATATGTTACGGTTTCACCGATAAAGCCAAGTTTTCACTTAGGAATCACTTCCTAAGGCGACTCTTGTCAATGTAATTGACACTGAATCGAACCCCTGTCCGAAAGCCATCACAACTAGGCATCTCCGAGTGCAGTTCATCTTTTAACATTCCCTCCATGAAACGCCGACGAACAGGCTTTTCACTTCAGTAGCTTCATTAATTCCGTTCTTAAGTCAAAGCTTTCCTAAGCTCGGTTCCCCACTAAATGACGCCCTATCCTAAGTCGTGGGACTCAAAGGTAGAACGAGCTGAACTAAGCAGCTAACGCGAAATTATCTTCTGCGTTTATCTTTATTCCCATAGTTTTTTAAGGCGGGCCCATGAGTTCCCTCCACTCGCTTCCTAGGTGCCACGTACCCCCGTCGAAACCAGTACGCCCCCATGTATAATTGACTTTAAACGCATTTCGCATCTCTGGCAAATTCTCATAAGCTGTTTTTTAGCTTATCTAAATTTACTAGATCAAAGTTGTTAACTTTCAATGCTATATTCAATTTTCTTTGAAATATGAAGTTACTATATTATATACTGCACAATTATTTTATGCAAGAACAAAATATAATATGCAAAATCCATATATTTTGTAACCACCAGCTGTTATTAGCAATCGGTGACTACAAAATATATATTACACTAAATTTAAAATAATAGCAAGGTACAATGATTACATATGTTGGAAATAAGTTTAGTGTTATCTATACTTTTCCTTCATTTCTCTATCAATATCTCTCTTAGCAGCTTTTTCTAACATTGCATCTCTCTTATCATAATCTTTTTTACCCTTGCATATTCCAAGTGCAACTTTAATTCTTCCATCTTTAAGATAAAGAGATAATGGCACTAGAGTATACCCCTTTTGAGCTGTGTATCCTATTAGTTGAGTTATTTGTATTTTATGAAGAAGTAATTTACGCTCCCTTAGTGGATCTCTATTAAAAATATTACCTTGCTCATAAGGACTTATGTGCATGTTTTTAACAAAGACTTCTCCATTTATTATATCTGCATAGGCATCCCTAAGATTTGCTTTTCCTGCTCTTATGGATTTAACTTCTGTTCCAACTAATTCAATACCAGCTTCTAAGGTTTCTTCTATGAAGTAATCGTGTCTTGCTTTTCTATTTTCAACTACGGTTTTAGTTCCTAATTTCTTAGCCATATTTTCACCTACTTTTATTTTATAAATTAAGGCATCTTTAAAAAATAAATAAGTCAATCTGCTCGTCTATTTTGTGCTATACTGCGTCAACAGAACTCTTAGATAGCCCCACTATCTGCGGGTTCTGCTTCCTTGTCTGCACAAGCTTGCTTGTGAACACAAAATATCCTTCACATCTTGGACTTGTTATTTATTTTCAGATGCCTAAAGGCTTCTAAAATAATTTTATATTCTATTAGTAGAAAACCTTTAAAGAACTTTCTAATATTATATCTACCTAAAGTCTTAAGTTCAGATCCCTGTAATTTAGAATATACTATATTTCCAAAGATTTGTAAATCATTTACTTCTATTGAGCTATTACAATAGTAGCAACAGCTTAAATCCTATAATAACTAAATGTGATCCCGACTTCTATTAGGCTCCTCGAATAACAGTATGGACCTAATCACTTCATTAGTTAGACCATCTTTTGGCTTCTACTTAACTATCCCAATAACACCCTCACTGCCCCTAAAACTTTTATCAATCTCCTGAAACCCGCATGAACACTATATCTTCTTATCTTTTTTTATTGATATAGAGATATCTTTTAATATTTTTATATTGTTTTATTCCTTTATTGATATCTTTTTATTTTGATTTATTTATATCTTCCCTTTTCCAAAAGGTATTCTGTCTTTTGTTTTATGTGTTACTTATAACTAACCTCTATATGTTTTTAACAAAACCATAATAGATTTCTTGAAAAAGGAGCTGTTAAATTAACAGCTCCAGTTTTTATTATGGTTATGACTTATATATATTCAATTATTCTATAGTATCTATATTCTACTCATCTAAGTTGTCTATATTGCTCTTTTGTATTATTACAGTGTTATTTGTACCACTATCTTGGTCTTCAGTGGTATCTTCATGTTTGAAGTGACTTGCTTCATCCTCATCTTCATCTTCGAATTCACTTAAAGATATTACTGGATAAGCTCCCACTGTAAGTTCTTCTTCTACTTCATTACCATCTTTGACTATATCAAAGTAAACTTCATGAGCTGCGATATCAACCTTAGAGCAAACTACTTTAACAGAGTCTCCAAGTCTATACATGTTCTTAGTTCTCTCTCCAATTAAAGCCATGTGCTTTTCATCAAAGATGTAGTAATCATCTCCTAAGGCACTGATATGCACTAGACCTTCAATTGTATTTGGAAGTTCTACAAACATACCAAAGTTTGTAACTGAAGAAATGATTCCCTCGAACTCTTCACCAATTTTTTCTGACATGTATTCAGCTTTCTTTAAGTCATCTACTTCACGTTCAGCTTCCACTGCCATTCTTTCTGTATCAGAGGATTGTTTAGACGCCTCATCTACAAATTTTCTAAGTTTCTTCTCTCTGCCTTCCCCTAGTCCTCCATTAATTAATTCTTTTATAATTCTGTGGATTGTAAGGTCTGGGTATCTTCTAATTGGTGATGTGAAGTGGCAATAGTACTTAGCAGCAAGACCAAAGTGTCCTACACATTCTGGTGAGTACTTAGCCTTCATCATTGAACGAAGTAATAAAGTGCTTACTACGTTTTCTTCCTTCTTACCCTTTACTTTTTCTAGAATTTCTTGAAGCATTCTAGGATGAACATCATTGTTCCATTTTACAATGTATCCTAGGTTGTGCACAAACTCATTAAAGTGCATTAGCTTCTCATCATCTGGATCTTCGTGAATTCTGTATACGAATGGTGCATTCATCCAGAAGAAGTGCTCTGCTACAGTTTCGTTAGCAATAAGCATAAATTCTTCTATGATTCTGTTTGAAACGGCTCTTTCATAAGGCTTAACATCAATTGGTTTACCATTTTCATTTAAGATTATCTTGCACTCTTCAAAATCAAAATCTATGGCTCCCCTTGCAAATCTCTTTTTATTTAGAATTTCATATAACTTCTCCATATTTTTAAAGTCTTCTAATAGGTAATCATATTTCTTAATTAACTCTTCATCATTGTCTCTTAAAATTCTAGTTACATCAGAATATGTCATTCTTTCGTTGGTTTTAATAATACTTTCAAAGATCTCATGGTCTAAAACCTTACCTGTATTATCAATTTCCATAAAGCAACTTAAAGCCAATCTATCTACTCTTGGATTTAAACTACACACCCCGTTAGATAGCTTTCTTGGAAGCATTGGAATAACTCTATCGATAAGATATACTGAAGTTCCTCTTTTAAAGGCTTCCTTATCTAGTGGGTTATTTTCTCTAACATAATGAGATACGTCAGCAATATGAACTCCTAGTTTGTAATTTCCATTAGAAAGCTTTTCTATGGAAACCGCATCGTCTAAGTCCTTAGCATCTTCTCCATCTATGGTTACCATTTTTACATCTCTTAGATCTTTTCTTCTCTTATATTCACTTTCAGGTATTTCTTCTGGAATTTTAGCTGCAAAGTTTTCAACTTCTGTTGGGAATTCTTCAGGTAAGTTATGCTTTCTTATGATAGTTAGAATATCAATTCCCCTATCACCTTTATTTCCTAATATTTCGATAATTTTACCCTCTGGATTTCTTCTTTGCTCTGGCCAACGAGTTATTTCTACCACAACGATTTGACCACTTTGGGCACCATTTCTATCTGCTTTAGGAATAAATATATCTTGAGATATCTTTTGGCTATCTGGCACTACAAAACCAAAGTTCTTACTATCTTCGTAAGTTCCTACAAGCTTTGTATTTCTTCTTTCAATAATTGTTACTATTTCACCTTCGCATTTTCTTCCTTTATCTTGCTCTCTTAGGATTTTAACTAAAACTCTGTCATTATGCATAGCACCATTTACATTGTTTGCTGGAATAAATATGTCTGGTCTTTCCTCATCTGCAATTACAAAGCCAAAGCCTCTTTGATGACCTTGAAAGGTTCCTGGTAGCATTCCCATTCTCTCAGGAATTCCATAATACTCTGCTCTATTCTTAACTATTTGCCCATCAGCTTCCATTCCATCTAGTAGCTTTTCGAACTCTTTCATATCTCTTTTATTTATACTAAAGATTTTTGCAAGCTCTTTTATATTCATAGGCTTATATGCTTGTTCTTTCATAAAGTTAATTAAAACTTCTCTAATATTCATTTATGCTCCTCCTTTTTAGGTATCTGAAAACAAATAATAAGGCAAGGATGTGAAGGATATTTGGGTTCACAAGCAAGCTTGTGTTCACAAGCAAGCTTGTGCTGACAAGGAAACAGGTTCCTTAGATAGTGGAGCTATCTAAGGGTTCTGTTGACGCAGTATAACACAAAATAGACCAACATACTGACTTACTTATTTTTTGAAGATACCTTACTATGTATTATTCGTATTTTTTCACTCCTAGGTTATAACTATTCACTAATTAGCTATTTAACTAGTTTAAAATAATTATTTTAATTACAATCTAGAAATATCTCCTTAGTTAACTACTAAACTAAGAAACTTATTTACAAGTCTTACCAAAGGCTTTAAATATTTTCTATAAAATTCTTAGTTAAAGCTTCTAGCTTAATCTTTCATATATCTATTATATATTATTTAACCACAATATTTGCTAACATTACATAATATTAACAATAAAAAATAGCAAAAAAAATTCCTCTGGTCTCTCCCAGAGGAATTTTTTCATGACAAACTATGTTTATAACAAAATTCGGCATGTATTAAAGGGTATACAGCCCTTGGGGACGGACTGTATGAATAAATAAAAAGGGGGCTATAATTCTCTTTATTTATTTTACATGTTTATTATAATTGGATTTTTTACTTTTTTCAAGTATATTTATAAAACAAACTATAAATAAAGTATAAACAAAGTGTTAATTCAACATATTTTTACATTTCATTTTCAATTTATTAACCATTTTAATAAGTTGTATAACAAAAAACATAGCAATTTATGCTGATTACAGTGTTAAATTTAAACATTCTTTAAAAGTTCGATTTCTTCCTCTGTAAGTTCTCTAAAATTACCTTCTTCTATGGTTTCATCTAATTTTAGTGGTCCAAAGCTAATTCTTCTTAAATAAACAACACTTTTGTCTACTGCTTCAAACATTCTTTTTACTTGGTGGAACTTACCTTCTTGAATAGTTACATGAACTGAAGATCCATTTTCATCAGAGTTTATAACTTCTAACTTAGCTGGCATGCAAAGGTAGCCATCATCTAGAGTTATTCCTTTTTTGAATTTTTCAATATCACTTTCCTCTACTGGCTTATTAATTTCAGCATAATAAACCTTATCTACATGGTTTTTAGGAGCAATTAACTTATGATTTAATTCTCCATCATTAGTTATCAGTAGTAACCCTACTGTATCCTTATCTAATCTTCCTATTGGAAATGGCTCAAACACTTGATATTCAGGATCTAAAAGATCAATTACAGTTTCATCATAATTATCAAAAGTAGCACTAACTACTCCATCTGGTTTATTCATCATTAAATATATAAACTTTCTATAGTTAATTTTTTCTCCTTTAACTTCAATAGTTGAGTTTACAGGATCAACCTTTTCTGCACTATCCTTTACTGGAGTTCCATCAACTACTACTTCGCCTTTTCTACAAAGGGCTTTTACTTCTTTTCTACTTCCGTAACCTAAATTAGCTAATATTTTATCTAAACGTTCCATAACAATTCCTCACTTTCAAATACTACTACTTATTATTTACATAATACTATATTTAACATACCTACTAATTCTAAAGGATTTGTTATATTATGACAACCTTTTTCAACTGTTATACTTTTAAAAACAAAAACTCCCCCAGCTTACCTTAGGGAAGTTTCGTCATATAACTTTAGTTCTCTATTTAAATAAATCTAAAAGCCTTTGGAAAAATCCTTTTTTCTCTTCTTTCGCTTCCGTTTTTTCCTTCTTCACTTCTGCTTTTTCTATGGCAGGAGTTCTAAGAAGAAACTGAACTGTAGTATTACTGTTTTTTTCATTGACAAAGGAACCTTTTACAGCGTCAGTCTTATCTCCTAATATGCTATCTTGGAGGCTTGTTTCTAGGGTAGTTTTCATGGTGTGAATACCTTCATTGCCAAGCTTACTTATTCCATCCTTCACACCCTTTTGCCCATCTGTTATTTTATCAATTGCACTTGGAAGAGCCTGTGTTTCCTTTGCCATAGTTCCAAGTCCTTTATTTATCTCTTCATACCCTCCAAAGATTCTTGTGGTTCCATATCTTATTGTTCCAAAGCCTTCCTTCATTGCTCCTATGCCTTCGGGTAGCTTATTCATCTCTCTTGCCATGGTTTTTGTATTTTCTGCAAGAGATGCTACTCCTTTATTATATTCATTATAGCCTTGCATAAAAATGTTGGTGTTCTTCTGAATTTCTTCTAGTCCATTACTACTTTGTGCTAATCCCTTGTTTAATCCTTGTAAGGCAGCTGCTTCTTGTAATACTCCATTTGCTAAGGCTTGAACTTTAGGATCACTACTTCCTTGAAGTTCCTTTGCAAGCGCTGCTAAACTTTCATGGGATTTTGTTAAACTATCCATCCCTCCAGATAGCTGACTTAAAGCTGAATTTACTCCTGTGATTCCTGAGGAAATCCCTTTAATCCCCTCATTAAAACCATTACTTCCCTTTGCTACTTCCTCTAGACCTCCCTGAAGAGCCCCTACAGCTCCTACCATGGTGTTACTTTCTGATTGTAGCCTGTTTAACCCTGCATAAAAGTCATTCATTCCCCCTAGAAGTTTAGAGGATTCACCTTTGATTTCACTGGTAGCTCCATAGATGCTGCTAATTCCTCCATGAAGTCCATCCATTCCTTGTCTTAAGCTTCCCATACCAAAGGATAACTTATCCATACCACTTACTAAAGAATTCGACCCCTTTTCTAATTCTCCAAGACCCTCTGTTAGCTTATTCATATCACTTTTTATATCCTGTGGAACAGAAATTGTAGCTGGAATTAAAGTGATGCTTATAGGTTCTAGCTCTATGTCCTTCCCATCCATTTCTAATTCAAAGCTTTGCTCCTTTGATGGAAGAGCCACAAAGCTGATATTAGCTTTTTTACCTACCACAACCTTAGACCCTGCTGTTTTTATATTTGTAAATACATCTTGGTCTACCACCACTTGAATTTGAGCCATAGGATTTGAAGAGTTTTCACTATTATTAAAGCTTACCTTTAATTGGAGTTTAAGCTTTCCACTTTTTCCTCCTAAGTCCTCAGCTTTTATTTCTTTATTATCTAAAAAGTATTTTATCCCAATATTTACTGGTAATTGCTTTTCGATATTTCCCTCATAGTAAAGTCCCTTATCCTTTATAGCTGAAAGTGGCCATTTAACTTCATTATCTTTTATTTCTGGTGTAATAGTGTTTGATAAATTTTTTATATTTTTGTAGTTTCCGTAATCTACATAGTAAGCTTCATTACTTTCTCCATAAATATGATTTACTACTTTAATGCTTGCTACTGTACCATCACTATTTAAAGAACCATAAACTGTTTCGTCTTTAAGAACCTGTGCATTTGCTATGGTGCTTGTGGTCATCATAACAGCTAAAGATAAAGCTATAACAAATTTTCTTTTCATCTTAAACAACCTCCCTTTTCCCCTCTGCTTTATATTCCTTTATAGTTTTAGGCCATCCAATAGTTGTTAGCTTAATAAACCAATTAAAACTTACAAGTAAGGCTGGCAGTAGAGTGTACACGATAACTAAACTTATAAGTGCTCCCCTACCAATTAAAAGTGTAAGCTCAGCTGCTGAACGTATAGTAGTAATAAAGGATATGCTAAGAGTTCCTGCAACTAATATTAAAGCACTAGTTAAAACTGATTTCCCTGTATCCCCTATGGTTTTAGCCATAGCCTTTAGTGGCGGCATTTCCTCAAGGTTTTCCTTATATCTTGAAGTTACTAATATAGCATAATCCACTGTGGCCCCTAACTGAATTGCTCCAATAATAATAAAGCTAATGAAGTTTAAGGATATTCCTTGGAAGTATGGAATACTTAGGTTTATCCAAATTCCTAGTTGAATTGCAAAAACTAGAATAATAGGAATACCAATGGATTTAAAGGTAACTAGTAGTATAATTCCTATTAATAAAATGGATATATTGTTTACCACTAAAAAGTCTTTAGAAGTAACTGCTTGTAAATCTAAATATACTGCTGCTTCTCCAGTTAAGTACCACTGATCATAATACTTTCCTGAAATGCTTCTAATAGTTTCAATGGCTTTTGTAGTTTCTTCCCCTTCTGAACTGGATAATAAATTAATTATCATGTAAGTAAACTTATCTGATTCAAAGGTGTCTTTAACTTCCTTTGGAATTATTTCCTCTGGCAGAGCAGTATCAACCATGGAATAAAGACCTTGAACTGTATCCACATTTTCTACTGATTTTATATCTTCAATAAGATTATTAATCTTAATCTTATCTTCCTTAGGCACTATTAATATTAGTTCATTACTCTTTCCAAAGACCTCTTGTATTTTCTCATTTGCCAAAGCAGACTTAGAACTTTCTGATAAAGTCTTTTCTGTGGAGTAGTAATATTGAAGTTTAGATTGTCCTAAGAAGGTTGGAACCACAATAATTGCTGCTATAACTAGAGTAGATATACGGGACTTTACCATGAAACCAGATATTTTTTCAAACCCTGGCATAAAAGTCTTATGTTTGTATTTACCAAGCCTTTCATCTACCGCAAGAATTAAGCAAGGCATTAAAGTTACTACTGCAACTAAACTTAAAAACACCCCTTTTGCTAGGACTAACCCCATATCTTTTCCTATGCCGTAGTTCATCCAAAGTAGTGCTAAAAATCCACATACTGTAGTTAAAGCACTGGAAGAAACAGAAGCAAAGGTTTTTTCAATAGCTCTTTTCATAGCTTCATATTTATTACCTTCTCTACTTTCTTCATGGTAACGGTGAAGTAAAAATATTGAATAATCCATAGATACCGCTAACTGCAGTATGCTTGATACTGAATTGGTATTTGATGATATCTTTCCAAAAATCACATTAGTTCCTGAGTTTAAAATTATGGCTACCCCTATAGTTAAGAAAAACAGTATAGGCTCATAATAAGCATTGGTAGAAACTAATAAAATAATTGTAATAATTAAAAAGGCAACTACGGAATAATAAATCATTTCTTTAGAAGTAGTATCCTGCATATCTTTTGAAATTGCAGCTGGTCCTCCAAAATAATGTTCTTTATCTATTAACTTATCTATTTTATCTATAGCTTCCCTAGTAGTTAAGGTGTCATTACTTTCAGTGAACTGAATTTGAAGCAAGCTATGCTCTCCATTTATAAACCTTTTAGAAAGCTTTTTATCAAAAAACTCTACAGGTTTTTTTACATCCTCCACATCATCTAACCAAATGACTTCTTTAACTCCTTCTACCTCTACAATAGATTTTTTAAGCTGCTGAACATAATTTATATCATTACTCTTTATCATTAAGGTTGCTGAACCATTAATGATAAACTCACTTTGTAGCTTTTCTTTTCCCATTATGGAGTTCATGGTCTTTGGCAAGTAGGAGCTTAAATCATACTCAATGTCTACAAATTTTCCAATTATAAGGGAGATTAATACTAACACTGCATAAAAACTAATTATTAGCTTTTGATTTTTCACAATAAACCCTGCAAACTTCTTCATAGTTAATTCCTTTCATTCTTATTATTTAAACAACCATTTCAAACAGTTGTTTAAAACCTCTATTTAAATATTATCATGGTAAAAAATTATAGTCAACGTGAAAATAACATAGTTTAGTAAATTAACAATTATGAAATATTTCACTTTATTATATGAAAAATCTTTATTAGGTTTCTAAATAAATAGCTCATAAAAATCACTAAAAACCTCTATATTTTTATGTACTTTTCTGAGGCAAAAAAAATTTAAACTTCCTATAAAATAAAAAAACAAGGGTAGCTTTCACTCCCTTGTTATACTGATTTTGTTAATATGCTATTAATAAGTAATTCTATGTATTGGTTTAGCTCTTCTTGCCCATTTATATCCATTTCGTTATTCCCTTGTATATAGGTATCTAAAATTACATGGTTCACAACCAAACCTACAATTCCCGAGAAGATTTGAAGATATTTATATTTTATAAGTTTAACATCCGCTGTTCCTATATTATCCTTTATTATTTCCTCGATGATTTTTCTAATTTCCTCATTATGATATATTCTCTGTATTAGGGTAGGATTATAGGTTTTATCTTCTGTACTAATATCTACAATAAGCTCAATTAGCGCAGGAAATTTAAACATAAACTCCAAAAGATTTTTGCTCCACTGGATTAGCTTTTCTTTAGAAGATAATTCAGTGTTAACCAAAATTCCCTTCTGCATGGTATAAAGCAACTCTGAATAGTAGTTTTCAACTTCCTTTAAGAGATTATTTTTATTCCCAAAGTGATAGTTTATTGCAGCTACATTTACTCCTGCTTGTTCAGTAAGTTCTCTTATTGTTACTTCTCCCTTTAGCCCAACTATATCAACAGCTACTTTAAGTATTTTACTTCTTGTATCTAACACTTGGTTACTCATCTTCAACCCTCTTTAAACCTTTATAATTTTATTTTACTTATTATAGCTTCTCCATATAAATAATTTCTAATATATTAAAACCTTCCTATACCACTAATAAGTTCACTATGCAATAAGTGTACATCTTAGTTTAATATATCATAAGTTTGTAAAAATCATAAAACTATTCTTTTCAATTTTAAGTGATAGCCCTAACTATTCTATGGATTATAATACTTTCTAATCTTTATTAGGTAATTTTTAGTTTCTGTAGGAAGTTTATAAAAGTCAGCCTCACTTCTAATACCTCTTCTGCTCATATTTCCTGGACCAAAATTATAAGCTGCTAATGCCATATCAAGCTTGTTATTATGTAGTTTTAGATAATCCTTAATATGCCTTGTTCCTGCATCTATATTTTCCTCTATGTTGTAGGGATCTTTAACTCCATAATGCTGCACATTTTCTGGCATAAGCTGCATTAATCCCATAGCCCCTGCAGAAGATTTTGTCCTTGGGTTAAAATCTGATTCTACCTTTATTATAGCCCTAATTAGCCCTTCATCTATACCATGTTTTTTTGAAGCTGAACTAATTGCTGCTTCTATTCTTTCTCCCTCTGTTTTATTGCTATAGGTTGCATTTATGTCTTGTGCTTTACCTAGACTTCTTAAAGTCATCTCATTAATATGTACTCCATCATATTTAGTATTACTATCTATTCCAATTCTATTTGCCTGTTGTTTTTCATTTAATGCTTTCACTAAGGCTCCTAAGACCATTTGAAATCCACCAGAATCAGAACCTTCTCCCCCACCAAACATCTTAGAGAACATACCCATTTGAAGCATTTGGGCTAATCCCCCAGCTCCTTCAGTCCCTTGTCCACCTAATAACCCATCAAGCCCCATTCCTCCAAGTCCTAAAGTGTCTAACAAATTATCAGTAGATGATTTTTGTAGAGCATTTGCATTAGTAACACCAGTCCCATTATTACTTACGTTAGTATTGCTACCGCTATTAGTATTATTAATGTTTTTTGTATTTCCATTGTATCTATTAACATTATTATTAAGATTTATATTGTTGCTCATAATTTTTCTCCTATAATAAAATTTTATAATATTTATTTTTAAATGAATTTAGTGAAAAGAGCTTATTATGTATATGTTAAGTTTAAGCTCATTTTATAACCCTTAAAGCTAAATTTAACTCTTTAATTGTTTTAACCTGTAAAAGGAAAAGAATCTAATTTTTCATAGATATTTTATTTAGTATTAATTTTGATTTCCATATTAATATAACTTCTAACTTTAATATTAAAACTCTCCTATATAAATTATATTAGAAATCTCAGGAAAAATATAGAGCTAATATTTTCTAATATAAGCTCTATGCTGATAGCTTAGTTATTATTTCTATTATTATCGTGTAGTACTTGGTCAATAACAATACATAGAGCAAGAATAAAGGCATGATTTTCACTTTCATCTATGTCTACAGTGTAACTATCTCTAATAGCTAACCATTTTTTACTTACCTCCGCAACCATAGTCCCATTCTTATAAATTTCAAAGTTATGAGCAAGGATATTTCCACAAACTTCGAAGGTTCCTAAGGAACTATCTATATCAAACTTTTGAGAAAATAGAGTAAACTGTTTCTTTACTCTAGCTACTTCTTGTCCGTATAAATCAATATAGTATTCTGGTAAAAAAGCAAACACCTTTTGTCTTATATTAATAACCTCTTGTCCTTGACAATCGTATAGCTTTAGCTTATCCCCTATGGAAAATACCTTGCCTTTTACAAAATATACTTCTCTTCCTGTATAATCCTTAATACTAAAGTCATCTCCAAAAGCAAAAATCTTTTGATTTATAACATATCTCATACCCTTCACCCCTTTTTCTATCTTTAAGCCCATTAAGGATTCTAAACTTAAACTATGACTTTTAAATACTTTAAATTTGTTTTTTGCAAAATATTACTCATTAACCTCAATTTCCACCATATTATAATCCTCATAGGAGAGCTTACTAAAGCTGCTTTTGCATAAAGCTAATAGCTTATAATAACCTCTAGTAAAAGGAATAAAGGTGTAGTAATTCTTTTTGCTATATTTTTGTATAACCTTCCATTCTCCTCGTTCCATCAGATAGAATTCATATACTATGTCTTTTCCACCCTCACAACCCACTGTGAAATTTACAGCTTCATTGCACTTAAAGCTTTCATTTTCTGTAGTTATTTTGCAATTTGTTATAGGTGGTGCCTCTGCTACTATAAACTTAACTACCTTTTTAGCATCATAGTTTTTAGTGCTGGTAATATTTCTTGCATATATTTCAATTTCATATTCTCCTGGACATTTTGGAACTAGCTTAAACCTCTTCTCTTTAGAAAACTCTGTTTCCTCAACCTCATGACCATTTATTTTAACCTTGTATTGCATCAAAGTACTTTTAGTATTCTCTGCAATGGCTTCTATTTCAAAAGGGTCTCCTACAAGATAAAGCTTCTTATTTTGAGTTAAAACGTAATCTACTCTTGCTGGCACATATTCTCTGCATTGAATGTATACTACTGAATGCACATCATACTCCCGCTTGGATCTTCTGTCCTTAACCCTTACTTCTAACTTATACTCCCCTACTTCTTCAGGGGTGAAGTCTACCCAATCGTACTCACTATATTCCAGTTTATCAATGACCTCTTCATCCTTTGTTACTATAAACTCATACATGAGCTCTAGTCCACCCTTAGCTGCCACTTTTATATTCACAGGTTCATTTATAAGCAAATCCTTCTTTTTATCTAGTATTATGTCCTCTATAGACACGTTTTCTACATAATCTTCTTCTATGGTAAACTCCATGCTACTCTTAGCTTCAAATTCCTCTGGAAAGCTTTCATCCTTAACTAAAAGTTCAATAAGATATTTTCCAGACTTTTTAGGCGTCCAAACACAAGTATTTTCCTTTTGATACTCTGAAGTATAAGGATCGTTACCGTCTACTCTAAATTTATAGCGAAGATTCTTTCCCCCTATAGCTATACCTTTAAGCACTACAGAGGTGTTTTCAACCTGAGGAGAGCTTAAGTCTGAGGTAATACTTATAATTTTCACTGGCCTATACAATTCTACCTTATAATGCATTAAGGCTCTATCGTCATAAAGCTTTTGTGAATACATATCTTTTGCCACGCATAGAAGTTTATAGTTTCCTGGTTGCTTTTCTGAAAAGCTTACTAATCGTTTTGTTGAAAAGTCCTGTACTGTTTCTGCCTTTCCATCCTCTTGAAGCCTTATGAATTTATAAAGTATAGTTCTGCTGTCATCAAAGGCTGCTTCCACCTCAAAGGTGAGCTCTTCCCCAACTAGAACGTCCTCACAAAGACATTTAAAGTTCCTAATTTCTACTTCCTCCACAGGCAATACCTTAAACTTTTCTGAGGCAAAATCATCAAAGATATTAGGAGAGTTTTCCTTCTTGCACTCCACTAAAACTTCAAAATCTCCCTCCAACTTAGCGGCATAGCTTAAAGTGTTCTCTATAGAGTAATCCTTAATTAAGTGCCATCTTGCTTCTTCTTTAATCCAATACCTATACATCACTGGGAGAGTATTGGGCTCAACAGTTACATTAATCTTTTGTCCTATCTTTGCCTCTGCTTTATCTAGAGATATGTATTTAATTAATTTCTCTTCAATGGTTCCAATTATAAAATCTATCTTAGAAGTATAATCATGGGACTTTTTACTGCCTTCTCTTTTAGCATGTACCATTATCATATACTTTCCATCTTCCTTAGGCGTCCAAAGGGCATAGCTATCCTTATGAAAATCCTTAAGCGTGCTCCACTTACCATCACTGCCAATTAAAAATTTATATAATAACCCATCTTCTATTTTATTTTCAATGGATATCTTAATTTCTTTATTCTTTTCTTGAGGACTTTCTAAACTTGTAACAATATTCATCTCATTCATTACCCATATTCCTCCTAAAGTTCTCAAAACTACGTAATCCATAGCAATAATTATATTATACTATAATTCCATAATATGTAACAACAAAATACTGGTTTTTCTTTATTTTTTGTGAATTATGACTAAACTTTATGGTATTGCTTTTAAGATGAAATTATAGTTAATAAATGGCTGAATAATCTTAAACTTGTGCTTCCCTATATCATAACTATAAAAAAAGCAAAGCGCCAAGGGTATACTCTTAGCGCTTTAAATAAACTTAACAATATTGATATTTTTCGCCTCTGATAGTTCAATAAATTCTGCATCCACACTAATTATGGGGTTGGTTATATTATTTAAAGGAACATAAACAATTTCCCCAATTTTATCGTTACTTAGTAATACTTTACTTCCAACAAGCAATCCAGATAGATTATCCATAAATGTTTTTAAGATATTCATATCAAAAATTCTTATTCCAATGGTTTGAAGGAATTGAAAAGCCTCAAAAGGATTATCCCCTTTCTTATACACTCTTTCTGAAGTTAATGCATCATATACATCACATAGAGATATAATTTGTGCAAACTTAGATATTTCTTTCCCTTTGAGTCCGTATGGATATCCTGATCCGTCCTGTCTTTCATGATGCATAAGAATAGAGCTTTTAACTTCCTCAGTTATTTCATGGGTTTCTCTAACAATGTCATATCCATATACCGAGTGTTTTTTTATAATCTCAAACTCATCCTCTTTTAACTTTCCAGGTTTATTTAATATGTCAATTGGAATCTTAGTTTTTCCAATATCATGGAGCAAACCTGCCTGTATTAAACTATATGTATCTCTCTTTGAGAAATCATGCCAAGAAGCATTCAGCCAACAATAAAATCCCACATTTATACTATGGTTATAAGTATATTCATCTGCACTTTTTATGGCTGTCAATAACCTTACTATATTATTATAATTGGTTTCCTCTTTCATACTTTGTACTATATTATTAATACTATTGGGTCTAAACTTTTCTCCTTTAGCTATATCATTAAACACATTCTTAAAATCTAGAACATTAGCTTTATACTTACTTTTTAGCTTTTCATAACCTGCATCCTGTTGATGCTTATATACCCATATATGATTTACATTGAAGCTTTTAAGTTTGTATATTATATAATTGTTTATCCTTGTATTTTTAACTACTAATTTAGAACCATAGGGTGCAACAATATCCTCAGCTACTATTTCCCCTTCATTACATTCTAATAGGTTAATTTTTGTTTTTCTCATTTCAACCCCCAATGATTTAAAACTACAATAGCTATGAATAATAGCTATTATACCTATTTATCTTTTGTATCAAATTTAAAACTCTACCTTTTATAATAAACTTAATTGTTCCATAGCACTAATTAAACTACTTGTTTCAATTGGCTTTTCTACATACATTTCATTTTTTGTTTCTAAAGCAGCTGAAACGTATTCTGTATTTCCTAAAGCTGTTAATACGATGATTTTCACCTTGCTACTACTTTCTACTTTTCTTTGTCTTTCTATATCCCTAATTGCTCTTAAAGCTTTAATACCATCAACTTTAGGCATCATTACATCAAGGCATATTAAATCATAGGGTTCTCCTAAGTCTAGTGCCATATCAAAGGCCTCAACTGCTTCTATTCCATCTACCGTTAAATCGCATTGTCCATAGGCTGAAAGAAGCTTGAACATTAACTTTCTACTCACTAAGTCATCTTCAGCTATTAAAATCTTCAAATCTATACCTCCTAAAACATATAAGTTATAGCTTACATTATAAGAGCCTTTTCTAATTCATAGTAAAGCTTCTTTACTTCCTCTAAATCTCCTCTTCTTGCTGCTAGTTGTAATCTAAAGGCAAGTGTTTTTATGTTAGCTTTCCCCAACTTCTGTGATACTTCTTTAATATCATGGGCATTTCGTTCTACTAATGGCAAATTTTCTAGTTGAAGGGCACTCCTTAAATTTTTACTATACTCCTTCATGGTATTAAAACTATAGTTAAAGCTCTCTAGATCTTCTTTTTTACCACAATTTGTATTACTCTTTTTACCGTAAATAACTTTATCTAAAGTTTCATATAAGGTACCTATACTTACGGGTTTTGGGATATAACTATCAGCCCCCATAGCTATAAACTTTTCTCTATCACCTTCAAGAGCATGGGCAGTAAGTGCAATAATAGGAATATTACTATTTAAGTCCTTACCTTTACTTCTTATAATTGAAGTTGCCTCGGCACCATCCATTTCTGGCATTTGTATATCCATTAATATCACATCAAAGCTTTGTTCCTTTAATACATTAATGGCTTCTACACCATTGTTAGCTGTGGTAACCTGATGACCTAACCGCTGTAGCATCATTTTTGTTACCAATTGATTAGTTTTATCATCTTCCACTAACAAAACTTTAAGTATTTTATCGTTTATTAGATTAATATCTTTACATTTTTCTTCTTTTAAACCCGCCTGTGACACTTGTAATTTTATGGTGAAGTGGAAACTTGTTCCAACCCCAACCTGACTTTCAACTCCAATGGTTCCATTCATGATTTCAACTAGTCGCTTAGTTATAATTAACCCTAGTCCAGTTCCTCCATGCTTTCTTGTTATAGAGCTGTCAATTTGGCTAAAATCCTTAAAAAGCTTGCTCATATCTTCTTTAGAAATTCCGATTCCAGTATCTAAAACCTCAAACTCTAACTCTACATTATCATTACTTTTTGAAGTATTCCTTATATTAACGCTAATTTTTCCCGTTTCTGTGAATTTCACTGCATTGCCTATTAAATTATTTAAAATTTGTTGAATTCTACTCGAATCTCCCTTTAAATTCAGTGGAACTTTATTCCTAAAGCAATAGCTTAAAGCTACCCCCTTCTCCTTTGCATTTACTCTATGAACTTTTATAATGTTTTCTATTAGCTCTCTTAAATTAAAATCTACTGTCCTCATTAAAAGCTTTCCGGCCTCAATTTTTGAAAAGTCTAATACATCATTAATTATACTTAACAGTGAATCTGCTGATTTTTTTATAAGATCTAGGTTTTCCTTTTGATCCTCATCTAACTGCGAGTGTAAAGTTAAATCTATTAATCCCATAATACCATTAAGAGGAGTTCTTATTTCATGGCTCATATTTGCTAAAAATGAGCTTTTGGCACGATTGGCCTCCTCAGCAGCTTCCTTAGCCTTTTGTAAAACTTCCTGCGATTCTTTTATTTTAGTTATATCGGAAAACATTGTAGCACAATATCCTTTTTCAGGAGTATATAAAGATATTGAAAACCATTTATTTAACCTTGAAAAATATACTTCATTAACTTTTATTGATTCTCCCGTTAATGCAACTTTCCCACATAATTGTAACCAATCATTATTCTTATTTTCTAAATTATTATGAAACTGGCTAGCTCTTTTCCCTATAAAATCCTCACTTTTTATATCCATCATATTCCTAAACATCTCATTTGCCTCTAAAATTATACTATCCACTGCCTTGTTTTCTGAGTCAAATAATATCTTACTATAGGCAAAGGCATCTACCATGTTCTTAAATAAAGCTTGATATTTATGTATGCTTTTATTTAAATCTTCTTCAGATTTTTTTCTTTCTCTACAATCCCGAACAGTGGAGAGCAAAACTTTTTTTCCTTGAAGATAAAATATATGCTTCTTTACTTCAACCGGAACCTTACTACCATCCTTTGCATAGGTTATGCGGTGGAAAGTTCTACAAGTGTCACTTAATACTCCATCAATCATCTTTTTCGCATCTGGCATATTTTTTACCCCTTCAAGGTCCAAGGGACTCATACTTAAGAGTTCCTCCCTGCTATATCCCCATAAACTTATAGCCTCTTCGTTTACCTCTATAAACTTTCCTAAAGATTCTCCATCTGGTAACTCTTGAGCTAATATTGCATCCATTGTGTTATTAAATAAAGCTTTGTATTTTTCTTCACTTTCTTTAAGTTTTTTCTCTCCTACTTTTTTGCCAGTTATATCTTCACCTATTACTATAATTCCTATTATGTTTTCATCCTTTTTTATGGCCTTCCCTTTAAATCTGCAATGCCTAATTTCACCTTTTTTATGAACTATTGCTACTTCACTAACCACTTCCGACCCATATTTCAATCTGTGTTTTATTGACTCTTTGACTTTTTCTATATCTTCTGTATGAACATAATCCAGAACAGTAGTATCTATCATTTCTTCAGGTGTAAATCCAAAAAAGTCTCTGCATCTAGAATTTGCAAAGTTTATAACCCCCTGATGATCATAAATTAAGATAGCTTCACTCATGTTATCAATAATTTCTACAAACTTACAGTATTGTTTTTTTGAGCTTTCACAAAAAATATTTAACCTTTCCAAATAAGCCTCACCTCTTTTGAACTATTAACTTGATTAGATTATCCCTTACAGATATGAAATAATTTCTTCATATATCTTTGATAGAGGAACTTGAGAATCTGCAAGTCCTGCTTCAAATACTACCTTTGGCATACCATACACAATACAAGATTCTTCTGCCTCCACTATTATACTTCCATTATGCTTTCTAACTAATTCACAGCCAATAAGTCCATCGTTACCCATACCGGTCAAAATTGTTGTAAGCAACCTCTCCTTATATAGTGGTGCTACTGAAAGTAAAGTTTCATTAATAGAAGGTCTATAGGAAGTTTCTATGGTTTCCTTATCTGTTACCTTAAAGGAAAGTTTGTCTCCCTTTTTTTCTATGAGAGTTTGAAAACCTGAAGGACATATATAAATAGTTCCCCCTTCAATAGCTTCTTCATTCTCTATTTCCTTAACTCTTATATTACACAGAGAATTAAATCTCTCTGCTAGAGGTTTTGTAAACCCTGGAGGCATATGTTGAATGACTACTATAGGAATATTAAATTCCTCTGGAAATCTAGGTAATATGGATTGTAGTGCAGAGGGACCTCCAGTAGAACAGCCTATAATAATTAAGTTTACCTGAGACTTATTAGCAGTGTTATTTTTTTTGGGTGACTCTATGTACCTTTCTATTTTTGTCTCACCGGCTATTGAATTCTCACTTCTTCCTTCAGCCGCGATTTTAAGTCTCTTCAAAAAATCCTTTTCACTCTCTAAAGGTATATCTTCTCCAATTACTTCAGACTTTAAAAAGAAATCTACTGCCCCTAAGTTTAAAGCCTTTTCAGCAGCATCAGCTCCCTCATAAGTATGTTTACTAACTACTACTATAGGTACAGGGCAAGTATTCATAATATGATTTATAGCTTCAATACCGTCCATATCAGGCATTTCAATATCCATGGTTACTACATGTGGTTTTAATCTTTTTATCTTTTCTAAGGCGTCTATTCCATTTCTAGCAATACCTACAATAAAAAATCTAGCATCTTTTTCAATAAGTTTACCTATACATCTTCTCATAAAGGAAGAATCATCAACTATTAAAACTCCATATTGCTCCATTATAATTCTTCCTCTTTTCTGTAATAAAAGGTGGAGTCAGTGTAAATTGCATTAAATCCCGAGTTCATTCCGGATATGGTTTCTGCATGACCTAGGAAAAGATATCCCTTATCTTTTAATAAATTATAAAATGACTGGGACAAGTTTTTAATAGTATCTACATCAAAATAAATTAACACATTTCTGCAAAATATAATATCTACTCTTCCTACCTCTTCCTCAATTTTAGGGTCAAGCATATTCAGATTTTTAAACTTAACTCTATTTCTCACCACAGGTATTACTTCATACTCCTCATCTTTATGTATAAAATATTTATTTAGCATTTCACTAGGTGTTTTTCTAAAGGAAAAGGATTTTTTACTATAGCATCCACTTTCAGCTTTCTTTACTACTTTCTTATTTATATCCGATGCAATAATTTCAACAGCACCATGCCCAAACAATTTACTTTCTTCTATAAGCATAGACAATGTATAAGGTTCTTCTCCTGTAGAGCTCGCTGCGCACCAAATTCTAAGAGGGTTATCCTTAGTTCTTCCCCCATACTGTGGAAGTATGGTCTCCTTAAATTCTTTTAATAGGTTTTCTTCTCTAAAAAAGTAAGTTTCATTAATAGTTATAAGCTCTATAAGTTTATCCCATTCCTCCTTTTCTACCCTTAGGTACCCACAGTATTCCCAGGTAGATAGCTCTAGTTCTTTTATCCTTTGTGATATTTTTGTATTTAAGGATTTGAGATTTTTTAAGTAATCTATTCCACACCTATCATATATCATAGTTGCTAGATTTTTTAATCCAATATCATTCATAAGCAAAATCCCTCCTATATTTATAATAACTATATTAAGGCATCTTCAAAAAATAAATAAGTCAATCTGCTCGTCTATTTTGTGCTATACTGTGTCAACAGAACCCTTTGATAGCTCCACTATCTGCGGAACCTGTTTCCTTGTCTATCACAAAATAGCCTTCACATCTTTGACTTGTTATTTATTTTCAGATGCCTAATTGCACAACAACCACAACATTTCACTTAAATGAAAAGTACAGCCCATACTTCAATCTATAGGCTGTACTTTTTAAGTTTAGCTAAATTTAATCCTTACTTCTCTAAGGATATGATAACATTTTCTATGGCTTCACTTATGCTTTGAGCTGCTTCAACTACAAGTTTTGAAGAGTTAGAAGTTTTACCTATCTGCTTAATACTTATATTGGAAGCTTTTGATAAGTCCTTTGTAAAGTTTACTACAGTATCAACTTCTTCTATTTGCTCCTTTGTAGCAGCTACAACCTGTTCTGTTTGAAGTTTTACTTCACTAACCATTTTTACAATATCTTCTGAGCTTAAAGCTTGCTTTTTCATTGAGTCAGTAATTAATTTCACTTGATTTCTTGCTCCTATTACTTCCTTAACTATATCTTCAACACCTTTAGCTTGTTCTTTAGCTGCCTCGGTAACTTCTGCTGCCTGTGAGGTTACATTTTCAATCTCAGCAGTAATACTTTCCCCTTGTTTTGCTTGTTCCTTAACCGCTACAGCAATTTGTCTTACTTGCTCCCTAGCATTACCAATTCCTTTAATTATTTCATCTACACCTACGCCCTGTTCCTTAACTGCCCCTGCAACTTCCTTCATCTGTTCAGTTAAACTCTCCATAGAGGATGCTATATCTTGGGTTTGGCTTGCCTGCTCCTTAACAGCACCAGTTATTTGTGCTACTTGACCCCTAGCATCTCCAACACCCCTTATTATATCATCTACTCCTGATGCTTGTTCCTTCACAGCTTGTGTAACTTGTGCCATCTGCTGAGTTATACTTTCCATTGAAGCACTTATATCCTGTCCCTGTTTTGCTTGTTCTTTTACTGCCACAGTTATCTGTCTTACTTGTTCTCTTGCATTTACTACTCCTTTGATAACCTCATCTACCCCTAAAGCTTGCTCTTTTACTGCATTAGTAACTTGAGTTGTTTGATCTACAACATTATCAACAGCAACCACAACATCTTGCCCTTGTTTTGCTTGTTCCTTTACTGCTATGGTTATTTGTCTTACTTGCTCCCTTGCATTTTCTATACCTTTAATTATTTCTTCTGCACCAGCTGCTTGCTCCTTAGTGGCTTGAGTTACTTGTGCCGCCTGCTCAGTAACATTTTCAACAGCTACAATTATATTTTGACCTTGATTTGCTTGCTCTTTAACTGCATCTGTAATTTGTCTTACTTGCTCTCTTGCATTGCCAATTCCTTTAATAATTTCCTCTACTCCAGCTGCTTGTTCCCTTGTTGCTTGAGTAACCATAGTTGCCTGTTCTGTTACTACCTTAACTGATTCAAGTATTTGTTTACTGCCTTTACTTTGCTCTTCTGTTGCCTTAGTAACTTGCTGAATTTCTTCATTTACACTTCCTATTCCAGTTACTATCTTTTCAATTGCCCTTCCTGCTTCATCCCCTAGCTTTGTTCCTTGTTCTACTTTTTCTGTTCCAACTCCAATTGCCCTTATTGCATTTGTAGTTTCACTTTGAATTCCTTTGATAAGTCCTGCTATTTCCTTTGTAGCAGCAGCACTTCTCTCTGCAAGTTTTCTAACTTCATCTGCAACAACAGCAAAACCTTTACCATGTTCCCCTGCTCTTGCTGCTTCTATAGCTGCATTTAATGCCAAAAGATTAGTTTGCTCAGCAATATCATCTATAACTTCAATTATACTTCCTATTTTATCAGAGCTTTTACCAAGACCATCTATTACTTCTTCAGCACCATGAATAACCTGAGAAATCTCTCTTAATGCCCCCAAGGATGCTGATACAGCCTTTTGCCCTTCTTCCGCATCTACTTGAACCTTATCACTTAACTTACCAATATTTTGTGCATTCTTAGCTACCTGCTCTATGGACACTACCATACCTTCAACCGTAGAATAAGTCTCTACAGAAGACTTTTGAAGTTTCTCAGCATTTGTAGCCACACCTTGAATAGAATGACCCATCTCCTCAATTGAAGCTGAAATCTGTTCCACTGAACTTGCAGTACTTTCACTATTTCCTGCTACTTGTTCTACTGAAGCTACCATCTCCTGAACCGCCGCTGATGCTTCTTCTGAAGCGCCTTTTAACATCTCAGCATTCCTTGATACTCCTTTAATAGACTTTCCCATCTGCTCTATGGAGGCTGAAATTTGCTCTACAGAGCTTGCTGTACTTTCACTATTCCCTGCCACTTGCTCTATGGAAGCTACTATTTCTTGTACTGCTGCTGCTGCTTCCTCTGTAGATGCTTTTAAGCTCTCAGCATTGCCTGCAACTCCTTTTATGGATTTTCCCATCTGCTCAATAGATACAGAAATCTCTTCTACTGAACTTGCTGTACTTTCACTGTTTCCAGCTACTTGTGCAATAGAAACCACTATTTCTTGAACTGCAGCACTTACCTCATCCGTTGAACTTTTTACACTCTCTGCATTACCTGCAACTCCCTTTATTGATTTTCCCATCTGCTCTATAGAAGCTGATATTTGCTCCACAGCACTTGCAGTATTTTCACTATTTCCTGCTACCTGTTCTGTTGATGCTGCTATTTCTTGCACAGCAGCTGCTACTTCCTCTGTAGATGCTTTTACACTTTCAACATTACCTACTACTCCCTTAATAGACTTTCCCATTTGTTCTATGGAAACTGAAATTTCTTCTACTGATGCTGATGCACTTTCCCCATTCCCTGCCACTTGTGAAATTGAAGCCACCATTTCCTCAATGGCTGCTGCTGTTTCTTCTGCAGAGCCCTTTAAACTTTCAGCATTACCAGCTACCCCTTTAATTGACTTACTCATTTGGTCAATAGATGTTGCAATATGTTCTACAGATGCAGCTGCACTATCACTATTAGCAGCAACCTCTTTAATGGAACTTGAAACTTCTTCCATAGTATTGGAAGTTCTTGCTGAAAGGTTGTTTAATAACTCCGTATTTTTTACTACCCCATTTATAGATCCCAAAAGTTTATTAGTTATATTACTTGCTTCATTAATAGTCGATGATTGCTCCTCGGCTCCTTTAATTACTTCTTCTGCTGAAACTTCTAAGTTTCTTGCTTTATCTTCTAGTCCTTTAGTATTTCTTAAAATTGCACTTAGCTTACTTCCTATTCCCAAGTTATTAATATGTTTTAAAGCTATTTTCTTCGTAATTGATGCCATTTTCTCTTCTCCTTTATCTTTCATTAATTAATTTTGCAATTCCAACTACATCTAAAATGCAAGCTACACTTCCATCTCCTAAAATAGTAGCTCCTGAAAATCCATTAACTTTTCCAATGTAAGCTCCAAAGGACTTAACAACAATTTCTTGGTTCCCGATAAGCTCATCCACTACTATTCCTACCTTCTTATCAGCAATGGCTATAATAACAACAAATATATTCTTTTTAACTATGCTTCTTTCCATATTAAAATAATCATGAAGCCATACCAAAGGAATAATTCTTTCTCTTAGCATAATAACTGCTTGTCCTTTAACCTTTTGAACCTGTTCAAAGGGCATTCTCACTATCTCAAGGACATTGCTCATTGGCAGTGCATAGGTAATCTGCTTAAGTTTTACTAAAAGCCCCCTAAGTATAGCTAGAGTTAAGGGAAGCTTAATGGTGAACTTAGTTCCTCTTCCCTCCTCAGTCTCTGTTTCAATAATTCCACTTAACTTATTGATATGGCTCCTAACTATGTCCATACCTACCCCTCTACCCGAAATTTCACTGACCTCATCAGAGGTTGAAAAACCGCTTTCGAATATAAGATTAATAAGTTGTTGTCTTGGAAGTATTTCTGACTCTTGGGCTGTTATTATATTTCTTTCTATTGCTTTATTTTTTACTTTTTCTATATTTATCCCTGCACCATCATCCTCTATGGTTATAATTACATGGTTTTCTGCATGATAGGCTTTAATCTTTAATAATCCTTTTCCCCGTTTTCCAAGTTCTTTTCTCTTAATTGAGTCTTCAATACCATGATCAATGGAGTTACGTATAAGATGAATCAGAGGATCACTAATTTCCTCTATGATATTTCTATCCATCTCTGTTTCTCCACCTTCTAAAACTAATTCAATATTCTTCCCTAGTTCTTGACTTAAATCTCTTACCATTCTTGGAAACTTACTGAATAATTGTTGAACCGGTACCATTCTAGACTTCATAACATTTTCTTGAAGTTCACTTACAACCCTAGAAACATGAGATGCAATTCCCTGAAGCTCCTCTACAGAACTATCTGAGGAATACTTATTATGAAGTGTTCTTCCTACCTGGGCCATTCTGGTTTGTTCAATAACTAATTCCCCTACAAGATTCATCATCTTTTCTAGTCTTTCAACATCAACCCTTACTGTTTGCATGAGTTTTTTGTCGCCCATACTAGAATTAGATTTATCCTCTAAAGTCATTCTAAGTTCGTTAAAGCTTGGCTCTTCTAAGCTAACTTTTTCTTCCTCTTTGCCTTCTTCTACATCTACTTCCTCTACCTTAATACTATCTACGTCAATTAATTCATCTAAAAGCTGTGCTTCCAAAGGAGTTTTATCCATCTTAAAAGCTATTAAATAAGAAACCTCTTTTATAGCTTCCTCTTCCTTTACTTCAAACAAATCAGGATAAGTTTCAAGAACTTTGCCATTTTCATCTAAATAATTTCTTATGAGTATTGCTCTACTAAGCTTCATAAAACTCATTGGTGATATTTCTACTTTGCATAAATAAATATTATAACCTAAGAGTTTTAACTCTCGAAAGCCATTCGCTGAATGTTCTGAAATATGTTTTTCTATAATCTCTTCTTTCTTGTAATTAATAGTGTCTATTAACACATTCCCATTAATTATGTTTTTTACTTTATGTACTATTGGGTTAATATCTATTTTTATATTATGTCTGTTATTTTTATACTCTTCTTTCAATAGGACTAAATAATCCATACATTGAAATAAAACCTCAATTATATGGTTATTTATATTAAGTGAGCCACTTCTTATTTTATCAAGTATATCCTCCATTTCATGAGTTAAAAGCTTCATTTCTTCAAAGCCCATAGTGGAAGAGGCTCCTTTTAAAGTATGAGCTACCCTAAAGATTTTCTGAATTAGTTCATCTGCACCCGGTGACTGTTCTAATTCTAAAATACACTCTTCTAAAACCTGCAGCTGTTCTTCAAGTTCATCAGTAAATGCTGCTATTATTTCAGGGAGTTCATAAATATCTGACACATTTATTCACCTCACTCCTCATAAAGTACCTTATCTATATTCATAATGTTTACTACGCCCTCACTAGTTACGCCCATACCTTCAAAATAGGTACCTTCAATTCCTGAAACTATATCTAAGGAAGGTTGCACATCTTTAAACTTAACCACCTGATTTACTCCGTCTACTATGATTCCAATCATTTCGTCTCTAGGTTTTACCACAACTATACGTGTTGATTTGCTAATCTTATAACTTGGTATCCCAAATCTTTTATGTACATTTACTATGGGTACTATCTTACCCCTTAAATTTATAACTCCTTCAAGAAAACCTTTTGTATTGCTTACTGTTGTTATCTTCTGAAGCTTAATAATTTCATATATATCAAGTATTTTTAAAGCATACTTCTCATCTAATATTTGAAAAACTATGTATTGATGATTTAAAAGTTCCTGCACATTAATCACCGCCAAAATCAATTATTATAGCTTACTTAAAGTCTTTACTAGGTGTTCCTCATTGACAGGCTTAACTATAAACCCCTTTGCGCCAGACATAACTGCTTCTCTTACAAAGGTTTCCTGTCCCATTGCCGATACCATAACAATTTTGCAATTATTATCTATTTGTTTTATAGCCTTTAAGGCTTGTACACCATCCATATCTGGCATAGTTATATCCATTGTTACTATATCAGGATTTAACTCTACATATTTTTTTACTGCAACTTCTCCATTTTCAGCTTCTCCAACAACTTGAAAGCCATTTTTCTCAAGCATTGTTCTTATTGAAATTCTCATAAAAGTTGCATCATCTACAATAAGTACCCTTTTCATATAATTCCTCCTATCAATTCCTTGATAACCTAACTTTAAGTTTTTTGTAGTTAGGTTATCTATACTATAGTATCTAACTTTAATAAATACTAAATAACATATCTAATGTTGACAAAATTCTTTCTTTTAATGAAAAGTTATAATCATTCATTCTCCACTCAGAAATTGTCTCTCTAAAAAATCCTTTGATTACCTTTGCAAATTGCTCTGCTTTTACACTGTTAGGAAAGTCCCCTAAATTTACTCCTCTAAGTATTAGGTTACTCAAAAACTCTACTCTTTTTTCATGGATAGCTCTAATTTTATCTTTAGCTAGACTATTGTACTTAAAAACCTCATAGGAGTTTGCAATAGCCGTAATTGCTGGATAGTTCTCATAGTACTCAGCAAGAAACCCTACTGCAAATACTAATGCATCTTTCGGAGCCATATTCTTCATCTCTACTGTTTGAGCAATAATGTCATCATAGTGACCATAATAATCAATCACTGCCAATATGATTTCCTCTTTACTAGTAAAGTGCTTATAAAGAGCTCCTTCAGTTATCTCTTGGCTTTTTGCAAGTTCTTTAGTAGATAGCCCTTGAAATCCTAACTCATCTATAATCTCTATTGCGCTTAGTATAATTGCCTCTTTTCTTTTCAAAAAACTTTTTTTCATACTGCCTCCATTTAGGTAAGTAACCACTTACTTACCTCCATTATAACTAAATAATTCATATTTCGTCAATATTTGCGTTTAATAAATTCATAATTTTTATAAAATTTTATATAGATTTATATTATCATGAAATTTCCATGAAGAAATACCTGTAATAAAATTCTCCTAAAGTGCTAAAAATACTTTTAAGGAGTGATGATAATGAGTAAAAATGATAGAGATTTTCATTATGACCCAGAATATACTTACAAGAAAAAAGATGTAACTATTCAAAAGGTCGGAGACAGCTATCCTATAATTGAAAGAACTAATAATGGTCTTCTATTTCCTGAGGGTCCTAAGACCTTTGTGGACATGGAGCAATTTAAACCTGGTCATTAGGGAAAAGAAAAAGGATTTAGCAAGGTAAATATAAATCACCCAACTAAATCCTTTTCTTTTATAAATTAACTTCACTTTTTCTTACTAATCTTATGAGGTTTTCTCTAAGCCTTGTGTCATCTTCACTACTTCTTTTTTTATGACTGGCAGTTTTTCCTCCACCTCTTCTTACTTTAGCGGAGATATGCCTTTCAAATAGTAGTTTATCAATATTATCATTACTGTAGATGTTTCCCTTAGGACTTATGGCATAGGCCTTCTTTCCAAGAACCATAGCAGCTACACCATAATCCTGAGTAACTATAATATCCTGAGCCTTTGCCTCATTGGCAATCTTCATATCTACACTTTGAAAACCACTATCCATATACTTAACTGTGGCATAATTACTAGTTAATATATGATTAATGTCGCAGTACAGTATTAACTCTAATCCAAATTCCTTAGCAACTTCTTCAATAATGTGCTTTCCCGGACATGCATCTGCATCTACAAGTATTCTCATAGCTATTCCTCTAGTTTCTTTTCTAACTCTTTCTTTAAGTGTTCATAGCCTGGCTTTCCAAGTAGGGCAAACATATTCTTTTTATACGCTTCTACCCCTTCTTGGTCAAAAGGATTTATTTCTAACATATATCCACCTATAGCACAAGCCTTCTCAAAGAAGTAAATTAAATATCCAATACTGTATTCAGTAAGGTCCTTAAGATTTATTACTATATTAGGAACTCCTCCTTCATTATGAGCAAGAGCTGTTCCTTCCATAGCTTTTTTATTTACAAAATCTATGGTTTTTCCACTTAAAAAGTTAAGTCCATCTACATTTTTATCATCTTCTTTTAGAATTAACTCTACCTTAGGAGTTTGTACATTGATAATAGTTTCAAAAAGGTTTCTTAATCCATCTTGAATATATTGTCCCATAGAATGTAAATCTGTAGAAAAATTCACTGAAGCAGGGAAAATCCCTTTACCATCTTTTCCATGACTCTCTCCAAATAACTGTTTCCACCACTCACTGATGTATTGAAGACTTGGCTCGTAATTTACAATAATTTCTGTAGTTTTTCCTGTGATATATAAAAAATGTCTTATAGCTGCATACTTATAGCAGTTATTGCTTTCTAAACTTTCACAACTATACTCATTTCTAGCCTCTTGTGCACCCTTCATTAATTCATTAATATTAAGTCCTGCTGTAGCTATTGGAAGTAATCCTACTGCTGTTAAAACTGAGAATCTTCCCCCTACATCATCGGGAATTACAAAGGTTTCATAGCCTTCTTCATTAGCAAGATTTTTTAATGCCCCTTTAGCTTTATCTGTGGTTACATATATTCTATTTTTAGCTTCTTCTTTTCCATACTTGTTTTCAAGAAGCTCTTTAAAAACTCTAAAAGCAATAGCAGGCTCAGTGGTTGTTCCTGACTTTGAAATTACATTTATAGAAAAATCCTCATCCTTTACAATTTCTATAAGGTGAGCTAAATAAGTAGAGCTTATATTATTTCCAGCAAAGTAAATTGCAGGAGTTTTTCTCTTTTCATAGGGCAAATTGTTATTAAAGCTATGAGTTAAGGCCTCAATTACAGCTCTGGCTCCTAAGTATGAACCACCAATTCCAATTACCACAAGGATTTTAGAATCCTTCTTTATCTTTTCAGCTGCTACTTTTATTCTCTGAAATTCATCTTTATCATAATTTTCAGGTAAATCAAGCCAACCTAAAAACTCATGTCCTGCTCCATCCTTATGATGCAAAGTATGATGGGCATCAGTAACCATAGGTTTAAGCTTTAATATATCTTCCTCTCGAGCAAAAGGCATTGCTTTTTTAATGTTTAAACTTATTGGTGAATTCATAAAATCCCTCCGTAAACCATATTTTCTGTAATTATATGAACTAAAGTTAAGTAGCAACCATTACTACTAAATTAAATGATGAACAAGTTCATTTCCACTTTTTAGTATAAACCATTTTATGTTTTTTATCAAACATTCAGCGATTTACTATTAATTACTTACCACTCATAATATAAAACAACTAACCACTAAAGATATCGCCTTAATAGTTAGTTGCTTATTCATATCATTTATTCAATTCCTCTTATGGAATCAACTATACTTGAAGTAAATAGCTTTCTTGAAGGTAGCACTGATGCTATAAAGGTGATGAATATTGTTACAGTAAAGATAGCAATTACTTCCATCACAGGAAATTCCCAGGTCATTCCTGCCATTAGAACTTTTCTTCCTACTTTAAAAATACCATAGGTTAAAAGTATACCTAATATAGACCCTACCATACTAGCTGAAATTCCATATAACATACCTTCGGTTTTTATCATACTTCTCACTTCATCACTACCAAGACCAAGTGCCCTCATCATAGCAACTTCTCGTTTTCTTAAAATAACATTCATATACATAATATTGATTAAGTTAATAATACTAACTACAGCTACTATGGATACAAAGCTATACATTATAAGTGATCTTTCTAAATTTTCCTTCTTAATAGTTTTAAGCTCCTCTTTAAAGGATTTTACTTCCATGGCTCTTGCAAGTTTTGTGATTTCCTTGATTTCACTTTCTACTTTTAAGTAATCAGCATCCTTATCAAGTAAAATATTTGCTCGTTGGAATTCTTCAATGCTTAGATATTTTTCCATAGCTTTTTCATTTAAAATAATAGTACTACTTATAGTAGGGTCTACATTCTTTAACATATCCGCCCTAACAATTGCTCCTATAGTAACCTCTTGTGTTTTCTCTCCTGCATTTCCCTTATTATCATATCTTATATAAGGGATTTTAAGTTTGCTCCCAACTTGCAAACTAGTATAATTATTATAGTTTAAGTTTTCTATTATTATTGCAATTGGCTCCTCTTTCATCTTATCTAGATCTATTGCTCCTTCAAGTAGACCTTCTTTTAACCTCATGAGATCTTGATCTACATAACCCTCTACATTGGTAAGAAATTGATACTTGCCCTTTTCAAAGTCTTCTCTTAATCTATAACTTCTTCTGCTAAATTCTTTTATATGGTCCATACCTTCCTGTGTGATTCCCTCTTTTGGAAATTCAACATTGGTCCTGAAAAACTTCTGCTTTGAAACACTTTTTACTCCATCTATACTATTTAGCTTATCAATATTATCTTGCGTTAACCCATAACCTGGCTCAGTAAGAAAAGTACTTAATGTGAAATCACCTTGAAAGTTCTTCTTAAAGCTATTTATAGGATCAGAATTAGTAATTAAATAATTTACAGTAAAAAACATGATTATGGTAATACTTAAGGATACTACTGTAGTAGTGAATCTCTTCTTGTTTCTACTCACGTTAAGAAATGCCATATTAGTAGTAAAAGAGGCTTTTTTTCTAATTCCCTTTGTACTTTGTATGCCTTTCTTTATTTTTCTTCCCTTTAGTTTTAAATTATTATTTGATGTAATAGCTTCCATAGGGGAAATTTGAGAAGCTTTTCTAGCAGAAGAGTAGGTTCCACCTAAAATACTTAAAAACCCAACTATAACAGATGCAGTAACGCCTTCTTTAGGAATACTAAATACGCCATTAAAGTCCTTATATCCTGAAGACACCATGATTATAGCTTTTATTGCAAGGTTTCCAATTAATATTCCTAGAGGAATAAATATTGCTCCTAATAATAATCCTTCTCCTAAGACAAGAGCCTTAATTTTTCTAGGTGAAGCACCTATAGCTCTTAGCATTCCAAAGTCCTTTGTTCTTTCACTAATACAAACATTAAATATATTATATATGATTACACTAGCCACGATACCAATTATCACAAAAATAATCTTAGTTACAAGATTCATAACATCAACAGCTATAAGCATAAAGGATTTTATAGAACTAGGCAAGAAATCTAAGTCTGAATATACATTTGTAGAGGACAATTGGGATAATCCCTCTCCTATAGAATACTTAGGGATAACTGTTAAGTAGCCATTGTAGTGAAAATTCTTATTTGCAGCAGTAGCTTCCACAAACTCTTTAGTTAAGTAAGCCTTTGCCGTATTCTTATTTAAAAATCCATTGGCTACATGCTGAAAGGTTCCAACCAATAAAAACTCACTTTCCATATTCACAGGCATATACTTTCCCTTACTATCCACATACTCAATTGTATAAGATAATCTTATCTTATCACCTACTTTGTATTTTTGTGGTAATGCATCTAATATCCAACTTTCCAAGGCAATTTCATTTCCACCACTTGGAAATTTTCCCTCTATTAATTTAAAGTTTAGCAGTTCCGTTATGTTACTTTCATAACCTCCAAGTTCTAATTCATAGTTAGTGTTAGGAACCTGATATTTTCCAAATACAGTTACCATGGAAACCTTCTCCACCAAAGAATCAGTTTTAAGCCCCTGTGCTCTAACATAATTTCGGGTTTCAAATCTTATATCGTAGGTTCCACCTGCTTGATTTACTATCCTGTCCTTTGATGACTTTTGTAGTGCCTCAACCATTATGCTTAAAGAACTAATTAAAGTTATAGATAGTACTATTCCAACTGCCATAAAAAATATTCTTTTCTTATTCTTTAGAATATATCGTGGAATTAGACCCCAAAAACTCCTCATTATTTCACCCTCTTATCATCCACAATTATTCCATCAGCTATAGTTATAACTCTATCTGCACGGGCTGCAATATTAGGATCATGAGTTATCATAACCAGGGTTTGGTTATACTTTTTTATGGACATTGTAAGTAAATCTAGAACTTCATTACTGTTTTTACTATCTAAGTTTCCTGTAGGCTCATCTGCAAATATAATTGATGGCTTATTTGCAAGAGCCCTTGCTATAGAAGTTCTTTGTTGTTGTCCTCCTGATATTTCTCCTGGCAAGTGTGTTTTTCTATTCTTAATATCTAGGGTTTCCATGATTTCATTTATATAAGCTTCATCTACTTTTTTCCCATCCATTAACAGTGGTAATTTAATATTTTCTTCTACTGATAGTATTGGAATCAAGTTAAAGAACTGAAATATAAATCCTATATTTCTTCTTCTAAATCTAGATAATTCTTTCTCTCCCATAGAATAAATATCCGTATCATTTATAAAAACTTGTCCAGCAGAAGGCTTATCAAGCCCTGCCAAAAGATGCAATAAAGTACTTTTTCCTGAACCACTTGGACCCACTATGGCTGTAAATTCTCCTTTTTCAATAGATATATCTGTTGGTTTAAGTGCCTTAACCTCAGTTTCCTTAATCCCATAAGTTTTTGTTAGTCGTCTTGTTCTTAATAATTCCATAAAATCTCCCCCCAATTTATTCCCCTTAAATAATATTATTCTCTTATCATTATCTTATAGACGTAAGCTGTTTAATACTTCTGTACTATCATTAACTTTACTGTAGATTTAATAGTGTACTAATTATATGATACCAATTTCAAAATATTTTGTAAACATATTAGATACATTTGATTTTAAATATTGTATCATTTTTTCAATCATTACTTACTTATATCACTTCAAGAACTTTACAGTTTATATCATAATAAATCCCCATATTACTTATTCAACAAAAAAAATAAAAACCTAGAATAACCTTCGCTTATTCTAGATTTGCCTTTGTACTATTAAACCATTAGAGAAACTTATTTCAACAACTTTTGTATCTCTTCTAAGCATTCATATACCTTTTCATATTCATCATCTTCAAAATAAAATTTTTGAAGTTTATTATAATAACTAATTTTCATTAACTTATTATCTGTCTCATTTAAGAAAGCTAATATTTCATTAATAGTTTCTTTAACTTTATCCACCTTTTCAAGCTTAATATAAATTTCTTCCATGATTGTGTATGCTTTTAAAGTATATTCATAATCATTATTTTCTCGTGCATTTTCCAACCCCAAGCTAACAATAAGTAATGCCTCATCGTAAAGTTCCTTTGCCATGTACACCGATGATTTATCAATTAAAGTATGTGATAGATTTTTCTTATCTATCTTAGTTCTAATTTTCTGAGATTTATTATAATACTCTAAGGCTTCAGTCAAGTTTTTCTTCTTTACATATAGTGAACCCATATTATTATAAAGGTATGCTAACACTTTTTCATTATTAATCATTAAAATTAGCTCTTTATAAATTTCAATTGCTCTATCTATATCACCTTTATCTTCATAACAACTAGCTTTAAAACTACTAGCATAAACATATCGCTCTAACTCTTTCTCTTTATCACATAGTTCTAAAAACTTTTCAATATATTTAAGTGATTCATCCAATTTAGATAGGTTTTGATAGCAAAGCGCTGAGTTATATAATGCATTTTGCAAAGTAATCTTTTCCCTTACAATCTCTGAATTAACTATTGCTTTATTAAAATAAACTATAGCTTCATTAAAATCTAGCAAAATATACTTGCACATACCTAATCTATTATAAAGATAACATCTTTCCTTCAAGTGCGCAGAATCAGTTAATGAGTCTAAGGAGTAAAAATAATTTTTATAAGCTTCTAAGTATTTACTTTCATTGTAATTCTTATCTCCCGCTACTTTATATGCTTCTGCTTTGACATTATGCAAATTATACTGTTCCCCAATTTTTATAATATCTTCTAGTTCTTTATAGGTTAAATCCGTAGCTAATTTATCCATGCAGTATTTTTCTGCTTCTTCTTCTATGGTTCTTAAAAAGTACCTATCATCTATTTCTATATCTAGCCCAAGTTCCTTTGCTTTTTCCCTAAATCTTTCTGTAATAATTTTTGCTGCATCTTCCGTTATATTTCTTCTTCCATTCTCCAAAAGACCAAGATACCCTCTTGTAAAGTTTTCACTAGCAAAATCATCTTGTGTCATTTTAAATCTTTTTCTTAAGCTTTTAATTTTCTCACTACCTGTTAAAAACTGCATTTCTTTCCCCTTCTTACTAAATCTTAATAATGTCATTAATTATTATTATATCAATAATTTATAAAAATAACTTTCCTAAAATAAGAAATTTATTAATTTGCTCCCTTTAAAAGGCAAGTCAGTGTACTTTCATGCACTTTAAAGTAGTTGCAATTACTTCTATCTTTCGTATTTACTAGAAACCCATCATATTAAGTCTTTCTCTAATGCTTTATCTATTTCTTTCAATGAAAATTTTCAAAGTTTCCTATGTATAAAAAAAGACACATAGACAGGCTATCTATGCGTCAATTAAAATATATGTTTAGTAAGAGAAAGGCTATTTTACTCCCACTCTATAGTGGAAGGTGGTTTTGAAGTTACATCATAAACAATTCTGTTTACTCCTTTAACTTCATTCACAATTCTTCTTGATACTTTATCAAGAACTTCATATGGCACTCTAGCCCAATCAGAGGTCATGCCATCTGATGATGTTACGGCTCTTAGTGCTACTGTGTGGCAATAAGTTCTTTCATCTCCCATAACTCCAACGGATTGGATGTTAGGAAGACAAGCAAAGTATTGCCATATTTCACTTTCAAGTCCTGCTATTGCTACTTCGTCTCTAAATATTGCATCAGCTTCTCTAACTATTTCTAATTTTTCTTCAGTAATTTCTCCTAAAACTCTAATTGCAAGACCTGGTCCTGGGAACGGTTGTCTCCAAACTAAGTGGTGTGGTATTCCAATTTCTTCACCCACCGCTCTAACTTCATCTTTAAATAATTCTCTAAGTGGTTCTATAAGTTCAAAGGTGATGTCCTCTGGAAGTCCACCTACATTATGGTGACTCTTTATAGTAGCTGAGGTATTTGTACCACTTTCTACTACATCCGCATAAATTGTACCTTGAACTAAGTAATCTATTTTGCCAAGCTTATTTGCTTCTTCTTCAAATACTCTTATAAATTCTTCCCCAATGATTTTTCTTTTTCTCTCTGGGTCAGAAACCCCCTTAAGCTTTCCTAAGAATCTTTCCTGTGCATTTACTCTAATAAGATTCATATCAAAACCTTTTTTAAAGATTTCTTCTACTTGGTCTCCCTCGTCTTTTCTTAAAAGACCATGGTCAACAAATACACAAGTTAATTGCTTTCCAATAGCTTTATGAACTAGTACTGCTGCCACTGAAGAATCTACTCCCCCAGATAGAGCACAAAGCACTTTTTTATCTCCAACAAGATTTTTAATCTCAGCTATTTTCTCTTCTGCAAAGGAAGCCATGGACCAATCCCCTTTAAGATTACATATGTTCTTAAGGAAATTAGCAAGCATTTTTTCTCCAAATAGAGTGTGCTGAACTTCTGGGTGGAACTGAACCCCGTAAAGGTTCTTTTCACTATTTCCCATAGCAGCTATTGGACATTGATCTGTAGATCCAATAATTTCAAAACCTGCTGGTTTTTCTTCTATAAAATCTGTATGACTCATCCAGCATTGATTTTCTTCTATTCCCTCAAATAATGCGCTATTTAAAGCTAAATCTACATTGGTTTTTCCATATTCTCTAACAGGTGCAGTTTTAACACTTCCTCCTAGAGTGTGAGCCATAAGTTGTGCTCCATAACATATTCCAAGCACTGGAATACCTAAATTAAATATTTCTTCGTCTATTTTAGGTGAATTTTCACCGTATACACTATTAGGCCCACCTGTAAAAATGATTCCCTTAGGTGCTAATTCCTTTATTTTCTCTATTGAAGTTGTGTAAGGAACTATTTCGCAGTAAACACTATTTTCTCTAACTCTTCTTGCGATAAGCTGATTGTATTGTCCGCCAAAATCAACTACTAAAACTAATTCTCTATTCATGTGTTACCTTCCTCCTTTATTTTTCTCCGTAAATGCATGTTGTAAATAAAAGTTTTATTTCTTATAAACTTTAATATTTCTATTTTAAGTGTAGTTTATAAGGGATTTAATTCTTATTTTTATACATTTACACTGTAGTTAGGTGCTTCCTTAGTCATCACTATATCATGAGGATGACTTTCTCTTAATCCTGAGGAAGTTTGAACCACAAAGGTAGCATTTTTATATAAATCTTCTAGATTTTCTGATCCTAAATATCCCATACCAGAACGTATTCCACCAACAAGTTGGTATATAGTCTCAACTACAGAGCCTCTATAAGGAATTCTTCCTTCCACTCCTTCTGGTACCAATTTCTTATTATCTTCTTGGAAGTATCTATCCTTACTTCCATTAGCCATAGCTCCAATGGAACCCATACCTCTATATACTTTATAGCTTCTTCCTTGATAAATTTCAATTTCTCCTGGTGCTTCTTCACATCCTGCAAATAAAGAACCCATCATAGCAACTTTAGCTCCTGCTGCTAATGCTTTTACTACATCTCCAGAGTACTTAATTCCTCCATCTGCTATAACAGGAACCCCATACTTATTAGCTTCTTCTACACAATCCATTACTGCAGTAAGCTGTGGAACTCCAACTCCTGCAACTACTCTTGTAGTACAGATTGATCCTGGTCCAATACCAACTTTAATGCAATCTGCTCCAGCTTCTATTAATTCTTTAGTTGCTGCTGCTGTAGCTACGTTTCCTGCAATAATTTGAAGTTCTGGATACTTAGCTTTAATTTCTTTAACAGCTTCGATAACACCTCTTGAATGTCCATGAGCAGTATCTACTGTTATTACATCTACGTGAGCCTTAACTAAAGCATCTACTCTAATCATTAAATCTTTAGTTACTCCGACGGCGGCTCCACAAAGGAGCCTCCCTCTTTCATCTTTTGCTGCATTGGGGTACTTAACGGCTTTTTCAATATCTTTAATAGTGATAAGTCCCTTCAGGTTAAAGTCCTTATCAACTAATGGTAATTTCTCAATTTTATGTTTTCTTAAAAGTTCTTTAGCTTCTTCAATAGTTGTGCCTTCAAGAGCTGTTATAAGGCCCTCACTAGTCATTACTTCACTTATTTTCTTTGAATAATCAGTTTCAAATACTGTATCTCTGTTAGTAATAATTCCAACTAGTTTTCCGTTCTCAGTAACTGGCACACCTGATATTCTATACTTTGCCATTAATCCTAGTGCTTCTTCTATAGTCTTGTCCTTAGATAGTGAAAACGGATCTTTGATTACTCCATTTTCTTGTCTTTTAACTCTATCTACTTCGCTAGCCTGAGCTTCTATGGACATATTTTTATGGATTACACCTATGCCACCTTCTCTTGCCATTGCAATGGCCATTTTAGCTTCAGTAACAGTATCCATTCCCGCACTAATTAATGGTAAGTTTAATTTTATTTTCTTAGTAAGATTTGTTACTAGCTTAACATCCTTAGGTAACACATCTGACTTATTTGGAACTAATAATACATCATCGAAAGTATATGCTTGTTTTAATATTATTGCCATGATTGTCATCCTCTTTTCTATTTATTTTATTTAGTTGCAGAAAAACTCCCTAATTTAAGCCCATAAAATCTCCAAGGACTTAATTTTTTCAAATGTAATTTATAATGCAACTTTTGCATGAATGTTATTAGCTAATAATTAATTCATAATTTGGGTACAAAAAAACATGTTAGCTATACTTCTATAAGTAAAACTAACATGTCCAATTTTATTATTGTACAATGCAATTTTACTCATAGTCAGAAATTATTGGTTTCCGGTAGATACTCCTTGCCATATTCAAGGGATATATGAGCTAACGTTATTAAGTTTTTAATAATCAATGTTCGTTTGTTTTATTAATTATATCTATTTTATTTAATAATAAGAGCTTTGTCAATATATTATTTTAACTGTATTTAATTTATTAATAATTGGGAATAATTCAGACATATATTGTCACCATGACTTTCCTTATTGCTTAAAAATTAGCATAATGTCATGTAACTTATTGTATAATTTGAAGTTTTTAGCATATTGCTAAAGTGAGGTACTTTATGGATAAACTTTTAAAATATAAGACTAGGCATCTAAATATGGAATTCAGCCAAATTTTAGAGACTGAGGCTATAAACATGGTTTTTCAGCCCATTGTTCATCTTGGCACAGGAAAGATTCTAGGCTATGAGGCTCTTTGCCGTGGCCCTATTCAGTCCCCCCTTCATTTTCCTGATTTACTTTTTGAAATGGCTAAACATAATAATCAGGTTAGTACCTTAGATGAATTAGCTAGAAAAAAAGCCATTGAAAAATTTCTCCCTTACGGTGAAAACTACAAACTTTTCATTAATATGACTCCTATTTCTTTAAATGGATATGATTTTTTTGCTAGCTCTACTTTTAAATGTTTAGAGGATAATAAGGTCAATCCTGAAAACATAGTACTAGAAATTACAGAACAAGCCCCTATTGATAAGGTGGAAAATTTTGAAGCTATACTTAATGATATACGTTCTCTTGGTATAAAAATCGCTCTTGACGATGTGGGTTCAGGTTACTCTGGCTTAAAGACCATTTTAAAAGTCATGCCAGATTATATAAAAATAGATATGGATTTAACTCGCAATATTCATAAGGATAATATGAGGAGAAATTTAGTTAAAGGTCTAATAAATATGTGCAGAGATTGTAATATGAAAATAATTGTAGAGGGTATTGAATGTAAAGAGGAGTTAGAAACCCTAATGGATTTAGGTGCTTATGGTGGTCAAGGCTATTTTCTTCAAAAGCCTGTAGACTCTCCTGAAGATATTTCTACTGAGTGTAAGGAAGTTTTAAAGAATTACTTAAATGAAAAAACTGACTATAGAGAATAGAGAACCTCCTATGTTCTCCTTTTTATTTGTTTTAGTTTTCCACTGTTAGTCTTTATTTTTTAACTTTTAACAACATTTTGGAAGCTTCAACTCTGTCAGCTTCTAAAGTGGCAGTTGCTCAGCCTAGATAAGTTGCTTTGGTGGTAGTCTAAATCTACTTCCAAAGTTGTTAATAAAATGAACTTGTTCATTATTTAACTTTTAATACTTTGTTGAAGTATTAAATTTAACTGTGAAAATTATATTAAATATAATAATTATACAATTATTACAATATAAAAATATGAAAAGAGCTATGTAGAAGTGTTATTCTTCTCATAGCTCTTAATGTTTTTATTATATATCTTATTGTAATCTGCTTTTAATATAATTTATTTAGGCATTTGAAAATAAATAACAAGTCCAAGATGTAAAGGATATTTTGTGTTCACAAGCAAGCTTGTGCAGACAAGAAAACAGGTTCCGCAGATAGTGGGTCTATCTAAGGGTTCTGTTGACGCAGTATATCACAAAATAGACGAGCAGATTGACTTGTTTATTTTTTGAAGATGCCTTAAACCTATATTTTAGTACATTCCGTCCATTCCCATGCCTGGCGCCATTGGAGCTGGTGCATTCTTTTCTGGTAGATCAACTACTGCAGCTTCTGTTGTTAAGAAAGTTGAAGCTACTGATGCAGCATTTTGAAGTGCACTTCTTGTAACCTTAGTTGGGTCTACAATACCAGCTTTAATCATATCTACAAATTGTCCTCTTAAAGCATCATATCCCATTTGTGATTCTGAAGCCTTAACTTTTTCAATTATTACTGAACCTTCATCTCCAGCATTTGTAGCTATTTGTCTTAATGGCTCTTCAAGAGCTCTTCTTACAATGTTGATACCAACTTGAACTTCTGGAATATCAGATGTTAATTTAGCAACCTCTGGTATAGCACTTACATATGCAGTACCACCACCAGCAACTATTCCTTCTTCAACAGCTGCCTTAGTAGCTGCTAAAGCATCTTCTATTCTTAATTTCTTCTCTTTAAGTTCAGTTTCAGTAGCTGCTCCAACCTTAATTACAGCAACTCCGCCTGCAAGTTTTGCAAGTCTTTCCATTAATTTTTCTTTATCGAACTCTGAAGTTGTATCTTCAATTTGTCTCTTAATTTGATTTACTCTGTTTTCTATTTCTTCTTTAGCGCCTCTTCCGTTAACTATTACTGTGTTTTCCTTAGAAATTTTAACGCTTTCAGCTCTTCCAAGCATATCAATTGTAGCTTCTTTTAAGTCATGGCCTAATTCTTCAGAAATTACAGTACCACCAGTTAAAGTAGCTATGTCTTGTAACATTTCTTTTCTTCTATCTCCAAAGCCTGGTGCTTTAACAGCAACACAAGTGAAAGTTCCTCTTAATTTATTAACAACTAAAGTTGCAAGAGCTTCTCCTTCAACATCTTCAGCTATAATTAATAACTTTCTTCCTTGTTGAACTATTTGCTCAAGAACTGGTAAAATCTCTTGAATGTTAGTAATTTTCTTTTCAGTTAGTAGAATATATGCATCATCTAAAACAGCTTCCATTTTATCTGGGTCTGTTACCATGTATGCACTTAAGTATCCTCTGTCAAATTGCATACCTTCAACTACATCTAGTTCAGTGCCCATAGTTCTTGATTCTTCTACAGTGATAACTCCTTCGTTACCTACTTTCTCCATAGCTGAAGCAATTAATGCACCGATTTCTTCATCAGCAGATGATATAGCTGCAACTCTTGCTATGTCTTCTTTGCCATTAACTGGTTTAGAATGTTTCTTTATTTCTTCTACTGCTTTATCTACAGCCATTCTTATACCATTTCTGATAAGCATTGGATTTGATCCTGCAGTAACGTTTTTAAGTCCTTCTCTTATGATAGCTTGAGCTAAAACTGTAGCTGTAGTAGTTCCATCCCCTGCTACATCATTTGTTTTAGTAGCTACTTCTTTAACAAGTTGAGCTCCCATGTTTTCATAGGCATCTTCAAGCTCAATTTCTCTTGCTATAGTAACACCATCATTAGTTATTAATGGTGATCCAAATTTTTTATTTAATATAACATTTCTTCCTTTTGGTCCAAGTGTAACCTTAACAGTATCCGCAAGTGTATCTACACCTCTTTGCATAGCTCTTCTAGCTTCTTCTCCGAATAAAATGCTCTTAGCCATATTAAATACCTCCTATTTTCTTCTTTTTATTCAATTACTGCTAATATATCGTCTTGTCTTAAGATGATATATTCTGTTCCTTCAAACTTAATTTCACTTCCAGAGTATTTAGAGAATAGTACTTTATCTCCTACCTTTAGCTCCATCTTAACTTCTTTACCGTCAACAAAGCCTCCTGGCCCAACTGCTACTACTTCTGCCTCTTGTGGTTTTTCCTTTGATGCTCCTGGTAGAACTATTCCACTCTTTGTCATTTCCTCTGCTTCTAATCTTTTAATAACAACTCTATCACCAAGTGGTCTGATGTTCATAAAAAAACCTCCTTAAGTTTGTATTTATATAAATTTTATAATATACTTGTTGTTAGCACTCATCACTATCGAGTGCTAATTACAATATTTATAATAAAGAAAACTTCCATTATTATCAAATACAATTCCTTTATTAATTAGGCTAAATTCAGCCATTATTTGAATTTATTTCTGTATTTCTAAGCATTTCTTATATTATCGTTGTTTTTCTTTATGTATTCTATGAAAAAAGTCTATAATGCTGTGCCCCCGCCAAAATCCAATGATAAATAAAGCTATAGCCACTACCCCTATGATTATCATAGCTGAGTAATTTTCCATATGTATACCCTCACCAAAATATGCAGAAGCAAGTATCCAAGGGAATCTTCCAATAGAGGAGTAAAGTATAAAATCAACTAAGGTTACATTAGATACACCAGCCACATATACAAGCACATCCTTTGGTATTCCTGGTATTAAATAAATTACAAGAATTACAACTTTATTACTTCCTGCATCTAACACCTTTTTAAATCTTTTTAGGTTTCTTTTTTCAATCATTCTCAATACATACTTTTTAATAAAATACTTTGCAAATAAGTATCCAATGGTACTGCCTAGCAAAATTCCAGCGCTAGATAATATAGTTCCCCAAAAAGCACCAAATATGTAACCTCCAGCCACTTGTGTGACTTCTCCTGGAATAAAAAATATAACTACTTGAATAACTTGTATTAACACAAACATTATTATGCTAAAAGGTCCATAAGATAATATCCACTGCTTAAATTCTTCCGGGTTTTGAAAGGTATTAGAGTGCCTAAAAAATAAATGATACCCACCTACTATCAATGGAACTGAAATAAGTATTAAAAAAATCTTTAATCTATTTTCTTTTAACTTATGCCCTACCGTATTAAGCCACCTATTATTTTTATCCATAGCTAATCTCCCATTTAACCTACAAAATGAAATTCAATTAGAATTTCTAATCTATTTTAATATTATTTTCTCTAGCATAATAAAATAAGTACTGCTGTGCAAATCCAGATATGTCACCAAATTTATTTCTTCCAAAAGCTCTTATTTTTGGCAAAGATACATCCGGTGCTAAGTAGAAAAATTGCATAGCTCTCTTTACCCATACATCCACTGGAAAGGCAGAATACTTTTGCATAGAAAAAAGCATTATACAATCAGAAACCTTAGGACCAACACCATTGAAGCCCTTTAAGCCTTCATGACATTCATCATCACTTAAACTCTTTATCTCTTCTAAATTGCGAGTGTCTTCAGCTACATTCTTAATAGCCTCTATTATATACTTAGCTCTAAACCCTACCCCTAGAGCTTCTATTTCCTCCATAGTGGCACCTTTTAAAGCTTCAGGCCTAGGGAAGGTATAATAAACCTTTCCATTATACTGAATTTCATCACCATAGGTTTTACTTATATTTTCTATGGCTCTTTTTATCATTGGAATTCTATTATTAGCTGAAGTTATAAAAGACAGCAGTATTTCAAAGGGTTCTTGTTGTAATAGTCTTATACCATATCCAAAGTCCACAGCTTTTTTTAAAAGGGGATCTTCACTAAACTTTTCTTTAATATCACTATAATTTCTCTTTAAGTCAAAATAGTCACACCATATACTATTAAATTCTTCTAAATTGGTGTTATATAATACAACGTCACTTCCTTGTTTTTCTACTTCTATAACTCTCCCAAAGGCTACCCCTATATAGTTATCATTTTTTTGCCTGTGCCATCTAAAGCATTGACCACAATCAAATATATGAGGAAGTTCAAAGTTTTTAACTTCTTTTAGTATTACTTTTCCTTGCTCCTCTAACACTTCTTTAAAATCCATATTATCACTCCACTCCATATACAAATATTTCTAATAACTAATTTTATAATATAACTTGAATCAAAGTCTACACTTAACTTACCTATAAATCCTAATTGACCATCTTAATAGCTTTCTATGATAGCTACTGTACAGTTTATCAATGTTAAAACTCTATGGATAGTGCTTATGTCAACTTATTTCTCCCTTTTTATAAGATTTTAAAGTACACGATATAGATTCTTCATGAAAAATAAGCTTTGAAGTTGAACCTTAAACTTAATTCCTATTTGAAAATATTGCTATACCTATTCTCAACATGAGTTATGATAATTATTCCATTTTTCTTATAACTTCCTATATTTAAGTTTTACTTAGCTTCGAGCCCTCCTTAAAGTTTGTGATTAATAATCCTTTATATTTATATAATGGAGTTGTCAGTTTTGAAAAGAGAACTTGTTGGAAAACTTGCTTTGGCATAAATACCTTAGTGATTAGTTGTATAAAAAAATAAAAAGGTCGCCAAAAGGCGACCTTAAATTTAAAATTTATATTATTCTGCTGAAAGTTGAGTATCTATTGCTTTTGCAGCCTTCTTACCAGCTTCCATAGCAAGGATAACTGTTGCAGCACCTGTTACAGCATCTCCACCAGCATATACTTTAGATTTTGAAGTTAATCCTGTTTCTTCTTCAGCAACTATACACTTCCATTTATTGATTTCAAGTTCTGGAGTTGTTGCAGGAATTAATGGGTTTGGTGATGTTCCTAGAGACATGATTACAGTGTCACACTCTAGTATAAACTCTGAATTTGGAACTTCTTGTGGTCTTCTTCTTCCAGATGCATCTGGCTCACCAAGCTCCATTCTTATACACTTCATACCTTTAACCCAGCCTTTTTCATCTCCAAGTATTTCAACTGGATTTACAAGAAGGTCTAGAATAACGCCTTCTTCTTTAGCGTGATGAACTTCTTCAACTCTTGCTGGAAGCTCTGCTTCACTTCTTCTGTAAACAATATGAGTTTCAGAACCAAGTCTTAATGCTGTTCTTGCAGCGTCCATAGCAACGTTTCCGCCACCAACAACAGCTACAACCTTACCTGATTTAATTGGAGTTGAGTACTCTTCTTTAAAAGCTTTCATTAAGTTGTTTCTAGTTAAGAACTCATTAGCAGAGAATACTCCATTTAAGTTTTCTCCTGGTATTCCCATGAATTTTGGAAGACCTGCTCCTGAACCTATAAATACTGCATCAAACTTCTCATCATTGATTAATTCATCAACAGTTACTGTTCTACCAACAATTACGTTAGTTTCAATTTTTACACCTAATTTTCTTAGGTTGTTTATTTCATGTTTAACTACTGTATCCTTTGGTAATCTAAATTCTGGAATTCCATAAACTAAAACTCCACCTGGCTCATGTAATGCTTCAAATACAGTTACATCATAACCCATTTTAGCAAGGTCTCCAGCACAAGTTATTCCAGCTGGGCCAGAACCAATTACAGCTACTCTTTTATTCTTTTTCTCAACTTCTTTAGTTAAGTCTACATTGTTTTCTCTAGACCAGTCAGCAACAAATCTTTCAAGTTTTCCAATAGCTACTGGCTCTCCTTTTATTCCAAGAACACACTTGCTCTCACATTGTAATTCTTGTGGACATACTCTTCCACAAACTGCTGGAAGTGCTGTGTACTTATCTAACGCTTTTGCAGCTTCTGCAAAATCTTTATTTTTAACATGTTGTATAAACTCTGGTACATCTATTGATACTGGACATTTACCAACACATGGCTTATTCTTACAGTTTAAGCATCTTGTAGCCTCTTGAACTGCTTCTTCTTCTGTATATCCTAAACAAACTTCTTCGAAGTTTTTAGCTCTTACTTTTGGATCTTGCTCTGCAATTGGAGTTCTCTTCATTCTATCCATTATGCATTTCCTCCTCTTCCACAACCAGGTTTCATAGTATCTTTGTTTATCTCTTCATCTTTATACATTGATAATCTCTTAAGAGCTTCATCAAAGTTAACTTTATGTCCATCAAACTCTGGACCATCAACACAAGCAAACTTAGTTTCATCTCCTACAGTAATTCTGCAAGCACCACACATTCCAGTTCCATCAACCATAATTGGGTTTAAGCTTACTATAGTTTTAATTCCTAACTCTTCAGTTAACTTACATACAAATTTCATCATTATCATTGGTCCTATAGCAATAACTAGGTCGTATTTTTTACCTTGGTTATTTACTAAGTCCTTTAACTTTTCAGTAACTAATCCTTTAAAGCCATGAGAACCATCATCAGTAGTTACATAAGCATTTCCTGCAACTGCTGTCATTTCTTCTTCTAAAATTACCATATCTTTAGTTTTGTAACCCATGATAACATCAGCTTTAATTCCTTGCTCATGTAACCACTTAACTTGAGGATATACTGGTGCTGTACCAACTCCCCCAGCAATGAATATTATGTTTTTGTTTTTTAACTCTTCCATGTCTTCATGAAGAAGTTCTGAAGGCATTCCTAATGGCCCAACGAAATCGTAGAAACTTTGTCCTACTTCGTAATTTGCCATATCTTTAGTAGTGCATCCCATTGTTTGTACTACTATTGTTACTGTACCTTTTGCAGGATCAGTGTCACAAACAGTTAGTGGTACTCTTTCACCTTTTTCATCCATTCTTATAATAATGAATTGACCTGGTTTTGCTGACTTAGCTACTCTTGGTGCTTCAACTTTCATCATGAAAATCGAAGGAGTTAAAAGTCTTTTCTCAACAATCTTATACATAATACATCCTCCACATCTAAACATTTGTTTGATATTTAATGATTTAAATTTATATTAATAGTAAAAAAATTTGCCGTGATCATAGTCTTATATTAGTATAACTCTATAGTGATTTATCTAATACATAAAACTTGTATATTTTAAAAAACTACATAAAAAATAGACAATATGTAAAAATACATTAAAAAATAATGCTATTTACATCCTGTCCTTTTATCTGAAAGTTTCCCTAGGCACTTAAGTGTTTACTTAACCTTCCTAAGTTTCTTCTTCGATGTCCATTTCTGGCTCTCTCCAGGGTTGTGTCTGATTATTGTATCTTACCTGAAAGCTTTTGAACAAGTCATAGCACTGCTTATCCATTTCTTCTACGGTTACCCCCTAATACAGAAGAGTATCTCCAATAACCTTCATCCACACTATATTTACTTAGGCATCTTCAAAAATAAATAAGTCAATCTGCTCGTCTATTTTGTGATATACTGCGTCAACAGAACCCTTAGATAGCCCCACTATCTGCGGAACCTGTTTTCTTGTCTGCACAAGCTTGCTTGTGAACGCAAAATATCCTTCACATCTTGGACTTGTTATTTATTTTCAGATGCCTTACACATCTATTTTATAGTTTTATTTAATTCTAGTCAATAGAACATGTTGCAGAAAGTGTGAATATTTTCAAAACATGAATAATGCTGTCATCCATTGTCGTCTTTCTATCTTTTAATGTTATTTAATTGTTAGATAAAACCTTCTTGTTTTTTTTGAAGATAAACAAATTGAATACTTTATATATCTTTTAAGTACAGAGATTTGTCCCTCCTAAAAGTACCTTACATATTTAAAGTAAATAACTTTTACCTCTCTCCTTTAGAGAATACACTCTTATAAAAATACTACTTAAATGTTTAAGCATCTTTTTATAGAAAACATTTTCAAAAGGCTACAAACTTTAGCCCCCTATGAAAAATTCCATAGAGGGCCTTTTAATTCCCTTAGAAATTTACTTTTGTTCCATTATATATGCAAGTGAATAACTTTTTCATTTCTTCTACAGTTATAGTTCTTGGATTTGATCCAGTACATGCATCTCCTATGGCATTTTCAGATACATAATCTAAATTGCTATTGAAATCTTCTTCTGTGATTCCATAATCTCTTAAATTTGTAGGAATGTCCATAACTCTGTTTAACTCTTTAATAGTTTTAGTTAATGCATCTACTAACTCTTCATCATTACTTCCTTTTAAGCCTAAGTTTCTTGCTATAGCTGCATATCTATCCATGCAAGCTTTTTTATTAAAGTCAATTACATATGGTAAGAATACTGCATTTGCACATCCATGAGGGATATGGAACACAGCTCCAGTTTTATGTGCCATTGAGTGAGTAATCCCAAGTAGTGCATTTGAGAATGCCATACCAGCTAAACACTGAGCTATATGCATGTTATCTCTAGCTTTTTCATCTCCATTGTAAGAGTTTAATAGGTTTTCTTTTATCATTACAATAGCTTGCATTGCAAGTGGATCTGAGAAAGGTGATCTTAAGGATGCAACATAAGCTTCAATGGCATGAGTTAATGCATCCATACCTGTATGCGCAGTTAATTGCTTTGGCATTGTCATAGCAATTTCTGTATCTAATATTGCTATATCAGGAGTAATATTAAAATCAGCTAATGGGTACTTTATTTTCTTTTTATAGTCAGTAATTACTGAGAAAGCAGTAACTTCTGTAGCAGTTCCACTAGTTGAAGGTATTGCAATAAATCTTGCTTTATTTCTTAGAGTTGGAATAGTAAATGGATCTTTTATATCCTCAAAAGTTATTTCTGGATGCTCATAGAATACCCACATAGCTTTAGCTGCATCAATTGGTGATCCTCCTCCAATTGAAACAATCCAATCTGGGCCAAACTCTCTCATTGCCTCTGCACCCTTCATAACTGTTTCTATAGATGGGTCTGGTTCTACGCCTTCGAAAAGCTTAACTTCCATTTTAGCTTCTTCTAGAAGATTTTTAACCTTATCTAAGAAACCAAACTTTTGCATTGAACTTCCGCCAGTAACAATAATTGCTCTTTTGCCTTGAAGAGTCTTTAAAACTTCTAATGAATTTTCTCCAAAATAAATATCTCTTGGTAATGTAAATCTGTTCATAGTCTTTCCTCCAACACATATTATTTTATAGATTTAAATTTTTCTTATAATATATTCTAGGGATAGTTAAATAATTAACTATCTTATACATTCATTATAATACAACAAAAGCGAAATAACAGCACAATAGTTCAAATTTATAAAAATTTAACAATTAAATATATGTTTAACATTGATTTTATTATATCAACCTTATTAATGCATATTTGGCAAGCCTATTATTTCTTATTTTTTGTTAAATCTATAACATTTTATAAGTATTAATAACATTTCATTTCCTCTAACTATCATATCTTCTTTAATGATCAATCGCCTTACTATCATAGGTAATTTGCTTGGCTAAAAATCCAAAATTGCTGTAGAAACTGAACTTACTATCTTTAAAGCCATCTTCTGAGAACTGGTTGCTATTTCTCTTATTTCACTTTTATTTACTCGTATTTGTCTATTTTTCACGGACTAATATTAAAACTAAAAAACCATCTACACCATGTAAGTAAGCATTAAAACTCACTACCATATATGTAGATGGTACTTTATTCCCACTCCTTTTGAAGTAAGGATATTTAAATTAAATTATTTTTGATAGTTATGGAAACCTCTTCCTGTTTTTCTTCCAAGGTATCCAGCTCTAACATACTTTCTTAGTAGGCTATGAGCTCTATATTTTGTATCTCCTGTTTCTTTGTATAATACATCCATAATAGCAAGACATACATCAAGTCCTATTAAGTCCCCTAAAGCTAATGGCCCCATCGGGTGATTTGCTCCAAGCATCATAGCTTTGTCAATATCCTCAGCACTTGCAATTCCTTCTGCAAGGATTCCCACTGCTTCATTAATCATTGGAACTAAAATTCTATTAACAACAAAACCTGGAGCCTCTGCTACTTCTACAGGCTCTTTTCCCATTGCTAAAGTTAATTCTTTTATAGCATTATAAGTTTCTTCTGAAGTTGCCATTCCTCTTATGATTTCAACAAGCTTCATTATTGTTGCAGGGTTAAAGAAATGCATTCCTATAACTTTGTCTGGTCTTGAAGTAGCTGTAGCTATTTCAGTTATAGAAAGTGATGATGTATTTGTAGCAAGAATTGCTTCTGGCTTACAAATCTTATCTAAGTCAGCAAATATTTGCTTTTTAATTTCCATATTTTCTACTGCTGCTTCAATTACTAAATCTACATCATCTAATAAATTTAAATCAGTAGTTCCACTGATTCTAGATAATATATCCTCTACTTCTTCGTTAGTAATTTTACCTTTTGCTGCTAACTTTTCTAAACCTTTTTTAATTCCTGAAATTCCTTTTTCAACGAATTCATCTTTAATATCCCTTATTATTACCTCGTAACCTTTTGCAGCAAATGCTTGAGCTATTCCAGCTCCCATGGTACCAGCACCAAGAACACAAATTTTTTCCATTTATAACACCCCTTTAGTTAATTTTAGGCATCTAAAAGTAAATAACAAGCATACTGACTTATTTATTTTTTAAAGATACCTTATATTTAAAAACTCTTATATTACATATTTAATTGTAACAAAGATTTTTTTACTTAACTTATAAAAGTCCTAGGAATTAGTCTATTTATTCAAAACTAAAAGACTTCGTTCTAATTAACTTCTTTCGTATCTATTTATTAAACACAGTAAGTTGATACATAACTATATTACCATAACTTTCATATTAAAATAAACCCCAATACTCCTAGAGCATTGGGGTATATTAATTATCAAAATTATTTTTGCATTGCTTTATATTGAGCAGTAAGCTCTGGAACTATTTTCATGTAGTCTCCAACTAATGCAACGTCAGCAACCTTCATGATTGGAGCATCTCCATCTTTGTTGATAGCTATGATGAAGTTAGAATCTTGCATTCCAGCTAAGTGCTGAATTGCTCCTGATATACCACAAGCTATATAGATTGTTGGTCTTACAGTTTTTCCTGTTTGTCCTACTTGAACTGACTTATCAACCCAACCATTGTCAACAGCTGCTCTTGATCCAGCTACTGAACCGCCTAGTGCATCAGCAAGGTCTTTTAAAACTGCAAAGTTTTCTTTAGAACCTACTCCTCTTCCACCAGCTACGATAAATTCTGCTTCAATGATATCTTCAACTTCTTTAGCTAATTTAACAACTTCTAAAACTTCTGTTCTTATATCTTCTTTAGCTAAGGAAATGTTTGCTTTTTCTATTTTAAAGCTTCTGTTTTCATCTTTAGTTAATTTTTCAAAAACTCCTGGTCTAACAGTGGACATTTGTGGTCTATGGTCTCCACAAACGATTGTAGCCATTAAGTTTCCACCAAATGCTGGTCTTGTCATTAATAAGTTGTTGTTTTCTGGATCTATATCAAGGGATGTACAGTCAGCTGTAAGTCCTGTAGATAATTTTCCAGCAACTCTTGGTCCTAAATCTCTTCCTATATAAGAAGCTCCAATAAACATGATTTCTGGTTTCTTCTCATTGATTAAATCAGCTATAACTTTTGCATATCCATCAGTAGTATAGTGGCTTAATAACTCATGATCAGCAACTAAAACCTTGTCTGCTCCGAAAGCACCTAATTCTTTAGTCATTTCTTCAATGTTTTTATGTCCAAGAAGTAACGCAGTAAGCTCTACTCCTAATTTATCAGCAATTTCTCTACCTTTTCCAAGTAATTCTAATGCAACATTTTGAAGTTCTCCATCTCTTTGCTCAGCAAAGACCCAAACTCCTTTATAATCTGCTATATTCATAGTAATTCCCTCCTACTTATATCCTAGATGAAGTGTTTTTCTTTTAGTTTAGATAATGCAATTTGTGCAGCTTCTTTTGGTGATACATTGTATATTTCACCTTTGCCTTTTGCTTCTTTTGCCCAAGATCTTTTAACCTTTGTAGGTGATCCTTTTAATCCTAAAAGAGCTACATCTACATTAATATCTTGTACAGTCCAAACCTTTATCTCTTTTTCTTTTGCTAAAGAGAATATGTTTTTAATGTTCATGTATCTTGGAAGGTTTAAAGTTTCGATAGCTGTTAATAGAACTGGAGTTTGAACTTTTATATACTCATATCCATCTTCCCAAGCTCTTCTAACTTTTAATCCATTCTCTTCTACTTTAACTTCTTCAACATAAGTTATTTGTGGAAGGTTTAAATGTTCTGCTATTTCTGGTCCAACTTGAGCTGTATCTCCATCTATAGCTTGTCTTCCTGCGAATATAATATCATATTCTAAGTTTTTAATAGCAGCAGCTAACGCATGAGAAGTTGCAAGAGTATCAGCACCTGCGAAAGCTCTATCAGTTATTAATATAGCCTCATCTGCTCCCATTGCTAATGCTTCTTCTAAAGCTACTCTAGCTTGTAATGGTCCCATTGTTATTACAGTAACATGAGCACCATTTTCATCTTTTAATCTTAATGCTTCTTCTAAAGCATTTTTATCATCTGGATTTATTATTGAAGGAACACCATCTCTTATAAGAGTTCCTGTCTTTGGATCTATTTTAACTTCATTTGTATCTGGAACTTGTTTTACACAAACAACTATTTTCATCATTAATTCCCTCCTACTTTAAGACGTTAGCTGAAATAACCATTCTTTGAACTTCTGAAGTTCCTTCGTAGATTTCAGTTATCTTAGCGTCTCTCATCATTCTTTCAACTGGGTACTCTTTTGTATATCCGTATCCACCAAAAATTTGAACAGCTTTAGTTGTAACTTCCATAGCTACTTCTGAAGCATATAATTTAGCTCTTGCAGCTTCTAAAGAGTATGATAAACCATTATCTTTGTTATAAGCAGCTTTGTAAACTAATAGTCTAGCAGCTTGAACTTTAACATCCATATCAGCTATCATCCATTGTAATCCTTGGAATGCAGCAAGTGGTTTTCCGAATTGTTTTCTTTCTTTCATGTAAGCTACAGCTTCATCTAAAGCTCCTTGAGCTATTCCTAGTGCTTGAGCAGCTATACCAATTCTTCCGCCATCTAGAGTATTCATTGCAACTCTAAACCCTTGTCCTTCTTTTCCAAGTAAGTTTTCTTTTGGAACTATACAGTTTTCGAATACTAACTCAGTTGTTGAAGATGCTCTTATTCCTAATTTCTCTTCAACTTTTCCTATTGAGAAACCTGGGAAGCTCTTTTCAACGATGAAAGCAGATATTCCTTTAGTTCCTTTTGATTTGTCTGTCATAGCAAATACTATGAATATATCAGCAACACCACCGTTAGTGATGAATATTTTTGAACCGTTTAGTATATAGTTATCTCCATCTAAAACTGCTGTAGTTTGTTGTCCTGCAGCATCTGTTCCAGCATTAGGCTCAGTTAATCCGAAAGCACCTAATTTTTCACCCTTTGCAAGTGGTACTAAGTATTTTTCTTTTTGAGCTGGAGTTCCAAAAGCGTATATTGGAGAAGCTCCTAATGAAGTATGAGCAGATAATATAACTCCTGTTGATCCGCATACTCTTGAAAGTTCTTCTACAGCTATTGCATAAGAAAGGTTATCTCCACCTGCTCCACCTAATTCAACTGGAAATGGAATACCCATCATGTGGTATTTAGCCATTTTCTCTACATTTTCCATTGGAAATCTTTCAGTAACATCTATTTCAGCAGCAATTGGCTTCACGTCTGTTTCAGCAAATTCCCTTACCATTTTTCTTACAAAATCTTGTTCCTTAGTTAGTGAAAAGTTCATTTCCCTATACCTCCTATAATTTATACATTTATAGAACTATCTCTACACTCTATGTTATCTATTCTTAAATTCTTTCTCTCTCTTCTCAACGAAAGCAGTCATACCTTCTTTTTGGTCCTCCGTGCTAAAGCAAAGTCCAAATACTTCTGCTTCATACATCAAGGCACTATCTATATCCATTTGCATTCCTTTATTTATAGCTGCCTTACATAACTTCACAGCTATAGGAGCATTCTTCGCTATCTTATTTGCCATACCTTTAGCTTCATCTAATAAAACTTCTGGTTCAACCACTTTATTTACTAGACCAATTCTTAAAGCTTCTTCTGAAGTTATAATATCACCTGTGTATATTAATTGTTTAGCCATACCTTCGCCAACTAGTCTAGCTAATCTCTGAGTTCCGCCAAACCCAGGGGTTATTCCTAGTCCAGCCTCTGGCTGACCAAATTTTGCTTTATTTGAAGCTATTCTTATATCACAAGCCATTGAAAGTTCACATCCTCCGCCTAGTGCAAAACCATTAACTGCAGCGATAACTGGTTTACCTAAGTTCTCTAACTTTCTGAAAACTTTGTTTCCTAGCATTCCAAAGTTTCTTCCGTCCATTGGATTTAAGTCTTTCATCTCTGATATATCTGCTCCAGCAACAAAAGCTTTGCCTTCGCCTGTTAAAACAACTACATATACTTCATCGTCTTGTGCAATAGCATCAATAACATTATCTAACTCTTTTAAAGTGTCAGAGTTTAAAGCATTTAATGCCTTTGGTCTATTAATCTTAACTATTGCCAAATTACCTTCTTTTTCAAAGATGATATTACTATAATTCATTCTTTCCATCTCCCCATGAATTTTTTCCTTCATATATTGTTAATTTCATAACAAATTAAAGTAAAAAATAATTGAAGCCTTTAAGCCTCAATTATTATTATATAAGGTATTTAATAACATTTCAATATGATTTAGTGTTTTTTTTGTGAAATTAAAAAATTGTTTACTTATATTAAAAGTCATAGTAATTTAATGACTTTTACTACCATTTAATGTTATTTTCTGTGTGTATTTTTGTCATTATTTTAATCTAATTCCTGTTCATTCAACAAATAACTTAAAGTCATAAGACTTTCACTTAGGTGTACATTTTCTACTATTACGTCATTTGGCACTTTTAAGTCTACGGGTGCAAAGTTCCAGATTCCTTTCACACCATTTTTTGTAACTAAATCGGTAACACCTTGAGCTCTATTTTTAGGTACACATAGTATAACTATATCTACTTTGTTTTCTCTTATAAATTCCTCTAAGTTGTCTATATCTTGAATTTCTATATCTCTTATTTTAAGCCCTATTAATTTTACGTTAATATCAAAAATTCCTTTTAGGTTGAAAGACATTCTTTCGAATTTAGTGTAGTTAGCAATGGCCTGGCCTATGTTACCAGCCCCTACAATTATGGTACTATATTCCTTATTCAAGCCTAGAATCCCAGCAATTTGATATAATAGTTCCTTCACGTTATAACCATATCCTTGCTGCCCAAAATCCCCAAAACAGTTCAAATCCTGCCTTATTTGAGATGCCGTAAATCCAATTTTCTCACTTAATTCCTTTGATGAGATTCTATCAACATCATTTTTCGCTAATTCATTTAAGTATCTGTAATACTTTGGTAATCTCTTTATAACAGCCATAGAAATATTCTTTTTTCTTTCCATTTTTCCACCCCTAACTTAATTTTGTACTACGTGATTCTTTTATTCTAATGTAATTCATTAATTAAATTTATTAAGTATATTAGTAAATTTCTTTTTATATAAAATTAACATAAATTTAAGCTCATTATCCTTAGTATTGCCTATTATTTAAAATGTCTATAACCTAAATTAATATAATTTCTCAGTATATATCTCATAAATTAACATTATACATCAATTATTTTAATATTATTTAAATATTATCTAAAATTATGTATAAATATGTATTAATTCTCAATTATATATTATATCACTAATTAATAACATGCGCTATATTTTTTATAAAAATCCTTTATTGTTCGTAATCATATACTAGCTCAATTAAGTTTTGCTACAAAAAATCTCTCTTTCGTAGTAAAATATATAAGCGAGGACGGTGAAAAACATGATAGTTTTAAGTTGTAAAAACCTTCACAAAAGCTTTGGTATAGATGTGATATTAAAAGACATTACTTTTAACATAAATGAAGGAGAAAAAATAGGACTTATAGGCTCAAACGGAGCTGGAAAATCCACTTTATTTAAAATATTAACTTCTCAAATGGATTATGATAACGGGGAATTGTTTATAGATAAATCCAAGAAATTAGGTTATCTTTCACAAAACTTAGCCTTAGAATCAGAGAATTCTATTTATGATGAGCTTCTTTCAGTATTTAGCAATTTACTTTCAATTGAGGAAAAACTTAAAGTATTAGAAATTAAAATGAACGAACCCTATGATTCTTCAAAGGAAGCTTATCATAATAAAGTAATTAGAGAGTATACTACCCTCTCTGAAGTTTACACAAACAATGGTGGTTATACCTACAAAGGCGAAATAAGCAGAGTTTTAAAAGGACTTGGTTTTACCGATGAGGACTTTCATAAATCAATTAGTATTCTAAGCGGTGGGCAAAAAACTAGGGTAGCACTATGTAAACTACTTTTAACTAATCCTGATATTTTATTACTAGATGAGCCTACAAACCATCTAGACTTAGATGCAATTGAATGGTTAGAGGAATATTTAAGAGCTTACAAAGGTACTATGATTATAATCTCCCACGATAGATTTTTCCTTGATGCTATAACTAACAAGACCTTAGAGCTTACCCATGGAATCATAGAAAGCTATAACGGCAACTACACAGCCTTTATAGAGCTTAAAAAGCAAAACTACGAAGTTATGCTTAAAGCCTATAACCTTCAACAAGCAGAAATAAAAAGACAGGAAGAAATTATTACTCGTTATAAGTCTTTTAATAGAGAGAAAAGTGTAAGAGCAGCAGAAAGTCGCCAAAAGGCCCTAGATAAAGTAGAGAGAATTGAAGCTCCCCATAAAGATCAAAAGGCTTCAAAAATTAAATTTGAAACTCAAATCAAGAGTGGAAACGACGTGCTATACATTGAGAATCTTTCTAAATCCTTTGGAGAAAAACTATTATTTCAAGGCTTAAATATGGATATTAAAAGAGAAGAAAAACTTGCTCTTATAGGTGAAAATGGTCGCGGTAAAACTACCCTATTTAAAATCATCATGGATAGAATACCAAGCGATACAGGTGTTAAAGTTCTTGGTAAGAATGTTTTCTTAGGTTATTATGATCAAGAGCAATCTAATCTTAATGAAGATAAGACCATCCTAGACGAAGTATGGGATGACTTCCCTAATATGACTACCACAGAAATCAGAAACGCTCTAGCTGCATTTTTATTCACAGGGGAAGATGTATTTAAGCACATATCCACACTTAGTGGTGGGGAAAAGTGCAGAATTAACTTATTAAAACTAATGCTATCTAAATCAAACTTTTTATTACTAGACGAACCTACTAATCACTTAGACATTATGTCTCGTGAAGCCTTAGAAGAAGCTATCATGGAGTATGACGGAACAATAATTGTAATCTCCCACGATAGATATTTTTTAAATAAAGTTATTAATAAAATCTTTGAACTTAAAGAAGACGGTATTAAAGAATACCTCGGAAATTATTCCTACTATGTGGAGAAAAAGAAAAACCCTCTAAGATTTAAAGAGGAAGAAGAATACGAAGGTTTAACCAAAACTCAAATTAAGCTAGATAAAAAGAAAAAGAAAGAACTAGAAAAAGCTGAAAAAGAACAAAAGAATAAAGTTAAATCTATAGAAGATGGCATTGCCAAGCTAGAAGAAGCCTTAGAAAAACTTCAAGCTGACCTTTGCTTAGAAGAAGTGTATTCTAATCCTGAAAAAAGTATGGCAATAAATAAAACAATTGCAGAGACTCAAGAATCTTTAGATGAGCTATACTCTCAGTGGGAAACCATGGTTTAAAAGGCATCTGAAAATAAATAAAAAGTCAAAGATGTGAAGGATATTTTGTGATAGACAAGGAAACAGGTTCCGCAGATAGTGGGGCTATCAAAGGGTTCTGTTGACGCAGTATAGCACAAAATAGACGAGCAGATTGACTTATTTATTTTTTGAAGATGCCTAAGAGCCTGTAGCAGTGTTTTGCTGCTACAGGCTCTTTTTTTTAATTATAATTCAATCCACCTAATAATAGATAATAAAACTATTATTGCAAGTTAGGTTTTACTCCTTATTAAACCAGTTTACTATCATATAATACTCCAATGAATTGTCAATGATATTTAATCCTAAAAACTCTTCCTTTTTGTGTTTAAACTTTTTTCTCAAGTCTTCCACATATTGCTTTACAATAGAACTAGCTAATATCATTATCTCATCACCTTAATCTAATGTATTTGAGGTTGTGTTATATTTGCCTCTACTGTTATTATGTACAGAAAACTACATATTATTACACTAACTTACAATATAATGTCATCCAAATATTGGTTTAGGCATTTGAAAATTTCATCTTTTACTATCCTAAACTCAAATTAAATAATGAACAAGTTCATTTGTTAACAACTTCAGAAGCCGATTTAGACCGAACAAAGATACCTTTGTTACACTAAGGCAACTTGCCTAGGCTATGCAACTGCCACTTCTAGAGGATGGAAGACTTGAAGCCTCCAGAATGTTGTTAAAACTTTTTAAAACATAGGTGTTAAAGTCCATCTATTGAAAGTTTCAAAAAAAAGAAAAACACAGAAAAAATTCTATGCTTTTCTAATATATATTTTTTTAAAAGGGTTGCTTCTTTTTAAAAGTTTAAATTCTACTTGTTTAAGCCTCTTGCTACCATTTCAGTAGCTGCAAAAGTAGCTACGTCATCAGCATATTTTCCTGGTCCAAATCCAGCATCATATCCAAGTTCTTTAGCAAGCTCATGAGTTATTCTTGGACCTCCGCAGATTAATATAACCTTATCTCTAATGCCCTCAGCTTCTAAAAGCTCTACAAGATTAGTTAAGTTTTGGATGTGTACATCCTTTTGAGTAACTGTTTGAGAAACTAAAAGTACATCAGCATTAAGCTCTATAGCTTTTTTAATGAACTCTTCGTTTTCAACCTGGCTTCCAAGGTTGTAAGCTTCTATCATTTCATATCTCTCAAGACCATAATGTCCTGCGAAACCTTTCATGTTCATGATAGCATCTATTCCAACTGTGTGAGCGTCTGTTCCTGTTGAAGCTCCGATGATTGTAACTTTTCTTCCAATGTGTTCTTTTATATATTCAGACACTTGCGCCATATCCATTGTGTCTACTTCTACTGTTTGAACATGAATTTCTTCATAGTTTACAGTGTGCTGTAATGATCCGAACACCACATAGAAAGTGAAATCCACATCTAGTGCTTGGTGATGAGCAACGTTAGGATCTTTTAATCCCATAGCTTTAGCAAGTTGCGCTGCAGCTTCTATTCCTCTTTCATCATCTTTAACTGGTAGAGTAAAGCTTACTTGAACTTTACCATCATTCATAGTATCTCCGTAAGGCTTAAGCTTAGTTAAATCTAAGTTTGTATCAAAGTCTCTTACTTCAGTAGAATATAATCCGCCGCTCATTATTTGTTACCTCCTAACATTAATTCTATGAATGGGTTGAAGTATCCATTTTCGATTTCTACAACGCCATTAAGACCTTTTCCTCCAGTAAGTGGTCTTTTTATACCTGCAAACTTACCTTGCTCAAGAGTTCTGAATAAACCTTCTTTCTCAATTTCTCCAATTAAGTCAGCAGCTTTGTTTACTACCTCATTAACTCTTGTTTGCATGATTCCACCTTCTTTGAAAGTGATTTCTGAACCAAGATCCTTCATTGTGTTGAAGATATATTGGGCATTATCTATTGAAACAGCTCTATCACTCATAAATGGAGTGTGTATAGCTTCTGTCATCATTCCAAGTAAGTGTAATTTTTGAGAAGTCATTATTGTAACCATGTTAAATAATGCATCTTGAACTTGACCTTTGAATATATCCCCAGTCATAAACTTAGTTGGAGGCATGTATTTAAGCGGTGCCTTAGGGAATATTTCTCTAGCCATTTGTGCTTGTGCAAGCTCAAATAAGAATCCATTTTCAACTTTTGGATCTATTTCAAACGCATGCCCAAGTCCCATTTGTTCTTCTGGAAGTCCAGCAACTAAAGCAAATTGCTCATTTATAAATTGAGAAGCAAGTACTGTATGAGCTTCTTCTACTGCATCTGCAGTTGTTAAGTAGTTGTCTTCTCCAGTGTTTATTATAACTCCAGCAAAGCCATTGATTATTCTTGAGAAGTATTGGTCAACTATAGTTCTTTGCATGTTTATATCTCTAAATAGTATTCCATATAATGCGTCATTAAGCATTACGTCCAATCTCTCTAAAGCTCCCATAGCTGCAATTTCAGGCATACATAATCCTGAGCAATAGTTACATAGTCTTATGTATCTTCCTAATTCTTCACCTACTTCATCAAGAGCTGCTCTCATAAGTCTGAAGTTTTCTTGAGTTGCAAATGTTCCTCCGAAACCTTCTGTAGTTGCACCATATGGAACATAGTCAAGTAAACTTTGTCCTGTTGTTCTAATAACAGCAATTACATCTGCTCCTTGCTTAGCAGCAGCTTTAGCTTGAATTATATCCTCATAGATATTTCCTGTAGCAACTATAACATAAAGATATGGACCTGTTTTATCGCCAAATCTTCCAAGATATTCTTCTCTTTTGCTTCTGTTAGCTCTAACTCTTTCAACAGTTGCCTTTGCCACTTTATCAACAGCCATTTTAATCTCAAATTCATCATGCATTGGTAGTTTTGTTAAGTCTATTTCACCTTTTGCTACCTTCTCAGCTATTTCTTGTGGAGTAAGTCCTGTTTCTATCATAGCATTACCTATGAACTTAGAAGCTCCTAATGCTAATCCGTTTCCATTTTTAATGTTTTCCACTACAACGTTTGGTAGTGGTACTCCAAATTCATCAACACCATCTATTCCTAATAATCTACATACTGTTCTTTCAACAGCAACAGTTGTATGTCTATCTATAAAGCTTTGAGTATCTTTAGCTATATTTCTAGCAGATTCTCTAGCCTTTTCAACCACTTCCCAATTTAAATTTAATTTACTTTCCATGGTTATCCTCCTCATCATAATAAGTTTTTGCTATATTTACTATTTCTTTTTCAAGTCCTAAAAGCATGGCTATATTAAGTGCATCTTTCGGAACCTTATTTTCTTTCGAAACTCTTTCCAGCTTATATTCCATATGTTCTTGAATAATTTCCACAGAATGAGTTTTATTTAAATCTATTTTATATTTCAAGCTTTCAAAGTCCACATTTTTAAGCCCTGTAACTTGATAATGATCCATATTATCTTCCACTACTCCATCATAGTGAGTAGAAATTATACTAACAGTTTGGTACTTTGTAAGGTATGTAGCTAGAGACTTCACTAAGTAATATCCTTCTTTAGGATTAGTTCCCCTTGCAAATTCATCCAAAGCCACAAAGCCATTACCTCTTTTAACACATTCCACTACTTCCTTCATCTTAATTATTTCTGCTCCAAAGGTACTTAACCCCTTTGAAATTGACTGCATATCATCAGAAACGAAATGAATAAAGTCTAGCACTGGAAAGCTAGCTTCTTTAGCAAACACGTAAAAACCCATTTGCCCTAAGATAAGATTTAAAACAATAGTTTTTAACGCAACCGTTTTTCCTCCCATGTTTGCACCAGTTATTACTGTGGTACCACCTTTTAAATCAAGGGTTACAGGAGTAAATTCTTTTCTTTTTTTAGTTAAGATGTTCTTAATTTCTGGATTGAAAGCTCCCTTTAAGCTAATATCCATGTGCTGTATAATGCTAGGTTTTATACAATCATACTTTATGGCTAGCTTTGCTTTTGCTGTAAGTAAATCAAGAATACCTATTGACTTTATGTTTTCTTCCATACTTATTGCATAGTCCGAAAGCCTTAGAGTCAACTCTTTTCGTATTCTTAGTTCCTCTTCTTCTTCTAAAATCACTAAATCTAATCGCTGCTGTTTTAGCTTAGCAATTTCATCCTCATTATTAGATGCAAAAATTTGTTTTTCTTTTTGCCTTTTAAGTTCTCTTATATCTCTAAGGTTTTCACTATACTCCTCATAGATATAAAAGGTAGACATTCTTTCTTTTTGAGGATTTAAAACTCTTAAAGGCTTGTCTAAAGAATTGAACTTAACTCTAGAAATACTTAAATTTGCTCTAGTTGTAAGTTCCATTAACTCTTCACTCAAAATAGAAAAATACTTTATTTCATAAAGCTCTACTTCATCCAAAGTTTCTTTTTCTTTACATCTATTAATTGAGGCCTTTATATCTTTTACCTTGCAAAATATCCTTCCAATTTCAGCAAACTCTTCGGGGTAATCCTTCATAGCTTTTATAAGGATTCCTATATCCTCCAGCTCCTGTTGTAAGCTTTGAACTTCATTGACTTTATATGGTTTTATAAGTTTTTTCTCTTCTATACCATAAAAAGTAGTTATCTCAAGTTCATCCATTACAAAAGAAAGTCCAATTTGCTCTCTTTGTTCATTATCTAAAAATTTCATACTATCGCCCTCCAACCACGTCAAACACTGGTACAGCTAGGCACTGTCTTAATCCCTCTAAAAATTTGTCCTTATCAAATTCATAGCCATAGGGTGACTTTGGATTTGCTGTGACACAAACTACATTAATAGGATTAACAACCTTAATAATTCCTCCTTGTTTCTGGAACTTATAAAGAGTATCGCTAGTTAAAAACACCTTAGTTCCATCCTCCACAAGGAAAGTAATTTGCTTATAAAGATTTGTAGATTTCATTATATCCTCTATAAGCTTATCAGAAATTACACCTTTAATAACAACATAGGTTACAGTTTCATCTAGAGCTTCTACAATCTCCTTAGAGGCTTCTAGGGCGGTTAAAACTTCCAGTGTTCTATGGGTGCAATCCTTGTAAATAACACCAACTCTTCCTTGGCCTATAATATGTCTTCCTACATTAACAATAGAACTATCATCCTCATGGGGTAGGCTTAACAGCTCAATTGTATGTTTTGTTTCATCTATAACTTTTCTCATACTTCTTGACAGAGCAGCTCCAGTAGATAAAATTGTTGCTTTCGTTATGGCGGGAGATGCAAAAGTTTTTCTACTTAAGGCTCCATCAATTATTACTAGTTCAGAACCTAGAGATAAAAGTTCTTCACGAATTTGGGCTAGATAAGAATTTAGCGAAGGTCCACCTAAGTCTACATACCCATCACTTAAGGCCCTACAGATGATAACTTCACCCATAGGTGTATGTATACCAGTGGATTTAATGATTTCTCTAGTAATATCACTATTAAATAGGCATTGTTTTGCAGTTGCTAAAACAGTGCCTTCTTCAATGTAAATCTTGGGTTTTTCAGTAGCAGTAACCCTATCTACTTCTTCTCCATCACGTCCTATAGAAGTAAGTCCTAGGGGCATTTTGCCCCTAGCTTCCTTCAATATGTGATTTAAAGTAGTGGTTTTTCCTACATTTTTATTCATACCTATAATAGATACACTATCATAAGATTTTATTAGTTTTAAAATTTCATTCATATAATCCCTCGATTTCTGAAAATCTTGGATTTTCTAAGAATTAGTGTGAATGTCTTTCATTTCTCTCTAATCCCATTGGCTCTAGGGCTAACTTCTCTCCGTTTAGAAGTCCTGCTACACCAACTTTATGAACTTCTTTCTTGCCTGTGCAAACATCACAAGTACATCCTGGAGTGTAGTCTGTTGGTTGAGCATAAGTTGTTATAACTCCCTCAAAGTTTCTTAATATTACTTTGTCATGGCTTTGAGAAATAATGTAGTTAGGCATTACTGGAGTTTTTCCACCACCGCCTGGAGCGTCAACAACGAAAGTTGGTACGCAGTATCCTGAAGTATGTCCTCTTAAACCTTCAATGATTTCTATACCCTTAGAAACTGGAGTTCTGAAGTGCTCTAGTCCTAGTGATAAGTCACATTGGTAAATATAGTATGGTCTAACTCTCATTTTAACTAATCCATGTACTAAGTCTTTCATTACATGAACACAGTCATTTACTCCTCTTAAAAGTACTGATTGGTTTCCTAATGGGATACCTGCATTAGCCATTCTCTCACAAGCTGCTTTTGCTTCTTCAGTAATTTCATTTGGATGGTTAAAGTGAGTATTTAACCAGATTGGATGATATTTTTTAAGCATATTTACAAGGTTATCAGTAATTCTTTGTGGCATAACTACTGGAACTCTTGATCCTAGTCTTATGATTTCAACGTGTGGTATTTCTCTTAATTTGCTGATGATATACTCTAAAGTTTCATCATTAACAAGTAATGCATCTCCACCTGATAAAAGAACGTCTCTTACCACAGGGTTGTTTCTGATATATTCTATAGCCTTATCAATTCTTTCCATTGGCATAGCATCATCTTTTTGACCAGCAAATCTTCTTCTTGTACAGTGTCTGCAGTACATTGAACATTGGTCAGTGATTAATAATAATACTCTGTCTGGATATCTGTGAGTTAATCCTGGTACAGGTGAATCAGTATCCTCATGTAGTGGATCTTCTAAGTCAGCAGCAGCTCTGTGAGTCTCAAGTCCTGTTGGAATTGCTTGCTTTCTAACTGGATCCTCTGGATTAGTTGGATCGATTAAAGATAAGTAGTATGGAGTTATTGCCATTCTTAATGTTTGAAGGCATTTTTTTGCTCCTTCTTCTTCCTCTTCAGTTAGTGGAATATACTTTTTTAATTCCTCTAAAGTTTCAATTCTGTTTCTTGTTTGCCATTTCCAATCGTTCCATTGTTCATCAGTTACATTTGGAAATAATTCATGTCTACGATTAATCATTTATTTTTCCCCCCGCATATTTAATATAATCTATTTAATTACTTTTAATACTTTTTATAAGAAACCAAGGCAAACACTAAGCTTTTAAGTAGTCCTCCCCCAGTTTCCTTAACTTTTTAGATTTCATATGCCAAACCTTAAAACTAAAAGTCTATAACCATATACCTCTTAATGAAAAATGCGATTTATATTATACGTATAATTCTTCAAACATTTTTCTTAAGTTTTCGTTTTCTCTTAACTCTTCTAAAGTTATTTCAGCATGTCCTTTAGTATATCCGTTTCCTATGATCATAGTAACGTCTTTACCTACACCTTCAGCTCCTAATGCTGATTTTGTAAAGCTTGTAGCCATTGAGAAGAAGTAAACTATACCATCATCTTTAACTGGTAGTATTGTTGACATTTCAGTGTTTGCTACGTTTACGCAGTTGATAGATACATCAACTTCTTTTCCATTGTTGTTTTCCATAGCTGCATTCATTACATCTACCGGCTTAGTAGCATCTCCGATAACGATTATTAGTCTTGGTCCAAAATCTAATCTTCTTAATCTTGAAGCTTCTTCTTCATTTCTTACTAGAGCTATAACTCTTCCAGTTGGTCCAACTCTCTTAACAGCTTCATAGCAGCAAAGCATTCCTGATTTTCCTGCTCCTCCTAATATTAAAACTGCTTGACCTGGAGTTACAAGCTTAGCAACTTGAGCTGGTGCTCCTGCAACGTCTAATGCAGCTAATGCTAATGTTTCTTCCATATCTGTTGGAAGTTTTGCATAGATTCCGCTTTCGAAAAGTACTGCTTTTCCTTTGATTTCTACTCTATCGATGTCTGGTTTAATATCGATTATTTCATCTATTCTAAGTGGAGTTAAAGAAAGTGATACTAACGTAGCAATTTTATCTCCAACTACTAAGTCAGTTTTTCCTTCTAAAGCTTCTCCGATTTTCTCTATTGTTCCAATTAACATTCCGCCTGATCCTGTAACTGGATTTTGCATTTTTCCTCTTTCAGCTACAATCTCAAGAATTTTTGCTTTTATTTTTTCGATATCATGATTAGCTTCTTCCTCAATTTGAGTAAAGCTTGCTGAATCGATGTTTAAAGCTTGAACATCGATTAATATTTCATTATCATAGATATCCATGTTATTATCAATTTTTACTGCTGGTTGTGGTAATACTGATTTTGGTTCTATAACTCTGTGAGTTCCATATTTGCATCCTTTTTTCATTTTAAAAGACCCCTTTCAATAACAAACTATTTATATCTTAAACCTCTAGTGGTTTTAACCCTAAAATCTCTCTTGCTTCTTTTGGAGTTGCAATTTCTCTTCCTAGCTCTTTTGCAAGTCTTACTACTTTCTCAACAAGAACTGCGTTAGATTCTGCTATTACTCCTTTTTCAACATAGATATTATCCTCAAAGCCAACTCTAACATGTCCACCAGCTATAATTGACATAGCTGCTAGTGGGAATTCATATCTTCCTATTCCTGCTACACTAAAAGTACTTCCTACTGGAAGGCTTTCTTTCATAAATAAGAAATCTCTCATATCTCCTGCAATACCACCATTTACGCCCATAACAAAGCTAAAGTGCATTGGTGCTTTTATGTAGCCCTTCTTATGAAGTCTTAAAGCCATATCTATCATACCTTTGTCAAAAACTTCAATCTCTGGTTTAACTCCCATTTCGATCATTTTTGTTCCAAAAGCTTTAATATCGTTTTCAGTGTTAACAAATATTTCATCTCCACCAAAGTTACAAGTTCCGCAATCTAAAGTCGCCATCTCTGGTGCTAAATCTACCGGTTGTAGTCTTTCCTCATTTGTCATACCTACTGCTCCACCTGTAGATGGTTGAATGATAGCATCTGGACATCTTCTTCTAATCTCTTCTATGCATTGTCTAAATCTTTCTCTGTCTTGAGTAGGTGTTCCATCATCTTTTCTTACGTGAAGATGAATTATACTTGCTCCAGCTTTGTAAGCTTTTTCAGCTTCAATACCAATTTCTTCAACAGTATAAGGAACATTTGGGTTGTGCTCTTTGGTAACTTCTGCACCACAAATAGCTGCAGTAATTATTAATTTTTCCATAAACCTAACCTCCAAATTTGTTAATTTTTTAACAAATATCTTGCAATAAATCCTGCAATTTACTTTCTTTTCTTATCTTTTGGAACTACACATGTTCCACTTGCTCTACATACAACTATTGGCTCTTCTAAAACATCACAAGCTGAATCATTTATGTCTGGTCTTGGTACTATTACTTTCCTAGCTTCAAAAACCATTTTTCTTGAAGTATTTCCTACTTGTACAATTTCTCCTACTGCTTCAATGTAATCTCCTGCATAAACTGGTGCTAAGAATTCTACACTGTCATAAGCCTTGAATAAACCCTCATCTCCATCATTTAGGATTAATAACTCTGTAGCTACATCTCCAAATAATTGTAACATTCTAGCTCCATCTACTAGATTTCCGCCATAATGTGCATCATGTGAACTCATTCTTAATCTAATTAATGATTTCATAACTGTTCCTCCCTTAATTTCTACCTTTATAATTATTACTTTAACATCATTTACTTGAAATGATGAAATATGTTACTAACATTATTAAAACAAGTCATCGCATTAAAGTGTTAAAGCGTGAAAACAAAACACCTTTTCTTCCAAGTTATGTACTTCTGTTAACTGCTGATATGTAGTGAAAATAAAAAATGGCACTGAAAAATTCAGCACCATTAACAAACACTCTTATTTTGGAGATTTCTATTAATGCAATGAATTTCTCATCACATAAATAGCTCTCCATAAATTATTTATGGCAGTGATAGAAGATTACCCTCTACCCCCAAGTAATATATAAAAAACTATATATTCTTTCGGCAAATAAACACTTTGTTCAAATCATTGGAGGTTTTTCTCCTTAACATCTATGAACTACCAACTTTATCTGCACCTCTATTTATGACATATTTAATTTTTAACAAGGCATTTGAAAATGCCTAATATCTTTTACTCTCAATATCATTATAATATTCTGATAAAAAAAAAGCAATATATTTTTTTTCTCAAAATTATGTTTATATTAAGAAATTTTTAAAAAATTCAAATATTTTTCATAACTCTCGACATGATTTATTTTAGGAATTTGAAAATAAGTAATAAGACACCTTACTAATTTACTTATTTTTTTGAAATGCCTTATATTATCTCAATGTATGAATCTATTACATCAGCCTCAGAAATTTCCTCAATGTAATTTACTACATTTTGAACTATAGAATTAGCATGAGAAGTAGTTGTACTCACTGCAACTATGCCAATTACTATACTTTGATGCAAATCTTGATCTTCTACTTCAGCTATAGATACATTATATTTATTTCTTACCTTTTGTATTAAACTTTTTACAACCATTCTCTTTTCTTTTAAAGAGTGGGAAAAAGGTGCATTCATATAAACTTTACAACTTCCAATTATCATATATCTATCCTCTACTTAACTTTCAATAATATCTTCTCCTAATTCTCGCCAAAGATAATAGTCATCTATAAATTTATCACTTAGTTCTTCAAGCATCTTTCTATATTGCTTTTTACTCCATTTACAATCGGTTTTAAGGCATCTTTCTATGTATTCTTTGAAAAAAGGCTTCATTGTATTTTCTAAGGAAATTTCCTTAACTAAGTTATTATTATTATCACAAAGTATTATGTAAATATACTTCTGTTTCACAAGATTTAACAATAATTTTAAGCATTTACTATCATTATAATCAAACCAAAATTTATAATAACTATTAAATCCCCTTTCTCTTAGGTTTACTACTATATATTGAGCTAAAACTTTACCACTTTTAAGAAATGCTCCCCTAATAGCAACATGAGGATTTACTACTTGGGTTTTTAGCACTCTAAAATCATCCTTTATAACTATTAAAGTATTGCTACTTAATTTAATCTTATTTTCTATTAAGGTTGATGAATTGGAAGGCAAGTTTATAATAATTTCCTCTAAGCTTTTCACATTGTTGACCGTTGTATAAAATCTACTAAAATCTAGTATTTAGAGATTTATTCCTTATTCAATGCAACCTGTTTTATCATAAGATTACTCCAGTTTGTATGTTGCTCCAAAGGCTTAAATTCCCGCACAACGCACGGTACATATACAAGTTTACTTTTAAGTGCAATATCTTGTATTAACTTACTTTGCTTGGTTCTCGCTAACTACTTACGCAAGTAGCCTTATTTAAACACTAACACCCTCAAGGTTCTACCCTATGATTACATCACTTTCGCAATGTCTGGGATTCACAATAGCTATTAATATTATAACCAAAATAAGCTTAAATATACCTACTAATTAATACTAGTTTTTATCTATTTTCTATAGATTAAATACAACAGTTCACCTCCCTCCACTATAATTCAACTTTAGGCTTTCAATATGAAAATGCATTGATTTATTTTAAAAGCCTTAAGGTAATCAAAGTATGATTATTGAACTTATTTATCTGCACAGCAAACATTTTCGTACATTATATTATACCACATATATTTACATAAACCTCCTTATTTCTAAGAAGTATTACTTAATACTGTTGTTTTCACAAAAATATACCTTAATCCAATTCTATCCACTTACATATATTTTCTATTAAAATTTCTATATTTTTTCAAAAAATAATTTTTTCGACATATGTGGTAATAGTTATTATTTGGTGATAAAATTTATTATATACTAAACTCAACTTTGCTATCATATAAATAATTGAATTGGATATAGGCTTTCATAATGAAAATTTTTCTTTTCATTTTCAAAAGCCTTAGGGAAACCAATGTAGGCGTAAGCTATAAGCTAAATACTGACTTTGGTTCCCAATATTAATACAAAACGGAATGGAGGAATTACTATTGAGTAATAAAAAAATATTAACTGGAAACGAAGCTGTTGCAAGAGGTTTCTTCGAAGGTGGAGGAGTAATAGCCTCAAGCTACCCTGGTTCTCCTACTGTTCAAATTCTAGATAGTTTAAAGCAGTATGAGGAGATTTATAGTCAGTGGGGAACAAATGAAAAGGTAGCTATGGAAATAGCTATGGGAGGAAGTATTGCTGGTGCTCCTTCTATGGTATCTATGAAGCATGTAGGAATCAACATAGCAGCTGACCCCTTTATGACCTTTACACAAATTAAAACTAAAGGTCCTTTGCTATTAGTGGTAGGAGATGACCCAGGTCTTACTAGTTCTCAAAATGAACAGGATAGTAGATTTTATGCTAAGTTTGCAAATATACCTGTATTTGATCCTTGTAACCCACAAGAAGCTAAAGACTTTATTGTGGAAGGAATTAAAATTAGTGAAAAGTTCAACACCCCAGTAATGGTAAGACTCACCAGCAGACTATGTCACTGCAGAGGAATTGTTGAATTAAAAGATAGAGTAGCTTTTTCTTATGATGGCTTTATAGAAGACCAAAGTAGATTTTGCATGCTACCTCCATATGCCAATGCAGCTCAACACTTTATGAAAGAAAGAATGGAAAACTTAAAAACCTTTAATAACACATATAGTCTTAATAACCTTGAGACTAAAGGCAGTGGTACATTAATAATAACCAGTGGGATGTGTTATGAAAACTTAAAAGAACTTGATGTAAATGTGGACATATTAAAGCTTGGAATGATTTATCCTCTTCCTATGGATTTAATAAAAGATTTATATTCTAAATATGAAAATGTCATAGTATTAGAGGAAATGCTACCATTTATTGAAAATGAACTAAAAGTAGAAGGTTTAACGGTTATTGGTAAGGAGTTATTCCCTTTCACTGGAGAACTTACCCTTGAAACCATTAAAGCAGGACTTATAAAAGCTAATATAATCAATGAGGAAGTTCAAGGTGTTGAAGCAGAAAAAGTTCCACCTAGAACTCCAATGCTATGCTCCGGCTGTCCTCACAGACCAATTTTCCACATTTTAAAGATGAATAAAGCTACAGTTATTGGCGATATAGGTTGCTACTCTTTAGGAATTCTAGAACCTTTTGAAGTTCACAAAACTAACATTAGCATGGGCGCTTCTTTAGGCATGGTTTTAGGGCTTGCAGAGGCAGAAAGTAAGATAGATAAAAATAGACCTTTAGTTGCTACTATCGGAGATGGAACCTTCTTCCATTCAGGAATAACAGGTTTTTTACAGCTAGCTCAAACAGATAAAAACATTACTGTAATTGTTATGGATAACAGAACCACAGCTATGACTGGAGGTCAAATAACTCCTACTACTGGAGATTATTTTAAGGAAGAAGGGGGTTATACAGTAAACATTGAAGGTGTTCTTAAATCTATTGGCATTTCTGATATTACTGTAGTAGATCAATTTAAATATAAAGAGACCAAAGAAGCAATAAATAATGCTATGAAGAGAAATGGTCTCTCAGTAATTATAACTACAAGACCTTGTGCTCTTAATTTTAAGGTTAAAAAACCTCATTACTATGTAGACGAAAATATATGTATCGGTTGTAGAAGCTGCATAAGAACTAACTGTCCTCCTATTTCAATGAAGCTATATGATGGAAAAGATAAGAAGAACTCTTATATAGATAGCAATATGTGTGTAGGCTGCTCTGTATGTTCTCAAGTTTGTCCTGTTGGGGCAATAAAATGCAGCAAGTCAGAGTAAGGGAGGAATGATTGTATGAAATGCACAAATATATTAATATGCGGTGTTGGTGGCCAAGGTTTGGTTGTAACCACTACTATAATCTCTGAAGTGGCTTTCTTAGAAGGCTACGATATTAAAACTAGTGATGTAATTGGACTTTCTCAAAGAGGAGGTTTAGTATTTGGCTCTATAAGATTTGGTGAAAAAGTGTATTCTGCTCTTATTCCCCAAGGAGAAGCAGATATTTTAATTGCTCTTGAAAAATTAGAAGGCTTAAGATGGGTTCATAATGTAAAAAAAGATGGTGTTGTAATTTTAAACAATAATACTATTTATCCAAATAGAGTTCTTATAGAAAAAGAGGAATATCCTGAGAATATTGAAGATAAAATTAAGGACAAGGGATTAAAACTCCTACAAGTTAATGGAACAGCTATTGGAAAAGACCTTGGAAACATTAAAGTCGAAAACACTGTACTTTTAGGTGTGCTTTCTAACTATTTACCCTTCTCAGAAGAAAGCTGGTATGAAGCACTAAGTAAAACTTTCCCTGAAAGACTTCTTCCTATCAATAAAGAAGCTTTTAACCTAGGCCGAAACCTTCCTTTTTAATAAATCATAACACATAACTTATTAAATTAAAGGGCTATGTCATAATGAATGTAAATTCATCATGACATAGCCCTCTATCTGTTAAGCAACCAAACTTTGGTTGCTTATATTTAAATTATGCTGATAACTTTTCTTGTTTCTCCACAGCTTTTTTTGATGGTATATACTTATAAATTGCCCAATAAGCTAATCCAACAAATACTGCACCACCTATTATATTTCCAATAGTAACTGGTATGATATTATTGAATATTCCCCCAACAGTTAAATGTGATAACTTTTCTGGTGCAACGTGCGATAACTCTACAAAAGCCTCACTTGACTTTGCTAATAATCCAATTGAAAAGTAATACATATTTGCAACAACGTGCTCATAACCTGAAATTACAAAAACGAATATTGGAATAAATCCCATTAAAACTTTTCCTGCTACATCTTTTGCTGCATAGCTTCCCCATACACAGAAACAAACTATTATATTACAAAGTATTCCACTAGCTAAAGCTTGTCCAAAAGGAAGACTTGCCTTTGTAGCTGCTACTTTAATAGCATATCCACCTAATGTACCTGTAGATAGTAACCCTGCATTGAACACTAAAACTGCCACAATTATACAACCTATAAAGTTTCCTACAAAAACTAGAGTCCAGTTTTTTAACATTTGTCCTAAGGTAATCTTCTTTTCTGCAAATGCAATACTTAATAGTGCATTACCAGTGAAAAGCTCTGCTCCACAAATTAAAACAAATAATAACCCTACTGGGAACACTACTCCAGCTACAGTCTTTTGTAATCCTACATTAGTTACACTATGAGAAGCCATGGATGCACCGTATGCTCCAAGTGCAATAAAAATTCCAGCTAAGGTTGCTAGTAATAAAGTTTGCATTGATTTGTTATTTGCTTTCTTAATACCTACTTCTTCAACATAATCAGTAATTTCAGCAGGTGTTAACATTTTCTTATCCATTACCCTACCCCTTTCTTATTAACAAAAATACTCCTAAATTTCGTTAAATTAAACCTAAAAAATATCTATTTTTTATTAATCCATGGATAATTATATTGGAGCTTATACTCTATGTCAACAAAATTCTACTTGTAAAATAGTAAAATAGTGCCACCCAAAGGATAAGCTAAAGGACTATCGCCCCTTATCTCCTCTATGGATGACACCTACTAAAACCACTGTATATTGTATATTTCCATTTCTTCTAACTCTAAATAATCCTGAATAAATTCATTGCCAAAGTTATTTTTTAAAACCTTTTTAAACTTTGCTAACTGTTCTTCTGTTGGTTGTGTACTATCCTTTTTTGCTTCTCCAACCAATATAAACTCTGTCCCTTGAAGTTTATATACATACTCTTCACCCTTAATGCATAAGCTTCCTTCATTATCAAAGAAAACCTCACCTAAAACCTTAGGAGGTATTTCAATCTTCTCTGGAGTCTTTAAAGGCAGACTATCCATGTTTAGTTCTGCAACATAAAGATATTCCTTTATTTCTCCACCGTTTTTACCATAGGAAATGGTTCTAAAAGCTATCTTTTTTTCATCCTCTGAAATATCAGCAAAATGAATTTCCTCTTCTTTGTTTTTCAATTTATATATAAGCTTTTCACCTAAGTATAAATTATTATTATTTATTTCCTTATCTCCTTTGCTATAGAGATAAGTTTTATCCTTCATCACTTTCATAAGTAAGCCTTTTACTGAATTTAACTGCTCCATAGAACTTATATCATAAATCTCATATTTCAGAACAGATGGATTAATTGCTGCTGATATTAAAATGTCTTTCTCATTAATCCATTTAAGTTCCACTATATTTTGCATTTCCAAATCTTCTATAGTAATAGTTTTGTAGTTTTTGCTTTCTAAGTTATATATAATAACTTCTATTGAGTTACTACTCTCTTCGTAAAAATACTTGAAGACTATGTTTTTTTTATCAGGACTTAAAGCCATTAGCTCCTTAAATTTTGTGGTTTCACCTATGGACTGAAGCTGCTCATACCCCTCATCATATAAATATATATTATTATGTCTTTCAAATACGGCTCTTATATGATTTTCTTCTTCTATAACTTGACTTGGCCTTTTATCTTCCTCTAGCTGCTCACTATTTTTATTGCAGGCTGCAAAGAAAAATAAAGCAATAAAACAACTGATTATTGCTGCAAGTCTTAGTAAAATTCTATTCCCTTTAAATACCACAGAAACTCACCTTCATTCCCATTAATACCACAACATTTGTACCGCCCATTATTATACTCCTATTAATCTTTCTCTTCAATATATGATACGTAGATTAATAATATTTAGTTTGTATAAAAATTTTTTAAAGAAAAAAATTAATTTACTCATTGCTAATTATATGGTAAATAAAAAAGAGTATACTTAAAAGAAGATTCTAAGTATACTCTTTGCTGCTTATGTTAATATTATTTTTTTAAAGCTTCTTCTACTACTCTAGCTACTAAATCTCCGTCTGTGATATAAGGAAGCGTAATATGATCTGTAGTCTTATGCTTTTCATTATACTCCATACTAGTTTCTATGGAATGTGGATTTCTTGCCCAAGCTCTTCTTGCAACACCACCCATAACATCCCATGCCATGGAAGATTTAATTATATTGTCTATTCTTTCGCTTCCATCAAGTACAAGCCCAAAACCTCCATTAATTGACTTAGAAGTTCCAACTCCTCCTCCATTATGAAGAGCAATTAGGCTCATGCCTCTAGCTGCATTTCCAGCAAAACATTGAACTGCCATTTCAGCCATCATATTACTTCCATCTTTAATATTTGAGGTTTCTCTGAAAGGAGAATCTGTTCCACTAACATCATGGTGGTCACGACCAAGCATTATTGGCCCAACTTCACCATTTCTAACCATTTCATTAAACTTAAGGGCAATATCTATACGGCCTTGAGCATCTTGATAAAGTATTCTAGCCTCTGTACCAACTACTAGCTTGTTTTTTTCCGCATCCTTTATCCAAATATAGTTATCTCTATCCTGACCTCTTCTATTAGGATTAATGCACTCCATAGCTGCCTTATCTGTCTTAATCAAATCCTCATGTTTTCCGCTTAAGCAAACCCATCTAAATGGACCGTATCCATAGTCAAATAGCATTGGTCCCATAATATCTTCTACATAAGAAGGATATATAAAGCCGTCTTTTTCATCTACACCATTTTTAGAAATCTCCTTACCACCGGCATCATAAACTGCTTTCATAAAGGCATTTCCATAGTCAAAGAAGTATACTCCCCTGCTATCTAGAATTTTTACAAGTTCAAAATGCTTAAGTAGAGTTTTATCCACTAGCTTTTTGAAAGTTTCTCTATCCTCTTTTAGAAGTCTTGTTCTTTCTTCAAAAGAGATTCCCACTGGAGCATAGCCTCCATCATAAGGTGCATGACAGGAAGTTTGGTCAGATAAAAGATCTATTTTAATATTATTATCTACAATATATTGTAGTAAATCTACTACATTTCCATGATAAGCTATAGAAATAGCTTCTTCCTTTTTAGCTTTCTCTAAAGCCACTTTGAAAATTTCTTCTAAATTATCAGAAGCCATTGAAACCCAGCCTTGATCTAATCTAGTTTTTATTCTTGAATAATCAACTTCCGCAACGATTCCTACTCCATTTGCAATTTCAATAGCTTTAGGTTGAGCGCCACTCATACCTCCAAGCCCTGAGGTTACAAATATCTTTCCTCTTAAATCTCCATCATCAGCTACTCCAAGCTTTAATCTTCCTGCATTAAGTATGGTATTGAAAGTTCCATGAACAATTCCTTGAGGTCCTATATACATCCAGCCTCCCGCAGTCATTTGTCCATAGTTTGCAACTCCAAGCTGCGTAGCAAGATGGAAATCTTTCGGATTGTCAAACATACCAATCATAAGACCATTAGTATTGATAACTCTTGGTGCAGTTTTAGAGCTTCTAAATAATCCTAGAGGATGCCCACTTTCTAAAACTAAAGTTTGCTCATCAGTGATATTTTCTAAGTACTTCATTATAAGTCTATATTGCATCCAATTTTGGCAAACTTGGCCTGTTTCTCCATAAGTAACAAGCTCATAAGGATATAATGCTACCTCAAAGTCTAGGTTATTGTCTATCATAACTTGGAAGGCTTTTCCCTCTAAGCATTTTCCTTTATACTCGTTGATTGGCTTACCATAAAGTCTTCCTTCAGGTCTAAATCTATATCCATAAATTCTTCCTCTAGTAACTAGTTCCTCCATAAACTCTGGAGCTAGCTCTTCATGATATTTCTCTGGAATATAGCGAAGGGCGTTTTTTAGTGCTAACTCTGCTTGAGCTTTAGTTAAAGTAAAGCCTCTATCTGGTGCTCTTCTAATTCCTTCAATAAACTTAGGCATTTTTGGTAGTTCATCATCTAATTTTATTACCATTGCATTTTCAATACTCATATTATTCATCATAAAGTTATCCTCCCCAAAATTATATATTCATTTCAAAAGGTTTATTTAATTCCTCAGTTCCCTGAACTACAAATCTTCCATTTTCAATGATATTAAGTGTTTCCCCATCTTTTGTAATAATTGATATGAACTCTAATCCATCATAGGGAAGAGTTATATCTGTATGACATTGAGTATAAGCTTCTTCAATATTTGTTTTTCTTAAAATAGATTTTTCATTATCACGAGCTATAATTTCCTTTCCATCAAGAGGATTATAAACCTTAACATCCTCTGCAAAAGAGAAGCAGGTATCGCCAATTGCAAAGTGTGGTCCCATTTTTTCCACAATAAGAATTGGCAGGATATTTACTATGTCATGCTTTTGTGCAATAACATAAGCTAAAGTATTAGTTCCAATTGCAAACTCTCCTAATGGTAAAGTTTTATTAGGGAATAATAAGTTTTCCTCAATGTACTTTTTATTTTCCTCTTCTTTTTCAAAGTTTGTACATCTGTACTCTTTTATATACCCATCTTCAAATAAAAGCTCAAGATTTAAGAACTTAAGGTCATTTAAATAAACTTCTTCTACATGAAGCACACCATTAGTTCCTTTTAGAACTGGGGATGTAAACACTTCTCCTACTGGAATATTTACATCAGCTACACAATTTACGAAATTTGTTTCCTTGTCAGGGTTCTTGAGCTCCTGCATTTTAACCTTTATATCTGTTCTATTAGCTCCTTTTCCCTTAACATGAACATATTCACCTTTGTCTAGAAGGTCAATAATATGTTGCTGAATCTTCTCCCATTTGCTTGAATCCAACATATTTATTTCTAAAGTGTCTTCAAAGATTTTTTCAAATTTCTCCCCAATTTCTGGAGTAGGGAAAGCAATTATTGTGAAGCTTGTTTCTGTGTCTGGCATATACTTATCCATCATTCTTCTTAGTTTTCCTTGATGGCTTTGGAACAATTTAGCCTGAGCTTCATTAAGCTTTAGACATTCCTTTTTACTCTCTGGAGCAAAAGGTATTTCCCCAAACTTATCAAAGAAAGCTGGTCCTGAATATTTAGAAAGAGGTTCCTTATATGCTTCTAGTATTTCACTATAAACCTGCTCCTTTGCTTTTGCATACTCTTCATCAAAGAAAAGTGCCCCATCAAATCTGTGGTCATAGGTGAATTGCTTATTTGGATCTGTTGAATCGATGGTAGTTAATATGCACTTTAATCCAAAGGCTTTAAAATCCTTCATTAATCTTTTAATAATAAGTTCTTGTCCTACATTAAAAATAACCCTTACAGTGGATTTTTTTCTATAATCCTTATTGTCACGGGTAAAACCATTTATATAAGAATTAACTACTGTTTTAGATATCTCATCTATTTTCTCATAACCAGCTAAGAATTCAGCTGTCTTTATCTCGTTTTCTCCAATGTACCTACCATATCTAAATAAGTATCTTACATCCCTCAAATCTTGGGTTTCAATAATTTCACTTACATAGCTTTCTGTTTTAACAGCTACATCTTCAATTCTGGCCTTTGCCTCAACTTGAAGAATATCCTTTTCAAAACTCTTTACTAGGTTAAGTAAAGGTTCATACTGTGATCCATTGTCTTCAATACAGCTATATACTTTTAGATAAAGGTTGCTAAGTTTGTCTAATCTCTCAACTTCGTGAGCAAAAGCAAACTTTATCATAGTGTGAAGCTTATTGTGCAGATAAGCAAATAGCCTTCCTAATTCCTCTCCAAATAAGCTTACTGTATAAGTTGGATTTCCATAACTAGTTTTGTAACCTTCTCCCAATACTCCCCTATAAAGCCTATTATTGTCTTCTAGAAGTTTTTCAAAGGTATTGTTACTAAAGTAATCACCCTTTGTTTTTTCTTCCATGTCCCATACCATAACAATAAATTCTGCTAAAGATTTAAGATAGAGTCCTTCTTTTTTATCTTCTTCAACAGGTTTCACTGCTATATCTCTTATGGCCTTTAGAACTTCCATTTCATATCCCCCTTTTTCTTTTGACATACTGAAAATAACTAATTCAATTTAAAACTTTACGTTCCCCTCAGAATTCCTTTGAATTTTAATCTAACCGTAAAGAATTTATTTTATTATATTGTTTCATATGTCCTAAGTATTTTAGCAACTGACCAAAATATGGCTTTTTGCCTATAATAAAAAATTAACATATTCAGAATTTTAAAACAATACTTTTTCATATTATATATTGTTTTTAAATTTAATTATTAATGTTCTTCAAAAATTAAAGATTACCTCCTTAAGTACCCATATAATTTTCCCCATTACTTCGACTGATTTCACCAAATCAATACCATTTATGCTAACTTTGTATAACTTCCCAGTTGTATCTTTATAACACTTTAATTTTGTAAATTGAGAAAGTTAACTATTTTATATACAGATCTAAATAAACTCAAAAATTTATATAGCTTTTAGATGTGAAAGTTTCTTCACCGAAAAATAACCTAGAAATTTATAATATATAGATGTTGATGTGAATTGAATTTTTATAACCCAAATCCTTCGTGTGCTATACCTAACTTAATCCTCTTAAAACTTTTGATAAATAAATAAATAAATCAAAATATGTCTAAAAAAGCTCAGAATAAAAAACAGAGAACAAAACTTAATTCATTCTCTGTTTTATAATGTTTATTTATTTTTATCTCTCACCTAGTTTTAAGTTAGGTGCTGCATTTAATGTTAAATCTGATATTCTTCCTCTTAGATATTCAAAGTAAGCTGCACTTCCAATCATAGCTGCATTATCCGTACATAGAACTAATTCTGGAAATAAGACCTTTATACCTTCTTTATCTCCTCTTTTCATCATAGCATTTCTTAAATAGGAGTTGGCAGCTACACCTCCAGCTATAGCTATTTTATCTACACCTTTTATTTTGCAAGCCTTTATTGCATTATCTACAAGCACATCCACTACAGATTTTTGGAAGGAGGCTGCAATATCTGCCTTATTATAATCCTCACCCTTCATCTCTAGCTTATTTAAATGATTAAGCACCGCAGATTTAATTCCACTAAAGGAGAAGTCTAAGCTTTCTTCATGAAAATTTGCTCTTGGAAACTTAACTGCATTTTCGTTTCCTTCTTTAGATAGCTTATCTATTTTAGGCCCCCCTGGGTATCCAAGACCTATAGCCCTAGCAACCTTATCATAAGCTTCTCCAGCAGCATCATCTCTGGTTTGCCCCATTACCTCAAAGCTTCCATAGTCTTTCATATGAACTATGAAAGTATGTCCTCCTGAAACCACTAAGGTTACAAAAGGTGGTTCTAATTCCTTGTACTGAATAAAGTTTGCACTTATATGTCCTTCTATGTGATTAACCCCAATTAAAGGCACTTTTAAGGAATAAGCTAAAGCTTTTGCATATTGTAGTCCTACAAGTAAGGCTCCCACAAGACCTGGTCCATAAGTTACAGCTACTGCATCGATATCCTTGAAGGCTATATTAGCTACATCTAAGGCTTCTTGAACCACGGCACTAACAGCTTCTATATGCTTTCTTGAAGCCACTTCTGGCACTACTCCACCAAACTTCTTATGTATATCAATTTGAGAGGAAATTATGTTTGATAACACTTCTCTTCCATTAACCACCACCGCAGCTGCTGTTTCATCACAGCTAGACTCAATGGCAAGTATTTTAAATTGTTTTTCCATTTATATTCACCTACTCTTAATACTAAATTGTAATATGCTTTTAGGATCTTTTCTCTCTTATTATCGCAAATCCTATACTATTTCTTATTTCTTACCTCTTATTTATCACTTCTTACCTTTTACTTATTTCTTACCACGTCTTAATTCTTAGCTCTTACCTATTACCCAAGACCAACCTATATAAAAACATAAAAATATACCTAAAACAGCCCTTGTACTAAAGCTGATAAAAACTAAATACCATAATCTTTATAATAATTCCTATTATTAGATTTTATTATACTTTAACTTTTACTATATATCAAATTCATGTAGCAAATTCAATACTTTTTCAAAAACTAAAAGAAATTTATATCTTCCTACTAAGTTTATCAACTACTTATACCTTCCACCTTTTACAAACATAAGTTCTCTGTGGTATAATAATTCTATTCATACTTTTAGCTAATCGCTATAATATATTTTGTATAGCATCCAAAATCTTTATTTAATTCTTTGCTCATATTAATGAGCTATATGTTAACGGATTAACTTATACAGCTTATATTACTAAGCAGCTACAAGGTAATGCTTATACAGATGTTTAATATAATTAAGCATCTACTTGTGCATATAAATTATGTAGAGCATATTAATTTATAAATTAATAAGGAGTTATTATGAGTAATACTAATTATGCAAAGGTTATAGTTAAAGGTTCTCCTATTTCAAAATCAAACTTTAAACTGTTTAATATAAACGGAAGAGCAATACTTCCCTACAATTCTGGAAAATACCATGATAGGTATGCCCTTTATGAAGAGGAAATTGCCTATGAGTGCAGACTTCAAAACCCAGGATTAGTCCTTAGTGAAGCCCTTATTGCTGTTCTTAAGGTCTACTATAAAAGTAAAAAAAGGCACCCAGATACTAATAATATAACTAAAAGTATTTTTGATGGTATAGAAAAAAGTGGACTTATTGTTAACGATGCTCAGGTTAGAAGAATAATTATTGAGGAGTTCTATGATGAAGAAAACCCTAGATTTGAGTTAGAGCTTTTTGGAGAAAGTTCTTACAAAATGAATTATTCCATTACCAAGCTAGATAGTCCAGTTTCTCCAATTAATTATGGCCCACCACCAAATAAAAAAGGTGAAGGAAAAACTCTAAAGGCTGATACTAAACATATTAGCAAGGATAATAGCAAGCTTACTTGTGAAATCTGCAATAAAACTGTATCTAAAGAAAGCTCTATTACTGCTAATAAAGGAAAAACTATTTTATGCAAAAATTGCTTTAAGAAGCTATTTTAAAATTATGACCTACCGCAGAAGAAGCTCCCAACATTTTAGCTTTTCTTGCTCATGAAATGAAAGCGTAGGTGTTGGTGGTACGTCACTTTATTTATTGAAAACTTAATAAATCAAAGTAAACTTCTATTGAATTTAAATACTCTCTTTTGTTTTCGCTTAAAAAGGCACTGAAATAAAAGACATATTTATTAGCCTACTTATAAAGCCATGGATAAGAGAGAATTTAGTTCTCAATTTACCCATGGCTTTCATATTGCTCGAGAGAGTTGTGCATTATGCAATAACTCTTTTGCTTATAATTACTGTAATTCTTTTATACTGCTGGTACTTCTAACTCTTCTTCTTTGTAAATATTTTTCCACTTATAGAAAACTATACTTATCATAAATCTAACTACTAAATCTATACACATTGCTGACCATATAGCAATAACACTTAGCTTTAACACATAAGTAAAGTAGAAGGCTAAAGGAATTCTCACAAGCCAAATACCAATTCCTGCTGAATACATAGGAACCTTTGTAAAACCTGCACCTCTCAATGCTCCATTTAAACAAGCTGATATATTCTGAGGTATTTGAACAAGTCCCATAAGTATTAAATACTTAGCACCAAGCTCTATTATTTGCTGCTTATCTGTAAGAAGTCCCATAACAAACTGCGGTAAAAACAATAATATAATTGATGAAAAGCTGGTTAATATGGTAGAACCAATTAAAATTTCCTTCATATATCTTTTACCAAGCTTCTTATTTTTAGCTCCTATGGTCTGACCAGTAAAGGCTGTAGCAGCTACTGCAAAACCTACCGCTGGCATAAAGGAAATAGACTCAGCTTGAAGTCCTTGTTGATAAGAGGCCATAGCTATATCTCCGTAATTTAAAATCAAAGTGGTCAAAATTATAGCCGATATTTGCCAGAAAATTGATTCTAAGGCAGAAGGCATTCCAACCTTGTAAACTTCTTTAATTTGATGCTTATCTAAAGCAAAATGCTCTTTTGATTTTGAGCCAGCAAGTACGCCATCTTTATTAAATAACACGTATAAACCTACCATAGCACCAACAAATTGTGCAACAACAAGTCCTACTGCTGCCCCTCTTAATCCAAGGGCAGGCATTCCTAGAAGTCCGAAAATAAAAATTGGGCTTACTACAACATTTGTTCCATTCATTATAAAAGCAATCTTCATAGGCGTCTTAGCATTTCCCATACCTTGAAGTACTCCTGCTACCACCAACATAATTACCTGGAATGGTAATCCAAAGGCAACTATTTTGATATATGAAAAAGCATTCTCCCTTAATACCTCACTGGAGTTTTTATATATTGCTGCAAGGAAAAAATCTCCATTTAAAAATAAAATTACTGCCAAAACAATTACTAGAATTAAGCAAGATAATAAAGTTTGCATGGTTACATGCTTTATCCTCTTGTGATCTCCAGCACCATAAGATTGAGCCACAAACACGGAGCCTCCTGTAGAGATTCCCTTAAAAAGAGCCCAAATAATATTTGTTATTCTATTGCTTATTCCTAGTGCAGATATAGCAACTGCATCTAATCTTCCTATAAATCCTGCTGCTACAAATCCTGCCGTCATCTGAAGTACACTTTCAAAGGTTATTGGTAATATCATTGAATAGATTTTCTTCCTAACCTCTCTTTGACTCATCTCCTTCGTTTCTTCCACACCTTATCCCCCCACTATAATTAATCCTATATAATTATATCATTTTATTTCGAGTACCGAAACATTATTTTGAAATTAAATATTAAATTAATTATTAATTATTGATTATTAATTTCAGTATACAAGCTATTTACCATTACTTTTTTTACCCTTATTAATATTTAGGTTATGAAAGTAAAATATTTTATATACTATCTCACTTTATAACTCCCATTGTTGCTAAATGTCTTAACTAATTTTGCTTATATAAAAAGAGGATCCCCCCTAAAAGAATTTACTTGATACTCCTTCTTTGCCATAAAACTTATTTATATTCCTTTATAATAAACTTCAAAACCTAAGTAGCATTAAAACAATTTCTATGTCATATAAATAACATATTAAGACCTGAATAGATATTTATTAATAAAAATGCCTAATACATAAAGGTCTCTAGCTAGCTCTTTTATTTCTTTATAAAAGCATTAATAAGATTAACTAGGTGTATTTCTGGATTAAGGTTATTTAGGTTATCCAAAATGTTCCATGATATAAGTTTAAAGTTATTCATGGTCATAGCCCTTTAAGAAAACCAGTGTAGGATTCATGTACAAGTTAAGCTTTAACTTTGGTTCACTATTTAAAGCAATTTATGTTGGGAGGTTCATGGATTATATGAAAATAAAAATATTTAAGAGAATAAAATTACTGTTTTTCTTGCTTATAGCTCTTGCCTTGGCTATTATTTCAAGTTCTTTTTCTACAAAGAAAAATCTAGAAAAAAAGTGCGACTTAGTTACTGAAAAACTAACAACCATATCTGAGCTAGCCACTGTAAAATACAATTATTCCAATGTTATATCTATAAAAGACAGTTTGAAGTATAAGGATTTTGTTATTCCCTTTACTGAAAAATCTTTTGTGGTTAAATACAATGGATATATTACTGCAGGGATTGATTTGAGCCAAGCTAAAACTTATATAGAAAATAATGAGCTTTCTATCCTGCTCCCTTCAAGTAAAATTCTTAATCATACAGTTAGTGAAGATGAAATTTATGTTTTTGATGAAAAATCCTCAGCTTTTAATAAGCTTCATATAAATGACATGTTAAATGAAATAGTATCTGAAAAATCAGCTATGGAAGATAAATTAGTAAAAGAAGGCTTTTTAGATAAGGTAAATAATGACACTATTAAATTTCTTCAGGATTTTTTTAAAGAACTAGATTACGATGAAATTAAAATTACAATTGATAAATAACAATAACAAAGCCTATATGTTAGTTTTATCTATCATATAGGCTTTAATATTATAGAACTCTAAAGTTATAGGTTCACTTATGCACTTATCCTTCTTTGGCTTTCTCAAATCTTTTGGTTACTATTAAATTAATTTTTCTAAGAGGATCTATATTCTTACCAGCTTCCTGAAGAGCCTCCACCACCAGAGGAACCTCCGCCAAAACCACCGAAACCTCCCCCAGAACTTCCTCCAGATCCGCCCCCGAAGCCTCCAAAACCTCCTCCGCCGCCTCTTCCTCTTCCTCCAAATATATTGTTCCAAAATATCAGTTTAAAAAGGAAAGTAGTAACTCTTGCTCTATTAAAGATTAAATCTAATAAAAATAAACCAAGAATTATACCTAAGGGAAGTGGGTTAGATTTCTTTCTATTAGAGGTATTATTTTTGACCTCTGGCAGAGTTATTTTTCGAGACTTTTCCAAGGTTACACCATATTCTTTTGCTATAGCATCACTCATAGTACTGTAACTATTTAAAAGTCCTTCTCCATAATTTCCACTTTGAAACCTTGGTTTTGCTAGATCTTCCATGATTCTACTAGTAAGCACATCAGGAACAGCACCTTCAAGTCCTCTACCAACCTCTACTCTCCATTTTTTATCATTAAGAGCAAGAAGTATCAAAAGACCATTATCCTTTTCCTTTTGTCCTATTCCCCAAGTTCTAAAAAGGTTTAATGCATACTGCTCTATTGGGGTACCTTTAGTAGAATTGATAACAACTACCACAGCTTGTGCTCCAGTTTTATCTTCTAATTCTTTCCCAATAGATACTATATTTTCAACTTCACTTTTATTTAAAGCTCCTACATAGTCGTTTACATATTTATAAGGTGTGGGACTAGGTATAGCCTCTGCGGCACTAACCTTAAGAGGTAGTATTGTAAATAAACATATTAGAAGAGAAGCTACTATTACTTTTATACATTTATTGCTTCGCATAACAGATGCTACTTACTAAAGTCTACTTTTGGAACTTCTTTAGCCCCTTCAGCAGCTTTGTAAAGTGGTTTTTCTTCAAAGCCAAACATAGAAGCAACTATATTACTTGGAAATCTTCTCCTCTTAGTATTATACTGAGTTACTGCGTTATTATAATCTTGTCTTCTTACTGCAATCCTATTTTCTGTGCCCTCTAGTTCTACAGTTAAATCTCTAAAATTCTGATTTGATTTTAGCTCAGGATATCTTTCTACCACTACTAAAAGTCTTGAAAGTGCGCTAGATAAACTAGCATCTGCATCTGCTTGTTCCTTAATATTTTGAGCTCCTGCAAGCTTTGCTCTAGATTCTGCAACCTGAGTAAAAATTTCCTTTTCTTGAGATGCATAACCTTTAACAGTTTCCACAAAGTTAGGAATTAAATCAGATCTTCTTTGTAAGTCTGTATCAATATCTGCCTGTGCACTGTTTACTTTTAGCTCAAGTGATACCAGACTATTGTAAGTTCCTACTATTGGAATAGCTATTAAAGCAATTATTACTATAATAGCTATTAGAACTTTCATTCCACCTTTCATTGTTATTCCTCCTTAATAAAGTGTTTTCAAATATATCTTCTATAAATTGTATTGCTATGTTATTTCATAAAGAACAAATTTAAACTAATTATAATCTGCCAAGCTCCACAAATAAGCATTGATCATGCTCTACTCTAAAGCCCATTTCTTTTGCTTTTCTTATAACTTCTTCATCATAAGAACCTGGTTGAAACCAAAGATTTTCAATTCCGGCAGCTCTAATAGCTTCTAGAGAGTTTAATGCTACCTTAGGGTTAACAATTATATTTATTGCTTCAACCCCCTGTGGTAACTCTTCAACAGAATGATATATTCTCATTCCTGCAATCTCCTCATACTTAGGGTTAATTCCATACACTGTATACCCTTTTTCGTCTAATCTCCTTAAAATCTTGTATCCAAATCTACTCTCGTCTGGAGTGGCTCCAAGTAATGCCCAAGTTTTAAATTTTAACATTTCATTCATATCGTTTCCTCCTTATTATATACAAACTAAACTTAGTTTTCCCAAGAAAATTAATATCATAAGATATTAATTTTCTTATTTAACTCTTTTTGTAAGTCTACTATCAGATAATATTAAAAATTAATATCATAATATATTTACTTGTAATATTTGTCAATGGTATATTAACCTGTTATTTTCATTAGCAAAATAACAGGTTTTGTTATATAATATATTATTGTACACATATATTTATTTAGTGTATCACATATATTAAAATATGATTAACTATTAATACTTAAGTAATTTAGAAAAGGGGATTGACATGAGTAAAATAGATGAGATTAGTGTTGATATGATTGAGAGTGATTTAAGATATCTTAAATTGTTATCACAAAAATTTCCAACAATTTCTGATGCTTGTACGGAAATCATCAACCTAGAAGCTATTTTAAATCTTCCAAAGGGTACAGAACACTTTTTAACTGATATCCATGGAGAATACGAAGCCTTTGACCATGTTCTAAAAAATGCTTCAGGGGTTATCAAAAGAAAAGTAAACGATATTTTTGGAAATACCTTAAGAGAATCAGAAAAAAAAGATTTATGTACACTTATCTATTATCCTGAACAAAAGCTTGAGCTAGCTCTTGCAAAAGAAGATGATGTGAACGACTGGTATAGAATAACACTACATCAACTAATCCAAATATGCAGAAATGTTTCTTCGAAATATACGCGTTCTAAGGTAAGAAAAGCATTACCTGCTGATTTTGCCTATATTATTGAAGAGCTATTACATGAATCTCAAGTTAGACCTAATAAACATGATTATTTTAATGGAATTATTAATACAATTGTAAGTATTGGAAGAGCCAATGAATTCATTATTGCAATTTGCAATGTAATTCAAAGACTTACTATAGATAGACTTCACATAATCGGTGATATTTACGATAGAGGCCCTGGTGCCCACATAATCATGGATACTATTATGAAATATCATGCTGTAGACATTCAATGGGGAAACCATGATATTCTTTGGATGGGTGCTGCTGCCGGAAATGAAAGCTGTATTGCCAATGTAATAAGAATTTGCACCAGATATGCAAATCTTGAAACTTTAGAAGAGGGTTATGGTATAAACCTACTTCCTCTTGCTACCTTTGCAATGGAAGTATACCAGGATGACCCATGTAAATCTTTCAAGCCTAAAACAGGCCCTGATGATGTATATAAGGAAAAAGATTTAAAGCTAATGGCTCAAATGCATAAGGCAATATCTATAATTCAATTTAAGCTTGAAAGTGAAATAATTAAAAGACGTCCGGATTTTGCGTTGAATCATAGACAATTGCTAGATAAAATTAACTTTGAAAATGGAACCATAATGGTGGATGGTAAGGAGTATAAACTTAATGATACTCACTTCCCAACAGTAGATCCTAAAAATCCTTACAGGCTTACCGACGAAGAAAAAGAACTTGTTACAAAGCTTAAATTCTCTTTCTTGAACAGTGAAAAACTTCAAAAGCATGTTAGATGCTTATTCTCTAAAGGAAGCCTATATTTAAAGTATAATTCTAATCTTCTTTATCATGCTTGTATTTCTCTAGATAAAAACGGTAACTTCAAGAAAATTAAGCTAATAGATAAAGAATATAGCGGAAGAGAATATATTGATAGAGCTGAGAGATTGGCTAGGGAAGCATATTTTAACAAAGGAAATCATGCTAATAAACAATATGCTTTAGACTATCTATGGTACTTATGGTGCGGTGCTGATTCTCCTCTCTTTGGAAAAAGCAAAATGGCTACCTTCGAGAGATATTTTATTAATGAGAAAGAAACTCATAAGGAAATTAAAAATCCATATTATGACTTTTGGGATAAGGAAGAAATTTGTGATATGATACTAAAAGACTTTGGATTAAGTCCTGAAACATCTCATATCATTAATGGTCACGTACCTGTAAAAACCTTAAAGGGAGAAAGTCCAATAAAAGCAAATGGAAAGCTTCTAGTTATAGATGGTGGCTTCTCTAAGGCTTATCAGCCTGAAACAGGCATTGCCGGCTACACTTTAATATATAACTCTTACGGCTTACAGCTGGTTCAACATGAACCTTTTGAATCTACTCAACAGGCAATCGAAGAAGGAAAAGATATCTTATCTACTACCTTCATCCTAGAGCGCACTGCAGATAGAATGAGAGTTAGAGATACTGATATAGGTAAAGAATTAATTGCTCAAATAGCAGACCTTCAGAACCTTCTTATGTCCTATAGAAAAGGTATTATTAAGGAATTAAAGTAAATTATATGTGCCTTAGGAAATATAATAGTTATTAGTATAAAACTCCTTTATCTACAATACAAACTTGTAGGTAAAGGAGTTCTTATAATTTAGTACAAATAAAAATTTTACTAACTAGAATTAATGAAAGTAACATTCAATATGATTTTATAGTATAAAGTAAATAAAAACAGAGAGAAAGGGGGATTTCTCTCTGTTTTTATTTTAACATCATTATTAACAGATTTAACTTGTTAACTATTACAATTATTTCCACAATGTTTATATTTAAACATTCTTTTAAACTTTTTATTATTCTTCTCTCGAAGAATTTCTACTCAATTTTAAGGTTAGCAGTCATATTCTGACCATTTCTCACAAATTCAATAGGAATAGTGTCTCCATCCTTATGAGAATCCTTAATTTTGTTAAGTTCTTCTACAGTTTCAACTTTCTTACCGTCAAATTTAATAATTACATCTCCTGGTTGAAGGCCACCTTTTTGAGCAATACTAAAGTTTGCTACATTAGTAATATAAACACCTACAGGTACATTATATTTTTCAGCCATTTCTTTTGTAACATTTTGAACTGTTACTCCAAGAGTTATTTTTTGTTTAACTAGATTTTCTAACTTTGAAGAAACATCATTAATTGGAATTGAAAAACCTATTCCTTCTATTCCATTTCCACTTAGCTTAGCTGTATTAATACCAATTACTTCGCCTCTAGCGTTTATCAGCGGTCCTCCACTGTTTCCTGGATTTATAGCTGTATCCGTTTGAATTAAGTTCATTTTTTTCCCATCTATCTCTACATCTCTACTTACAGCACTAACAATTCCAGTAGTAACAGATCCTAAATATTCTTTTCCTAAAGGGTTACCTATAGCTACTACTTGTTCTCCTACTTGTAGACTTTCTGAATCACCTAAAGTTGCTACCCCTGGTAAGTCTACTTTATCTGTAATTTTTAAAACCGCTAAATCTGATTGCTGATTATAATTTACTATTTTAGCATTAACTTCTTTTCCATTATTAAATATTACTTTAACTTGGTTTGCTCCTGAAATTACATGGAAATTTGTTAAAACATATCCTTCATCTGAAAAAATGAATCCTGAACCAATTCCCTCTTGTGGCTCATTATTAAAGCCAAATATATTTGTAGAAACAGACTTAGTTGAAACCCCTACTACCGCTGGCGAAACTTTTGTTACTATTTCAGGTATATTTATTCCACCTGTAGCAGTTGGTGCAATTACCGCATTACCGTTACCTGTATTCTTTTGCTGAGTTATTGGAGCTTTGGTGCTTTTCATAGTTGTATAAGTTACTGCTCCTCCAACTGCACCTCCTAATACTGAACATGTAAGGGCCACTGCCATTATTGTAGCAAATCTACCTGGCCCTTTCTTTCTTTTTATTTTAGCATCCTGATAAACATAAGGATTGTTATAAATTTCTGTATTTTTAAAGCTTCCAAAGTGAGAATTATCATAATTACTATTGTTGTAATTCATATTGTCTGCCTCTGGTATAGTATTAAATTTATTATTATCATTGTTGAAGTTATCCATTTCTAAATCCTCCCTTAATTAAATCTCCCTATAACTATATTATCTCCATTTATGTGTCAATTCAGTGGCGACTTTGTGAAAAAATTTAAAATTCAATACAATTGCTAATATTTTTATGTCATAATTATTATAGTCCATTAATTGTTACAAATTAAAGTAAATATTAAATTATATAAAAAATCATTTTGTTTTACTTAGTGTCTATATAATTAAAAGTGAGCTCATCTTAGAAATCTACACTAAATTTTCAGTTACTCTTAATAATCATTAAATATTTTCATCTTAAAGGGGGCAATATACTTGTTTTACTTAGCTTTAGCTATAATTTGCAGTTCTTCTATAGCATTAATTTTTAAATATACTGAAGGTAATGAAATGAATCGTTACGCAGTAACTTCTTCAAATTATTTCATTGCATTTTTAGTAAGTATACTTATGTTCTTTAATAACAATACCATGAAGCTTTCTACTAAATCATCACTACATAGCTTTACAAAAGAATTCTATTCAGTAATTTCTTCTAATGAATTATTATTTTCTCCTGAAGGAAGTTTTATTTGGGCAGTACTAGTAGGTGTTATTGCTGGACTATTCTTCTTTCTATCTTTTATATATTATCAAAAAAGCGTAAGAGAAAATGGTGTAGGTCTTTCTGGTACCTTTGGAAAACTAGGGATTCTTATTCCTATGATATTTTCAATCTTGCTTTGGAGAGAAATGCCCACTGCTCTTCAATGGTGTGGAATAGCTCTATCTTTGGTATCTATTCTTATCGTTAACTTGTCTCTAAAGGATTTGTCATTAAAATCCTTTAATACCACTTTGATATTATTATTTATCTTTGGGGGAATGGCTGAGTTCTCCAATAAAATATTCCAAAAATATGCTGTCACAGAACTAAAAGATTTATTTTTATTTTTTGTTTTCTTTGTAGCTTTTATTATTAGTATATGCTTCACTTTTAAACAAAAGAAAAGAGTTAATATAAAAGATATTATTTTAGGTATTGTAGTTGGTATTCCTAATTTATTTTCTTCCTACTTTCTAATTCTCGCCCTAAGTCACATAACTACTTCCGTTGCTTTTCCTATATACAGTGCAGGAAGTATACTTCTTATTAATTTGGGAGGGTTTATAATTTTTAAGGAAAAACTTTCTTTGAAGGATACCTTTGCTGTAGCACTTACATTAATTGCCTTAGTGCTTATTAATATGTAATTTTAAAAGAAATGCTGATAAGTCAATTACCAGCATTTCTTTTTTACAAAAGCATATTTTTATATAATTTTGTAGTTCACCCTTTAGAGTTATATTGTTTTATATCTTATTATGCTTGCATGAGTAAATGGAAGACTATCATCGGGTGCTTCTGCATCTCCATTGTTAACCATCATATTTATCCCTAGCTCAGAAGCATATTCTTCCTGACCCATTTTACTAGTATTGTTGTTATTATTACTAGAGTTATTCATAGATGAAGAACTAGTGCTATATTGACAGCCAGTATTATAATTATAGTTATCTTTATCATAGCCAAAGGTCATTTCATCTTTTAGTTCCACATTCTCATAATCATCTCTAAGATTGTCAAAAGTTACTTCCTCAGCAAATTCATTGTCAAATATATCTACTTTATTATTGAAGTTGTTATGTGAGTAGTATGGAGTATTATTGTTATTATTAGATGTAGTTGATTCATTTGCCATTTGAGCTTCATTATTAGCTTCATCAACCTTTTCCCAAGCAGATTCAACACCTGGATGAGCAACTCTAAAATCTCCAAAATAATTATGTTTATTTGATGGATATATTGGATTTGATTTTTTATTAGCCATAATTTCCCTCCTCAAAATCTTTATACCTATAGGTTGCATTAATTTGAAGTGAATTATGTATATTTCATAAAATTTAAGCTATAATGCTTCTTTACCTATCTTATAATTATTGGAAGCATTAGTCATATTTTGTCTTTATGAGTCGGAAAATATGTACCCTTATAATTTACATTTTATTAACAATTTTCAAAATAATATGGTATAATCTTATTAATAATACAAATTATTTACTAATAATTATTTCTTTATTAAGTATAGCCGCAACTTGTTTCCTCAGTATAAAGTTATAGGTGGTGAGTAATTATGAGAAACTTGTCCTTTAGTAAAAATAATATTTTACTGATGCTATTTTCAATTCCTTTTTTCTTATTTATTGCTTTTTATATAAGCATGAGAAACTATTTCTTATTTCATACCTCTATAGAAATTGTTACCATTGTGATAGGTTTTAGTGCTATGGTAGCCTCAATTAAAACCCTCAATATGAGTAATAACAATTACTTTCACTTTCTAGGAATAACCTCTGGTTTTACCATGATTATTACCTTTGCCCATGTAATCACATATAAAGGTGCTGCTATACTTACAAATGATCCTAATATTCCTACACAACTTTATATTTTATATAAGTATTTTGATTGTATTTTTCTAGCAATATCATTTTATTTTATTAATAACAAAATGAATATTAAACTGGTAACTACATTAAGTCTTTCATTCATAGTACCCTTTTTATGGATTATCCTTTTTTCAAACCTTTTCCCTAAATGCTATAATGAGGGCATAGGATTAACTAGATTTAAAATTATTAGTGAATACCTGTTTTGTTTGTGCTATATAGTTATATTGTTCTTCCTTAAATTTAAAAAAACTACTATTTCAAAAGATAAAGTTAACTTAATTGCCTTATCAGTAATATTTAAATTAATAAGTAGTATATTCTTTTCTTTTTATATTGATGTATATGATATTTCAAACTTTATCGGCCATATATCTAATTTTATATCCTACTGTTTATTCTATAGTGTGTTGTTCAAAGGTGTAATGTTTGAACCCTACCAAAGTTTACTGAACAAGCTTACACTGAAGAGCAATGAACTAGAAATGCTGAATAAAAGTCTTATAGATGCAAAAATAAAAATAGAAAAAGAATATACCAACAATGAACGCCTAATTAACTTTCTTCCCGATGGAATACTAATTGTGGAAGATGGAAAAATAGTTTACTCTAATAAAAGATTTATGGACATGTTCAATCTATTAAATACTGATAAAATTTTAAATAAGAATATTTTTAGCATTGTAGCTTCCTCTTATCATTCTATTTTATCTAGTAGAATAAACGCCCTAGACAAGACTACTTTACTAACTCCAGTCATATATGAAATTGAGGTAAATAATAAAAAAATCTTTGCTGAGGTTTGTTCTTTATATACCAATAATAAATCTAAAGACCAATTAATTATGGCTATTAGAGATATTAGTGATAAGAAATCTGCTGAAGACATGAAGCTTAAGCTAATGGAAATTGAAAAATCTGAGGAACTTAAAAATGAGTTTTTTATCAATATATCTCATGAACTTAAAACCCCTATTAATGTGATTTATTCAGCCTTACAACTCCAAAGTATTTATAAGGGTGATGTAGAATCCATAGAGAAATATAATGATTTGATGAAAAAGAACTGCTTAAGACTAATAAGATTGTCTGATAATATGCTTGATATTACTAAAATTCAGTCTGGATTTTTAAAACCTAATTTACTGGTAGAAAACATAGTTCCTATTATAGAAAATGTATGCGTATCAGTAGTTGAGTACTTAAACTTTAAAAATCTAAGTTTAACCTTTGATACTGAGCATGAAGAATTATACTCGAAAATTGATAAAGCCTTAGTAGAAAGGATATTACTAAACCTTTTATCAAACGCAGTAAAATACGGTAAAGAAAATGGAAATATATTTGTTAATGTATATACTGAAGGCTTAGATACTATTGCTATATCTGTAAAAGATGATGGTATAGGTATGCAGCTAGAAGCCCAACAAAAGGTATTCTTAAGACTTCAAAAACTAGACAATTCCTTATCTAGAAATACAGAAGGTAGTGGTGTTGGATTATTCTTAGTTAAGTCCTTAACAGAAATTCAACAAGGTACTATTAATTTCTGGAGTAAATTTAATGAAGGTACTGAGTTTATTATTAGATTTTCACGAGTTCATGGTTATGAGGAAGTTTGTGCTACCATTGAAGAAGAGCAAGACACTCCTTTAAAAGATACCATGGAAAAAGTAGCTATAGAATTTTCTGATATATACAACTAACATAAAAACCTATTTGTTATAGTTGTAATTACCTGAACTAATGTTTATATAATTTTACAGCAGTAAAACTATACCTAATCATAGAAAAGTTACACTGCTAAAGATCAAAATTTATTAGTTTCACATTAATAAAGCCATGGAAATTAGCGAACTAATTATCCATGGCTTTGGTATTTTAGAACCTTTTGTATTATACAATAGTCCTATTTTCTTAGTATTTATTACCCAACTTAGTTAGTATTATTTATTTGTGTAAAGGTCTATAATTTTAACAACTAATTCTACTGCTTTTTCTATAGATTCTGTTGGTACGAATTCAAACTTACCATGGAAGTTATGTCCACCTGCAAATAAGTTTGGTGTTGGAAGACCCATGTAAGATAATCTAGCACCGTCAGTACCGCCTCTGATTGGAACTACCTTTGGAACTATATCTAATGCTTTCATTGCTTCTACTGCTGTATCAACAACATGCATTACTGGCTCAACCTTTTCTTTCATGTTATAGTAAGAATCTTTAACAGTAATTTCTACTGTTCCCTCACCATATTTTTTATTTAACTCTTCAGCAATTTTTATTATGTTTGCTTTTTTAGCTTCAAAACTGTCTTTGAAGAAATCTCTTATTATATAAGACATTTCAGTTCTTTCAACAGAACCTGAGAATCCATTTAACATATAGAAGCCTTCATAACCCTCAGTATGCTCTGGTCTTTCCTCTGCTGGTAACATGCTATTTAATTCCATTCCTATGAATTGAGAATTAATCATTTTATTTTTCGCAGAACCTGGATGTACGTTTCTTCCATTTACAACTATTTTAGCTGAAGCAGCATTGAAGTTTTCGTATTCGATTTCTCCAATTCCACCACCATCTAATGTATAAGCAAAATCTGCATTAAACTTTTCCACATCAAAATGATCAGCGCCAGCACCTATTTCTTCATCTGGTGTGAAGCCAACTTTGATAGTTCCATGTTTTATTTCTGGATTGTTGATTAAATATTCCATAGAAGTGATAATTTCAGCTATTCCAGCTTTATCATCTGCTCCTAAAAGACTGTTTCCATCAGTAGTTATTAAAGTTTTACCTATGTAATCCTTTAACTCTGGGAAATCTTTTGGAGAAAGTACTGTAGTTTCGTTTAACTTTATATCTCCACCGTCATAGTTTTCAACAAACTGTGGATTAACATTAGCACCTGAGTAATCTGGAGCTGTATCCATATGTGCTATAAATCCTATAGTTGGTATGTTCTTATCTGTGTTTGCTGGTAATGTAGCCATTACATATCCATTTTCATCTATAGTAACGTCACTCATTCCAATTTCTTTTAGTTCTTCTACTAATTTCTTAGCAAGCACCATTTGTCCTGGAGTACTTGGAGTTACACCAGTTTCTCCATCTGATTTAGTATCATAAGCTACATAGCTTAAAAATCTCTCAACAACTTTAGACATAATTATCCCTACCTTTACTTTAAAAATTTGTAATATCTAATAGTATTATACTACCTTTTGTAAACATTCTCAATTTTTTTGTAGAATTTAGTTAAACTAAATAATTCTATAGAATTGTGCTTATATCACATGAGTAGTATCTCCTTATCTCTTGCAAGTAAATAATGGCTTTAATTATTTCACTATGGAGTAAAAATTCATCTTTTATCTACGATGCAGAGCATAGTTTCTTAAGGTGCTTTAGAGGCTATTATAATAAAATATAGCCTTTATAGCCCTAAAGGTTTAAAAATATAGCATGTAAAAAATCTTGTTATTATTGTGCTGAAAAGCCCATAAAAATATTACAATTAATTCATATAAATTATTAACATATGTATATTGATAATAAGATTTAATTGATATAATTTAAGTATAAGTATATTTTGATTGGAGGACTAAAAATGATAGATTTAACTAAAGGCCTAAGTTTTAATGAGTACCTAGAAAAACAGCACCAAAAATACGGAGATGTTCAGGATAAAGCTTATGATGAAACTTCTCTTTCTGAAATTACAAAAGAGGAAGTAAAGAAATTAGAAAAACCAGTCCATGCTGCAGTTTTCACTGAAGGCTTCTGCCCTGATTGCATTGTTACTATACCTTTTATTCAAAGAATGGCTGAAGAAAACCCAAATCTAAAGTTACATTTTATGCCTAGAACCGGCTTTGAAACCTTCCTTGAAGAAGCTGTTGGAGATGCTAGAATCCCAACTATTATAACTTTTGACGAAAACATGAATCCAAAAGGAGCTTATGTTGAGACTCCTAAGGGTTTAAGAGATAAAATGGTTGGATTAAGTGGAGATGATAAAAAAGCTTTAGTTGTTGATTATAGAGCTGGTAAGTACAATAACTTAGTTGAGAAAGACCTTCTAGAAATAATTCTTTAGTTATTGCTTCAAGGCTTATTTATACTAAGCTAAAGATAAAGCTTACTTTCTCACTCTTAATGGACTAAATAAGTACAGTTTAATTCATATTTTTGCTATACCTAGTAATCATTTAGAACATTAATTTGTCACTAATAATTAATATAAGACATAAAAATTCCGTTAAAATGCACTCTGCTATTAACGGAATTTTTTATTAGTATTTATTATTAAATATTACGTTTGCGCCATTAATGATTTTGTGTCTAGGTAATAATTTATATTCTAGCAACTCCAATTTCTCTTGCTATACGCATAACTTCTTTTGCAACTTCATCTGCAACCCTTTTATCTAGCGCATTTGGAATTATATACTCTTCATTTAATTCTTCTCTAGTAATTAAATTAGCAATAGCTCTAGCAGCAGCTAATTTCATTTCTTCGTTTATTTCTTTAGATCTTACTGCTAATGCTCCTTTAAATATTCCTGGGAATACTAACACATTATTTATTTGATTTGCAAAATCTGATCTGCCTGTAGCTATTACTCTAGCTCCACCTCTTTTAGCTTCTTCTGGCATTATCTCTGGAGTTGGATTTGCCATAGCAAAGATTATTGCATCTTTATTCATGTTTTTTACATCCTCTGAAGTTAAAACTCCTGGTGCAGACACTCCGATAAATACATCTGCTCCCTTTATAACCTGAGATAAGCTGCCACTTTCCATACTACTATTAGTATCAACGGCAATTTCTTGTTGAGCTGGATTTAACGCTTCAGCCCCTTTATAAATTGCTCCTTGTCTATCACACATTATAATATTCTTAGCTCCAGCATTTAAAAGTAGTTTACAAACAGCAATACCTGCTGAACCAGCTCCGTTTATAATGATTTTCACTTTCTCTAAGCTCTTATTTACAACCTTAAGTGCATTATATAATCCTGCTAATACTACCACTGCTGTTCCATGTTGATCATCGTGGAAAACAGGTATATTTAGTTCTTCCTTTAATCTTTTCTCTATGTAGAAACATTCTGGAGCTTTAATGTCCTCTAAGTTTATTCCTCCAAATACAGGTGCCATTAGTTTTACTGTTTTAATTATTTCTTCTGGGTCTTCTGTATCTAAGCAAATTGGGAAGGCATCTACCCCTCCAAACTCCTTAAATAAAAGTGCCTTTCCTTCCATTACTGGTATTCCAGCCTCAGCACCTATATTTCCAAGTCCTAGTACTGCTGTACCATTAGAAACTATGGCTACAGTATTTCCTTTAATAGTATAGTCGTAAACCTTGTCCTTATCCTTTGCAATTTCAACACAAGGCTCTGCAACTCCAGGAGTATAAGCGACGGAAAGATCCTCTCTAGTTTCAATCTTAATTTTTCCTACAACTTCAAGTTTTCCCTTTTTCTCTTTATGCATTTTTAATGCTTTATCACCATATGACATAGTTAACACCTTCCTAAAATAAATCTATTGAAATTTTATTGTTTCCCATTAAAATACTCACAGTGAGGAGCTAGCGGGCAAATATCACACTTTGGTTTTCTTGCATTACAAATCTTTCTTCCATGCCAAATAATATAATGATGGGCATCACTCCACATACTCTTTGGTATATTTTTCATAAGCTTTTCTTCTACTTCTTCTACATTTTTCCCCTTAGCAAGACCAATTCTATTTGAAAGCCTGAATACATGGGTATCCACCGCAATAGCAGGTACTCCAAAAGCATTAGAAAGCACTACATTAGCAGTTTTTCTTCCTACTCCCGGAAGTTCTATAAGTTCTTCCATAGTTTGCGGAACCTGCCCATTATGTTTTTCCATAATCCCTCTGCAAGCACCTAAAATATTTTTACTTTTATTTTTATAAAAACCGCAACTCCTTATTTTTTCACCTAATTCTTCTTCTGACAAAGTTAAAAAAGCCTCTGGAGTATTGTACTCTTTATATAACTCTTTAGTCACCATATTAACTCTCTCGTCAGTGCACTGAGCAGATAAGATTGTAGATATTAAAAGTTCAAAGGGACTATTAAAGTCTAAGCCGCACTTTGCTCCTTTATAGGTTTCTTCTAATATGTTTAAAATTTCTTTTCTTTTTTCCTTATTCATAAAATCACCTCATATCCAACACTTGTAATAAGGTATTTGAAAATAAATAAAAACTAAAATAATCAACTGTACTTACTTATTTACTTTTTTGAAAATGCCTAACTACATGGAAGGGTATCTTCTTTATTATTATAACAAAAGTAAAACTTAATTATAGACCTTAAGGAGGAAAATTTATTACTTGTTAACTTCTTATTTTCTTTTTAGTTAGTGGGCAAGTTCAATTTGTTTAAGGGCTTTAGAAGGAAACTTAATTACCTCTAAAGAGAATTTGAAAATTACCCTTCGAAAATGTTGTAAAAGTGATTCTAATCACAACATTTTTGCAATTTTATGTTATAATTTAATCATATTATTTTTTGTTGTAAAAACTTAATTTTCATTTTAAATTTGAAAATTAGGCATCTGAAAATAAATAACAAGTCCAAGATGTGAAGGATATTTTGTGTTCACAAGCAAGCTTGTGCTCACAAGCAGGCTTGTGCAGACAAGAAAACAGGTTCCGCAGATAGTGGGGCTATCTAAGGGTTCTGTTGACGAAGTATATCACAAAATAGACGAGCAGATTGGCTTATTTATTTTTTGAAGATGCCTAAATTAAGGAGTAGATAAGCAATGAATCTATTTAGTAAGAAAAAAAGTGAACCTACACAAGAAAAATCCGTAGAACTTGTTAATAACCCTACTACTACAGAAAACCCTAATATTAGCAATGATACCATTGAATTTTTAAAAGATATAAATAAGGATATAGAGAAAATCATTTCTCAGCACAATTCTGTTAATAGCGAACATGATGTTTTAGCGGAGTTAGCTTCAAAAATTGCAATGCAAATGAATAATATATCCCATTTAGCCAGTGATACCAATGCTTCTACTGAGTTATTACATAAGCAAAGCAAGAGTCTTATTAATATGACTACCGAAAATGTTGACAAGTCTAAAGAAGGTAAGAAAACTATTGAGGATATTGTTAGTATTATTATGTCTTTAGATAGTGAGGCTAAAAATACTTATACTAGCATAAACAATCTTTGGGAGATGATTCAGCAAATTTCCCAGGTAGCCCAAATAATTGATGGAATTGCTTCTCAAACTAATATGCTAGCCTTAAATGCAGCTATTGAAGCTGCTCGTGCAGGTGAAGGCGGCCGTGGCTTTGCAGTGGTCGCTGAAGAGGTTAGAAAATTAGCTGAAATGACTTCTCAAAGTACAGGTGATATTACAAGCCTTACTAATAAAATTCAAGCTGAAGCTAAAACTGCACTAAATAGTGCTAATAAAAATACTGAAGTTATTTCCAAGGGAGTTACTGCCTCTAAAAATGCCCTTATAAAAATCGATGATACTTTAGATTCCTTTGGTAAGGTGGAAAATCAGGTTAACGAAGTTATAAATATAATTTCTACTCAAAAATCTCATATAGAAAATATTTTAACTAAAATAAGTGATATAGATAGGATTTTAAGAGAAACAAATAGCCAAATTGACCATCATATTACTGAGGCTAATGTAGTTGATAGAAAGCTAGAGGAAAGTGTTTCTAGCATTGCTAAGTTTATTACTGCTAAGGACATTTAGTTTCTTCCCTAACTTAGGATACTTCGCAACTGTAAAACCTGAAAATTATCTTAAGTAAAGTTATACTCTCTCTTAAATTATTAATGGATTTAAGCATCTATTTAATTTTAATTTAGAGACTAGCATTATGTTTTATACTATATTATGAGTTGAACAATCTATGCACAATATGAGTCCTAGATAATGTGAAAGCCATGAATAATAAGAAATTAGTTTTCTTATTATTCATGGCTCTTACAATATTAAATTAATGGATTTTTCTTTTCTAAATTTTTATAATTTTTACTTTGCTACACTCTCACCTAAATAAGCTTTCTTAATATCTTCGTTTTGTAAAAGAGATTTTCCACTTCCCTTAATAGTAATTTTTCCTGTTTCTAATACATACCCTCTATCTGCTATTTTTAAAGCTACGTTTGCATTTTGCTCAATTAAAAGAATTGTAACTCCCTTTTCCCGAATTTCTTTTATGATATTAAATATGTCTTTTACAATTAAAGGAGCTAATCCTAAAGATGGTTCATCCATCATTAGAAGTTTTGGATTAGACATTAAGGCCCTCCCCACAGCTAACATTTGTTGTTCTCCTCCCGACAAAGTTCCTGCTAGCTGCCAGCTCCTTTCCTTAAGTCTTGGGAAAAGACTATAAACCCACTGAATATCCTCTTCTATTTTCTTTGTATCCTTTCTAAAATAAGCACCTAGCTTTATATTCTCAAGTACAGTTAGGTTTGGAAAAACTCTCCTTCCCTCTGGAACTAAAGTTATGCCCTTAGTTACAATGTTCTGAGATTTTTGTCCTAAAATCTCTTGTCCCTCGTAGAATATGCTACCATTTTTAGACTTTACAAGTCCAACAACAGCTCTAAGTAAAGTACTCTTCCCAGCTCCATTAGCTCCTACTAAAGTTACTATTTCCCCTTTTTTAACTTCAATATCAACTCCCTTTAAGGCCTCAATTCCTCCATAGGATACAACTAAATCCTTTACTTTAAGCATCCTCACTCACCCCCAAATATGCCTCTATAACTCTTTGGTTATTTTGAATTTCATAGGGAGTTCCTTTTGCAATTGTAACTCCATAATCAAGAACATAAATCCTATCTGATATGCCCATTACTACTTGCATGTGATGCTCTATCATAAATATTGTGAGGTTAAATTCATCTCTAATCACTCTAATAAATTCTGTCAATTCCTCTGTTTCCTTTGGATTCATTCCTGCAGCTGGTTCATCTAATAATAATAACTTTGGATTAGTAGCTAAAGCTCTAGCAATTTCTAATCTTCTTTGCTTGCCATAAGGTAAAGAAGAAGCCTTTTCATTGATTACATCTAATAGTCCTACCCTTTCAATTAGTGCTAAAGATTTTTCTCTTATACTTCTTTCCTCTCTTCTATATTTAGGCAACTTTAAAATCGCGCTAAAAAGTCCTGATTTTAGATGGAGATGATTAGCTATAAGTACATTATCTAACACTGATAATTCTTTAAACAACCTTATATTTTGAAAAGTTCTTGCAATACCCTTTTGTGTAATTATATCTGGTCGATTACCAGTAATATCATTTCCTCCATAAATTACATTGCCTTTAGTTGGAGTATAAACTCCTGTTATCATATTAAAAGCTGTAGTTTTTCCTGCTCCATTAGGCCCAATAAGCGCTACAATCTCTCCCTCATCTATACTAAGATTAAAATCATTAACTGCAGTTAACCCTCCAAACTGCATGGTTGCATTTTGTGTTTTCAATAGCTCCATATTTATTTTCCTCCTTTAGCTGTAGTTTTTCTTTTGAGGAAATTAAGTTCTTTAAGATTTTTAAAGAATGCTATAAATTTATCCCAACTGAATTCCCTTGTTCCCATAACTCCATTTCTAAAGAACAACACAGCTATCATTAATAGTGCTGAAAACACAACCATTCTTAATCCAGCTATTCCTTTAAATTCTACAAAACCTAAGTTAACACTTTCATCTAAAAATCTCAGTGCTTCCCCTGCTATGGTTATTACAAAGGCCGAAATAATTGTCCCTGTAACACTTCCCATTCCTCCAAGTACTATAATAAGAAGAATATTAAAGGTTAAAGTAAATCTAAACATTAGAGGGTCAATAGTTCCCATAAGATTTGCAAGGAGACCTCCCCCTATAGCTGCAAAGAAAGCCCCAAATACAAAAGCTAAAACTTTATGTTTAAATAAACTTATGCCCATACTCTCTGCTGCTATTTCATCCTCTTTTATAGCCTTAAGTGCTCTTCCATAACTACTATTTATTAATGATAAAATAACTACTATGGTTATTATGGCTACTCCAAAAGTCCACCAAAGATTAATAACTGGTGGTATTCCCTTTAACCCTAAGGCTCCATTGGTAATAGATTGTGTATTAGTCAGTATAACTCTAATAATTTCTGCAAAACCTAAGGTTGCAATAGCTAAATAATCTCCCTTTAATCTTAAAGCAGGTGCTCCTATAAGATAAGCTACTAAAGCAGACAGAAGCCCACCAATAATTAATGCAAATATAAAAGGCATATAAATACTATCTAAAGGCTTCATCATTGGGGCTAAAAAGAAGTTCTGAGTTTTAACGGCTATAGGCATAGACAAAATTGCAGTGGTATATGCTCCAATAGCTATAAATCCTGCATGTCCAAGAGAAAATAATCCTGTAAACCCATTTATAAGATTCATACTTAATGAAAGTACTACATAAATTGCACATAAATTTAATATTCTAGTTTTATAACTGTCTAGATTTCCATCTAAGAAATATAATAGTATTGCCAATACAATAAAAGATGCCACGGTTAATATATTATTTCTTTTTTTCATCCACATTAAAATACTATTTCTTTTTTCCATGTATTACACCTTCTCTGCTATTTTTTCGCCCATAATACCTGTAGGCTTGAATAGTAGGATTAATATGAGTAATATAAAGGCAAAGGCATCTCTATAGCCTGAAAGACTTGGTAAAAATGCTACTAGCATGATCTCTCCAACCCCTAAGATAAAACCACCAAGCACTGCCCCCTTAATATCGCCTATTCCTCCAATAACCGCTGCTATAAAACATTTTAATCCTGGCATAATTCCCATAAGAGGCGCTATTTGAGGAAATTTTAATCCCCACATAATTCCTCCAACCGCCGCAAGAATAGAACCAAGTGCAAAGGTTAATGATATTATTTTATTAATATTTACCCCCATAAGTGAAGCTGTTTCGTGATCCTTGGATACTGCTCTCATAGCCATACCACTTTTAGTTTTATTAACTAGATAAAGCAACCCAAATAATAATAATAAAGTTACTATGGGAATTATAATAGTTAGTCTTTGAAGTGATACATTTCCAATTTGGATTACTTCTGTAAATAAATCTACCTGTGGGAACGCCTTTGGTACTCCTCCAAAAATTACTGTCCCTAAATTCTCAAGAAAGAAGGAAACACCTATGGCTGAAATCAGAATAGATATCTTGGGAGCATTCCTTATAGGTCTATAGGCAGCAATTTCAATAACTATACCCAATAATCCTGTCATTATAATAGCTGCAATAAATGCTATATACCAAGGCATTGAAAAAAGAGAAACTCCATAAAAAGCAAAATATGCAGCTACCATAAATATATCTCCATGAGCAAAATTTATTAGCCTTAGGATTCCATAAACCATGGTATATCCTATAGCAATAAGAGCATAGAGACTACCTAAAGATATCCCATTTAATAAATGCTGCATAAACATGTCAAAACTCATTGCTAAAACCATTTTCTCACCAACCTTACTATTTTAACTTTAATTTATTTAATATGAGTCCTGTATATTTAAACATGGTTTATATTATTTAATAAAGAAGAACAAGTATCACTTGTTCTTCTAACTATAACTTGTTATTTTACTCCATCAACCACATCTAAGAATGTAAACTTACCATCTTTAACATGCTTAATCACTGCATTTTTGATTGCATTTCTATTTTCATCAAAGTTAACAACTCCAGCTGCTCCTTGGAAATCCTTTAGGTTGGCTAAAGTATCTCTTAGCTTAACTGAGTCAGTACTTCCATTTTGCTCTAACGCCTTTATAAGAATCAAATAGGCATCATAACCTAGAGCTGTAACTGCTGCTGGCTCTTTATTGTATTCCTTCTTATATTCTGTTAAAAACTTTTCAGATTCTTTAGTGATAGGTTTTTCTGTTGCAAAGAAGGTAGAAAATACTGCTCCCTCTACTGCTTTTGAACCTATTTCTATGAACTGAGGTGTCTCCCAAGTATCACCGCCGATAATTGGACAAGTAATCCCAAGCTGTCTTGCTTGCTTAATTACTAATGCTGATTCTGTAAAGTTACCTGGGGCAAAGATAGCATCTGGATTTTTAGACTTAACATTTGTTAATTGTGCTGTAAAGTCTTGGTCTCCTGTGTTATAATTAGCCACCTCGATTATTGCCTTATCATCTCCTGTAAGCTTCTTGAAAGAATCTGTAAAAAACTTAGCAAGTCCTATAGAATAATCACTTCCTACTTCTTGAACTATTGCAACCTTCTTAGCCTTTAACTTATTGTAAGCATAGTTTGCCATAACTGTTCCTTGGTATGGGTCTATAAAGCATACTCTAAAATAATATTCATTTCCTTGAGTAACTAAAGGATTAGTACATGATGTTCCAATGGTTGGAATTTTAGCCTTTTTAACTATATCTCCAGCTGCCATGGATAATGAACTTCCCCAGCTACCGACTATAGCTGTAACCTTTTCTTTCTCAACTAATTTTGCAGCTGCATTTGCTGCTTCTACCTTGTCTGACTTATTATCAACAACTACTAATTCTACTTTCTTGCCTAAAACTTCTGGATAAAGCTTATTAGCTAGCTTTATTCCTTCTAATTCTAGGGCTCCTCCCCCAGCATTAGCACCTGTTAAAGGTTCAAAAACTCCAATTCTTATAACATCAGAACCCGGTTTTCCACCTTCACTACTTTTTCCACAGCCAGCAAACACAGAGGTCATTAAAATTAATGAACTAAGTAAAAGTGCAATCTTTTTTTTCATGATTTCCCCCTTAATTACTTTCAAAATTATACTAAATCAGCATATTCTGCTTTAATAATTGATTAGTATAGTTATATTTATTTTGAGGAAATCGAAAATATTCCATTTTTCGAGGAAGTTAATAATAATCTATGAACAACATTAATTTTATTCTATTAGACCTATACTAACTTTTACCTATCTTATTATAAAATTTGTAACTTAATTATTAACAACCCCCTATGTTCTTCTTTTATCTATTTACCTTTTCCAATAATAATTTCCTTTTATCCTCATATTCTTCTTGTGTAAGCACTTCCAAATCTCTTAGTTCTTCAAGACTTTTTATTTTCTTTGATATTTCATCTCTAATTTCGTGACTTTTTTCTACAGCTTCAGAACCTTGACATAGGTTGTCCTTTGAGTATTTACTCTTTAAATATCTTAATTCTTTTTCCGAAATTTGATTTACCAATACCTCATAGGCTTCCTTAGCAAAAAATCCGCAGTATAATCTACCATTAATAAATAATTCTAATATGGTTGTATCTCCATCTATCTTTATATGTTGTGGCAAGCTACTTTTATTAAAGGTAATAGTATCATCTTCTAGCCCAGTTGAAATTCCACTTATATTTAATTCCATTTGCCTATTATTTTCCAATTGCTCCTTTTTGCAAAAACAATTAATTTGATTTAACTGAAAGCTAAAGCACCCAATCCCTTGGTGATGTTTATCTGCTAAATAAAAATTATCTTTTTCAACCCAAAAGTAAAAGTCTATTAACCCTACCTTTTCAAAAATATAAATTAACATATTACTGTCTACTGTATCTAAGTTCTTGGTAAATCTAAAATCATTAAGCTTATTTTTTATCTTTTCAATAGAATCTGCCAACTCTTCAGCGCTGTCTCCTTCTAAAGTTTCTAGATAATTCTTATATTTATTTTCATCAAACTTTGTATAGGCACTTTTTATAATATGAGAATACCTTCTTTCAATTTCCTTATCTATTTCTGGTATACCCTTTATATATTTAACCTTCATGGCCGTTGGTGGAATCTGGCAATGCTGTTTATAGTCATTTTCAATATTTCTTTCTCTTACCTTGATAATGTTTATAACAATAATGGCACTAGCAGCCACAATAAAAAGAATAGCTAATAAGTAGTCCATAACTTATCCCTCCTAAAATAAATAATTCATATTAAGTATATTAGGACAACATTTATTTATTCTTGATAAACTATAGTTTATCTTAGTAAAATATTATTTTTTTGAGAAACGCTACATATTAAAAGCTCTGCAAATTGATTAAATATGTAATACTGAAGTCTCTTTATACCAATGCAAAAAAATAAAGAGAAGAGCAAATTCTTGCTCTTCTCCTATTAATTAAATTATTTTATTCCTTTTTCTCTTAGCTTTTCAAGCATGTCAGCAGTCATTTTAGCTAAATCATACTCAGCTTTAAAGCCCCACTCTTCTTTTGCAGCAGTTGGGTCTATTGAATCTGGCCAAGTATTTGCAATTCCTTGTCTTACTGGATCTGGGTTATAGCTAATTTCAAACTCTGGAATATGCTTTTTAATTTCAGCAGCAATTTGCTCTGGCTCAAAGCTCATTGCTGTGATGTTGAATGCATTTCTATGTTTTAATTTGCTTGGATCAGCTTCCATTAAATCGATAATTGCTTGGATAGCATCTGGCATATACATCATATCCATGTATGTTCCTTTATCGATATAAGAAGTGTATTTTCCGCTCTTTAATGCTTCGTAGTAAATATCTACTGCATAGTCAGTTGTTCCGCCTCCTGGAGGTGCTACATAAGAAATAAGTCCTGGGAATCTTACTCCTCTTGTGTCTACACCAAATTTAGTGTAGTAGTAATCACATAATAATTCTCCTGAAACCTTTGTTACTCCATACATAGTTTTTGGTCTTTGAATTGTGTCTTGTGGAGTATTGTTTTTTGGAGTATCTGGTCCAAAAGCACCTATTGAGCTTGGAGTAAAGAATTTGCAGTTTAACTCTCTTGCAGCTTCTAATGCATTAACAAGGCCTCCCATGTTAATGTCCCAAGCAAGTTGTGGTTTTGCTTCTGCAACAGCTGATAAAAGAGCTGCTAAGTGAATTATTGTGTCTACATTATGCTTTCTTGCAACTTCTAAGAAAGCTTTTGCATCAGTAACATCAAGTATTTCAAATATTCCACCCTCAACAATTGGGTTTCCTTCTGGCTTTCTAATATCAGAAGCTATAACATTATCTACGCCATAAACTTCTCTTAGTTTTGTAACTAACTCTGTACCGATTTGTCCAAGACAACCTGTAACTAATATTCTTTTCATATTATTATCCTCCGTTAAAAACTATTTCTCATTATAGAGTTTACTTTTCTATTTTAACTATATATCTACTTATTGATTAAATAAGCTCTCATAGAAATTCTTATAAGTTTATTTTATTATACCCATTTCTTGACCAACTTTTTTGTAAATAGCAATAGCATCATCTAACATTTCTTTAGTGTGTGCTGCTGATGGCATGTTTCTTACTCTTGCTGTTCCCATTGGTACTGTTGGGAATACTATAGCTTTTGCATAAACTCCCTCTTCATATAATCTCTTACTGAATTCTTGAGCTTTTGCAGCTTCGCCTATTATACATGGAGTTATTGGAGTTTCGCTATCACCTATATCAAAGCCTAATTCTTTTAAGCCTTTCTTTAAGTAGTTTCCATTTTCCCAAAGTTTATCATGAAGCTCAGTGCTTTCAGTTAATATATTTATAGCTTCGATACAAGCTCCTGCTGCTCCTGGAGTTAAAGATGTTGAGAATAGGAATGGTCTACCTCTAACTTTTAACCAGTCAATTAAATCTTGTGTACCAGCTACATATCCCCCAACTACACCAATAGCTTTAGATAATGTTCCAATTTGGAAATCTATTTTGTCTGATAATCCGAAGTGATGAACTGTTCCAGCACCTTTTCCTAGTACTCCTGAACCGTGGGCATCATCAACATATGTGATTAAATCAAATTCTTCAGCAATTTCTACTATTTCTGGAAGCTTCGCAATGTCTCCATCCATAGAGAAAACCCCATCAGTGATTACCATTACTTTTTCATATAAGCCTGACTCTTTAGCTTCTTTAGCCTTAGCTCTTAAATCTTCCATATCTGAATGCTCAACTCTTATGATTTTAGCACCTGATAATCTGCATCCGTCTATTATTGAAGCATGGTTTAATGCATCTGAAAGGATTGCATCTTTTTTGCCCATAACAGCTGAAATCGCAGCCATGTTACAGTTAAAACCTGATTGGAAAGCTACAGCAGCTTCTGTATGTTTAAATGCAGCTAGTTTTTTCTCTAACTCAATGTGGATATCTAAAGTTCCGTTGATTGTTCTAACAGCACCTGCACCTGCACCATATTTTTCAGTAGCTTTTACAGAAGCTTCTACCATTCTTGGATGGTTTGCTAATCCTAAATAGTTATTAGAAGAAAGGTTTATAAGAGTTTTTCCTCCAATATTAATTTTAGGACCGTTTGCACCTGTAATTACATTAATTTCATTATAAAGTCCTTTATCTTTAAGGTCTTGTAGGTTTTCTTTAAGGTATTTTTCTAATGATTTGCTTCCCATTGTTTGTACCTCCAAAATTATTAGTAATTTATATGTTTAATTTTAAAATTATTTAAAGTTTTAGAAAACTTTCAATGTAATTCTTTACATCTTAAGTAAATATTCTGCACATTTCGCAAAAATCCTCTTTTAATGTAGAAAAAATATTTTGTTAATAAAAATATTTTGTAAATTTACTTTATAAGCTTTCTTCACTTTATATTTGAAAATAAATACACCACTATGTTATTTATTTCCCTTTTACTAATATTTTATTATACCTATATTAATTACAATTTGAAAGAAGATTTTGGATTTTAATATAATTATTAATGTAAATTTTACAAATTCGTACTTTTTTATAACTTTTTATTCTTTCAATTTATAAATAGGTACAGGAAGCTTCATAAAAACAAATAGGTATATCAAAAATGAATTTAAAGGCAGTATTACATTTATACCTTTTTACAGTGAAGGTGAGAATACTACTTTTTAGATTTCACTATCACTTTTACCTGCAGAAATAATTGGAATCTCATATATAATTAAAAAGAGCTTAAGGTAGAGAATACCTTAAACTCTTAAACTCTCTTTTAACTTTAGACTTATTATACCCTACGAAGAAATATACTTTGAATAAATTCCTCTATACTCCTTAGGGAGTACTTTTGCTATCCCACACATTATCTCTGTCATAGCTCTATCACTATACTGATTTTTATCTTCATCTTCAAGCTTTTTAGGCACTGTCATTGGTTCTCCAAAGTTTATAGTTATATCAGCATGATTAAAATTTTCTTCTGCCATATCACTATCATTAATAGGAAGAAACTTTTCAGTTCCACACATTCCTATAGGTACAATAGTTGCCTTTGACATTTTAGCTATAAGAAGAAGCCCCTTCTTTCCCTCTATCATTTCTGCGGTTCTACTTCTGGTTCCTTCTGGAAACATCATAATATTTTTTCCCGCTTTAAGTACCTCTATCATCTTAGAGATAGCTTCCTTATCCGCGCTATTAGGCTTTATTTGAATAGTCTTAATAAATTTAAAACCATTTTTCGTAAACTCATTAGCAGTAAGCTTCACTCCTGCTACAAAAACAGGGTCTTTCTCTTTTAATACTTCATTTAGTATAATTCCATCTGAATTACTTAAATGATTACAAATAAATATAATTGGCCCTTCCAAATCCTTTATCTTTTCATAGCCATTTATTTTTATATTTGCATACTTTTTAATACTTTTTTTAACATAGCTATGTATAAGCCTACTTGAGATATTATCTGGTAATTTACTCATTAACTTTAGTAACAGTACTTTATCCATAAAAAATCCCCTCTCCAACAATTAACATTTATTTCCCTTAAAAAGTTTTTCATAATAATCTTTAATATACGGTGAACTTATACTTTTTTCAATATTATCTTTATCTTCTCTATGTATATTATAATAATTTATAAGAGCATTTCTAATTAATATATTCTTCCCTCGCCAACCACAGGAATGTTTCCCAAATGTCTCCTTAAAATCACTATTGGTTAAAAAAATTAAATCTTGAAGCTCTCCCTTGAGCATATATTCTTGTGGATGAAACTCTTCTATGGTTGAGTTTAGTGCTTGTTTATTATAAGGACATATCATTTGGCAAGTATCACAACCAAAAACCCTTCCCTTTAATTTATCAAACCATTGATCTTCTATATGTTTTTTTTGAGTAATATAGGAAAGACATTGATTGCAGTTTCCTTGATTCTCTTCCTCTATTATAGCACTAGTAGGGCATACTTTTATACATAAATCACATTCCCCACATTGACTTTCTATAGGCTTATCTTCCTCAAGTTCTAAACTAGTTATTACTTCAGCCAAAAATACATAAGACCCATAATTCTTTGTAATAAGATTATTATTTTTACCTATAAAGCCAAGGCCACTTAGATAAGCAATGTACCTTTCTGGCAAAGGATTGCTATCCACAAACCCTATTGCCTCACCACCTAACTCTTCAATAAACCTACAAATCTTATCTAGATAACCTTTAACTACTCTATGATAATCAAGACCATAGGTGTACAAGGAAAATCCAGTTTTACTACTATAATATCCATCATATTTATAAGGAAAGGCTAAGGAAATAATAGTTTTCCCCTTCTCCATCAAAAGAAAAGGATTGATTCTTTTTTCTATATCCTCCTCTTCAAATTCATTTGCTAGTCCCTTTTCTTTTCTTTCACAAAAGTAAACTTCCAACTCTTTAAATTTTCTACACTTAGTGAATCCAACAGTTGTTAAACCTAATTCTCTACAAAAATTAATTATCTTTCCTTTGTTATCCATAGCTTTAATTATTATTCCTTACATAGGCTGCCGCTGATATTCCTGCAACTTTGCCCTGATTTAATACATTTTCTATGACATCATAGCCTTTTATAACAGTTCCACATGCAAAAAACCCCGCTAAGGAAGTTTCCATTCCTTCACTTACAACTAATTCTCCAGTATCCTCATTAAGTTCCATACCCGTCTTCGCTCCTAATAAGTTTTCAGGATAAAGATTTATAGATAATACTAAAGTATCACAGGTTATATATTGCTCTGTACCCTCTATAAAATTTCTATGCTTATCAACTTCTACAACTTTTACGCCTTCAACCCTCTCCTCACCATATACATCAACCACTCTATGATTATATAGTACAGGAATATTAAAATCCTTTAAGTATTCCTTAGATTCTTCCCTAACTGCGTGAACCTTTGAGCTTGTTTCAATTATTCCTTTAACTTTTGCTCCCTCAAGAACTAGGCTTCGTGCCGTTAAAATAGCAGTGTCTCCTGACCCTAGTATTAGATACTCACGGCCTGGCATAACACCTTTTTTATTTACATACTTTAAAACTGATACAGCAGTAGTTATTCCAGCACTTCTATGTCCTAAAATATTTTTATAGCCCATTGGCTTTTCTCTGCAACCAGCAGCAAATATAACTGACTTTCCTTTAACCTGAAAAACCCCATCATAACTATTTACAGCAACCAATGTTTTATCTTTATTCATACTTAATACTGTAGTGTCCATTTTGACTTCAATACTATATTGGGATACCAGATCTATTAATGCTTGTATTAATTCATTAGTAGTTAAGTTTTCTTCATTACCTTCTAAATAAAAGCCACTGTGTATGCAGTTGATTAAAGCACCCCCTGCTTCAGATTCTCTATCTAAAATCAAAACCTTATCTAAACCATTTTTTTTAGCTTCAATAGCTGCTCTAAGACCGCTAGGTCCTGCGCCAATTACCACTAAGTCATAGTGCTCCATAATATCCTCCACAACTTAACTTATTACTATCGATGTACAAGCTCAACACTCAATGTATTTGATATAAATACTTAAGATTATTAAGAACAGGTTTAACTTTAAACGCCCTTGAGCTTGCCTATCACTTTTGAAGACACAACTTTTTATAATGCATTATTCCTGCTGAAGTTGTTTCTTTATATGTATGATTTCCTATATTATATAATAATACCACATTGATTGGATTATTCAATTTTATATTTATTTCTCTTAAAACTTAAAATTTTTATTAACTATAATTCTATTAAGGTTCTAAAAACAGACTTGGAAATCTAGGTATACAATGGGAAATTAGGAATTAACTTTTTCAATAAAAATTATTTTAAAGGATAATACTATAATCACAATAAATATAAAGAGGTGATTTTATGAGAATAAAAGATGGAGTAATTCCTACAGTAGTAGGGACAGTTGTTACTGCTGGTGCTGCTGCCTTAAGAGCAAAAGATATGAAATCAATGAGAATGAACAAACACAATATTGTTCCTATGGCTGAAACTGCACTACTTGGGTTTGGATTTGCTCATGTGGTTTTAGGTGCAATAGATTTAATTCAACATGACTAATTGATAGATTGATATGCACTATTGATTCTAAAAGGTTATATACTGACCTTAATTTTCTATGATAAATAGTATTTTAAAAAACTTATAGCCTGCAACTTGTATAAGCTGCAGGCTATAAGTTTTTGTACTAATATCATATGAGTTTTTTTCTATTAGGCATCTGAAAATAAATAACAAGTCCAAGATGTGAAGGATATTTTGTGATAGACAAGGAAGCAGAACCCGCAGATAGTGGGGCTATCTAAGGGTTCTGTTGACGCAGTATAGCACAAAATAGACGAGGAGATTGGCTTATTTATTTTTTGAAGATGCCTTATTACACTTGGGTAAATCATCTCCATCTAATACCTTACTTAGTCTTCTTAAAAAGTACCCTGCCACTACTGGAACTACTCCTATTAGCAATAAGTATCCCTTAATAACAAAAGCTCCCTTAAATAAAGAAAGCAGCAATAACAGTATTATTGAACTTATAACTCTTCCTGCATTTAGCATTATATCCTTATTAATCATATATTCTATTCTTAAATCCTCCTCATGGATTTTATTTATGACATTAAAGGTTGAGGAAGATAATTGTATAAGAAAAAACGGAAGAAAAAAAGAATCCATTATCATAAATATAAATAAAGTATTAAAGCTTACCTTTAAGGATATTATTACTACTGCTAAAAAAGATCCTATAGTCCCAATATATATAGCCAATCTTCTTTTGGGTGGTTTTATCACCTTTTGTACTAAAACATAGGAAGCGGAAGATACCAATGCTCCAATAAAAGTTAGCTTTCCAAGTGATAACTCACTACCTGTAGTTTGAATTATTAATATATTTACCAAAACCCCAATTATCACATCTCTAAAACCCCATAAGGCAGAAGCCTTTCTTATAATGCTCCAATCACTACAATTTTTAGAAAAAGCTCTGCTAAAGTCCACTTTACTACCATAGTTATTACACTTTAAAATTAAGCTGATAAAAAATAAAATTAAGAAAATAGAAAGGGTTATGGTGAACACTATGCTATAACCTTTAGTTCCTGCATACCTAGTTATAATATATCCTGAGGTAATAGGAGCTATTGCCGCAGCAACTCCAGCACAACTTCCATTGAACCCATTAAAAGTATCTCTATTAGTAACACAGGTGAAATCAAAACTTAAGGTATTAAAGGCTAGCCAATAAAATCCAACAGCACAGCCATAGATGACCCCAAGTATGTAAATGTATATTCCACCCCTGTTTCCTAAGAATAACATTAAACTATAGAAAAATGCGTATAAAATAAGTCCAATTCTTAATGACCAAATACCATTTTTCTTTTTTGCTATTATTCCTCCTAATATAAAAGTCATAGGAGTAGTTATATAGTGTAGCATATTATAAATTACTATTATAATAAAGCTATTGGTTTGTTTCCAAAAAAATATGTTGACGAAAATTCCTGATAATCCTGCAGCAAAGGTGAATAATGCACTCATTAAAAGTAGTATTTTAGCTTCCTTAGTCATTTGGCCCTCCTTAAAAGCATTTTATTACTTACCTATTATGTGCAAATTTCCTCTATCTATATTAGTGGTAATTTATTACACTGGAACTTTATCCATTTAATTCTTAGTATTAAAATTTTATAAATGTCCATTCTAAAACTGAAGGGAGTTGTTACTATGAGTAATAAACATTCTGTAACCAGAAAACAAATGGCTTCACTAGGCCTAAAGAAAACTCCTCAAGGAGATTATGACTATATTGACCCTTCCGAGAAAAACAAATCAAAATATAAAAGCATAAAAAAGACCCCTCAGGACTAACCTGAGAGGCTTTTTTAATAATGCAAATATACTTAAGCAAACTTATTTTTATCACTATTGTCATGACCAACAAGCTCACTAATAGGGGTCAAATTTCTAAAACCATATTACATATTAGCATTTATAGTTTTATTTTGTTTTTTGTTTTTACCTGCTTTTCCCTTTGCATCAGGATTAAGTTCATAATCTATTGCTTCAAGATTATCATCCCATAGATATTTCTTAGTTTCACTAACAATAACTCCACTTAATGCAAGTAAGGAAATTAGGTTTGGAATTGCCATTAATCCATTGGCTAGGTCTGACATATTCCATATTAAATCTAAGCTAAATACGCTTCCTACGAATACCATTCCTACATAAACAATTCTATAAGGTGTAATGGCTTTCTTACCAAATAAATATTCAATTGCTTTTTCAGCATAATATGACCATCCAAGAATAGTTGAGAATACGAAGGTTAAAAGTCCAACTGTTAGTACTATTGGTCCAACAACAGGTATCATTGCAAAGGCAGCTTTAGTAAGCTCTCCACCTGCAAGTCCCTGATTCCAAACCCCTGTATTTACAAGAACAAGACCTGTCATTGCACAAACTACTACTGTATCCCAAAAAGTTCCTGTGGCAGAAACTAATGCTTGCTTTACAGGGTTTCTACTTTGAGCTGCAGCTGCAACTATTGGTGCACTACCAAGACCAGATTCGTTAGAAAATAAACCTCTTGCTATACCGTATCTCATAGCCATCATAATTCCAGCACCAGCAGCACCACCACCTACAGCTTTAGCTGAAAATGCACTCTTAAATATTAAAGCTAAGCTTGCAGGTATAGAACTAAAAGTCATGCCTAAAATTATTATACATCCTAAAATATAGAAACCTGCCATAAATGGTACAAGAATATCACAAACTCTTGCTATACTCTTAATTCCACCAATTACAACTACAGCAGTTAATATTGCCATTACTACTCCTGACACCCAGGTTGGCACACTAAAGGTACTAGCTAACATTGTAGATATAGAGTTTGCTTGTACAGCTGAACCGATTCCTAAAGCAGCTAAACTAGTAAAGATAGCAAATAAAACGCCTAGCCACTTCTTGCCCATAGCTTTTTCCATAACATACATAGGGCCTCCAGCCATGGTTCCATCTTCTGTCTTAACTCTATATTTAACTGATAAAAGTGCTTCTGCGTATTTAGTTGATATACCAAATACTCCTGTAAGCCATGTCCAAAGCACTGCTCCTGGTCCTCCTAGAGAAATTGCAGTGGCAACCCCTACAATATTTCCAGTTCCTATGGTTGCTGCAAGAGCTGTACAAAGCGCACTAAATTGACTTACATCCCCTTCTGCAAAGTCATCTTTAGTCACAGAAAGCTTTATTGCCTTTCCAATATACCTTTGAATAAACCTTAGTCTAAAGGTTAAAAATAAGTGCGTTCCAAATAAAAGAATAATTAATGGATAACCCCAAATAAATGATGCAGCTTTACTAATAAATTCAGCAAACATAATTTCATCCCCCTTATTATTAATTGTAAACACATTATAACAAAAAATTTAAACAAATTTAACAATTGTGAAAATTCTCTCAATATATTTTTTAGACATAATTCGACATGAAATTTTTCTTCAAAAACTTTTTAGCTTTTTTTCTCAATATTCTGAGTAAACTATTATTATCATTTCACATTATTGAATAATTTTATGAAATTTATTAAGTATATATTCAAATAATAAACCAGTTTGTATTTTAACTTATAAAATCTCCCTCTTAATTTAAGTAAATTTAATAAACACGCTTCCTTTAACAATTTTATATATGAACACATTGTTAAATATTCCGCAATGTGTTCATAATAAAAAAAGTGCTTCATATGGAAGCACTTTATAATTTATCTAATTTGAATTTAATTCCTTATCTATTCCTTCAAGGTTATCATCCCAAAGATATTTTTTAGTTTCATTAACAATAACTCCACTTAGTGCAAGTAAGCATATTAAGTTTGGAATTGCCATTAATCCATTTGCCAAATCTGATAGGTTCCAGATTACATCTAAACTAAATACACTTCCAACAAAAACCATGATTACATAAACAATTCTATATGGCGTAATTGCTTTCTTACCAAATAAATATTCAATTGCCTTTTCAGCATAATATGACCATCCAAGAATAGTGGAAAATACAAAGGTTAAAAGCCCTACTGTTAATACTATTGGTCCAACTACAGGTATCATGGCAAAAGCAGCCTTTGTTAGTTCTCCACCATTTAATCCTTGATTCCAAACGCCAGTATTTACAAGTACAAGACCTGTCATTGCACAAACTACTACTGTATCCCAGAAGGTTCCTGTAGAAGATACAAGAGCCTGTTTAACAGGGTTTCTTGTTTGAGCAGCCGCTGCAACTATTGGCGCACTACCAAGACCGGATTCGTTGGAGAATAATCCTCTTGCAATACCATATCTCATTGCTTTCATAATTCCAGCACCAGCAAGTCCACCACCTATAGCCTTAGCTGAAAATGCACTCTTAACAATTAAAGCTAAGCTTGCAGGTATAGAGCTATATGTTAATGCTAATATTATTAAACATCCCAAAACATAAAAGATTGCCATAAAAGGTACAAGTATATCACACACTCTTGCTATACTCTTAATTCCTCCAATTACAACTATAGCAGTTAATATTGCTAGTACTATCCCTGATACCCAAAGAGGGATATTAAAGGTGCTCTCAAGCATAGTTGAAATTGAGTTAGCTTGAACAGCTGAACCAATTCCAAAAGCTGCTATACAAGTAAAGGTTGCAAATAAAATTGCTAACCATTTCTTACCCATAGCTCTTTCCATAACATACATAGGTCCCCCTGCCATGGTACCATCTTCAGTTTTAACTCTGTATTTAACTGATAATAATGCTTCAGAATATTTTGTAGCAATACCAAAAACTCCTGTAAGCCATGTCCAAAGAACTGCTCCAGGTCCGCCTAGAGAAACTGCTGTAGCAACTCCTACAATATTTCCTGTTCCTATGGTTGCTGCAAGTGCTGTACAAAGAGCACTAAATTGACTTACATCTCCTTCAGCAAAATCATCCTTGGTAACAGAAAGCTTGATTGCTTTACCAATGTATTTTTGAATAAACCTTAATCTGAAAGTTAAAAATAAATGAGTGCCGAATAAAAGAATAATTAAAGGATACCCCCAAAGAAATGAAGCTGCATCACTGATAACTTTAGCAAACATTAAATACAATCCTCCTAAGAATTATTTATTGTTACATAATATTCACAATTGTTAATTATTATTACCTCAACACTGGTTACTAGAAAGTTTTAATTTCGACATTTTCTACTTAGTTATTACTTTAATTCACTTTTAAATACTTGCTTATACCTCATTACACACTAGTGATTTTTTAAGTCTTTTAACAATTTTATATTAAACGAAATAATTCATTCCTATAAAAATGAATTATTTAAAAACTTTCTATTGTAGTGTGATGTAAGTTATGTTAAAATGTATTTGAACCTTTAATCAGATCCAGAGAGACTGTAAGGAGAATAAAATATAGTGAGTGTTTACCCCTAGTGGGTTACTATATTAGACTTCTTACATTAGTAAGAAGTCTTTTTATTTTCATAAGTCGTGATTATACAGGTTACTTTTAATTTAGTCCAGTGAGGCTAAAAAGGGAGCTCAGGCTCCCCCAAATAATATTTTAAGGGGGATTTAAAATGGAAAGTAATTTATCAACAAAAAATGCAGCACTAGAGGAAACTTCTGTTATTGATGTTCAGGACAAGGTTCCTCTAAAGAAAGCAATACCTTTAAGTTTACAACACCTATTTGCAATGTTTGGTGCTTCAGTACTTGTACCAATACTATTCAATATAGATCCTGCAATAGTACTATTCTTTAACGGAATTGGAACTCTACTTTATGCAGTAATAACTAAAGGTAAAATACCTGCATTCTTAGGTTCAAGCTTTGCTTTCATAGCACCTGTTTTACTGCTTCAACAACAGGGATATAGCTTCCAACATATACAGGGTGGTTTTGTAGTATCTGGTCTAGTGTTTTCAGCCGTAGCAATTACCGTGGGTTTCACTGGTATAGGTTGGATTAAAAAACTTTTCCCGCCAGCAGCAATGGGCGCTATTGTTACAATAATCGGTCTTGAACTTGCTCCAGTTGCAGCAGATATGGCAGGCTTTCCAGTAGGGCTTTCAAACTCACCAGCTCTTAATAGTACTTGGGTAGTAGTTTCAATGATAACACTTGGAACCTTAGTTTTAGGATCAGTAGTTTTCAGAGGATTTCTTAAGATTATACCAATCCTAATAGCTGTTGTAGTTGGATATATATCAGCTTACTTTATGGGATTAATAGATTTCACAGCTGTAAAAGAAGCAAGCTTAATAGCAGCTCCTCACATGGCCTTTGCCAAGTTTGATTTAACAGCAATATTAACAATATTACCTGCAACCTTCGTAGTTATAGCTGAACATATAGGTCACCTTGCAGTTACTAGTAACGTAGTGGGAAAAGACTTAACTTCAGACCCTGGTCTTCATAGATCTCTACTAGGTGATGGATTATCTACAATGCTATCTGGATTCTTTGGTTCAGTACCAACAACTACTTACGGTGAGAATGTTGGTGTTATGGCTATCACAAAGGTTTATAGTGTATATGTAATTTGCGGAGCTGGACTTCTATCAGTAGTGTTAGGCTTCTCAGGAACATTAGCTACACTAATTAGAACTATACCAACCCCAGTAATAGGCGGAATTTCACTACTACTGTTTGGAACAATAGCAACTTCAGGACTTAGAACCTTTATAGAAGAAAAAGTAGACTTCTCTAAATCAAGAAATCTTATACTAACTTCTGTAATTCTAATCATAGGTCTAAGCGGAATAAAAATTCACTTTGGTTCAATCGAAATTGGAGGAATGGGACTTGCAACCTTAGTAGCAATAGTATTAAACCTATCCTTCATGGTTTTTGATAAGTTTAACCTTATGAATGAAAAATAAGAATATAACAAATTATAATAAATAGATTAAATAAACTTTTACCCTTCAATTTAAAAGTTTAAAAACAAGGTGGTTATGAGCTAAAACAGCTTCATAACCACCTTTACTTCACCTCTAAGTTCCTATTTGTACTATATCCTCAAGAATCGCTCTATCTTTTTGGTTTATTTGCCAATCTAAATGAAAGTGTCCAAAATACCACTTGTTATAGGTTAATTTATTTTTAATCTTAGATAAAAATAAATTTAACTCATCTTCTTTGGGTGTAAAGTCTAACTTATCTCCTATAGTGTATAAATTATCCACATCAGTAGTATGTGTCAGTACATAATCCACATTATAGTCACATTTTTCTAGGTTTTTAATGCCATTATCCATCTCTTCTGTGGATGGAATTTCTTCCTTCCACCAGCTTATGTTCTCAATCCTTCTCTCTTTATCAATAGATTTTCCTCCACCAAAAGTAAAATATCTTTTATTATTAATAGTAAAAACTTCCCCTCTCATAAGGTGAAGAACTTTATTTCTAATTCTATGTACTTTCCCACCATTCCAACTCTCAACAGGTAAAGAATTTAACATATTAAAATTCTCATGATTGCCATCAATGAATAAAGTAGTAAAGGGTTTGTTGTTAAGCTTATTTAAAGCTATGGATTCTTTTAAGCTGCCATCCCAAAGGAGCCCAAAGTCTCCTAAGATTATTAAATAATCATCTTCACCTAAAAAATCTATATTTAAAACCCTATCTACCTCTAAGAGTCCATGAATGTCTCCTGTAACATATACCTTGCTCTGTCCATCCCCTATTGAATTAAAAACCTGAGCAGAAAAAGCAAATCTTTTATTTATAATAAAAATGCACAAAAATACTAATATAGTAGAAAACAACAACTTCTTTTTTAGTTTCACTATTTGTCACCTGCTTTTCTATATAGGTGATGTTAGTTTAACCAATAATATCCATGGTATTCCATTTTCCTACTTATTTTTTATATGGCTGATGCAACATTTTCAAAAATTTCTCTTGTCAAAGTAACTGTTTTATGATAATATATATTTTGTCGGTAAGACGAACTTAAATATAGGGGTATAGCTCAATTGGTAGAGTAGCGGTCTCCAAAACCGTTGGTTACGGGTTCAAGTCCTGTTGCCCCTGCCAAAAAACCTAGGAATTTTCACAATTCCTAGGTTTTTTTATTCTTCTAAAATATTATTTCAGGAGTAAATTGGGAGTTAAAATTTAAAAGCTAGTAAATAAGGTAGCCTTATTCTCAAAAGCTACCTTATAATTTTTAAACTAAAGTTCTTGGAGTATAGCTTATATTACCATATTGATTCGTTACTTTATCTTCTCTCCATACATAGGCCATTATATCAAAACGACTTGTAAAGGTATATGCTATTGCTCTACATCTATCTATGTCCATATGCATAGTCTGGATGAAAGCTCCTTTTGAATCACTTTTTATTTGAATTTTTATTCCATTGTCATCAAAGAACCCTAGAATTCCATTTACATAAACATCTGGATTTATATAGGAGGTTTCAACATAATATTTAGGCTCTACAGTATTATTGTTGCTATTATTGCTTCCTCCTTGGTAACTTATGCCTAAGTGATCAAGTATTCCATGAGCAATAGCTCTTCCTATATTTCTTTGTTTTTCTGGAGTATCAAACAAAACTCTATCGCCACTATCAATGAAGCCGCTTTCTACAATTATGGCATCCATATTTGTTTCTCTAATAACCGCATAATAATCCTTACCATCTGAGCCAGTTCTGCTATAGGTTGGGGTAGGACGTAAATTTTGTCCTGTTTCTCTATTTACTGCATTAACAATAGCCTTAGCTAAAGCTTCTCCTTTTCCTCTATAAATAGAATGAATTACCTCTATACCATCGCCGCCACCAGAATTATAGTGAATAGATACAAAATAGTCTGCTCCCCAGGAGTTTGCCATATTAGCTCTTTCACTCAAGCCTACATATCTATCATCTGTCCTAGAAGTTCTAACCTCTACGTCATATTGTTGTAATACTTCCATGCATGCTAATCCTGTTGCTAGATTCATATTTTTTTCAACTAGTCCATTTGATACTGCTCCTGTTTCACTACCACCATGTCCAAAATCCAAGAATATTTTCATCCTTATCACTCTCCTAATTATAAGTTATGCAAAGGTATATGCATTTGACATTGATGAAAAAGGAAAAGTGGACAACAAATTATTAAAGCTCTAGTACATTTCTAGAGCTTTAGCAACATAAAGTTGCATTTTTCCCTATTACCTTTTAGTTATAGCCCTAGCTATACTATTTGCTGCTAGCATACCACTTTGCAAAGCGCCTTGAATCCATACATGTTTTTGGGATACATGCTCTCCTGCAAAATAAACCCTATTATTCATTTCTGGCAAGGTAATAGCATAGGAAAACAAAGTTCTATCCTGTGGTTTTCCAAAGCATCCTCCTGCCCAAATATATTGTGCATTTGACCAGAACATGGTAACCCAAGAGAGAAGTCTATTTCTAATGTATCCTGGATCTAATCCATGTACTTCCTCAACTTGCCTTGATATATCCCTAATTCGAAGGTTATTAGCTTCATTGCCTATAATTTCTGCATCTTGCCCCCAATTATAAGAAGCCAGAAGAGAGCCTGGAGAATTTGGTGATGTTCCAGGCCTTAAGGTCCAAGCTCCCGGACTCCCTTCTACTGGCATTGCATGGTCTGATGGATATATTGTATTTAATATAGGCAGATCTGTACCAGAGCTTCCACCTATAATTCTTTCCTCTGCATTTCCCTGTTCCCAAAATCTATCTTTTAAGAAAAGGAAAGTTTTCTGAGAGGATTCATAATTCAATTCATTAATTGCCTGCATTTTAGTTATGCTAAAAGTTGGCTTAATTTCTACTCTTCTTAAGCTTGTAAAAGGTATTGCACAAACCACATAGTCAAACTCCTCTAAAGTAACCTTTTTAGTTTCGCGACCTCTACACTTAAGGGTAACCTTTTCCCTGTTATTCTCTTGATAAATACCATCTACGGCTGTACTAAGCCTTATATTAACCTTTCCTAGTTCTTGCATTTGAATACCTTCAAATACCTGTAGGTTTTCATTAATTAAGGCATTATAAAAACTTTCTATAATTCTTTGAGCCCCACCTTCTATATAGTAAGTTTGAGAGAAGTCAGCACTATAAACCTTATCCATCATTTCTGCTAAGCTAAGATTAAAAAATTCTACATCAAGAGTCGATAAATAGCTTATCATAAATATGGCATTTTTACTTAATCCAACACTTTGGTATCCAGCCTTGTAGGACATCCTATCCATCTGTACTACTTCATCTGAATAGCTTTCCTTTACTTGTATTAATTCTTTTCTAATCTCTGGTGATAATCCTAAAATATACTTATCATATAACTTTCCTGATAATTGTCTCCAGGGTAGCCTAGCCTCTTCTGGTGGTAAATCAAATTTGGGGTAAATATTCTCCATGACACTAAGGCCAGATGCTTCCTTCCTAGCTCTTGCTTCTCTTATATAGTACAATCCATTTACATTGCTGGTTGCAAAAGGCCTAGTATTAAGCTTAAAAAGGTTAATATAATGCCAACTAGTTTCATGGGATACTGGTATCCGTTCTGCACCTAAATCCACATTATATCCTTCATAAATAGGGTAAGTATATACTCTCCCTCCGAGCCTATCATTAGCTTCAAAAACTGTTATGTCGCAGCCAATTTTTTTTAGTTCAAAAGCTGCTGAGAGTCCTGCTGCTCCTCCTCCTATTACAGCAACCTTAACTGCCCTTCCACAGTTACTGTTACATATCTCTCTTATGTCTTCCGGAGGACTTAAGCTACTGATTATATTGTCAAAGTCCTCTGGTCTTCTACCAGCAGTAAGTACATACCTCAATTGTTCATATCTATCTTCATCTGTTGGGTTATCCACTTGATATGGAACCGTTTGCCTGTTCATACTTTCCATGAATAAATTCCTCACATAATTATTATCATATTTAATATATGCACACTATGTGAATATTGAGATTTAAATTTAAATCTTCATATATAAAACTTTCAGCATAACAAAAGAAAGATGCATAAAAACATCTTTCCTTTAGCTTTAAGCTTCTATTATTTCCTTCTCAAGTTCTTTCATTAATTCATCTACTGTTATAATTCTATCTACCTTATGGGCACTTTCACCGCAGAATAAGAGTGCCTCCTCTACATTGCCGTTTGCTGCATTAATTAAGGCCTTAGTTATGCAATACGGTGTTGTCTTTGGATTACAATGAGATATACAGTTGTAGCACTTCGTAACCCTTACTCCGCCTTCTTCAACTTGGTTAATAAAATTATTTCTGATAGCACGCCCTGGCATCCCTACCGGACTTTGCACTATCATAATATCTTCTAAATTCGAGTTAATGTAGGCATTCTTATAATTTATATGAGCATCGCACTCTTCAGTTGCTACAAATCTTGTAGCCATTTGAACTCCAGCAGCTCCAAGTTTTAAGTATTTGGCAATATCTTTGCCATAAAAAACTCCGCCAGCTACAACTACTGGTATAGATTTTTCGTATTTATCTTCATAGGTTTTTACCTCATTAATTATATCTACAATAACTTTATCATAATCCATATTCTCATCTTGTAGTTCCTCTTTCTTAAACCCAAGATGACCTCCGGCCTTTGGACCTTCAATAACTAGTAGATCAGGAGTAGTTTTGTCATGTCTATCCCACATTTTTAAAATAACCTTGGCAGCTTTTAAAGAAGAAACTATAGGCGCTAGTTTTGCTTTCGAATCCTTTGCAATCTTCGGAAGAGCTGAAGGAAGCCCTGCCCCTGATATTATTAAATCCGCTCCAGCATCTATAGCTGCTTTAACATATTCTTCATAATGCTCCATGGCCACCATTATATTAACTCCAATTATACCTTGAAGAGCTTTTTCTTTAGCTATTTTTATATGTTCTTTCAAAGCTCTAATATTTGCTTCAAAAGGGTTTGTTTCAAAATCCTTTTCCTTAAATCCTATTTGCGCGGCAGAAATTACTCCTATACCTCCAGCTTTCGTCACAGCAGCTGCTAGGTTTGATAGAGAAATGCCTATGCCCATTCCACCCTGAATAATAGGTAGTCTAGCTACTAAATTACCTATTTTTAATGGTTTTATATCCATAAATCCTTCATCTCCTCTATGAAATACTAACATAAATAAATATAACCATATTAGAAAAGAATAATCCTATGTTACCTTTAAATAGCGGACTAGGATTTTTTCTAAAACTATTGATTAAAATTAATATATGTTAATTTATTTTGACCATCAAATATTTTGATTATCAAAGTAAATCATATTTATTATATACCATATAAAGTTAAAATTCAATAAAATAAAGCTATGCACTAAATTAAATTTGTATTAGTGCATAGCTTTTCCTATTTAACAACATTCTGGTTGTCTCATATCTACTCTGTTTTTAAGTAGTTAGTAGTCCAGTCTAAGTAAGTTGCTTTAGTATAACAAAGTTTCTTTCTTAAGCCCAAATCTACCTTCAAAGTAACTCTGCAAGATGAACTTGTTCATTATTTAATAAATATAAGTAGAAGTATTTTCACAAATAGATATGTTAAGTGGTTTTTCCTCTACTAACTTTTTATAAGAACACAAAAATTCATTTAATTCATTATCAGTTAAGTCTATATGATCAAAACTCTTAAGTATTACATTACAATCTTCCATAAGGATTTCCACGTTATTTTTTGAATTTTTAATGTAATAAGTAGTTACTGCCTTAGAGTTTACTTTTCCTTTGTATTTTTCTTGGAAACTTAAAGTTTTTCTCATTTCCTCATAATTTTTTCCTAAAGCTCCAAATTGGCTGGTATCAACCCCATAAGCTTTAATTTGCTCATCTATATTATTCATATCCAAACCATATCTCTCCATGATTTTCTTTTGAATATTTAAAAACTTTTCTTGAGAAATATTGTTTTCTTCCATATAAGTTTGAATTTTCCTGCTAAACTCTAACATATTGATTTTTCCCTCTCCCATAGTGTAGTAAAGGGAGTATATATAATCCTCAAACTTATCAATATCCTTGTCATTAACCCTATTTTTAAGCTCATTAAAATCTATTATATCGCTAATTTCAATCATCTCCTTAAATAACTTAATCACTATTATATTATTAGTAACAAATTATATAACATGCTTCTTCAATAAAAGTTAAAAAATAGTTATGAATTTAGAAAAAAGATACCCCTAAGTGAAAGGGATATCTTTTTATTAAAGAAATACAAGCTTACAGCTTTGTTTAAAACTCATAAATATTATTGAACTTTAAAACCAGCATTTTTAACTTTTGCTAAGATGTCATCATAGTTGTCAGTTTTTAATCTTACAACTATCTCTTTAACATCTGTAACACTCTTTGGATCAACTACAACAAAGCTTATAATGTCCCCTTTATTTTCAGTAATTATTTTAGAAAGCTTTGATAACTGCCCTGGTATGTCATAAGCTATAACCGCTAGTCTCTTACCTTTATTTAAACCAAAAAGTTCAGTAAATTGATGGAAGATAGCATGGTGAGTAATTATTCCTTTAAACTCTCCATTATTATCAACTACAGCTATAAAAGATACACTTTTAGTTTCTAAAAAATGTGCAGCCTCTTCCATTTGTTCCAATGGGTTAATAGTTGGTACATCTGTTCTCATAACATTTTCTACTAAGAAGTCAGAAAGTAAACATTGTCTTTCTATGCACTTTTCATAGTAGTAAGTGTATATTTTTTCTTTTGATATTGCACCGTAAAACTTATTACCATCAGCTACAGGTATAGATAAGAAGTTGTTTTTTTCCATGATGTCTAAAGCTTCACCAATGGTAATTTTAGGAGTTACAGTAGTCAACTTTTCTTTTGGCAACATTAAGTTACTTACAAACATGATTAATTCCTCCTTATTAAGGCTATCAGTAATAATTATATTACTGATAATATATATTATTCGTTATTTCCAAGTACAAGTATAAAACTATGATGATTATATTTAATTATACTTGAATTTACCTAATTTTGTCTATATATTTAGCTATTAAATATATATTTATAATAGTTAAGTTTGTTCTATTTATATATAGAACCTAATAGTATTAAAGATATACTTCTGTATATTTTTTTACTTACTCTTAATTCCTTAAATTCAAGTTTAAGGAACACATTTTTACATATTTTATAAACTTTGTAATAATATATGAATTAATAAATAAAAGTTATAATACCCGTTAAAATATGATATAATTGTTATTGACTTATAATTATATCATAAAATTGTTTTTTATTATGGGGGTTACTTATGAATATAAGCCTTAATAAAGTAGTTACCGCTCTATCTATCTCTTTAGATTTAGCTGAAACTACCTCCTTACAAAATTTAAATGTTATAGAAGATATTTCTGGGGTGAATTATTCAAAGCATAAATATTCGCATCACTCTAAACGAACAGCCTTTATTGCGCTAGAAATTGGCAAAAAACTTAATATCAGTGAGGAAAGCTATCATAATTTATACATAGCTTCCATGCTCCATGATATCGGTGCTCAGAGTATGTTAGATGAAGTACATACCTCTGTAGAGTATATCAAAAAGCATTGCGTTGAAGGTGCCTTTATGATACAAAAAATTCCTGCTCTGATTCAGATATACGACATTATTCTCTATCATCATGAAAATTATGATGGCAGTGGTTGCATGAAACTTAAAAACTACCTTATTCCTTTTGAAGCACAAATAATTAGGCTTGCCGACCTGTTAGAGGTTATGTTTGATGAGAATATAGCAATTTATAAGCAAAAGGACTCTATTATTGAATGGGTAAAACTGCAAAGTGGAAGATTATTTGCACCTGATATTGTAGATTGTTTCTTAAATCTTGCCAGTACTGAAACTTTCTGGCTTAATCTTCTTAATGTTCCCCATATGAACTTTCTTCTAGAGTCTATTGCTCCTAAAAAGGAAAAATATGTTTCCTTGAAGGAGTTCGAATATATAGCTGAAATTTTCGCTACAATAATAGATAGCAAGAGTAACTTTACTGCAATGCACTCTAGAGGTATTGCTGATTTAGCCTTTGACGTATCAAAACACGTTGGGTATGATGAAGATAAGTGCTTAAAAATGAAGATAGCAGGACTTCTTCACGATATAGGAAAACTTGCAATTCCTGCTACTATCTTAGACAAACCTGGTAAGCTAAATGATGATGAGTTTTCCCTAATTAAGTCTCATACTTACTATACAAAACTTATTTTAGATAGAATTGAATTAATTTCTGATATTAGTGAGTGGGCCGCAAATCACCATGAAAAACTTAATGGAGAAGGTTATCCTAGAAGGCTTCCTGGTGACTATATTAGTGAGGAAAGTAAGATTATTGGAGCTTGTGATATATACCAAGCCCTAACAGAGGATAGACCCTATAGAAAAGGTATGTACATGTACGAGGCTTTTCAAATTCTTGATGATATGGTAAAACAGGGATTAATATGCGGCAATGCTGTAAAGTCTTTAAAAAGTACCTTAATCTGTAAAGTTGAAGGACATTTGACACCTTAAATCTACAAACTTTTGAGGAACAACTTTTTACTTGCACATAACTTTAATAGGATTTTAATGAGGTTGTAATCCTATTAGGTACTTCTTTGGTTTCATATATTAATAAATATATGGCAATATTATGTATTAGGACTTAATATATAATATTGCCTTTTCATTTTTTATTTTTTCGGCTAAAATAATATTGAGGTGAAAAACATGGAGTTTTTAGTTAATACAGTAGAGGAAACGGAAAAACTAGGTATTCAGCTTGGAAGCCTTGCTAATTCAGGCGATATAATTTGTTTAGTGGGTGATCTCGGTACTGGCAAAACCCATCTTACTAAGGGAATTGCTAAAGGACTTTCCATTGATGAACACATTACAAGTCCAACTTTTAATATTGTAAATGAATATGATGGAAGATTAAAGTTTTATCATTTTGATGTATATAGAGTAAATGACCCTGATGAAATAGCTGCTATAGGTTTTGATGAATATATTTTTGGTGGCGGGGTAAGTGTTATTGAGTGGGCTAACTATATTGAAGAAATAATTCCAAAAGAAAGCCTAACTATAACTTTAGAAAAAGTCCCACAGCTTGGTTCTACTTGCAGAAAAGTAACTATAAGTTATAGTGATTCTAGATATGATTATATAAAGGAGTTAACACTATGAAGATATTGTGCTTAGATTCAGCTACAGAAAGTGCTACTGCTGCAATATTAGATGAAGATAAACTTCTTGGAGAAATAACTTTTAACTACAAAAAACAACATTCTACTATTATGATGCCAATGATAGATTCTCTCTTAAAAAATACGGATTTATCTATCGATGATATTGATGGCTTCGTGGTTTCAAAGGGCCCTGGTTCTTTTACAGGCCTTAGAATAGGGATGGCCACTATAAAGGGCTTAGCTCAGCCTACTGAAAAGCCTTTTATCTCAATTTCAACCTTAGACGCTCTTGCAAATAACTTATTTTTTACTGGTGGAATTATTTGCCCTATAATGGATGCTCTAAGAGGAAATGTGTACACAAACTTTTATAGGTTTAATGGTGATATGTTAATCTCCATGGAGGAATCGCAAATCTTATCTCTAGAAGATTTAATCCAAAAATTAAAAAATTATAATGAACCTATATACTTTGTCGGAGATGGTACCTATAAGTTTAAGCAGGTTCTTCTGGATAATTTAAGTAATGTATTTTTTGCACCGGCTCACCTTAATGTGGTAAAAGCCTCTTCCTTAGGTGTCCTAGGGATGAAACTTTTAAAATCTGGAACTAAAGAAGATATATTTACTTCTGCACCTACTTATCTTAGACCATCTCAAGCTGAACGAGAATATGAAGAAAAAATGAGGAATAGCAATGGTTGATTTATCTATCACGCCAATGAATGAAGATAACATTGTAGAGGTTGAAGCAATTAGCAAACTAAGTTTTCCCATACCTTGGAGCTTAGACTCTTTAAAAAAAGAGTTAGAAAATAAGTATGCTAATTATATAGTTTTAAAATTGGGTGATAAAGTTGTAGGCTTTGGCGGTATGTGGATTATTTTTGATGAAGCTCACATCACTAATATTGCAGTGCATCCTGACTATAGAGGCCATGGCCTTGGAGATATTTTAGTTGAAAATCTCTTAATTATTTGCAGGCAAAAAAAACTTGTAGGAATTACTCTAGAAGTTAGAAGATCAAACATCCCTGCCATAACTCTTTATGAAAAGCATGGGTTCATTGTTGAAGGTATAAGAAAGCAATACTATGAAGATAACAAAGAAGATGCTTATGTAATGTGGAATAGAAAGATTTAAAGGACGCTACTCATATCACAGAATTTATAATATGAGTATTCTGCTTAATTTTGTATAAGGATATAGGCTTCCTTAGTGAAAGTTTAATTTATTCATGTTCCAAAAGCCTTAATGGAACCAGGGGTAGGACTCATGTATAAGTTAAGTTTTAACTCTGGTTCCCTATAAAATCTACTTCTGTGGAAATACAATTATAATATAAAAATTAAACAAATTAGGGTTTATTTCACAACATCTTTATAAAATATGTTGTGAAATAAACCCTTTTTATCTTTTATAGATTACTAGCTTTTTCTTTAAGCTTTTGTTGTTCTAAGCTAAGACTTTCTTTATGAATTAGTGGTGAAACCTTCTTATAAGATGCAAAGGTTATAACTGACACTACCGCACCTTTTAATATATTAAATGGCGTAATTCCAATAACTATTAGTGATGCTAGACTATTAATGCTCTTATTTGCAGCTGCTGCAGCACCAATTACATTATTTAACCCTCCAAACATTGTTGCATATAAAGGTATTAATACAAAGTAATTGAATAATCCTGCAACTAAAGTCATAGCAATTGTTCCAGAAATTAATCCTATAATTGCATTCTTTCTAGTCTTACCCCTATGATAAACAAATGAAGCTACACCCACAAAAGTTCCACCTACTAAGAAGTTAGCAAGCTCCCCTGTTCCACCAGTACTTGAACCATGTAGTATTACATTTAAGATGTTTTTAATTAATTCAACTATAATTCCTGCTACTGGACCTAATGCAAACCCACCTATTAATGCTGGTAAGTCACTTAAATCTAGCTTTAAAAATGGTGGAAACCCTGGTATTGGAAATTCAAATAACATTAGTATAAATGCTATAGCTCCTAAAAGTGAAATTTTGATTAGTGAGTTTAAACTGGTCTTTCTTTTCATACTTTTTCCTCCTAAAATTATATTGCGAACCTCAAGAGGCATATGTGTGTAATAAGGCATTTGAAAATAAATAACAAGTCACAGATGTGAAGTATATTTTTAGTTCACAAGCAGGCTTGTGTTCACAAGCAGGCTTGTGCAGACAAGGAAACAGGTTCCGCAGATAGTAGAGCTATCTAAGGATTCTGTTGACGCAGTATAACTCAAAATAGACAAACATACTGACTTATTTATTTTTTGAAAATGCCTAAATTAAAAAACCCTGACCAAACTGATCAGGGCGCAATAAACTCTTATTACACATAATACCTTCTTCCATCCAGACTATACTGTCGGCTTCGGAATCTAACCGAATCAACCTTACGGTTCGCGGGCTTTACCGCCGGTGGGGACTCTCACCCCGCCCTGAAGTGCATTATTAAATTATTTCTTACAATAATAATTATAATACAATATTTTCACTATATCAATATGTTAGATATATTTTTTTAAAATATACTATAGGGTTCCTTGATAGAATTTTAACTTATTCATTCTCATAAACCCTTAAGGGAACCATTGTAGGGCTCATGTATAGGTTAATTCTTAACTCTGGTTCCTATATTAACTACTTGTAATTATTGTTTCAAAATTTTGCTATTCATAAGCTAAGTATTTGGCAAAGAATTTTTGCTTATAAATTGTGTTATAAAAAGCTTTATGTTTATTATAAATCTAGAGCGTATAATGCTGAACATGGCTTAAATACTATATCTTCTTATCTTTATTTAAAGATATATCTATATAAATATATCTTATTAAGACTATATATTATTAAGATTCTTTTTTCATAGATAAGGAGATACGTTTTCTTTTTTCATCTACCTCTAACACTCTAACTTCCACTATGTCCCCAACTTTAACTACATCTAAGGGATGTTTTACAAATCTATCACTAAGCTGACTTTTGTGCACAAGACCGTCTTGGTGTACTCCTATATCTACAAAGGCTCCAAAGTCTGATACATTCCTTACAGTGCCCATAAGCATCATACCTGGCTTAAGTTGAGATAATTCCATAACACCGGTTTTGAAAATTGGTTTTGGAAGCTCTTCTCTTGGGTCACGGCCTGGTTTTTTAATTTCTTTAATTATATCCAAAAGTGTAGGAACTCCTATCTCTAAGTCCTTTGATAGCTTTTCAATACCAATAGCTTCTACTTTGCTGTCAATGTCTGTAAGTCTGTTTTTTCTTAAATCTTCATCTGAGTAACCTAGGATGCTAATAAGTTTTTTAGCCGCTTCATAGCTTTCTGGGTGAACGGAAGTGTTGTCTAAAGGCTCTTTACTTTCCATAACTCTTAAAAAGCCTGCACATTGTTCAAAGGCCTTTGCTCCAAGTCTTTTAACCTTTAAAAGTTCCTTCCTTGATTTAAACTTTCCCGCTTCTTCTCTATAGGCTACAATATTTTGGGCAATAGTGTTATTAATTCCTGAAATATAAGATAGTAGCGATGGTGTTGCTACATTTAAGTCTACTCCTACATTATTAACACAGTCTTCCACAATTCCCTTTAAGGATTCATCTAGTTTTTTAGGAGTAACATCGTGCTGATACTGACCTACCCCTATGGATTTAGGATCTATTTTAACTAGTTCTGCTAATGGATCTTGAAGTCTTCTTCCTATGGAAATTGCTCCTCTAACAGTTACGTCTAAGTTAGGATACTCCTTTGTAGCAAGCTCCGATGCAGAATAAACTGAAGCTCCAGCCTCAGATACCACTACATAAAAGATTTCTTTTCCCGTAGCCTTCTTTACCTCACTTATAACCCTTGCTAAAATTTCTTCTGACTCTCTACTAGCAGTACCATTTCCTAGTGAAATTACATCTACATTATACTTAATAGCCATGTTTTTAAGTATTTCTATGGACTCATTAATCTTTTGTTCACTTGCAGCAGTTGCATATACTGTTACATTATCTAAAAACTTCCCTGTGTCATCTAAAATAGCTATCTTACAACCGGTTCTAAACCCTGGGTCATATCCCATAACTACCTTACCTTTAATTGGGGGACTCATAAGAAGAGCCTTTAAATTTGCCTTGAAAATATTTATTGCTCCTTCTTCCCCTATTTCTGTAAGCTGGGTGCGGATTTCTCTTTCAATAGATGGATATATAAGTCTTTTTAAGGAATCTTCAACGCTACTTTCTATATACTTATCTGTAACTTCATTGCCTTTTAGACTTCTATTCTTTAAGTAAGTTATAATCTTATCCATATCTACTGTAATTTTTACGGATAATACCTTCTCATCCTCGCCTCTATTTATAGCAAGAATTCTATGAGGTGGTATAAACCTTACTGCCTCTTTATACTCATAGTACATTTCAAAAGGAGTTGGATTTTCACTACTTCCCTTTGTCTCAACAAATCCGTTTCTTTGAACAAACTCCCTAATCCATTTTCTATATTCTGCTTCATCACTTATTTTTTCACTAATTATATCCATGGCACCTTGTAGTGCCTCTTCAATTGAGCCTACGCCCTTTTCCTCACTGATAAATCCTTGAGCATATTCTTCTATGGTTCCTTTAAACTCACCGCTTAGGATTTCCTCTGCTAGAGGTGAAAGTCCTTTCTCTACAGCTATAGTTGCTCTAGTTCTTTTTTTAGGCTTAAAGGGTCTGTATATATCTTCAATTTCCGTTAAGGTTTGAGCCTTTTCCACTGAAACTTTAATTTCTTCAGTAAGCTTTCCTTGCTCTTCAATTAATCTTATTACACCATCTTTTCTTTCCTCAAGATTTCTCAAATAAATAAGTCTTTCAGAAAAGTTTCTTAAAACTATATCATCAAGACCTCCTGTTCTTTCTTTTCTATAACGAGCAATAAAGGGGACTGTATTTCCCTCATCTAACATAGCTATTACATTTAACACTTGGTCCTTAGATAAGTTAAACTCTTTCACTAACATTTGTTCTATAGTATTCATAAAATCCTCCTCTAAGTGTAATGTCTTATATTCTACATATTAAAATTTATCAACATTATCATACCTCATGTTTCTAAATCATATTATTACTAAGAGGCATCTTGCTAAAATAATTAATATGTATTAGTTATTTCTTTTGGATACCTAAATAAAATTTTATAGGTGATGACATGAAAAAATTTATTGCATCCTACTTTTTAAGCCTTTGTCTTATAATATCTTCCTTAAGTTTCCAAAGTTATTGTAACACAAAAGAGTTTAACATTTCAAAGGTAAAAGAAAATATTGAATATCTATCTTCAGATACTTTTAAAGGTAGACTGACGGGAACCATTGAAAATCAAAGAGTTGCTGCATTAATTAAAGAAGAATTTATAACAAGCGGCTTACTTCCTTTTGAAGGTAGTTATTTACACCCCTTTAAAGTTAAATATCCAAAAAAATTAAATGAAAGTCCTTCCATAACAGTAATGGATAAAGATAACAAAATAGTTAAAGCCTTTGAGTACGGAGTTAATTACAAGGAAGATTTATTAAACTTTAGAAACACTGAAGTATCCTTTACTAAGAAAGACGTAGTGAATCCTAACAATAGTGATATGCTTTATGTAAAAAGTGATAAAGGAAGTATAATATTTTATACTACTAATGAAAATGATTTATCTTTTAGGAGCTCCTTCGTAGAGGATTCTAAACAAGATTTATACATTATAGTAACTAAAGAAACTATAAGTGAATTATATAAATACCTTGAAGATGGCTGCTCAGTATACACTTATATTCCCTTTAAAGTAGCTGAAACCAGTGTAAACAATGTGGCAGGAGTTCTTAAAGGAAAAGACTCTTCAAAACCTCCCGTTGTTTTTAGCTGTCATTTTGATCACTTAGGAATGGATTTAAGTAATACAATTTATAGAGGTGCTTTGGATAATGCCTCAGGTACTGCCTTTCTTATGGAATTAGTTAAGTACGTGAAAACTATGGGTACCCCAGAAAGAGATATTGTCTTTGTAGCTTTTAATGGAGAAGAATTTGGACTTTTAGGTTCCACAGCCTTTGTTAAGCAGTATGGGGAAAAACTTAAGGAAAGTAAAGTATATAACTTCGACATGATCGGAAGTTTTGATGGAGTTCCTTTATGTATAATGGGTGGAAAAAACGATACTAACGAAACTCCTTTTATAAAAGATATTGCTTCAAACTTTGAAAAAGAAAAAATTTACTTTAACTATCTCTTTGAGGATGCTAGCGACCACGCTCCCTTTAGAGCAGCTGGCATTGACGCAGTAACCCTTTGTGACAATGATATGAATAGAATTCATACACCTAAGGATAGAGTTGAGTATATAAGTAGCGCTGCTATAAAAAGGGCCTTTAGTGTTGTAACTAACGAAGTAATAAAAAGCGGCTATAACAATAATTTTATCTATGTATATGATAAAGAGTTAATACTCATAGGTTTAATTTCCTCTATTTTATTAATATTTATTTATAAAAAAATAGAGTAGGCTATATATTTAGCTTACTCTATTTTTGATTATCTTTTAAATATCCATTGATAAAAATATCAATATCCCCATCCATCACCGCATTGATATTGCCTGTTTCAACGCTAGTTCTATGGTCCTTAACTAAGTTATAGGGATGGAATACGTAGGAACGAATCTGACTTCCCCAGCCATTATCCTTTTGTTCACCACTTATATCCTCTATTCTGTCTTTATGTTCTCTTTCCTTTATATCTATAAGCTTTGACTTAAGCATTTTCATAGCATACTCTTTATTTGTATGTTGACTTCTCTGACTTTGACACTGAACTACTACCCCTGTAGGTATATGAGTAATTCTTATGGCAGATTCAGTTTTATTAACATGCTGTCCTCCAGCTCCACCAGACCTATAGGTGTCAATTTTTAAGTCTTCACTTCTTATATCAATATCTTGATTCTCTGTAAGCTCTGGTAATACTTCACAACCCGCAAAGGAAGTTTGTCTTTTCCCATTTGAGTTATAAGGAGAAATCCTTACAAGTCTGTGAACTCCTTTTTCTGATTTTAAGTATCCATAAGCAAATTCCCCAGATACTTTTATAGTGACACCTTTTATTCCTGCTTCATCAGCTGGAACATAATCTAAAACCTCTATTTTAAAGCCATGATTTTCGCACCACCTGCTGTACATCCTATAAAGCATTTCTGTCCAGTCTTGGGCATCATTTCCTCCTACCCCAGTGTGAAGAGCTAGAATTGCATTATTTCTATCATATTCACCTGAAAGTAAGGTTTCAATTTTCAGCTTATCAATAATATCTTCTAAATCTTTTATCTCAGCTCTTATTTCCTTAGAGGAAGAATAATCTTCTTCCTCTAAGCTTAACTGGATTAATACTTCTACATCTTCAACTCTAGCTTTAATCTCATTAAATTTATCTATCTTATCTTTAATAAACTTTGCGCTTTGAGTTACCTCTTGAGCTTTTTCAATATCATCCCAAAAGTTTGGTTCCTGCATCTTAAGCTCTAACTCAGATAGTTTTTTATCTAAGGCTGGTATGTCAAAGAGACACCTTTAATTCATCTATGCTCTGTTTTAAACTATTAACTTGATTTAAATGCTCCTCTAATTGCAATAACACTGTCTATTCTCCTCTTCCGCAGCAGTTTTTGTATTTGTATCCTGATCCACATGGGCATGGATCATTTCTATTTGGCTTTTCTTTCTTCTTCACAGGCTCTTTCTTTAAGCTATCATCTTCATTAGTTGAAGTTATTTTAGCAACTCTTTCTCTCTCTGGAGCCTTTTCCATAGAAACATGGAATAGATACTTCACAGTTTCTTGTTTAATGTTATAAATCATTTCATTAAACATATCGCTACCTTCCATTTGGTAAGCTTGTGCAGGATCTTGTTGTTTATATGCTCTTAAACCTATACCTTGTTTTAAATGATCCATATCATCAATATGATCCATCCACTTAGAGTCAACTACTTTTAATAAGATAACTCTCTCAATTTCTCTTATTTGTTCTTCACCAAAGTCAGCTTCTTTTTCGCTATAAAGCTTCGTTGCAACATTAAGTAAAGCTTCTTTTATTTCATCATCAGATAACTTCTCTAAGCTTTCCACAGTGAAGGTATCCTTTGGAAGGAATATTTCTTCACAATACTGTATTAATTTATCTAATTCATCTTTAAAGGTGTCTTCTACTCCACTTATATGTGAACTTACAGCATCAGATATAACATCCTTTATCATATCTTGTATCTGATCTTTTATATTTGCACCTTGAAGAACTGTTTGTCTTTGCTTGTATATAATTTCTCTTTGCATGTTCATAACATCGTCATACTTAACTACATTTTTTCTGATGTCAAAGTTATTTCCTTCAACCTTCTTCTGAGCACTTTCAATTGCTCCTGTAACCATCTTACTTTCAATGGCATCCTCATCAGTTAATCCAAGTCTATCAACTACACTAGCTAATCTTTCAGAACCGAAAATTCTCATTAAATCATCTTCAAGTGAAATATAGAATCTAGACATTCCTGGGTCTCCTTGACGACCTGAACGTCCTCTTAACTGGTTATCAATACGTCTTGATTCGTGTCTTTCTGTTCCTATGATCTTAAGCCCGCCAAGATCAGTAACTCCTTCTCCAAGCTTAATATCAGTACCTCTACCTGCCATGTTAGTAGCTATAGTTACTGCACCCTTTTGACCAGCAAGAGAAACAATTTCTGCCTCTTTTTCATGGTACTTAGCATTAAGTACTTGATGTGGAATTCCCTTTTTCTTAAGCATTGCAGATAAGACCTCTGATTTTTCAATACTTACAGTACCTACTAGAACTGGCTGACCTTTTTTATAAGTTTCAGCGATATCTTCTACTATAGCCTTATATTTTCCAGGTACAGTTTTATAAACTAAATCTGCTAAATCTAATCTTACAACAGGTTTATTTGTTGGTATTACAATAACATCTAGTCCATAAATCTCTCTGAATTCACTTTCCTCTGTTAATGCAGTGCCTGTCATACCTGATAATTTATTGTACATTCTAAAATAGTTTTGGAAGGTAATTGTTGCTAAAGTCTTAGATTCTTTTTCAACCTTAACCCCTTCTTTAGCCTCTATAGCTTGGTGAAGGCCATCACTATATCTTCTTCCTTCCATAAGTCTTCCTGTGAATTCATCAACAATAATTACTTCGCCCTCTTTAACTATATAATCTTTTTCATTCTTCATCATATAGTTAGCTTTAAGACCTTGAACCACGTGGTGTTGTACATCCATATTATCTGGATCTGCATAGTTTTCAAGATGGAAGTATTTTTCAGCCTTTGCAATACCCTCATCTGTTAAAATTACAGAGTTTGCTTTTTCATCAATAGTGTAGTCCTCTTCTCTTAAAGACTTTACAAAGTAATCTGCTACTCTATAGAAATCAGTAGATTTTTCTCCTTCTCCAGAAATAATAAGAGGTGTTCTAGCTTCGTCAATAAGGATGGAGTCAACCTCGTCAACTATAACATAGTTTAGTTCTCTTTGAACTTTTTCTTCCTTATATATAACCATATTGTCTCTTAAGTAATCAAATCCAAACTCGTTATTTGTTCCATAGGTAATATCTGAATTATACATTTCTTGCTTCTCTACTTGAGTTTGACCATGAACTATAACACCAACCTTAAGTCCAAGAAACTCATGAACCCTACCCATTTCATCTCTATCTCTTTTTGCAAGATAGTCGTTAACAGTAATGATATGAACTCCTTTTCCAGTTAAGGCATTTAAATAGGATGGAAGGGTTGCAACAAGAGTTTTACCTTCTCCAGTTTTCATTTCTGCAATTCTTCCCTGATGAAGAACTATACCTCCAATTAACTGAACATCATAATGTCTTAAGCCTAATACTCTTTTTGAAGCTTCTCTTACTACTGCAAAAGCTTCTGGTAAAACATTTTCTAAGGTTTCACCCTTACTTAATCTATCCTTAAACTCTTGAGTTTTATTTCTTAGTTCCTCGTCTGTTAGTATTTCAATTTCTCCCTCTAAGTTATTAATCTTTTTTACTAAGGGCATTATTCTCTTAATTTCTCTATCACTATAGCTTCCAAATACTTTGTCAAAAAGTTTCATATTATCATCCTCACTGTTCATCCTTTTTAATAAGATAAATTAGCCTAATATTTATACCATCATTAAATTACACACTTAATCTAATAGTTTCCTTTAATTAAGGTGTATCAAACCCACAATATAAAATAAATCACTAGTTTTAAAGTCATATCTAAGATTATAGCACTTATTTAATATTACTTCAACTTTGCCTATTATAATATTCTGAAAATAGTTTCTAACAAAATTAGTGAATTTATGAGAAATAAAATTTTCATCTAATCTGTAGCTTCCCTAGTTTGGTTCACTTGTGATTATTAGAAATTAATCAATAAAAAATTAGTAATAAAGTCTATAGGTAATTATTATAAAACTCCTTAGTTTCTTCTTATTGTATTTCTCTCTAAACTTTAAAAGAGATTATGGATTCATCTCCATAATCTCTTATATTTGTTATTTAAAAGTTTAAATTGCTATGCAACCTAAAATTCCTGTTCAATTAGACCATAATTTCCATCATTTCTTTTATATAGAACATTTACCTGATTTGTATTAGAATTTTTGTATACATAAAAGTCATGGCCTAAAAGTTCCATTTGAAGTACTGCTTCTTCTTCTGACATTGGCTTCATTGCAAACCTCTTAGTTTTAACAATTGTTGGCTCTTCACCTTTTGAATCATCTTCATATGAGGATATATTTTGGAATCTTAAGGAATCTTCATAGTTTCTTCTTTGAAGTTTAGTTTTTTGTTTTCTTATTTGACCTTCTAATTTATCTATAACTAAATCAATAGCACTATACATGTCACCATTTTTTTCTTCTGCTCTTAGCATTACATTATTGAAAGGAATTAAAACCTCTATTTTTTGTAAGTTTCTTTCTACACTTAGTGTTGCTGTAGCACTAATATTTTCACTGAAATACTTTTCTAGCTTAGATATCTTTTTCTCTACTATAGATTTTAGTGCATTTGTTATCTCTATGTTTTTCCCTACTATTCTGATTTTCATAATGACAGCCCCTTTCAATATTAACTAGGACTTTTAGTAATCCTTTTGTTAAGTATATGTTTTCTTTAATATTTTATTATTTTTCCTTGAAAATTATTTATTTATTTGATGATTATATTTTAGTATTAATTCCATTACTTTTCAAACGATATTTGTCCCAATTTTCTAACAACTATAGTCATTATTCCCTAATATCTATTTCTTCCTTCTTTAACATACTTCTTTCTTACCCTTATATAGTATGATTTTTTTTTTAACTTGTGATATAATCTAAATACACGGGCTATTATAGAAATTTACTATATTTGTAGATTGCTATTTCTCCATAGTCTCTTATATAATTTAAAACTTATATAATGATTATCTTATGAATCTAAACTTTATGAGTGGGTAAATAATGAACAGTATAGTAATTACTACGAGCTGCTTATTGTGGCTTAATTATATAGTTAAATAGCATATAATATAAAAGCAAAAAACACTTTGATTTCTCAAAGTGTTTTTTAAAGTCGGTTGACCTGGTCTTTGACCCCACACTCGCCTGCTGGAGGTTTCGCTACCCAGACTTAACTTCTCACTACTAACCCTCTCGCTAAAAGCGGCAGGACTTACTTCTAAGCCGCACCATGCTCATTAAAACTTTGTTTAACTTACGTGGATCGTTTCGCCTGCGACTGGCATCGACTTTCAACCACAAACCCGACTCACTTTTTATATTATACCCTACTTTTTGCAACAGTCAATATATAAACTTCATTTGCACCAAACTTTTTTAAAGTACTAGCACAATAAAAGGCTGTAGCACCAGTAGTTACCACATCATCAATAAGTAATATGTTTTTCCCCTTAATGCTTTCAGTATTTATACAAATAAAACTGTCTTTAATATTCTCCCAACGTTCCTCAGTACTTAACCCTATTTGATCTTTTGTTGTTTTTATTTTTTTTAGTAAACCTTTATATGGTATATCTGCATTGACACTTACAGTTTTACAGATAACTTCACATTGATTAAAGCCCCTCTTTTTCATTGCCTCTGAAGAACTTGGAACAAAGGTCATTATATCTATATCTTCCTTTAGATCACTTTTAATAAAGTCCACTATATACTCACCAATTACCTTACCAGCATAAAAATTTTTTTCATATTTTAAAGCTAATACTAATTTTTTAATAGAATAGGAATAAAACCCTAGTGAGTAACATTTAAAGGTTTCTTCTTTATCTTTAAGTGGATACTTTAAATAATTTATTTTTAATTGTTCCTTACATTGCGAACATAACAAGCTGTCACCACAGGTAAACCCACATAATATACAGTTCTCCATGCCACAAAACACCATATCAACAATACAGTTCAATACATATTTTACAGATTTAAAAATCCCGCTTCCCATGCCCTCTTATTTAACTCCCTTAAAATATCCTTTGCATTATCCATATCTTCACTTAATTCATTAGATAGAAAAATTACTTCCCCTCTTTCTAAGGATTTGCTTCTGCTTGCCCTGCTAGATAAATACACTAACTTTTTATAATTAAATATCTCATCTTCAGCAAAAAAAACCATCACATTAATGCCTGTTAAATCCACATCACTATTTTCAAAGCAGTTTGTAACCATAATCGCCTTAGCCTTAGCTAAAAATTTTGTTAATGACTCATGCTTTTTGCCACAACTTTTATAACTAAAGATATTTTTAGTTAGTTCATCCTTAAAATTTATTAGGTAATTGTAGATATTATCCACCTTTTTATCATCAGGCACATAAATTACTACTTTTTTATTTGAAATTATTGACCACTTTAAATAATCATAAACTACTAAAGGTAAATCTTCATTAACATTTATTCTTGTATTTATAATCCTAGGCTCAATTAATGGCTTTCCATTATTGTTAGGGCATTGAAATAAGGTAACTTCACTTGTGAAAACCTGTTCAACCGAGTAAGCAATCATAGTTCCATAATCTGCGCAGCAGCTTTCTAATAGTTTTTTTATACATTCCTTATTGTAAAGTGGCATAGAGTTAATATCATCATAAATTACTAAATCAAATTTTTCATCTAGGTATAAAGCTCCGTTGTGATTAACAACATTTAAGCCGCTTTTTAAAGAAGTTGTTAGCTGTGGTCCTAAGTAATTACATATAACCCCTTCTTCTCTTAGTATATTAACTAAAAAAACATCATTTACATTTTCATTGGTAATGTACAAAACCGTTTTCTTTTGTGCTAATGCGTAAAGAATAAGCTTTTTGAAAATCCTTGGAGTATTATAAAAAAAAGAAATAATATTAATATTGCAGGCTTTTGCTTTAAAATATTTTAATAGCTTTTCTTCTAAGCTTTCCTTAAGAGTAATTCCTTTACTTTCTTTAGCAATGAACATAAAATCTCTCCTTGACTAAATAATAAATAAACTTATTTTGTACACAAACTTTAGATATGCTTTTCTTTCCACCTAAAGAAAGTGAGTACTTTTTTAAATTAGGCCTCAAATATTTGCTTTATTCTCCACTTAAGCCCAGAAAATCTTTCAAAACTCCTATCATTATCCTTCATAAATTGGATAGCTTTAGGGCTTCCTACAAGAACTACTAACTGCTTAGCTCTTGTAATACCAGTATAAAGCAAATTTCTGTTCATTAGTAAAGGCGGTCCCATAAACATGGGCATAATAATCACCGGAAACTCGCTGCCTTGACTTTTATGTATTGTTATTGCATAGGACAAAGTTAGTTCTTCTAAATACATATCTTCATATTCTACGGTTTTATCGTCCTCAAAGTTCACTACAACTTTATCCTCTTCTTCATTTATATCAATAATATATCCTATATCTCCATTAAAGATTCCAATGCCTTCTTCCTTACCATGTGAGTATCTAGTCCATTTCATGTTATAATTATTCTTCGTTTGCATAACCTTATCTCCAACCCTAAAAATAGTATCTTTAAACAGCTTTTCAGCCTTACCTTTTATCTTTGGATTTAAGATATCTTGTAATTCTTTGTTTAAGTTATCTACACCTACTATGCCTTTTTTCATTGGAGATAAAATTTGAATATGCTCCATCTTATTCCACTTTTTATTGAACTTAGGAAGCCTTTTATTTATTAAAGAAACAATTTCTTCTAAAATAACTTCCCCTTCACCTGACTCTATAAAATAAAAATCCCCATTCTTTTTATTTAACATAGGCATTTTTCCTTCATTTATGAGATGGGCGTTAACTACAATCATACTCTCTCTACCCTGTCTAAATATCTCATTTAACCTTACAACTTTTACTGCCTGGCTTTCTATTATATCTCTTAGTACATTTCCCGGCCCTACAGAAGGTAACTGATCCACGTCTCCTACTATTATTAATCTAGTTCCCACGGCTATAGCATTCAACAGATTATTCATAAGATTTATATCAATCATAGAAGCTTCATCTAAAATAAGAACATCACACTCAAGGGGTGCTTCCTCACTTCTATATAACTCAACATCTTCCTCGCCTGCTCCAAGCTCTAGCATCCTATGAATTGTTTTAGCTTCTCTTCCTGTAGCTTCACTCATCCTTTTTGCCGCTCTCCCAGTAGGTGCCGCCATAAAAACTCGCTTTCCTGCTCCCTCAAATATATCTACGATACAGTTTATAATAGTAGTCTTCCCAGTACCTGGCCCCCCAGTTATAACTTCAATTCCATTATTTACAGCACCCTTCACAGCTTCCTTTTGGGATATTGCTAAGGTTATATTATTTTTCACCTCAAAGTCTCTAATTTCTTCTTCTGCATTAATATCCATTTCATCATAATGAGCCGCTGCTAGAGTAACTATTTGCTTTGTAACCCCTAGTTCCGCATATAAAAAAGGAATTGTAAAAACACCTTTTGACCCTTCTATATCTTCAACTTTAAGCTTTCCTTCTATAACTGCTTCATATATACTGCTATTTAAGGCTTCTTCCTCTACTTCTAAAATTTCTTTTCCTTTTGCAATTAACTTATCCATAGGCATATATGTATTTCCTATAGCGCAAAACTCATTAATAATATACTTTATGCCACTTTTTATTCTAAAGGTAGAATTTTTATCTATCCCTAAATGCCTAGCAATATTATCCGCCGCTTTAAATCCTATACCTGTAATTGTCTCTGTTAATATATAGGGATTATCCTTAACTACATTTATAGAGTTTCCACCAAATCTTTTATAGATTTTCATGGCTCCATTAGGAGTTATCCCAAAACCTTGAAAAAACATTATAATGCCTCTAACCTCTCTTTGACTAGAATAGGACCTCATAATGAGTTCAATTTTTTTACTCCCAATTCCTTTAATCTCATTTAGTCTCTCTATATTATTATCCAAAACCTCTAAACTACGTTCTCCAAAAAAATCTACAATTTTTTTAGCTGTAATAGGTCCAATCCCCGAAATTACACCACTTGCTAAGTATTTTTCAATTCCTGCTTTAGAAGTTGGAACAATCTCCTCAATAACAGTTACTTTTAACTGTTCGCCAAACTTTGCATGATTAACCCATTCACCTGTAATATTATATTCTTGACCTTCCACTATATAAGGAAGTGTTCCTACTATAGTAATGGCATTATTTCCGCTGTTTACTTTGGCTATGGTATATCCATTTTCATCATTTTTAAAAATTATACTGTTGATTACACCTTGAACTGTTGGCATAATATCTCTCCTAAAAATTTTATATCTCTTCAATTATAGCATAAGGATTTTAATAGGGCATTATATACCTGCTCTTCAAACCTTATTTCTCTATTTATATAGAATGAAATAAAGATACTCCATAAATATATAAGTCTATTTTGCATTCTCTTAAATATAAGTTGTTTAAAATTATCTTATAATATAAAAGTACTATTGCAACTTATATATTATATTTTAAACAATAATGCTAGCATAAACACACTAAATGTCCTTCTAAGTACAATTTTTTTCTCCCAATTAACACCGTTACAAAATAGACCACAAAACCCAACCTTCTATATACTTTAAACATAAAATATATAAAAAAGACCTAAGACTTATACTATACAAAACAATAAAGTATAGTAAGTCATAGGTCTTTTACTTTAAATTATAAACACTTTTTTATTTCTTCAACTTTGTCTAGCTTTTCCCATGGTAAGTCAAGATCAAGTCTTCCAAAATGTCCATAAGCAGCAGTTTGCTTATAAATAGGTCTTCTTAAATCTAAGTTTCTTATTATAGCAGCTGGTCTTAAGTCGAATACTTTTTCAATTAATTCAACAATCTTGTCATCTGCTATTTTACCAGTTCCAAAAGTTTCAACTTCAATTGATACTGGTCTAGCAACTCCTATAGCATAAGCAAGTTCAATTTCTAACTTATCCGCAACGCCAGCAGCAACTAAGTTCTTAGCAACCCATCTTGCAGCATAAGCAGCAGATCTGTCAACTTTAGTTGGATCTTTTCCTGAGAATGCTCCACCACCGTGTCTTCCATATCCACCATAAGTATCAACGATAATTTTTCTTCCTGTTAATCCAGAGTCCCCTTGAGGTCCACCAATAACAAATCTTCCAGTTGGATTTATGTAGTACTTAGTATTATCATCTAATAATTCAGCTGGAACTATTGCTTTTACTACATGTTCCATTAAATCTTTTTCTATTTGATCATGCTCAACCTCTGGTCCATGTTGAGTTGAAATAACTATTGTGTCAATTCTTACTGGTTTATTATCTTCATACTCTACTGTAACTTGAGTTTTTCCGTCTGGTCTTAAGTAGCCTAAAGTACCATTTTTTCTTACTTCAGTAAGTCTTCTAGATAATTTATGAGCCATAGCTATTGGTAGTGGCATATACTCTTCAGTTTCATTAGTAGCGAAACCAAACATCATACCTTGGTCTCCAGCTCCTATAGCTTCAACTTTATCTATCTCACCTTTTTTTGATTCTAAAGCCTCATTAACTCCCATAGCGATATCGCCTGATTGCTCATCTATAGATGTTAACACTGCACAAGTGTCCGCATCAAAACCATATTTAGCTCTTGTGTATCCGATTCCCTCTATTGTTTGTCTAACAATTTTAGGAACATCAACATAACAGTTTGTTGTGATTTCCCCCATTACTAAAACCATTCCTGTTGTTACAGCAGTTTCACAAGCAACTCTTGCTGTAGGGTCTTGTTCTAATATAGCATCTAATACTCCGTCTGAAATTTGGTCGCAGATCTTATCTGGATGTCCTTCTGTAACTGACTCTGACGTAAATAATCTTCTCATTTTATATCTCCTCTCTCTTTCGCTATTAAAATTAATATAATAAGAAATTTTCTTAAACACTGGGAGTTATTCCTCTTAATTGCCAAGAGTTATTCTTAGTTATATTCTTAGCAAAAAATAAAAACTCTTCCTTGATAAGAAGAGTAAATTTTTATACACTCTCTTATCTTGCAGACTTTACTGCAGGAATTGGCACCATTGTTAAAAAACTGGTTGCCGGGTTTCATAGGGCCCTGTCCCTCCACCTCTCTGGATAAGAGTTATTATTTAATTTTCTAAGCTATATTAACATAATAAATATTTTGTGTCAATAGATTATTATTTCTAATAGAATATTATTTTATTCTACACTACTAAATAACATTAATCATTATTAGAATTAAACAAGATTTATTTTGGACTTAAGTGCATAGTCATAAAAACACCATTTCACTTATGATAAATTTAAATCGTTTCCTCTATAACTTCTTTATATTGACAATCTAACTTTAATCTTATACAAAGTAAAAAACACCTATATTAGGTGTTTTGGTGGAGGAGGACGGATTCGAACCATCGAAACGAAACGTAACAGATTTACAGTCTGCCCCCTTTGGCCACTCGGGAACTCCTCCATATTTGGAGCTGGCAATAGGAATCGAACCTACAACCTGCTGATTACAAGTCAGCTGCTCTACCGTTGAGCCATGCCAGCATATATTTAGTTTTATATTTTTAGGTTTAATGGTGGTCGCAACAGGGATCGAACCTGTGACCCTCTGCTTGTAAGGCAGATGCTCTCCCAGCTGAGCTATGCGACCTTATGT
>NZ_JAGGLL010000007.1 GCF_017874425.1 Clostridium punense
AAATCGTCTAGGAGACAAGTATTTTTTTGATAGCAGGCTACGCCTAAGAGCTGGAGGCAAAAGAGAGAGCGTGCCGAGGCACGCCTTTTTTATTTCATAGCAAGTAACATCATATTTCATACTATCCATAAAAATAGGAGAATCTTCAAAGCAGAATATAAAAGGAAAACTTCTTAGATGGGAGTATTTATTGCTGTGAGAATTATGAATTACCTTAACTTAGAATAAAGGTGAATATTTAACAATAATAAAAGCCCTAATCAATTTTGATTAGGGCTTTACTTTAATAACTATGAAGATAATATCATAGCCCTATTTTATTAGTTTGTATATTTTCATGCTTATTTCACTGGGGAAGTATAGTGTGGTTTTCATTAGTTTAATTTTTAACTTATTAATTTTCAGAGGCTTATCAGAAGCCAGGACATGCTCATGTACAATTTAACTTCTAATCTAGAATCCCAATAAAAAAGAAAACAAATGAGCGTCTACAAAACATTACTTGGAAGCCATGGCTTTAATATGTCAAAAGGTATCTTTGTATCAATAATGCTTTCTCCCATTTTCACAGTAGGCTTCAGCTTTCCATGATAATCACTTCCACCACAGGCGTGAAGGTTGTGTTCCTTACAATAATTAAGCAATTGCTTTGTTATTTCAATAGAATGAAGGGAATGGTAACATTCTACTCCATCAAGAGCATTTAAGGATATTATTGAATCTAGAAACTCTTCATAGTTATCTGCATAATATCCATAAAGGTGTGCTAGAAAGGACTTTCCACCAGCCTTTTTTATAGTAGCTGCAACTTCTTCCACTGTGAACCAATCCTTCAGCATATCAATGAAAAATGGACTTTCTACATTGTTTATACAAGTTCTATAAAATACATTCATGCTTTCACAGACTTCCGTGCCAAGATGCTTCTCATTTTCAGGATATTTTCTAAGATCGTTATGAATAATTTGTGTTGCAAAATACTTTCCATCAATTGATAAATTATTGCTATATTTAAGGTTAAGATTTTTGCATATTTCAATTAATTTTTTTAGATAATCATTTTCCCTCTCATAAAAATTGTCATCTGAAATTAATCCTGATGAGGCTATTGTATCAAAATCAATACCATAACCTAGTATTTCGATTGGTTTCCCATTATGCATAGCTGAAAATTCACAGCCTGGGATAAGCTTACCTTCAAAGTAGTTATGAATATTAATATCTTTTAGCTTTTCATAAGCCCCAAGGGAGTTGTGATCTGTAATGGAAATATATTTTAAGCCAAGTTGTTGTGCTTTAATAAGGATATCTTTAGGTTCATCAGAACCATCTGAAGTGGTGGTGTGTATATGTAAATCTATCATATTTTCGTAGCTCCTTTATTTGTAATTACATATTTAATTTTATATAACTTTACTGGATAATACAAGAAATTAGAAATTATGAAGGTTCATTATGAAAGTTTAACCAATAATCTTAAGTATGATATAATTAAGCTATTATTTGAGAAAAAGAGTGTTTGAGGAGAGAGTAAATGTATAAAATTCTTATAGTAGAAGATGATTTAATCATTGCTAAAACAGTAAAAAATCATATAAAGTCCTGGGGATATGAAGCGGAATGTGTAACTGATTTTAAAGATATTCTTTCTTTTTTTGCTTCCTATAATCCTCAGCTTATTTTGTTAGATATTACTCTACCTTTTTTTAACGGCTTTCACTGGTGTAATGAAATCAGAAAGGTTTCCAAGGTACCTATTATTTTTATTTCCTCTGCATCAGACAATATGAATATAGTAATGGCTATGAATATGGGTGGAGATGATTTTATAGCAAAGCCTTTTGACCTTAATGTGCTAACTGCAAAGGTTCAGGCATTATTACGCCGTACCTATGATTTTGCAGGGCAGACTAATCTTCTAGAGCATAGAGGGGCAATACTTAACACCAGCGACTCCACTTTAAATTTTAAGGGAAATAAAATTGAGTTATCCAAAAATGAAAATAGGATATTAAAGATTCTTATAGAAAACAAAGGTAAGACCGTGTCTAGGGATAATATTATGACAAGGCTTTGGGAAACAGACAGTTATATAGATGACAATACCTTAACTGTTAATATAACAAGGCTGCGTAAAAAGCTGCAGGACATAGGATTGTTGGATTTTATTATAACTAAGAAGGGTGTAGGATATCTGGTGGAATGAAATGAAGAAAACAGAAGTTTTTAGTCTTGTGATGTTTTATTTGAAAGCTCGGCTAAAAGGGATTATTCTTTTAGTTTTGTGCTCTTTAACCTTCGCTATTGTACTTTTCTTATATAATGTTCCTGTAGAACCTGTAGTCTATGCTAGTGTTCTCTGGGCAATTATAGCAGTTGTTTTTCTAATTATAGATTTTCTAAGCCTATATAAGAAGCATAAACTACTTCAGGATTTAAAACACAATATTGCTTTAAAATTTGATAATCTGCCTCAACCCAAGGATATAATTGAAAGAGATTACCACGATTTACTTACTATTATTTGTAAGCAAAACCTTGAAATTACTCATAATGCAGAGGTAAATCAAAGTAAATTAATAGATTATTACACTTTATGGGCTCATCAAATTAAGACCCCTATTTCAGCAATGCATTTAATCCTTCAGACAGAAGACAATGAGTTAAGCTCAGAGCTTTCTATGGAGTTATTTAAGATTGAACAGTATGTAGAGTTTGTACTTCAGTATCTAAGACTTGAAAGTATGTCTGCTGATCTTATGCTTAAAAGTCAAAGTCTTGATAATATAGTAAAGCAGGCAGTACGAAAATATGCAAGAATGTTTATAAGAAAAAGAATTAAGCTGGACTTTAAAGACTTAAATTGTGAGGTTTTAACTGATGAAAAGTGGCTGTTATTTGCTATTGAGCAGCTTTTATCAAATGCCTTGAAGTATACTAAGGAGGGCACTATTTCAATATACATGAATGATGGCTCTAAAAAAACTCTTGTTATAGAAGATACTGGTATTGGTATAAAGGAAGAGGATTTAGCCCGCACATTTGAAAGAGGATTTACAGGCTACAATGGTAGATGGGATAAGAAGTCTACAGGTCTTGGGTTATATCTCTGTAAGCAGATTTTAAATAAGCTTTCCCACAGTATAACCATAGAATCAAGAGTGGATGAAGGTACAAAGGTAAAAATTAATTTAGAAACAATTCAAGTGGGCATAGAATAAGTTTTTATTTCAACCTTACAAAGACGTAAGGTTAGAGGAAGAAATGTAAGCCAAAGTTAAGGCAGGCATTTCTTCCTTTTGTTAAACTGAACATGATAAAAATTTGGGAGAGTGAATAATTCATGTCAATATTAGAAGTGAAAAAACTTAAAAAAATATATACCAGCCGTTTTGGAGGAAATCATGTTCAAGCCTTATCTGATGTATCTTTTTCTGTGGAAAAGGGTGAATATGTAGCAATTATGGGTGAGTCTGGATCAGGTAAAACTACATTGCTAAATATTATTGCAGCTCTTGATAAGCCTACAAATGGAGAGGTGGTTCTTAATGGCATAAGTAGTAGGAATATTAAGGAAAAGGAAATATCTAAATTTCGCCGCGATAATTTAGGTTTTGTATTTCAAGATTTTAATCTTCTTGATACTTTTTCATTGCAGGATAATATATTTTTGCCCCTTGTTTTATCCGGGAAGGCTTTTGAGGAAATGAACAACAGGTTAAAGCCTATAGCAAAGAAACTTGGCATAGATGGTATTTTGGTAAAGTATCCTTATGAAGTATCTGGTGGTCAAAAGCAAAGGGCAGCTATAGCAAGAGCTTTAATAACTAGCCCACAACTTATTCTTGCAGATGAGCCTACAGGAGCACTAGATTCTCATTCAAGCGATGAGTTATTACGTCTGTTTAATGATATAAATAAAGAAGGGCAAACCATAATAATGGTTACTCACAGTACCAAAGCAGCCAGCCACGCAAGTCGCGTACTTTTTATAAAGGATGGAGAAGTATTTCATCAACTTTATAGAGCTTCTATGAGTCAGGAAGAAATGTATCAAAAGATTTCTGATACCCTTACTATAATTGCTACAGGCGGTGAGCGATTTGAGTAAGATGTTCTATGAAAAGCTGGCTGTAACTAATATTAAAAAGAATGGAAAGACTTACTTTCCCTATATGTTAACTTGTATCTGTATTACTGCTATGTTTTATATTATGGATTTTATATCAGTGAATCCTGGCTTAGATAATATGTCTGGGGGAAATGATCTTAAGGCTATATTAAAATTTGGAACTTATGTTATTGGGTTCTTCTCAGTGGTTTTTCTTTTTTATACTAATAGCTTTCTTATTAAAAGGCGTAAAAAGGAAATTGGGTTATATAACATACTAGGTATGGAAAAAAAGCATATTGCTAAAGTGTTGTTTTGGGAAAACTTTTTTGTAGCCCTCATAACTACGGCATTAGGACTTCTTTTAGGAATTGCCTTAAGCAAGCTTATGTTTTTAGTGCTTCTTAAGATTTTAAATTTTAAGGTACCCATGGGTTTTTTTATTTCAAAACAGTCTTTATTTAAAACCGTTGCTTTATTTGGCTTTACATTTGTCTTAATTCTTATGAATAATCTAAGACAAATTCATCTCGCAAACCCTGTGGAGCTTCTAAAAGGAGGTCAAGTTGGGGAAAAAGAGCCAAAGACAAAATGGATTCTTACTCTAATTGGAGTTATCAGCCTTGGAATTGGTTACTATATTGCTTTAACTACAGGATCGCCTTTAGCAGCACTAAGTAGCTTTTTTATGGCAGTAATTCTTGTTATGGTAGGAACTTGGGCCCTATTTACTGCAGGGAGCATAGCACTTTTAAAAGCACTTAGAAAGAATAAAAATTTTTATTATAAGACCAATCATTTTATAAATGTGTCTGGTATGATTTATAGAATGAAACAAAATGCAGTAGGACTCGCCAATATTTGTATTCTTTCAACCACTGTTCTAGTAATGCTGTCTACTACAGTATCCCTATATATTGGTATGGAGGATGTGCTTAGAACAAGATACCCAAGAGATATTTCAATAAGCGCAAAAAACATTTCAAAAGATAAGTCAGAAGAACTTACTTCTATGATAAAAGAGCAGGCGGAAAAACAGGGCGCTGCTGTGAAAAATATAGTTAAATATCGATCTTTAGATTTAGCTGTAATACAAGATAAAAATTACTTTACAGATAACCGCAATGAATTGGACATGAACAATTTAGGTTTCTTAGAGTTTATCCCTCTAAGTGAATATAATCACATGGAAAACAAGTCTATTGCTTTAAAGGAAGATGAAGTGCTCCTTTACACTTATAGAGGAGAAATAGCTGAAGATAGTATTAATATTTTAGGTAATGAGTTTAAAATTAAAGAGCGTATAAATACTATGACAGTAGATGGAATTGCTTCTTCTGTAGTTTCAAATGGTTACTTTGTTGTGGTTCCTGACGAAAATACAATTGAAAAAATATTCAGTTCAAGTACTGAAGCTTCTAAAAATATTGGTGAATTATCTTATTATTTTGCCTTTGATACTGATGATAATGAGGAAGCGGAAATTACTTTAACTAAAGATATTAGTAACAAAATAAAAGAGTTATCTATTGATGGAAACTGCGAAGGTTTGGAAGAATCTAGAGTATCTTTCTTTTCTGTCTACGGAGGTCTTTTCTTCCTAGGTATATTCCTTGGAGCACTCTTTATTATGGCCACAGTGCTTATTATATACTACAAACAAATTTCAGAAGGCTATGATGATAAGGAACGCTTTGAAATTATGCAAAAGGTTGGAATGAGCAAAGAAGAAATAAAGAAATCAATCAACAGTCAAGTGCTTATGGTGTTTTTCCTTCCTCTTTTCACAGCTATTATCCATATTGCTTTTGCATTTAAAGTTATAGTAAAGCTTTTGGAAGTATTAAACCTAACTAATGTTACACTGTTTGCATATTGCACTGCTGGAACAATTTTTGTCTTTACTATTTTTTATGCTATTGTGTATATGCTCACTTCAAAGGTTTACTACAAAATTGTTAGCTAATTTATTCTGCAATTTAAGAACAAATGAACACAATCACAGGATCCCATTGGCAATTTAATATTAGTAGTAACATCTACAAAAGACCATCAACAGGGTTTAATAAAAAACCTAAAATGGGCAACACAATAGTAGTAACTTTATCAAAGATTATATTAAATTATATTAGTAGAAATTTTAAGAGTTCTAATGAATTTTCATTAGGGCTTTCTTTTTTGCAAAGTTTTTGTCTGTTAATTATATCCATGGGTAAATATAATTAAATTGTAAGGCAAATACAAGGCAGTGCATATTTGAGATACTTCGATTATGATTTTAAGGTGTCACAGGTTCGACTCCTGTTCAATATCATTCTAAGTGGTATTGATAGCTCAGTTGGTAGAGCACTATTTCTTAAATAGCTTTTCTCCTTGTATTGTAAAAGTGGGCAGTGTAGAAAAGTGTTACTTCATAGAATAAAGGGCGCTCTTAAATGAGCAGAACACTTTTCGATTTTCTCCCTTTTATTTTTAGGAATTTTACCTTAACTATATTGTATTTTGTCAGAGTAGTTCTTCTGTGCATTTAAAATGGAAGTCTTAGTCTTAAATTTAAATCTCAGTGAAGGTTTAATAGCCTTAAAAAGTCACAGAAGAAAATAAATCAGTTCATTATTTTAAAGAGGAGTGAGAATCATGAGTAAGTTTAATAGTAATTCCAATATGTTAAGTAAAAATAATGAAGGATACATTGCTTATAAAATGAGTTTAATAGATAGATTAATTATAGAAGTTTTAGCAAGTTTTTTTGGTGAAGATAAATTTTATGGAGATAATTCTTCTCAAGTTATTAAAGATATAAGAGAAGTGTGTACTACAAATCCTGGTTTTGTTGCAAATTTAGCTATATATGCAAGAAAAGAAATGCATCTTAGAACTATATCCCATGTTTTGGTTTCAGAGCTTGCAAAGTCACCTTTAGGAAAACCTTATGCTAGACGAGCAATTTATGAAGTAATAGAGAGAGTAGATGATATGGCAGAGATATTAGCATATTACTTAAATGAATTTGGAAAGCCAATACCGAACTCAATGAAAAAAGCAATAGGAGACAAGTTTTTAACTTTTGATGAATACAGCTTAGCAAAGTATAATCAGTCTAAGGAAGTTAAGCTTAAGGATATAGTATGCTTAGTTCACCCTAAGGCAAATGATGAAGAACAAAGCAATATGTTTAAAAGACTAATAGAGGGAAACTTAAAAACTCCTATTACTTGGCAAACAAAGTTATCCTCTCAAGGAAATACAGCTGAGTCTTGGGAAAAACTTATTGCAGATAATAAACTTGGGTATATGGCATTACTTAGAAACCTAAGAAATATAATAAAAAGCAATCCTAAGAACTTAAATAAAGTCTATGAAATGTTAGTAAATAAAGAATGGATAATAAAAAGCAAGCAATTGCCTTTTAGATTTTATACCGCCTTTAAGGCTTTATATAATGAAAATTTAGGAAGCTCCAAGTTATATGATGCGTTGGAAACAGCTATGAAGCATTCAACTAATAATATAACAAAGCTTCAAGGGAAAACCTTTATTTCTGCTGATGTGTCAGGTTCTATGACAATGCCAATTAGCACAAGAAGTGAGGTTACTTCAGCTAATATAGCAGTACTTATGATGGCAATATCTAATTATATTTGTGAGGAAGCGATAACAAGCACCTTTGATACTAATTTTTATTTAAAGCCAATGGCTAGTAGTAATGGAATCATTGCAAATGCATTAGCTATTCCTGTTACTGGTGGGGGTACTGATATATCATTGCCAATAAAGTATTTACTTCAAGAAAAAATATATGTGGATAGAATAATTATTTTATCTGATAATGAAATTAATTATGGCTATAAGGATACTTGTCAAAGTTATATTGAAAAGTATAAGAAGAAGGTAAATCCAGAGGTTTGGGTTCATGGAATTGATATGGAAGGTTATGGGACACAACAGTTTTGTGGTGAAAGGGTTAATATAATTTCAGGCTGGAGTGAAAAGATCTTAGAGTTCATTACCACAGTGGAAAATGGGGTTGGAGATTTAAGAAGTCATATTGAAAATTACTATTTTAAGAAGGAGAATAATTATGAAGGTTATACAAGGTAAATATAACAGTGCTAAGGTATTTACAGATAATATAGAACAAGAGGCTATTAATCAATTAGTTGAGCTTTGCAATCAACCTTTCTTAGAGGGATGCAAGGTTAGAATAATGCCTGATACCCATAAGGGTGCAGGCTGTGTTATTGGCTTTACAGCAGACTTAGGTGACAAGGTAATTCCTAATATTGTGGGAGTGGATATTGGCTGTGGCATGCTCACAGTTAATATTGGAAAGCTTAACATAGATTTAGCATTACTGGATGAAATTATAAATAAATATGTACCTTCAGGTAAAAACACCCATGAAGGTAGGATGGTTAAGTTTGAAAAATTACAGGAATTAAAGTGTTTTAGGAATTTAAAGAATACAAAATGGATTGAAAGAAGTATTGGAACCTTAGGGGGAGGAAACCACTTTATTGAAGTTGATAAAGATGAGGATGAAAATCTTTATTTGGTAATTCATTCAGGAAGTAGAAATTTAGGTACCCAGGTTGCTGACCTTTATCAGAACTTGGCTATAGATTTATGTTCAGGAAAAGAAGAATATTTTACTAAAAAGGATGAAATTATTAAAGAATTTAAAGCAGCAGGAAGAAGAAAAGAAATTGAAGGGGAATTAAAGAGTTTAAAAAAGCTATATGATGATTTAATGCCCACATATCCAAGAGATTTATGCTTTTTAACTGGGAAGTATAAGGAAGAATACCTTCATGACATGAATATTTGTCAAGAGTATGCAACCTTAAATAGAAAGGTTATGGCAGATATTATTCTTAATAAGCTTCTAGGTAAAGGATTAGAGGAGTTCGAACATTTTACCACAATTCATAATTACATTAATTTTAAAGACAATATTATAAGAAAAGGCAGTGTTTCAGCTTATGAAGGGGAAAAATTAATTATCCCAATAAATATGAGAGATGGAAGTCTTATTTGTATTGGTAAAGGCAATGAAGATTGGAATTTTTCTGCGCCTCATGGTGCTGGAAGGCTAATGAGCAGGACGAAAGCAAAGGAAAAAATCAATTACGAAGAATTTAAAAAATCTATGGAGGGAATATACTCTACCTCCATTACTGAGGCAACCATAGATGAGGCTCCAATGGTATATAAATCCATGGAAGAAATAATTGAAAACATTAGAGAAACTGTAGACATTCTTGGTATAATTAAACCAATATATAATTTTAAGGCGCAAGGATAGTCTAGGTGGAGGTGCTAAATGTTTGCTGATTTTATAAAACATTATGATTTGATACGCTCTATATTAAGAGATGTATTTTTATATGGTTGTTTTTCAAGAGATGACTATGAAAATAAAAAAAGGGGAAGCTCTAGAAAAGTAAGCTATGAAATGAGAAGAATACAGCAATATATAGAGAAAGATTTTATTAAATTTGATAGAGATGGCAAAACAAAACTATTAAGTTTAAGCTATGACTCTATTACAAACACTAAAAACTTTTTAGTTAGCACCTATTTAAATAAGAGCTTTACTAAGGCTGATCTAAAACTTCATTACAGTATACTTTTGGCTTTAAACCATTATGATAAGACTATTACTCTTAAGGAGTTAGAAGAGTTTTTTGTGGAAAATGAGCTTTTAGACTATGATAAAGTAAGCAGCAAAACTATAGAAAGAAAATTAAAAGAGCTTTGTGATTCCATGGGATTAGTTACTTGTGAAAAACAAGGAAGAGGAAAGAGTTATGGAATAGCACAGGATATTTTAAGAAGCTTAAAGGATGAAGAGATAGTTAATTTATACTTAGTAACTTCCCTTTATAAAAATGTATTTTTTCCTAATATGGCAGGGTATTATTTTCAGGATACCTTAAAACAGTATATAAGTTTTCATAGAAACATGACTAAAGATTACGAGGATGTTTTTCAATATCAAAAGCTGCACTTTCATCCCATTATAGAAGAAGAAATACTTTGGAAGTTAATTAAAGCAATAAGTAAAAATAGAAAAGTAAAAATAGAGTACAAGTTAAGTGAAAATAGACAAGTAAGGTATAACAAAGAGATAGTTATACCTTATAAAATTCGTTATGATGTAGATTGCGGAAGGTTTTATTTAGTAGCCTTTTACAATGAAAGGTGTTTTGTTTCAAGACTTGATAGGATACAGGAAATTCACCTTTTAGAGGAAGAATACTCAGAGGAGGGGCTCATTGAAAAGTATAATTTCTCCATGGGAAAAAGCTGGTCCTCTGTACATTTAAATGGAGAAAGTGCTCCTCAAACCTTGAAGTTTAAAGTAACGATTGAAAGTAATAGTGAGATGTATATTATAGACAGAATTAAAGGAGAACTTAAAACTTACTCTGTTGAAAAACAGGAGGAAAATACTTTTGTTTTTACAAAGGAAGTTAATGATTGCTATGAAATGATACCATGGATAAGAGGGTATTATGGAAAGATAGAAGTAATGGAACCAAGCTATGTAAAAAGAAAGATAAATAGTGACTGGAAGGAGATGCTTAAAAACTATGGAGTTATTTCATGAGTATAAGAATAGATATTTTAACTTGGTTTTTAAGCTATTGAATTTATCAAAGGAAGGCTTAGATAAAGAAGAAATACTAAAAATAATAGAAAAAGAAGCTTATGAGGAAAAACTAATAGGAAAAGATTTTGTAACCTTTGAAGGGTTAATGTTAAATGAATATAAAAGTGAGGATAACCTTAATTTACTTAAAGAGGTTGAGGGAAAATATTTTCCCATTTTAAATAGTGCTAATCCTGTACCCTTAGCTGTAAGGTTTTCTAATATTGAAAAGCAATGGCTTAAGGCAATGTTAAAGGAAAAAATGGCAAGAGAACTCTTAGGTGAAGAGCTAGTATTAAAACTAGAAAAAGAATTAGAAAATGTAGAAGAAATTAAAGCGGATGTAATAGAAAGAACAAATAGGTTTATAAGGGAAGAGGAACAGGATTTTAAGAGTTTGAGAGAAGTTTTCTTTACAGCTATTGAAGGGATTTTAAATAATTACCCTATAAGATATACAAGTGTGGATAAGTATGGCAAGGAGTACAAGGACAATCTTGCTCTGCCTATTAGAGTTGAATATTCGCTTAGAGATGAGACTTTAAGGCTATCAGCCTACTCTATTAATGAAGATAGACCTATTATGCTTTTATTAAAGAATATAAAAGCTATGGTCTTAGAACCAAAGGTTAAAATTACTAAGAATAGGGATGAGATTTTAAAACTCATAAAAGAAGAAAAGTATTGTAAAGAACCTATAGTTTTAGAGCTTGTGGATGAGAGAGGGGCTATGGAAAGGTGCTTTATGGGACTTTCCTCCTATGAAAGAAGCACAAGAAGCTTAGGTGATAATAGGTATGAGGTGAAAGTTTACTATTACACCTTTAATGAAGACGAGGTTATAAGAAGAATTTTATCTCTAGGTCCTTATGTAGTGGTGAAATCTCCTTTAAGCGTGAGAAATAAGATTATTGATATGTTAAAACTTAACTTCAAGCAGCTTAGATGAGATATACTACAACCAATAGCATATAATATTCACTAGATGTATAATGAGACTAAATTATACTTGTAAATTATCATAACTTAAATTATGCTATATAACTAATGGATAAATATTAAGTTGGAGTTGATTAACATGAAAGAAGAATATAAAAACATAGAGAATCCTGAAGCAACACATAGTGATGTTCAAGAGGTATGTATTGATATAAATGAGGAGGCATGGAATAAGGAAACTTATGATGCTTGGATACATAGGTTTGGAGAACCCTATGAAGCTGCCTCAAAAATTAAAATAAATCCTGAGAAAACTCTTTCTGTGCTTTATAGTAAATTTGTTGATGTGAAGGGCAAGAAAGTTATGAATTTAATGGGGTCAAATGGAAGTAAGGCAGTAGCGCTAGCGCTTTTAGGAGCCAATGTTGCTGTGGTTGATTTTTCAGAGGGGAATAAACGTTATGCTTTGGAGTTAGCTGAAGCAGCAGGTGTAAAAATAGATTATATCTTATCGGATGTACTAAAATTGCCTCAAGACCTTTTTAAAGGTGATTATGATATAGTTTTTGCAGAAATGGGCATATTACACTACTTTACAGATCTAAAACCTTTCATGAATGTTATTTATAAGCTTTTAAGTGTCAATGGAATGCTAGTAATTAGAGACTTTCATCCAGTTACAACTAAACTTATTTCTTCAAGGGGCTCAACAGCCAAAGTGCGTAAGCATAAGGTAACAGGAGATTATTTTGATACATCTTTAGAGGAAAAGGATATATCTTACTCAAAATATTTAACTGATAATGAAGAACCAAAGAAAGTTCTTCTTCGTAAATGGAATCTGGGAGAGATAGTTACTGCTGTGGCTAAAGAAGGTTTTTTAATTAAGAGTTTGGATGAAGAACCTAATTTATCTTCAGATAATTTTGATAAGGGAATTCCAAAGACATTTACTTTAGTAGCAGAAAGGATTACTCCATAGGGAATATTTATAACCGCTGAACAGAAATGTGTTTAACAAAAATCAGTTTAACTCAAATAATTAGTGTTCTTCTTTTAAGCCTTACAGAAGAAAACCCTCAAGGTTATCTTTGATTAACTTTATCTAAGAGGGAACTATTATTTATGGTTTGATTAAGTTCATGCATTTATAATTAAGATTTTACTTAGGTTACCCTGTATGAAGATAAGTAATCATTAATGAAACATATATATTAGAAAAAGCTATGTGACTACCATATAGCTTTTTCTAATATAACATATTTATTTACTGCTTAATTTTTTATTAAGTTGAACTATTAAATAAGAAATTAAAAATAGGAATGCTGCCACCATGAAAGAAACCTTTGGATAGGAATCCATTAAAGCACCAGAAAATAAGGAACCCCCCACCATACCCACTGAGTTTATAGAACTTTGAAGTCCCATTATTCTTCCATGTTCATTTTTACTATGCTTAGATATTATTGCTTGTAGTAAGGGGTTAAACATAGAAAGTACAAAGATAAATAATACAAACACACCTATAGTTGATTTAGCAAGGATATTTTCCTGCATACCAATAATCATAAGAGATATTCCAGTTGCTAGAAAAACGTATTTTAAAGATTTCTTATCTCCAATTTTTCTAGATAGTCTTGGAGTTAGATAAATGTTTGCTATCATTCCGATGATACCAGTAAAGGCCATGTAATAGCCTATTTGAAGTGGGTTTAAGTTCAGATATTTCTTTAAGTAATAGTTTATACCATTAGAGTAAGTTGTATTTGAAAAGGAAGTTAAAAGCACTATTAAAAGTAAAACCCCTAAAGAACTTGAAAGATAAGTTTTAAAGTTAGCTTTCAAAGATCCCTTTATGTTTGCTTGAGAAGTTTCTTGTACCTTACTATGAACCTGACTCTTTGGTAAAAACAGCCTCATAATTACAGCGTGAATAAGTAGTCCTGCAGCCTGGAAAGCAAAGGCATAGTGATAATCTTTTGCTCCAATATATCCTCCAGTTAAATAGCCTAATGATACACCAAAGCCAGTAATAGCTGTGTAAGTTGATATTGCCCTATTTCTTTCTTCAAGATTTGTTTCGTCTATAATGTAGGCGATAGCATTGGTGAACACTGAAGAGGAGAAAGCCCCTCCAAGAATTCTAAAGAATATTATCATAGGTACTGAAGTGCTAAAACCAAAACCTAATTGAGCAAGTCCATAACCTATGGTAGGTATGTACATAAACAGACGTCTATCTTTGTATTTATCTGAAAGGCTGCCCCAAATGGGTGACATAACAAAGCCAGCAATAGACATAGCAGCAAACATTACTCCATACATGAAGGAAGACATTTTTAGGCTTACCACCAGTTCAGGAGTAACAGGATGTCCCATATTAGCCAAAAGACTCATAAGAAACATGGTACAGGTTAGGTAAATTATTTTTTTATTCAAGTTAACACCTCATGTTAAATTTTTATAGGTAAACCTTCTCGAGTTTAAAGTTTCAACCTCTAAATAGTAGCGGATAAACTTTTATTTCATAAGACTTTATTTCTATTTATTCTATAGAAGTTTATTATTAATGATTTCATTATTTAGTAATTTAATTGTGAGAAGTTTCCTTGTTTATAATTTCATTGATAACAACTTCCTTCTTCACAATTTCATTATTTACAACAATTATGAGCAACAACTTATTTGATTTTCATCTATATAGTAACATTTTCATTATAATTCATCAACTTATATAATTTATAAGTTATTGTGATAAAAATCTACTAGAAAATTATTAAGTGCTTATGAGTTTTAGATTTAAAAGTGTAACCCTAGTGAAAGAGTACTTCAATAAACCCTTAAGACAATTAAGATTTGTTGTCTATAAAAAACGATCGATTCCTAATTTAAAAATATGGTTTATTCACTAACTAAAAGCTTAAAGGAGTCAAATTAGAGATAATTCATGGTTTAAAGGCTATTTTTATTCTATATCTTAATGGAAGTGTGATAAACATATAGGAAAAAACTATGGAAAGTGTTACAATAAACTGTGGAAATAATAGTAATTTAGCTAATTAAGGAGTAACGACAAATGAGTGTGAATCAAATAGCCTACTGGCGAAATTGGATTAATAATAGACAGGAGATACCTATGACTGAGGATGGTTATATAATAAGGTATATCATGGCAAATCAATATAGTAATACATGGGTAAAGCGTTGGGTGTGTTGTACAACTCAGAAGAATTTATATGCTTTTATTAAGTATGTGCTGCTACCATCTATTATTATTTCTAAGAATATGGGACTTAAAGATGGAGAAGTGTACATAGATGTCTGTGAGTATAATGAAACTTTAGGAATATTAGAACATGCAGGTCAAGAGGGCTATGAAAAAGCGGTGGAAGACTATGTTCGCTGGTTTGAAGAAGTAGACAACCTAGAGGATAGGGATGCAGCCTTAAGTGAAATAAGGGATTTTTTATGCAAGGTTTCTTCAGAAATTGATTTTAGGAAAGGGTTATTTGTTGAAATTAATTTATATGAAGATATAAGCTTTGTGGGAAGGGCTCTAATTAAAGAGTATGAAGAAGATGATATGGTTGAAGATTTAGAAGATATGATGGGGCTTAGCTGTAAGGATATAGAAGACTTATTTGATAATATACGTAAAAATAAGTTTATGCTAAGAAGAATTTCAACTTTATTGAATGAAAAGCTATATTAGTATTTGTTCGAAAAAAAATGTAAATTATAAAGTAAATTATTAAGTATTACTTTAGAGGTAGACTTAAAAAGTGTCAGGACATTAGTGAAGTTAGTGAGTGATACAAGATGATGAATTAGAGTTAAGACTTGGATTTACTAAAGCTAAATACAGTAAGAATATAATAGAGATTGTATACAATAAATTCGGTTTGACAAACTTTAATAACTAATATAAGCTTAAATTAATATGCTAAAAATCATTTAAAAATTCATGGATATGAATGAGAAGAATAGTTTGAAATATTTTTAAGAGAAAAATTAAGTTGTATTTAGTTTTTCTCTTAAAAGTTATATTAATATTGAATGCTCACTAAATGTGAAGACTTCTATAAGGAAGTTTTTTTTATTATATAGGAATTTCAACTTTTTTGCCTAAAAAAGCACCTGGAATGCCTTGTAATTACTTGATTTTAGAGTACATGTAGAAAAATGTAAGTAATTCCTAGCTTTTAAAAGGGTGTGTGAATGCACGCATTTGTTCTTTATTTGTAAAAATTGAAAGAACTAAAATAACTTTATAGACTGCGAAAGGCCTCACTATAGTTCAGCATTCACTAGCAAATTTATATTCTTAAGCATATCATGACTCTAAATTTAATTAGGAGGTAAATATGGGGAAATTTAGTAGGTTATTTACTGCCAAGGATATGACAGAGGGTACTCCTTGGAAGAGAATTGTAGAATTTTCAATTCCAATGTTAATAGGGAATATAGCACAACAGTTTTATAATACTGCTGACTCTATTATAGTAGGAAAATATGTGGGAGATAACGCTCTTGCAGCAGTTGGTAGTGCATCTCCAATACTTAATCTTTTACTAGTACTTTTCGTTGGAATTTCAACAGGTGCAGGTATTATGGTGTCTCAATATTTTGGGGCAAAGGATAGGGAAAAGCTTTCTCACACTATAGGGGTATGTATTACTCTTACAGCTATTGCATCAGTAATAATTATGGTTATAGGACCTTTAGTAACTAGACCTTTACTAGTTTTTCTTAATACACCAGCATCTATAATTGATTGGTGTGCAGATTATTTGATAATTTACTTTGTAGGTATTGCAGGGTTTGCTTACTATAACATTCTAGCAGGAGTTTTAAGAGGTCTTGGAGACTCAGTATCTTCCTTAGTGTTCTTGCTTATTGCTACTGTGCTTAATGTGATCCTAGACATTTGGTTTGTTGCAGGCTTTAATATGGGAGTTGCAGGGGTTGCACTAGCTACAATAATAGCACAAGGTGTATCAGCTGTGCTTTGTATTATCAAGTTACTTAAGATGAGAAATATCTTTGATTTAAACTTAAAAATGTTAAAGCCTAATAAGGAATTTTCTGTTAAGCTTATAAAACTAGGACTTCCATCAGGATTTACTCAAGCAATATTTTCTCTAGCAATGATAGTGGTACAATCTCTTACTAATAGTTTTGGTGAGATGGTTATAGCCTGCAATGTTATTGTAATGAGGGTTGATGGATTTGCCATGATGCCAAACTTTACTTTTGGTAGTGCCATGACCACCTTTGCAGGTCAAAATATTGGAGCTAAAAGAATGGACAGGGTAAATGAAGGAACTAAGTCAGGAACTAAGATTGCAGTTGCAGTTTCTACTACAATAACTATTTTGATTTTAGCTTTTGGTAGACCTCTTATGGGAGTATTTACTGACACAAAAGAACTAGTTGATTTAAGTATGCATATGATGAAAATTCTTGCAGTAGGTTATATTGCTATGGCAGTAACTCAAAGCTTATCTGGAGTAATGCGTGGTGCTGGGGATACCATGACACCAATGTGGATTTCCTTAATTACTACAGTTATTCTTAGAGTACCAGTAGCCTATGGAATAGCTTATTTAACTCGTAGTGATCTTTATCCTACAGGAAGACCAGAATCCACTTTTATATCCTTACTAGTTTCTTGGACTTTAGGAGCAGTAATAACTACTATTTTCTATAAAAGAGGAAAATGGAGACAGAAAGGTTTAGTGGATTAAAGTATTTAAGAAGTATTCTTAGGTTATACTTAACCATGTAATGTATGTAATTAAAACATTTTAATTAGAGAGGAAGATTAAAATGACTCCAATAGAGGTAGTTCAAAAACAATTAGATTTTTATAATAGCCATGATTTAGAGGGGTTTGCTTCAACCTATAGTAGTGATATTAAAATTTATAATCTAGGAGAAACTACTCCCTTTTTAAGTGGCATAGAAACCCTGCGCAAAAGATATGCTAAAAGATTTGAAACTCCAGGGTTACATGCAGAAATTTCTAATAGAATTACTTTAGGTAACTATGTTATAGACCATGAAAATGTTACTGTACTTCAAGGGGAAGAAGAAGTTAAAAGTAGCGTTATAGCCATGTATGAAATTAAAGATGATTTAATTATAAATGTTTGGTTTGCAAGAGAGTAACAAAAAAACAAAAGGTATAAAATTCATTTTGAGTTTTATACCTTTTTACATGGAGTAATTCTAAAATATTTATAGACTTAGCTAGTTTTTCTTGATTAATGCTATTATACTTCGATGTTGCGCGTTATATCCACCATACTTAAAATGTAAAAATATCTTGACATTATGAGGAATAATTGTCTTAAATAGTTAAAGCAGCTCCAACTCCACTACTGTATCAATATGGTTAGGAATTGGGTAAGTTGCAGTGTCAATTGGGCCGAAGTTAATGAATAAATCCTTTTCAAATTCCTTAGTGTTCCAGCCGTTGCAAAACTTTATTTCAGAGCCATCGGATAAAAGTCTTGCTTTTTTTACTTTGTCTTTTAAACCTATAAGTGGAAGAGCACCGATATTGCCTTCAAAGATATGAGCATACAACAAGTTTTTATTTTTAGTGTAATAGCCCCACTCAGGCTTTACGAATTGTGACATTTTGCAGTTATAAATCCCTTTGTTATTTTCCTTCATCCACAGTCCAATTTCAGAAAGTAATTGAGAAGCTTCTACAGGAAACTCACCAAGGGCATTGGGGCCTACATTTAAAAGAAGATTCCCGTTTTTACTTACGCACTCCACTAACTTTCTTATAATTTGCTTTGCAGGTTTGTAAAGCTTGTCTGTTGAGCAATATCCCCAATGATTGTTCATGGTAATGCAAGCTTCCCAAGGGATTGGGTTGCCTTCACAATCTGTAACTCCTTCAGGAGGTATTATTTGTTCAGGAGAGGCGAAATCACCAGAATAGATACTAGGGTTTAAAGTTTTAATACTGCCGTAGCTTTCACCACTGGCCTCAAGTCTGTTATCTAGGATTATTCCAGGTTGTAGTGAACGAACCATGTTTACAAGTTCTGTGGCACGCCACTTTTCTCCTGCCATATCATCGTAAGAAAAGTCAAACCACATAATGTCTATATCTCCATAGTTAGTGCAAAGTTCACGAATTTGACCATGCATATAATCAAGATACCTATCAAAATCATGAGATTTATTTTTATAGGCCTCATTGCCGCGCATAGGGTGGTGACGATCCGCATAAGCAAGATAATCCTCATGGTACCAATCAAGCAATGAATAGTATAAGCCTACTTTAAGCCCCTCTGCCCTAAAAGCATCTAGGAATTCTTTTATAAAATCCCTGTGGAGTTTAGTATTAGTAGATTTATAATCAGTTAGCTTAGAATCAAAGAGACAAAAGCCATCATGATGCTTTGCAGTCATTACAGCATATTTCATTCCAGCTTCCTTTGCAGCTTTAGCCCAGAGTTTTGGATTATAATTTACTGGATTAAATTCCTCAAAGTACTGCTCATAGTATTCTTTAGAAATCCTTTCCGAAGATCTTACCCATTCACCTCTAGCAGGAATAGAATATAGCCCCCAATGGATGAACATACCGAATCTTGCATCTTGGAACCATTGAATACGTTCCTTCTTATCATTAATAATGCTCATTTTAATTCCCCCAAATTAATCTAATATCCCATGTTAATTATATGGTAATAAATATAATAGTAATGCTAGATATTAGACTTTTCAATAGTGTTAAGTTATATTTTTATATTTTTTCATAAGGTTATATAACATAATATAGCTGTTCACTAACAGTAATGATATTATTAATAATATCCATTAGTTACCATGATGTGATTTAAGTCACGGTGAGTAATCTTAGTAGTTGGTATAATATCAATGAATTAACTAAATATAAGTTAGGTAAATTTATATAAATGAGGAGGAGTAGAAATGGAAAAAACAAGAGTTGATTTTAGCAAGATGTATTATGGATTTCCTGTTTTTCTTGTAAGCTTTTATGATGAAAAGGGTGTTCCTAACATTACTACAATATCGTCTTCTTATAGTTTAATGGATATGGTAGCTTTAGGTTTTGGAAGAAAAGGCTTTGCTATAAATGAAATTAAAAAGGTTAAAGATTTTGTTATTAACATACCAAATAGAACAATGATGGAAGAAATAGATTTTTGTGGCTTTGCTTCAGGACGTAATGTGAATAAATTTGAGGCATTAAACCTAACTCCTGTTAAATCAGAGGTGGTAAATGCTCCAATAATTAATGAATGTTTGGTGGCTATTGAATGTTCCCTAACAGATGTGATTGAAAATGATGAATATCCTCATATCACTAATATATTAGCAAAGATTAAAGGAAGATGTGTTGCTAAGGAACTTTTAGATGAAGAAGGACATTTAATTTATGAAAGCCTAGATCCAGTTCTTTATGTTGGAGATAGTGCTAAGCGTGCATATAGATATACAGAAAAAAGAACAAAGAACTTTTCTAAAGCTTTCCTAAAGTAGTTTTTTAGGGTTAAGTGGCTAGATGAAGTTATTACACAAATTTTTTATATTGCAAATGATATTAGAAGGTATAAAATTCATTTTGAGTTTCATACCTTATTTTTGTATAATAGATAAACTCAATACTTGCATTTTTTCAACCTAAAAATCTATTGATATTTTAAACAACTTATATAATTACAGTAATTTGAGCCTGATTATCTCCTTGAGAGAAACCATTTTGAGGGTCCATTGAGAATTCAACTTTATTAATTCAGCAATAGTCTCAAAGCTCTAAGTTAGGGAGCTATAGCTTAGATGTATAAATTATTTACCGATAAAAACTCTAAATGAGCTATGAATTAATCTTACATAAATCTTACAAAAACATTACAATATTCTTTTTACTCTTGCCAGTATTACTAAGGGTGATATATTATTATTTAGTGGGGATTGTAGAAAATCTCTAAGGAAAGATTATCTTACTCTAAAAAATTATGATTTTACACTTTAAAACAAGATGTAAAACAGGAGGATCGGGAATGGAAATATTTGAAATATTAAAGGCCATTTTGTTTGGTATAGTAGAAGGAATAACGGAATGGTTACCAATCAGTAGTACAGGACATATGATTTTATTAGATGAGTTTGTAAAACTTAACGTATCTGAAGCTTTCATGGAAATGTTTTTAGTTGTTATACAGCTTGGCGCAATTTTGGCTGTTGTAGTAACCTATTGGAAAAAGCTTTTCCCATTTTCACTTGGAAGAGGAAAATTACTTATTAAAAAAGATATTATGATAATGTGGGTAAAAATTGTTGCTGCTTGTATACCAGCTGCTTTAGTTGGAGTACTGTGGGATGATAAAATAGAAGCCTTATTCTACAACTATAAAACTGTAGCTATAATGCTTATCTTATTTGGTATTTTATTCATAGTTGTTGAAAATAGAAATAAAGGTAAAAAATCAAAGATCAATACAATTTCTCAGATTACTTTTAAGGCAGCTTTAATGGTTGGTTTCTTCCAACTTATTGCAGCGGTATTCCCAGGAACTTCGCGTTCAGGAGCAACTATTCTTGGTGGTATCTTCATAGGCATGAGCAGAACCATTGCAGCAGAGTTTACTTTCTTTATGGCTGTTCCAGTAATGTTTGGAGCAAGTTTGCTTAAGTTAGTGAAATTCGGACTTGCCTTTAGTGGATCAGAGGTAATAATACTACTAGTAGGAATGGTTACTGCTTATGTAGTGTCAGTTGTAATAATCAAATTCTTAATGCAATACATTAAAAATCGTGATTTCAAAATCTTTGGTTGGTACAGAATAGTCCTTGGGGTTATAGTATTACTATACTTTTGGTTGGTATAATGCTTAGAATTTAAGAAAAGGGATTATCCAAAAGCTATATGTAAGGTTAATTTAAAATAAATATCTAGAGAGAAATTAAGATATTTTATGCTTAAAGTTACAACAGGATTTAAATTTATTTATCTAAATATGTGAAGGTATAAAACTTATTAAAGTTTTATACCTTTTAACTATTATTTGGATATATAATATAAAAGAACAACATCAAGAAGAAAGGCTAAGGTAGAGTGGAGACAAGAATACCTTTAAGGCAACCTAAGAAAAAGGTGTAACTATACACAGTATTAATCTTGAGGATTACCAATAGGAAATGAAATATTATAAATGTGCAAAGAGTTTTATAAGGAGGAAAAAATTATGGAAAAGAAAAATATATTAGTATTAACAGGAAGCCCAAGAAGAAATGGAAATAGTGATAAAATGGCAGAAGCCTTTATTAAAGGTGCTACTACTGCTGGTCATGAGGTTACAAAGTTTGAAACTGCTAGAAAGGATATCTTAGGATGTAAGGCTTGCAATACTTGCTGGAGTAAAGGAACACCTTGTTCTTTTGAAGATGATTTTCAGGAGCTAACAACTTTACTTGAAGCAGCAGATGCAATAGTATTTGCGACACCCTTATATTGGTTTAGCTTTTCAGCGCAAATTAAGGCTGCTATTGATAAAATGTATTCCTACTTAGGAAAAGACTGCAAGAGACCTTTGAAAATTAAGGAAAGTGTTCTTTTAGTATGTGGTGGTGATGATGAATTAGAGGTTTTTGAAGGCATAAACACAAGCTATAAAGCAATTGCAAAATATATGAAGTGGCAGGATAGAGGCGTTGTAATAGTACCTGGAGTTAGCGAGAAGAATGATATTGAGGGGACTAAATTCCTTGAAGAAATAGAGAAACTTGGAAAGTCTATTTAATAAAAGTTAATATAAATAATAGAAATAAAGGTTAAAAGCCTCAGTTAAACTTAGCTGGGGCTTTTAACCTTTATGAAGTTTTAATATCCTAAGGACTTTCCTAGGATTATTACTTTTATTCTTCCTTTAATAAATTGGCCTCTGATAATAGTGAAATCATTACAGATTCTTTCAGGACTTTTACAATCTACACAATATCCTAAGGTGGTGCAAGGAGTGTTTTTACCCAATCTTTTAGCATCAATTGGAGCGGCATAGTTTCTAACTCTTTTTTCTGCTGCTTCTATATCCTTAACAATTTTATTTATTCCTGTAACTATAATAACCTGTTTAGGACCATAAAGCATGGGTGCAACTCTACTTCCATTGCCATCAATGTTATAAAGTTCGCCTTCTTCTGTTAGGGCATTGGTACTGCACAGGAAGGTATCGGCAGAAAAATTTTCAATGTAAATCTTCTTTTTCTCTTCACTGGTAATATCTTCTTTATATTTATCTAAAAAGGTATAATTTCCATTACGAAGAAAGCTAATAACTCCTGTTTGGAATAGGGTCATGGAATCACCAACGCCTACTACTGAATTTTCCGTAATAAGTTCTTGTAACAGTTCTTTTAACTCATCTTCATCCTTAATGAAATATCCTTCCATGTTTTTCTTTCTTAAGTTATTAATTGTCCTTTCAACTTGTTTTTCTAAATACCATAAAACGTTATTCTCCATAAAATAAACTTCCTTTCTATGATTATTAGGTCCCAAAATTTATTAAAATGTGGTAGTTTGAAATTTATATAAAGACTTACTCCTATGATTAAGTTACTTCATGTAACAATATAAGGTTTTAAGCTTTTTAGGGGTTTTTTGTTAGTTAAGTAATAAAAATACTTTCTTGATATTTTCACAAATTGCTTTTGATATGTCCCATATTATGTACCAATATCAATTATAAACATTAATCTGATATATTCAATTAGTATAAATGGATGTTTTATGAAAGTTTACATGTGATTTTTATATGACATATCCAATTCAACTTTTTTAGTTAAACAGAATATAAAATACCTAATACAAAGGATTTTATAATTCATTAAAAACATAGAAATCATTATAATTTATTTAAGTGAGAAGTGGATATGCTTATTTCATTTAAGTTAAAAAGTGAAAAAATAAGAATTAATATTATAAACTCTATAAAGGGTTAAATTGATATAAAGAAATTTTTACAATAAACAAATATAACAAATGTTTATTTATATATAGACAAAATAATAATTATATCATATTATATATAATATAGATTAATAAAAAAAAGGTGATGAGAATTATGGAAACAAAGTCAAATGAATTATTTTGGGAAGCCTCAATTGAACAAGTAAAAAGTGGAGTTATAGAAAGTGAGCAAGAGTATACATGTATAGTTTGTGAGAAGGCCTTTGAAAAAGGACGTATCTATGAGATAGATTCTAACTTATATAATGCAAAAAAAGCAGCACAGCTTCACATTGCTGAGGATCATGAGTCCATGCTAAATTATTTGCTACAAATGAATTCAACTTTCACAGGAGTATCTGATATTCAAAGAGAGATTATGACATTAATCTCAAAGGGACTTTCAGATAAAGAAATTGCGACAAGCCTAGGAGTAGCAGGGTCCACAATTAGGAACCACAGATACAAATTAAGGGAAAAGGAAAAGCAAGCTAGGTTATTTTTGGCTATGATGGACTTACTTTCAGAAGGTTCAAATAAGAAAATAAATAAGCTTGAAAAGGAAACCATATGCGATGCCCACAAGTCAGCAACTACCCTAGATGATAGATATAATATTACTGATAAAGAGAAAGTGGACACTATAAAAACCTATATGGATGAAAATGGAGCTTTGAAAAACTTTCCTGTGAAGGCTAAAAAGAAAATAATTGTTCTCGAAGAAATTACTAAAAACTTCTCAAAGGGAAAGATGTACTCTGAGAAAGAAGTTAATAGGGTCTTAAAAAGAATTTACGAAGATTACGTAAGTATAAGAAGAGCTTTAATTGAGTATGGCTTCTTTGAAAGAAAAGATGATTGTAGCTGCTATTGGGTTAAGGAGTAGTAGGAGTTAAATGTGAGGCTTTTAAAGCATGGAAGAAATTAATTATTATTTTAGATTCCCATTATATGTGCAATAGTGATAACAATAGATAAATTTTTAGGAATGTTATATAAGTATTTCTCTTAATTTGAAAAGGGAACCAAAGTAAGGATTTAGCTTATTAAGCGATCCTAAGTTGGTTCCTTTAAAATTTAACTGAAATATGCAATAACGCTTCATCTAAAATCATCATGATACATGTAAAACCATAGCTAAAAATTAATCTATACTATAATCTTCTTTTGCTTCCTCACATACTTTAGCCATATAAGAAAATACAATTTAATATTAGGCTTTATAACCTACAGAAATTAAATCTTAGCAATTGAAAGATAAATATTAGTGCACTATAACTTAAAATTAATTGAGTTAAGCCAGTTTGATACCTCTTCTGGGGCAACAATGCCATTTACAGCAAGTCCAGGTAAAATCACAGCTTCCGAGCATTCTTTGGCAATATCATCTTCTATTTGTGAAAAGCCCCCGCCTCCATGAGTGCAAAAGGGGATTACTGTTTTTCCTAAAAAGTTATGTTGTCTTAGAAAACCCATAACTGGAGGGGCTAATGTTTTAAACCAGTTAGGTGTTCCTATAAATATTGTTTTATAATCATCTATTGATTCATTCCCACTTAATAGTTTTGGGCAAAACCCACGGGAAATTTCACTTCTGACTTCTTTACAAGCGGTGTTATAGTCAAAGGAGTATTTTTTATCTGGTATCAGTTCTCTTATTGTTCCACCGGTTTGTTTTGCTATTTCAAAGGCTAAATTTTTTGTGTTTTCAAAAAGTGAGTAATAAACAATTAGTGTGTCTTTCATAATCTGCCACTTCCTTTCTTAGCATTTCAGTTTATAAAGACATTTATTAATAGGCTATTTAAGGTTTTTGGCATAATGCATAATTGCCTCATAAATAAAGCTACTTAAATCTCTATCACTAAATTGGTTAATGTATTTTTTAAATCTATTATCATTTTTATAAGTATGTGCTATGCATTGTAGTATTTCTCTATCGCAAACCATAGATTTTTCTAGGTGGATTTTCCACTCATTGATTAATTGTTGAACGTCCTTTGATGAAGGATCTTCATTAATTCGTGAGGCTAACTTTTTAAATATGTTTTCCATGTTTTGTGCAAATTCATCTTTGAAAACTTCTTTTTCAGCACCAGATAGTTTTTCTAGGTTTTTCTCATATTCCTTATATTTTTCTGTATCACCATACACTACTTTGGCTTCGCGATAATATTGTTCTTGTAGCGGCAAAACCGTTGAATTTTTAAAAATATCCAAGCTAAATATTTCTTTTCCAGATATATAATCTTCTACGGCATGAATAATTGTTCCTAATCGCTGTTGCTTAAGTATTAAAGTTTGGTAATGCTGATCTAAGACTTTACGCTGTTCTTCCTTAGAAAGCCTCATAATATCCGATATTTCTTTTAAAGTTAGGTCCATTTCTTTGAAAAATAAAATGGTTTGAAGATTTTCTAAATCTTCTATGCTGTAAACCCGATAGCCATTTTCGGCTTTTTCACTTGGTTTTAACAAATTTATTTTATCGTAATAGTGCAATGCTCTTGTGGTTACCCCTGTTATTTTAACAATATCTTTAACATTAAATGATTGTTTTTTCATACCAAACTCCTTTCATAATCTCTGGTACTAGACTATAAGAACAATAATAACCTAAATTTAAGTAGTCTAACTTATTTATAATAAGCTTATAAAGATTCAATATGCTTATATTGTAAACTATGACGTAACGTAGTAGTCAAGGTTAAATTCAAACTAAAAAAAGGAAAGTCAATGAGACTTTCCTTTGTAAATTATATATTTAATAATTTTCTATTTTACTTATTAAAAATTTAATTCTATTCCTTACCTATATTATACCATAAATAAAATTTATTTAACAGTCTTACAGTTTAGTAACTTTTCTTATATTATGTTATAGTGAGCCAAAGTCAACCATTACAATATATGTAATCTAACTAGGTTTCTTAATGGCTTTTTTGAAAACTAATAAACATAAACTTCAATGAAGACAACTACTAAGACTTTTTAAGCATTGTAGTTAATTGAAGGATTAATTGTAAATAGACTAAGATTTAAAACACACATAAATTATTTTATATAAAAATTCCTACTAAAAAGTTTAGTTACTATTTTAATTTATATATGTAATTCGTTTCAAGGAGGTTATAATTTATAAGGTTTCATTTAAAATTAAGTTATTATGGAGGTTTTTATGAGTATTTCCGTTGAAGAAAGAAGCTATGAAGAAAAGCGATTAAAGAAAACTATTGATACTATTAAAGAGCAACTGTCAAAGGCTGAGGACGATATAGAAAGAGCTATAAATGAAGCTAAGGAAATTAAAAAAAGTTTCTGGGAAACACAGCCTATAGTACCTGAGAGCATGTCTGATTTAAATACTATAGTCGATATTACCCAAAATGTTCATGCTGTAAAACGTGAACAACTAAGGCAGGATACAAAAAATGTAGCAATTAAAAAACTTAAAAAACTGTTATCCTCACCTTACTTTGGTAGAGTTGATTTTTTAGAGCAGGGAGAAAGCTCTGAAGATAATATTTACATTGGTGTTGGAACTTTAATTGATGATGATTATGAAATGCTTATATATGATTGGAGAGCTCCAGTATGTAGCTTATTTTATGATAATGAAGAAGGAAAGGCTTCGTATAGATGTCCAGAAGGTACAATAAGTGGGGAAGTCACTTTGAGGAGACAGTTTGGAATTTCTAAGGGACACCTTGATTATGTGTTTAACAGCAGTCTTAAAATTGATGATGATATTCTTCAAAAGACCTTAAGTAAAAGCAGCGATGAAAAGATGAAGACCATAATAACTTCCATCCAAAAAGAGCAAAACAAAATAATCCGTGATGAGGATAACTCTGTGCTTATTGTTCAAGGGCCAGCGGGAAGTGGGAAAACATCCATAGCTCTTCACAGGGTTGCATATATTCTTTATAAGTATGCAAATAAGAATGTGACCTCCGAAAATGTGGTGATTTTCTCTCCAAATGAAATATTTAATGATTATATTTCAGGGGTTCTTCCAGAACTAGGAGAAAATAATGTTTATCAAACTACCTTTATGGAGTATGTTCGAAATTCTCTAAGTGGAAATTTAAGAATTGAAGACTCTAATGAACAAATGGAATATATACTTTCTGCTAAAAGAAATAGGGAATATTATTTAAGAAAAGATAATATAACCTTTAAAACCTCAGTTCTATTTGCAGAAATTATAAAAAGATACGTGGATTATATAGAAAGAGATGGGGTAAAGTTTACTGATATTACCTTTAAAGGGTTCCTAATTATAAAGGGAGAGGAAATCAAGTCTCTTTTCTATACTACTTATAGTAAATGGCCAATGGATCACAGATTTAAGGAAATCATTCAAGATATAGAACAGCGCATTAAACCTGTAGAGAAGGAAAGACTTAAGCAAATTGAAGAGGAACTTAGTGAAAGTGATGATTTTTATGATGATGTTCAGGCTATGAGCAGAGTAAAGCTTAAAAATGAATTGCAGGATTTAAAAGGTTATATTAGACGTACCCTTTCTATAAATCCGCTACGAAGCTACAAGAATCTTTTAAGCAATCACAAGCTGTTTTTAAGCTTAGCTGAGGGTTTAGATTTGCCTTCAAACATTAAGGAAATCCTAACTCAGTCCTTTAATTTTCTTCAAAGTGGCATTATAAAGTATGAGGATATTACTCCGCTGCTTTATATAAATTATGCCCTTGGTTGTGAAAGAGCTATGAATAATATAAAATATGTAATCATAGATGAAGCTCAAGATTATTCACCTTTCCAGTATTTAATCATAAAGAAATTGTTCCCTAAAGCTGGCTTTACCATCTTAGGAGATATAAATCAGTCCATTAATCCTAATGTGAATACCTTAGATTATAATATAATAGCAGATATTTTTGGGGATAAGAAGTCTTCAATTATGAACCTTACAAAAAGCTATCGTTGTACTACAGAAATTTCTAATTTCACAAGAGAAGTTTTAAAAACTTACGACTTTGAAAACACCTATAGACAAGGTGAAAAGCCTAAGGTGGTTCAATCCCTAAATGAAGAAGGAAAAATGGAAGCTGTAATTAAAGATATTGACGAACTAAGAGCTGCTGGCATGGAGTCTATAGGAATAATCTGTAGAACTGCTTCAAAGGCTTCCAAGGTTTATAAACACCTAATGAAGGTTAGAAATAATGAAGAGGAAATATTTTTACTTCAAAAGGATGATTCAGAATTTAATTCAGGGGTAACCGTTACGCCTTCTTATTTAGCAAAGGGACTAGAGTTTGATGGGGTTATTATTGTTGATGGAGATGAAGGAGATTATAAGGAAGAGGGAGAAAGAAAGCTATTTTACACAATTTGTACAAGAGCTCTTCATATGCTTCATATTCACTTTGTTAATAAGCCATCAAGATTTATTCAGGACATAGACCCAAGATTATATACCAGTTCCAAGTCCTTCTAAAATATTTAAGATTTCAATAGGTATAATAAAAAGATGCTTTTAATTAAGCATCTTTTTATATCTTAAAATTCTTTATCACAAAACTGTCTATAAAAGAATTATAACACTGATTTCTAAGAAAAAATGACTATTATGAGAAAAGTTGAATTATTATTAATTGACACAATATTCTAAGTGGTGATATACTAAAAGTGGTTCAAAAATATAATGAACATGTATAAATAACTTTGAGAAGAGGTTGAGGGGATATGTTAAATATTGATAAGAGTACCGTTGACTTTTTAGTAACTGAAAATATGGTTACTGAGGTTAGAGATTTAATGAAAAATCACTTTCCTAAAATTGATGTCATCGTTGATAAGATGGTGGAAAGAAAGATAGACCGTGTTTATTTTGTGGCTTGTGGCTCACCACTTTGTGCTTGTCAAACTACAAAAATGTTATTTGAAAAATACTCAGAGATTTCCTGTGAAGCATACAGCGGCTTTGATTTTTTAGACCACTTGCCAGCTAAGCTGGATGAAAGAACTTTAGTTGTTGGAGTTTCTCATTATGGAAAAACTGAAGAAGTTTACGAAGCTATAAATCATGCTAGAGAAAAAGGCGCTTTAACTGTAGGAATTACTCGTGACTCTAAAAACACACCATTATCTGAAGCAGCAGAATACGTAATTGGCTATGGGGCTGAGTGTATTTGGGAAATTCATTTAATTTCTACCTACTATATTGCTTGCAGATATATAAATGCTATAAAAGAAAATCCAGAGGTAACAAAGATTCTACAAGATATGAAAAAACTACCAGAGGTTTTAGCTGACCTAGTGGTATCAGCTGAGGAAAAATCTAAAGAGTTAGGAATGAAGGCAAGTAAGTGGCCATTTATTTATACAGTAGCAGCAGGTCCTCTTCGTCCACTAGCTTATAAAGAGGGAATTATCACCATGCTAGAATTTACTTGGACTCATGGATCTATGCTTAATGCAGCAGAGTTTAGACATGGACCTCTTGAAGTGGTAGAAAAAGGCGTGCCTTATGTATTTATGCTTGGAACAGATGAATCAAGACATACTACAGAAAGAACTATTAATTTTGTTAAGCAGCTTACTGATGACTACATAGTTTTTGATTATGCAGAGTTAAATTGTGACTTACATCCAATGCTTTCACCTATGGTATTATTTGTACCCTTAGAGTATTTTTACTATTATTTATCAATTAGTAAGGATCACAATCCAGATGACAGACGCTATTATGGGGGCTTAATGAAGTATTAACTTACTTGCAAAGGTATACTATAACCTCCCTAAATAATTGATTATATATATGTTTACCCACCTTAAAAGTACAAGCTATTTGAAGGTGGGTACACTATTTTAGATGGGTTTTCATAAGGAAATTTTATTATTCATTGTGATTTAAAGGATAGAGGTATATTGTCAATTATTTCAAATGTGATATGATGGATTTAGATATGGGAGAGCTTGAGGTATACAAAAGCAACTTCAACATTATAGTGTTAATTTAAGAATGTTGGTTTATAAAAAAACCCCCGAGGAGGCTAAAAAATAAATTTCACTCATGAGTTTAAATCCCTGAATATTTTTTAATATCATAAGTAGTTTGCTTGTTTATAGAGCACAAATATATATATGGTAAGAGGTAGGAATTTATGGAGGATCAATATAAAAATCGTTCTCGAGATGAAGCTATTGAAAAATTAGAATATTATATTCATAAAAATAAGCTAAAGCCTTATGATAAACTCCCTTCTGAAAGGGATTTCTGTGAAATGTGGGGTTTTAATAGAACTACTCTTCGTTTTGCTATTCAAAGGCTTATCATTGAAGGAAAACTATATCAAAAGAAGGGGTCTGGCACATATGTTGCTGAGCCTAAAATTGTAAGGAATCTTCAAAACTTAAGATCTTTATCAGAAGAAGTTATAAATAATGATAAAACTCTTACTAGTGAAGTGCTGGATTTTAGAGTCATAGAGAGTAATAAGGAAACAACGAAAAGTCTTCATTTACCCTTAGGAAAGAAAGTATATGTAATGTCTCGTCTTCGTTTTATAGATGAGGAACCCTTTACTATTGAGACTTCCTTTATGAATTATGATAGATTTTCTAATTTAAATAGTCATGATTTTTCTAAGGAATCTTTATATGCTGTTCTTAAAGAAAGTTATGGAGTAGAAGTTGTAAAAGGTGAAGAGACCATTGGTATAACCTATGCTACAGATTATGAAGCCCAGCTTTTAAATATTGAACCAGGAAGAGCTCTTTTCTACGTTACAGGGGTAGTTTATGATGGAGCTAATGAACCAGTGGAATATTTTAAATCCATTGTAAGAGCAGATAAAATGAAATTTTCAAGTGTATTAATCTAAGAGGTCTCAAAAAATAAATAAGTGAGTATGATTGTCAATTTTGCTTTATACTTGATCAACAGAACCTTTAGATAGCTCTACTATTTAAGGAAGCTATTTCCGTGTCGGCACAAGCTTGCATGTGAACATAAGCTTAATTAGGAATTCAAGATATCCTTTAACGCTTTGACTTGCTATTTATTTTCAGAGGTCTAAAAGGAGAGGGGAGATTTTATGAGACTTGCAACTGTTGGAGATAATTGTATAGATTATTATAGATGCTTTAATAAAGGTTTTCCAGGAGGAAACCCAGTAAATGTTGGAGTTTATTTTACAAGGCTAGGTGGGAAGGCCTCCTATACTGGGGTAGTTGGAAATGATGATAATGGAAAACTAATCATCGAAGCTTTGAATAAAAAAGGAGTAGATACCTCCCATGTAAAAGTATTGCCAGGGAAAACTGCAGTTACTGAGGTAGATCTTGTTGGCGGAGATCGAGTATTTGGGGAATATGATCAGGGGGTTTTATCCCAGTTTAAGCTTTCACAGGAGGATATTGAATTTTTATGTTCCCATGATATGGTGGTTACAGGAATTTGGGGTATGATAGAAGGTGACCTTTATAGGATTAAAGAAAAAGGTTCATTAGTAGCTTTTGATTTTGCCACAAAACTATCTCATCCTATTGTTGAAAAGGCAATTCCTTATGTGGATTATGGGTTCTTTGCCCATGATGAAGGGGACAATGAAGACCTTAGGGGAACAATGAAAAAGCTGCAGTCAAGAGGGCCAAGAGTGGTAATTGTAACTCTTGGGGATAAGGGCAGTATATGCTATGATGGAAAGGAATTTATCACTAGTGGAATAGTGCCTTGTGAGGTTGTGGATACCATGGGAGCAGGAGATTCTTATATAGCAGGCTTTTTAAAAGGTATTCTCCAAGGAGAAAAGTTAAAGAAATGCATGGAGATGGGAGCAGAAAACGCAGCCATTACTTTACAATATCATGGAGCCTGGTAAGCTATTTGTGCTGGTTTGGAAACTTCAGGTTTATCAAGCTTTTAAGATGTAGTGAATTTGTCAAGGAATATTGATCTAATAAAACAAAGTTTTTTTGATGATATGATAGCTTAGACTTAAGTCTTCCTTTGAAGTTATAGATTTAAGGAGATTTATGAGATTTTAATGGGAGGGGTACTTTGAATAAGGAAGAAGTTAATTATGAATCGCCAATTTATTTACAGCTTAGAGAAGTTATTCGTAGTAAAATTCAAGAAGGTGAGTTCCTTCCAGGTATGGCTATTCCTTCTGAAAATCAACTGGCAGAAACCTATGGAATAAACCGGATGACGGTACGAAGTGGTATTGATGCCTTAGTTAAGGAAGGAATTTTAAAAAGAGTTCAGGGTAAGGGTGTTTATGTAGTAGGAAACAAGGTGGAAAGAGATTTAGAAACCTTAGAAGGCTTCACTCAAACTATGAAAAAGAAAAATACAGAGCCTCATACAAAAATCCTTACTAAAATTATAAGAGAAGCTGGAGATAAGTACGCTGCAGTCTTTGGTATCGAATCAGGAGATGAGATTTATTATATTAAACGTATGTGTTACGCAGATAAGGAAACCATTGCTTTAGAAGAAATATTCATTCCAAGGTATATCTTGCCGAAGCTTCAGGACATTGATTTAGGTGTTTTTTCTATCTATGACATATATGATTTTTATGGGGTTAAGATATCAAAGGCTTATGAGACTTTAGATTTGACTGAGTTAGAGCAAAGGGATGCACGAATGCTTGGCATTGAGGGAGATTTATCTGTAATGCTATTTGAGTGTACCAGTTATGATGAAAATAATAGGGTAATTGAGTTTGCTAGGAATTATACCCGTGGAGATAAGTGTAATTTTACAGTTCACTTTAGTAAGTAAAGTGTTCACTTTTGTGAATAAAGAACTAAATAGAATTTTACAGAACACTAGCAATGCAAGATAACTATAATTATGTAAAAGTAGAAGCTTGAATACTGCCCTATGTGAAAGTGGGAATACTTAAACAACTAACCAGAATCTTGCTAGTCATAGTCTACAAAATGTACCAGTTAAGATAGTGCCACCAACAGCATGTGACGCAATCTTAAAAGCTTTCTAGTTAATCTGTGGGTGGCACTTAAATTTTAGGATATAATAAAGTATAAGGCAGGTGATTTTATGTGCGGAAGATTCTTATTAAATACCTCTATAGAGGATTTAAAGGAGTATTACAATATAGTTAAGGAAGTTGAAGAAAAAAGGCAGCAAAACTACAATTATAAAAAGGGAGAAGTTTTTCCTTCAGATATGTCTATGGTGTTACATAATAAGGAGTTAAAGGCTTTATCCTGGGGATTTCCAGCAAAAGATAAGCTTATGATTAATGGAAGATGTGAGACTATTTTTGAAAGGCCAATGTTTGCGCAGGCTATGGAGCAAAGCAGATGTTTAGTGCCAGTAAATAGTTTTTATGAGTGGAAGGAAGGAAGTAAGCATTCTATAAGTATTCAAGGAACTTCTATATTTTCTCTTGGTGGTATAGTTAAGAAGTGCATAATGAAAGATGGAACCCTAGAAGAGAGATTTCTTATTTTAACTACTGAAGCCAATGAAGAAATGAAGCCCCTTCATCATAGAATGCCCCTTATAGTTGAGAAGGCTTTAGAAGAAGAATTTTTGAATCCCTGGACAAAAAAACAACGTATCAAGGAAATATTAGAACCTTATAGTAAAAATAAACTTTTTATTGAATCTCTTAGTGAGGTCACACAACTCTCCCTTTTTTAAAATATGAAATTTAAAGAGCCATGAATTAAGACTAATTAATATCATAAAACAACAATAATAGGAGAGTTTCAATATGGCGTAGCTTTTCATATAATGTACTGAGGTGCATTGATATGAAAGCTATGATGAAAAAAGTGTCCGATTATTTTAAGTCTATTAATTTAGCAACAAAAGTTTTAATTTTAATAGGAATATTTTGTCTTTTAGAGACTGCAATTTCTATTTTTTATTTTGCAGATCAAAGTAGCCCTAATGCTGTGGCAATACGGTCTGTTATGTCCAGTATTTTTGGATTTATTTTTGGAGCACAGCTTACTGAAAACTCTAATATAAATAATAGATATATACAAACAGTAACAGCAAGTAGTGTTGCTATCATTTGCTTATTAGCCTTAACTATAGCTCACTTTACAGGAACAAATCAACTTGGAGCAGCCTCTGTAGAAGTTAGAAATTTAATGTTTTCTGCAATAGGATTTCTAATAAGTAGAGCAAAAAGTTTAGATTAATGAGTTCTAGGTGTTTCTTTAATAAGAATTTGTATGTAAGAAATATATGTGTTTAATTAAATAAGGTATAAAAATAGGTTATACTTTAATTTATACATGAACCTAGATAGGATCTTTTAACAATGAAGAAATAAAGTTATATATATATAAATTTTAGATAAAAGCTTAGAGAATTTATTATTTTCTAAGCTTTAATTTTTTCTATTGTAAGAAATTCTTAATAAATATAATACTTAAATCTTAGAAACTCTATGTTATTATAATTATAGAGTTTTAAGTTAAGAAAACAATGAATAAATTTAAACCGCTTTTGAAGTACAATTAGATTACTAGCTTTAGTTAACAGATAAGCATTTCTTCTAAAGTAAGGGTTTAAAATATGTTTATTAATTATTAAGGTTAAAAGAAAACCAGGGTGAATTTACAAAACATCTAAAATTATACTTTGGTTTATCATAGATTTAGAAGGAATTTTAGTTATTAAGAAAATAATTTATTAGGGTTTAGGAGTGAGTTATTATGTATAATATTCTTGTTGCTGAAGATGAGAAAGAGATAAACGATGCCATTGAAATTTATTTAAAAAACCAAAACTATAATGTTCTTAAGGCTTACAACGGAGAAGAGGCTTTAGAAATTTTTAAAAAGGAAGAAATTCATTTAGTACTTATGGATGTGATGATGCCAAAGCTAGATGGTATAGGAGCAATTATGAGAATAAGAGAAAATAGTAATGTACCTATTATAATTCTTTCTGCAAAGTCAGAGGATATGGACAAAATATGGGGGCTTAACATAGGGGCAGATGATTACGTTACAAAACCTTTTAATCCACTAGAGTTACTGGCTAGAGTAAATTCAAATCTTAGAAGGTATACTAGTTACACAACTTCTGCTGTAGCACAAAAGGAAGACACAATAAAAATAGGTGGTATTGAGCTTAATGATAATAATAAAGAGATACTAGTAGATGGAAATCCTGTAAAAATAACTCCTTTGGAATATAAAATTCTTCATTTGCTTATGAGTAATGCCAATAGAGTATTTTCTATAGAAGAGATTTACGAAAGAGTTTGGCAGGAGCCAGCTTATAGCGCAGATACAGTTACAGTTCATATAAGGAGAATTAGGGAGAAGATTGAAATTAACCCTAAGGAACCAAAATACTTAAAGGTGGTGTGGGGCATTGGATACAAATTTGAAAAATAACAAGGAAAGCCAAGACACAGAAGTTTTTCAAAAAGATACTACTGAGGACAAAGAGAATAAAAGAGTGTTCCAAACTATAGAAAAAGCTTACGATGAAAAAAAAGGAAAGGTAAGGTTTTTTAAAACCAATTTTGGTACTTTAGTCTTTGTACTGCTTTTAACTATAATTTCAGTACTTAGCTATGAACCTATTAAAAATACTTTTTTGATGCATGGTGACAATACAAAGGCTTATTTAGAAAGCCATAACTTCGCTAGTTTTCTAGGAGAATTTACAAATTATATGGAAAGACCTGAGGCTGCAATGTGGCATGATCAAAGGTTTGATGCAGTTCAAAGTATTAAATATTCTATAAAGAGCAAAGATAATCCAGAGGTTAAAACCAACATATCAAATTTTTCAGAGGAAAACTTAGCTAAGTTAAAGGCTGATAGTATATTCTATATTTATTTAAAAACAGATAATACTGGAAGTCCTAGTGTGGAAACTTCATCTAATGTGGAGTTTAATAAAAGTATGTTTTTAAACAACTTGGGGTTAATTAACAATAAGGGTAATAATATTGCAAACTTGGAGGCTATTTATATAATTCCAAATAACTTTGCAAGTTATAATGATCATTTTACTTACAATATGAAGCAATTTAGTTTAGAGCCAAGTCTTTTATTAATTATATGTATTGGTGCTGTAAGTTCCATAATTTTAATGATTGTAGCTCTTGCAATCCCATACTATTATCAAAAGCAGGTTAATTTATGTAACTTTTATAACAAAATGTATATGGAGTTTAAAGCACTACTTTGGTTTGCTTTTGGAGGTTTATTTGTTGTAAGTGTAAGTGCTATGGGGCAGTATTATGATGTTAATGGAGCTTTAGATTTAGTAAACATTATATATAGTGGTAATGCTTATTTTTATCTTATTGGACTGCCAATAACTTTTTTAGTATACCTATTAATATATTTAACCATTGTTTATATTAAATATATTTATCATGAGGGTTTTATTAAGGGCTTTATAAAGAACAGCATCTTTGGTTCAATAGCACTGTATATTTTAAAAAAATTTAGAAATTTATTTAAAAGGATATTTTCATTAAATATAAACGAAAAAGAAGATGGAAAGCTTATTTTGATTCTTATAATTAACCTGTTTGTGCTATGGATTATTGCAGCAACTTCCTTCTTTGGAGTAATCCTAGCAATAATTTACACTGTTTTTCTATTTAGATACTTACAAAACAGTATAAATAGGATTAAAGCCTTGAACGAGGGAAGTAAAGAATTAGCACAAGGAAACTTTGATGTGGTGGTAGAGGAAAACATAGGATTGTTAAATCCTATTGCTTCAAATCTTAATAACATTAAAAATGGTTTTAAGCTAGCTATTGATAAGAAAATTACCAGTGAAAAAATGAAAACTGAGCTAATTTCAAACGTATCCCATGATCTAAAAACTCCATTAACGTCTATAATTACTTATGTGGATTTATTAAGAGGGGAAGACATTACTGAGGAAACCAGAAAAGAGTATATAGATATTCTAGACAGAAAATCTAAGAGATTAAAAATCCTTATTGAAGATTTATTTGAGGCTAGCAAGGCAACTAGCGGCAATCTTGATTTGCAGCTGGATAAATTGGACGTAGTGGCACTGTTTAGGCAAACCTTAGGAGAATTAGAGGAGAAAATAAATAATAGCTCTCTTCAAATGAAAATAACAGCCCCTGACCATAAAGTTTTATGTAACTTAGATGGAAGAAGAACCTATAGAATCTTTGAAAATATTATGACTAACATCTTAAAATATTCCATGGATAATTCAAGGGTTTATATTTCCGTTAAGGAAAATGAAAAGGACGTAAGTTTTACTTTTAAAAATATCTCGGCTTATGAAATGAATTTTACTCCAGAGGAAATTACAGAACGTTTCACAAGAGGGGACAAAGCAAGAAATACTGAAGGTTCAGGTCTAGGGCTTTCAATTGCTAAGAGTTTAACCTTACTTCAGGGAGGTAACTTAGAAATACACGTAGATGGTGATTTATTTAAGTTAAACATTACCTTCCCAAAGGCAAAGTAAATTACTACACTGCCTAATCTATAGATTAGGACAATGAAAGCTTTAAAAATATATAGATCTCAGATAAAAATAGAATTATACAAAATAAGTTTAATTCTTATGGGGATTGCTAATATTAGGCAATCCCTATTGATATTTTACTTAGTGTTTAGGGACAAGTATTTAACACTTACATATAATATTAATAGGCAATGATGTGAATTTCAGTGATAACTATATTAATAAATAGAGTGTAGCTACTAGGAACTTATAATATTTACTAGGTTTGCTTACATAAAAACTAAAGGGGTGAATATGTAAGTGTTTAAAAGTATTAAAGTTAAGCTGTTAGTTTTTGTATTGATACTTTCCTTAGTACCGTTACTAATTACAAATGCTTATCAGCTTACTAGTTATACTAAAGATCAAAATAGAGAAATCTCAGCGCATTTAAGAGATATTTCAAAAGGTAATGCAGAATTAATAAACCAATGGATAGATCAAAAGTTAATATTAGTGGATACAATATATAAAAGTCATCCAAATATAGGTAGTTTAGATAGAAGTGCTGCCATAGAAGCGCTTAAAACCATTAAGTTACAATACCCAGATATTGAAACCGTAGTATTAACTGACAGTGAAGGGAAGTCAATTAGTAGTGAAATGCAAGATATTAATATTTCTGACAGGGAATATTTTAAAAAAGCTCAAAAGCAACAGGAGGTTATAGTTAGTGATATAATTACCAGCAAATCTACAGGGAATCAAGTCATATCCTTTGTGAAACCTTTAAATAATGATAAAGGTGAATTTAAAGGGACTTTTATGATTGTAGGTAATGCTGATGCTTTGCTTAAGGCTGTTTCGGAGATAAAAATTGGACAAACAGGCTATGGATATTTAATAAATAAAGAAACCACAGTATTTTTAACTCATCCAACAAAAGAATATATAGGAAAAAAACATGAAGAGGTTAACCCAGATAATGTAAAGTTATTTAAAGAAACCATTTTTACTAATCATGAGGGTGATATTGAGTATTTAGCAGCTGATAATACGAAAAGACTAGGATATTATCACTTAATACCAGCTGCTAATTGGCAGCTAGTGGTTACAGGGAAAGCTTCTGAAATACTTCAAGGTGTTAACACTACTACAAAAGTTATTATAGATTTAATTGGAGTTACGTCAGCTATAGTTGCTATACTTTCAGTAATTTTAGGTAACACCTTTGTAAAACCAATAAAAAGAGTTACAGACCTTTTAATTAAGACAGAGAATTTAGATTTGGCTGAGGATGACTCTTTCAATGAGGTTTACAAACACAAGGATGAAATAGGAATTATGGCAAGAGCTTTGAGAGTCACAAGAAAAACTATGCGAGAATTAATTGAAAAAATTCAGCAAACCTCTTTTACTATAGAAGAAAGCACAAAAGGCTTATCTTCTACTTTAGGGGAAACTACAGGCTCTATTGAGGCTGTAACGAGGGCTATGGACGAAATGGCTCACGGCTCTGGTGAGCTAGCTAGAAATACCCAAGTTGGAGCAGAGCGGCTAGAAGCTCTTTCAAACAAGATAGAGGATATTAACAATGCTTCCTCAGAGATGAAAGGTTTTATAGATGTAAGTAAGATTGCAAAAGATAGAGGAATTGAAGTGGTTAATAAATTGCAGGGAGTGGTAGTAGAGAATGAAGCTGTAGCAGCTAGAGTAGGTGAAAAAGTCTTTATACTTGATGAAAAGTCTGAAAAAATTAGCCTGATAACAGAAACTATTAAATCAATAACTTCACAAATAAATATGCTTTCATTAAATGCAGCCATTGAATCAGCTAGAGCAGGAGAAGCTGGAAGAGGTTTTAGTGTAGTTGCAAATGAAATTAAAAAATTAGCTGCAGATACCGCTACTTCAACAGTTGAAATAGATAATATCATTAAAGAGTTTAAAAAGATAATTGAAGATACAAAGGCAGAAATGATTATTGCAAAACAAGTAATTGGAAATACAAGTGCAATGAGTAAGATTACAGGTGAAGCCTTTAGAAGTATAGATAGATCAGTTGAAAATATAATCGGAAAAATTGATGCTTTAGCTATAGATATAGTGAGCATGTCTAAAGACAAGGATAATGTGATTAGAACTATAGATGGGATTTCAGCGGTTTCGGAGCAATCAGCTGCTACTAGTGAAGAGATTTCAGCAGCGGTAGAACAACAGTCAGCTAATATGGTTACAATTTCAGAAACTGCACAGCAGCTTTATAATATTGCTACTGAATTGAAAGATTTAATCATTAAATTTAAGGTTTAATATTTGTAAGCAATCCGCATTTAACCAGTGCGGATTTTTTGTTTTATAGAAATTTTAACATTTTGTTTTTAATGCCATATTTAAACAACTAACACTAGAAACTTCCAGACAAAGATATAATTTAACAATAATTCAGTTTTCTCAATAAAAGCACGTCTATATAAGTATTAATATATAAAAACCTATATATTTTAAAGGTAAGGAGAATTTTATTTTCATCACTTTATTAAAAATTATGATTACCAAGTTAAGTATAATGTAGATAATTAAACAAATTTTGAATATTAAATATTTTTTCTTGATGGATATCTTAAAATATGTTAATATGATAATAGGACATAAACAAAGAAAGACTATGATTAAATGAAGTAAATCACATTAAATAGCTATAGTAAATTAATTTAGTATTTTTTAAGTGTTTTTAATCCTTGATAAAATTTATAATTGATGAAAGCTATTTTATAAACTTTGTTTAATAACTTCAAAATTCTAAAATATTATCTATTTTAATTTAATTGTATATTGTTTATATCTAAATTACATTTGTCTTAAATCATACTTTAGAAGGATAACTCTGGAGCCACTTGCGGGTAACATTATCTTCTAAAATTAATTTTTATGTTTAAAATATCATTTTCTACGCCAGAAGGGACAACTTAATCACTGGCTAAGTTAATAGAAATCCAAATTAATGATGACTTTTACTTTTAAAATTGTTTCAAAAGTACATGATATCCATTAGAACTCATCAACTTATGAAAAGTAAATAATTTTCGCCTTGTTAGGTAGAAAATTAATAAATTTACAGTATATTGTACCACCACACAAGTAAAAAATTTTACCAGATTTTCGAGTCTTGGGGTCTGACATATTCTTCAAGTGACAATTACTAATCCTATGTAAGTTGTTGTGATGTAACAAGGTTCCTTTGTTTATTTTAAAGCTACTTGAAAAATATTAAATAAAATGAAATTGTTCATTATTTTATAGGAGTACTAAGTGGTTTGTTCCATAGCAGGAACAATAGCAATAGATTTCCTAAGGTAATGTAAACATTTACAATGTGGAAAGTACATAAATTATATATGGAAAGGAAGCTGATATTATTTGAATATACTATTTAGCAAATTCAAAGAAGTAACTTTAGCTGTTTTACCTATTACAATCATTGTTTTAATCCTTAATTTCACTATAGCACCCATTGAACCGCTTCTAATATGGAGATTTATTATTGGTGCAATCTTTATAATAATTGGACTTGGAATTTTCTTATTTGGAGCTGATATTGGTATTCAGCCTATAGGATCACTTATGGGATCATATATTACAAAAAGTAAAAAAATATGGGTTATGGTGGTATTTGGTTTAATACTTGGGTTTCTCATAACAATAGCAGAGCCAGATTTACAAATTTTAGCTACCAGTATTAGTGGAGTAACTTCTGGAGCCATCTCTAAATTTAGCATTCTCTTAGTGGTTTCTACTGGAGTAGGAATATTATTAGTTGTAGGCTTATTAAGAGTTGTATTAAATGTTACATTAGCGAAGCTTTTAACTATATTATATGGTATAATATTCCTATTAGCACTACTGTCTTCTTCAGGGTTTTTAGCTATATCCTTTGATGCCGCAGGGGCAACTACAGGTGCAATGACAGTGCCTTTTATTTTGGCATTAGGTCTTGGAGTATCATCTATTAAAGGGGGAGTACAATCAGAGGAGGATAGCTTTGGCCTTGTGGCAATTGCCTCTACTGGCCCTATAATTTCTGTATTAATTATGAGTATAGTATCTAAGGTTGGAATAAGTACTGGAAATTTAGCTTATGATAGTACAGTTAGTGAAGGTATAATTTCACCCTTTGTTCATCATATTCCTATAACTATGATGGAGGTGGCAATTGCCTTAGCTCCTATTACCATAATATTCGGTGTTTTTCAAGCGCTATTTTTTAAATTACCAAATAAAAAAATGAAAAAGATATTAAAAGGTTTAGTTTATACATTTTTAGGTTTGGTTTTGTTTTTAACTGGTGTTAATGCTGGGTTTATGGAAGCAGGTAGTGCTACGGGATATGCAGTTGGTGCCTTAGAGCATAATTGGATTCTTATCCCAATTGGATTTATTCTTGGTTTTACTGTAATTTTTGCAGAACCAGCAGTATATGTTCTAAATGAGCAAATTGAAACAGTTACTAGTGGGCATATTAAGAAAAAAATTATATTATATACCTTAAGTATTGGAGTCGCTTTTGCAGTAGCACTGTCTATGATTAGAATTATGATTCCGTGGATACAATTATGGATGTATTTATTGCCAGGATATTTAATTTCAATTGTAATGTCTTACCATGTACCTAAAATATTTGTAGGTATTGCCTTTGATTCAGGCGGGGTTGCATCTGGACCTATGACTGCTACCTTTATTTTAGCCTTTGCACAAGGAGCAGCAGAGGCCATTGAAGGAGCTAACGTATTAATTGATGCCTTTGGTATTATTGCTATGGTAGCAATGACACCTTTAATTGCTATACAGATACTAGGATTATTATATAAGAGAAAAGCTGCAAAGGAAGGAGTTGAGATAAGTGAAAGCTAAAATAACTAAAAAAGGTTATACCATGTTCTTTGCGGTGGTAAACTTAGGTATTGGAAGTAAGGTTTTGAGAGAAGCTAGAGAGGTTGGAATTTTGGGTGGGTCAATTTTTCTTGGTAAAGGTACAGCTAAAAATCAAATTTTAGAGTTTCTAGGCTTAGATAAAATAAAAAAAGAAATTGTCTTGATGGCTGCAGATAGTAGTGTAGAAGACACAATGCACCAAGTTTTAGAAGAAAGGTTTCAGCTCCATAAACCAAATCATGGAATAGTATTTTCTTTACCAAGTAATAAAGTTATAAGTGAAAAAAGATATGACTGTGATGAAGTCCCTAAAGAAGGAGGTAAAGAGGTTATGAAGGATGTCATGAAATATGAAGTGATTTTCACAATAGTAGACAGAGGGTTAGCAGAAGCAATTGTAGACGCCACTACCTCAGCAGGGGCTAGAGGTGGTACTGTAATTCATGGAAGAGAATCAGGAAGTCATGCAAGTACTAAATTTCTCTCTATGGATATAGAACCTGAAAAGGAAATTGTTATGACACTAATTGAAAAAGCTAAGACTGACGCTGTTATTGCAGCCATAGAGGAAGTTATAGAAGAGGATAGTACAAGAGACGGAGTAATCTTCTCTATGAATGTAAATAGAACTTCAGGATTGGTAAATAGTGATTAAAAAGAAAACTCGAGATTAGATATCTCGAGTTTTCTTTTTAATAAGTATACTTTAGTATAACAGTATAAAGTATGATTAAAATTTCTTATCACAAAACTGTCTATAAAAATCTACTGTGTGAACTATCTCAAAGCCCAAATCTTTATAAAGCTCTACAGCCTTTTTATTCCAAGTTAATACTGTAAGGTGAATGTTTTCTGGGGAAACTCTTTCTAAAGCTCTATTAATAGCAAATTGGGTAACTTTTCTACCTAGGCCTTTTCCTTGGTATTTTGGAGCTACTACAATATTATCTAGATAACCATCTAATATCATAACAGTAGCTATAATGGTTCCCTTATCAAATAATAAGAATATATTGTTCTTATTTGCTTCTAGATATTCTCTATGTTTAGGACTAAAATCACATAAATAAGGCTTAATATCATTTTCTTTTCTTAATTCATAAAAGCCCTGTTGAATAAGTTTTATATATTCATCAAAGAATTTGTCATCATAATTCACAAAGTTTAAATCTACTGTTGGTTGATAGAACCCTTTATAATAGGCCTCATGACAACCCCACCATCTTTTATAGCCAAGTTTTCTATAAAACCCTTGGAAGTCTTTTTTATCAACTGTAAAATAAGTGGTTAATAAATTAGGGTTTAGCTTTTTTATGGAGGTATAAATGTTATTATAAAGAGAGGTACCTATACCTTTTCTCCTCCAGTGAGGATGTACATAAACTAGAATGCAATATTCCTTAGATTCCTTATTGGTGTTCTTTAAATAACTAAAGCCCCATATTCCACCTTCATCATAAACCATCAACTTTCTATTATTGTCCTTAAAAAAGGAGTCAATATCACTTTGGTCTAAAACAAAGCCTTCATTTAATATCTCTATGAGGTTATCCTTATCTTCTGGTCTAAATTCTCTTATCATAAAAACTCCTCCATTACTAGGACTTACTTTAAACTTAAAAATCTTTGTCCATCTTCATTAAAAAGCATAATACCTTCAATAGAGGCTTCTGCTTCTTTTATAATTTGAAAGAATTCTAGTAGTTCCTTTTCAGTTTCAAAGGTTTTAAAAGCATTAAACCCCAGCATATCTAAAATATCTTCAGCAGGCATTATGTCCAAACAGAGTATATAGTTTTTACCGTTAAATTCATTTTTTATAAAGCGATAGAAAAACATTTTTTCATCTTCTCTTTTTTCAGGCATATATAGTGGAAAGTTTATCATTTTTATTCTCCTTTGCACAAAAGATTTTTCTATATATCTATGATGATAAGGAGTAGATAGAACACTTTTGTAAAGAGATTTTCTATGCAGCTTAAATAATCTTTCAAGATGAAACCAAAATTAACACATATTTATTGCTTATACCCCGATTTTAGTGCATTAATAGCTTTTATTAAGAGGGACATTTTTATCATAATTAATCATATGAAAATAAAAGAAGTTTCATAAGTTTCATTTGCTAAGAAAGAATAAAGAAGAGGTAGAATTCTTAAAAATAAAATTAAACGAATTTATTGACAACTTATTTAATCTGTTATAATATAATGAAATATAACAACACTAATTAGGGCATTTCATAAGCATTCAAGAAAAGTTTAGGATACTGGTGTCTTAAAATCTTAAAACAATTGACATAGGTTATTGTTTTAGTTAAGTGTAGATTTGAATTTTCTTACTATAGTTTAGGAGAAAGTTCAAATTATAGATTTTATAATTTGATTCATGGCAATGATGAGGAGAGTAAATATATAGGACTTTTACAGAGAGCTCTGGTAGCTGAAAAAGAGCAAAGAAGTATATATTGAAACAAGCCTCTGAGCTCCATACCAAAGCTTTATTAAAAATAAAGGGGAGGCTATGGCGTTTGCTCACGTTACAGAGCTAGGGTATTAACATTTTGCAGTACCTGAAGAGGTTAATATGGCAACATATTAATAAACTGGGGTGGTACCACGAAGTCAATATCTCTCGTCCCCAAGACTAAATGTCTTGGAGGTGGGAGTTTTTTTATTGCAAAAATATAGACTTTAATAGTGGTTATTAAATTAGAGAAGCTAAGAACCCTATAGAATATGTATATTTTCCGTGAGTTTTAAAAGTTTACCAGGTTATAAACATATTAGGGTTTTAGTTTCATTACCTAGGAAAAATCAGCTTAATTTTATTACTAAACCAGGAGGTATTAATATGTGTGAGAAATATTTAAATATGGAGTCAAACTTTATTCAAAGATTTGTTGAAGAAGATATAGAAGAAAAGGTGTTTACTAGGAGTATAACAACTAGATTTCCTCCAGAACCCAATGGTTATCTTCATATAGGTAGTGCGTATGCTATAAATATAAGTTACACCATAGCAAAAAAATACGGAGGATTCTTTAACCTTCGTTTCGATGACACTAATCCTTTAAAGGAGGACATGGAGTATGTTCATTCTATAATTGAAGATATGAAATGGCTTGGATATGATCCTGAAGATAGAATTTATTACGGTTCGGATTATTCAGAAGAAATCTTCAATCTAGCTGTGGACCTGATAAAAAAGGGAAAGGCTTATGTATGTGATTTATCACCAGAGGAAATTAGAACCTATAGAGGAACATTAACACAGGGTGGAGTAGATAGCCCTTATAGAAACCGCAGCATAGAGGAAAATCTAGATTTATTTTATAGAATGAGAAAGGGAGAATTTCCTTCTTCCTCTAAAGTATTAAGAGCAAAGATAGATATGAGCTCTCCCAATATTAATTTTAGGGATCCAATAATATATAGAATTCATCATGCAAATCATTATAGAACAGGAGATAAGTGGTGCATATATCCTATGTACGATTTTGCACATCCTCTTCAAGATGCTATTGAGGGAGTAACTCACTCTCTTTGTTCAGTGGAATTTAAGGACCATAGACCACTATATGATTGGTTCCTAAGGGAGTTAGATTTTAAAGAACCGCCAAGACAAAGAGAGTTTGGTAGGCTTAATTTAACAGGAGTTGTTACAAGTAAAAGATATCTTAGAGAATTAGTTTTTGGTGACTTTGTAGATGGCTGGGATGACCCAAGACTTCCAACCTTGAAAGGTCTTAGAAGAAGAGGGTTCACACCTGAAAGTATTAAGAGGTTTTTAGGAGAAATTGGAGTAGGAAAAAGCGAAAGTACTGTAGATATTTCAATGCTTGATCAATGCTTAAGAACTGACCTTAAAGAAAAGGTTCCATCAATTATGGCGATTTTAAATCCACTTAAGGTTATAATTACTAACTATGAAGAAGGTAAAGAAGAGCTACTCCAAATTGCAAATAACATGGAGAATGCTGACCTAGGTACTAGGGCAGTTCCTTTTTCTAGGGTGATTTATATTGAAAAAGATGACTTTATGGAAGATCCAGTAAAGGGATTTCACAGGCTAGCTCCACATAAGGAAGTTCGTTTAAAGGGAGCTTATTTTATAAAGTGTAATGAAGTTATAAAAAATGAAGGAGGAGAAGTCATAGAACTTCATTGCACATATGACCCACAAACTAAAAGTGGTTCAGGCTTTGAAGGAAGAAAGGTAAAAGGAACCATCCATTGGTTGTCAGAAAACAATGTATTAAAAGCACAAGTTAATCTTTATGATAAGTTAGTTTCTGAAGAAAGTCTATTAAAGGATGCTTCGAAAACTTGGGAAAAAAAGATTAATCCGAACTCTTTAATAGTACTAGAGAATTGCTTAGTAGAGAAGTTTTTAGAAGGAGCGCCAATGGAAAGTAAATATCAATTTATTAGGCATGGGTATTTCACAGTGGATAATAAACACAGTTTTGAAGGACATCTTGTTTTTAATAGAATTGTTTCTTTAAAAGATTCGTGGAAAAATAAAACAGCCCAATAATAGAATAAAATAAAATTCAAATACTCTATTCCTCAATTCCTTATAGGAGATAAACGTATTAATATAAGGGGTTAAAGTTATGGACGGTGAAAGAGCCTTAGTTTATAATCTTTTAGGTGGTTTTATTAAGAATCTTCTAATAGATATAATCATAAGGTTCTAGTAAAGAAGACTATCCTTAAATTGTAAGAAATTCTTAAGATTTATTTAATATTTTTGAAATAACTTTCCTATTTTAACCACGTATAATTATAGGTATGGAAATTTAAAATACTCCTCAGGTTTTCCTAAACCTATGATACAAGGAGTAAGGGGGATAGAGTATGATGAGTAAAATAGATGAAGTGTTTCCAAAAGTTATGGTATGCTTAGTATTTTTCTTAATTGCTGCTACTATTATTTACAATGCAGATAGACTAAGCAACTTAGCAGAGAATATGGGAAGCGAAGCCTCGAGTATCATAGTCCAAAAGTACAATTTAAACAATCAGTAGAGAAACATAAAATTCAAATAGCAAAGAAAGCAACCTAGTCAAAGACTTTGGGCAGGGCACAAGCCCTAACCAAAGTCTATTTTTAGTAAAACACTTTTAATAAAATAAAAAATGTTAAAGAGTCCATTTATATATAATTTCTACCTATTGCATATAATACTATTAAGGCATCTTCAAAAAATAAATAAGTCAATCTGCTCGTCTATTTTGTGCTATACTGCGTCAACAGAACCCTTAGATAGCCCAACTATCTGCGGGTTCTGATTCCTTGTCTATCACAAAATATCCTTTACATCTTGGACTTGTTATTTATTTTCAGATGCCTAAACATTTTTCGGAGGTAGCTATGAAAAAGGCAATTAAATTTTTGGGACTGAGTGATGAAGCTATTTTACTAGATACAAAACTTTATATAATAAAATCCATGTTAGCAATATCCACAGGCTATTTACTTGGCATATTTTTCCCTATTACAAGACTTGATATGATTTCTGTGCTTTTAGGAGTTATGTATAACCTAGAACCTATAAATGTACTAGGCATAAAAGGCGGTATAAGTCAATTAGTAGCTTCCACTATTGGAGCAGCCTGTACAGGAATTTTAATTCTGGTATTTGGGATAAACGTTTTTACTATTGCTCTTGGTATGGCCTTAACCTTATACGTGTCTATTAAAATTAATTGGAGAATGGTATCACCAGTGGCCATATTTACGTGTATTTATATGACTCAGTATGTACAAAGGGACATATACGGTATGCCAAGTATTTGGCTCACTTTTAGATTAAGAATTGCTGCCCTTGGACTAGGAGTAATTATCGCAATATTCTATAATTATGTGTTTTCACATTTTTATTACCACAACATTGCTAGTAAAAGATTGCAATTTGCAAAAAAATCAGTGCTTTCTGGTTTAGAATATACTTATAGGGAGTTAAAGAGTTCAAGTGAAAATAAAAATAGGGATTATGTTACCATATTTCCAACAATTTTTAATGATTTAGATTTAGTTCATGCCAATATGGAGGTTATGGTTAAAGAGTCTAAGTTTTTATTTCATTTATTAGAGCCTAAAGAACTAGCCATAATTCAAAACATCCTGCAGCATTTTAGAGATATAAACCATTTAACTTATGATATTAATTACACTGCTTGGAGAGAAGGGCAGAACTTAAAGCTAGAGGACAATGTGATTTCGGTTTTAGAAGAAATTATAGAAGCTCTAAAAGATTTAAATTTCACTAAAATAAAAACTATAGAACACCAGCTAGAGTTAAAAACAAAATTAGATAAGGATTTTAATGGGAATAGAATTACTTCTAATATAAATTCCATTGTGTATTATGTTGAAGAAATACTTGAAGAAACAAAGGCACTATAGTAAACTATATAATCAGATAGCTTCAGGACTAAATCCTGAAGCTATATTTATGATAAGGTTAGTGGTAGCTTATGTTTTTAAGGGGTTTAGGCTACTACCCTTTAATGGTGGAGGTTTAAAAATGGATTTGAAAAAGGAGAGTTTTCTAGCTAAGTATAATATTTCAGAGGATGAAATTATTAAATACGAAATAAACTGGCAAGTATTAAATTCTATATATGAGGATTTCAATCTGTATGGAACCTTGTATCAAACTCAAGCAGATTTTATTGCTAGTACATTAAGAAACCATAAGAAGATTCACTCTGTTAAATCAAGAGTGAAGGATTCAGAACACTTAATAGAAAAGATTATTAGAAAAACTGCCAGCAGAAAAGAAACCTATGGCATAGACTTTCAATTTACCCCTGAGAATTATAAAGACCAAATAACAGACTTGATTGGTGTTAGAGCAATTCATATATTTAAGGAAGATTGGGAAGATATACATAATTTTATATCTAACACTTGGAAGGTTATTGAAATAACTGCAAATGTTAGGGAAGGTGACGATACAGGCCGTTTTGAAGAACTAGATATTGAAATTAACTCAAGAAAAACTGGCTATAGATCTGTTCATTACTTAATAGAATCATTTCCAACTAATCAAAGGGTTATTGCAGAAATACAAGTTAGAACAATTTTTGAAGAAGGTTATGGAGAAATTGATCACCAGCTAAGATACACTAGAGATGAAATTCCTGAGGTTTTAGCTTTAAATCTACTACTATTAAATCGTATTGCAGGAAGTTCAGATGAAATGGCCTCAGTAATTAACTTGCTTAATAGAAGCCTCATGGAAAGTGAAGAGAAGGAGAAAGCAGTTTACTCCAAGAATAAGGAATTACTAGGACTAAAAGAAAAGATAGAAAGCATCAATTCTATGGACTTAAAAGAAAAACAAGAAATTCTATCAACATTAGATAGAGTTATTATAAATGAAGATAAACTAAGGAGGTTTTAACATGCCAATATTAAAATTTAATGGTGTAGAATCAAGAAAACTATGTGATATAAGTAAGGAGTTAGTGGATAAGCTTCAAGATTTTCTTCAGTGTCCGAGAGATTACTTTAGCCTAGAAGTTATTCAAAGCTTATGCATTAAAGATGGAGAATACGTAGAAGTAAGCCCTAGAGTTGAAATTGCATGGTTTGATAGAGGGCAAGAAACTCAAAATAATGTGGCTAAAATCCTTACAGAGTATGTTAAGGAAATGGGATATCCTAATGTAGATGTGATCTTTACTTGTCTTGAGGAGAAAAAGTACTATGAAAATGGAGAACATTTTTAAACAAAATATCAGGTTATTCTTTAAATTTTAGAAGAATGTGTAACTTTCTATTAGAGAGCAAGGCAATCCACAGGTTTTTTATAAAATAATGAAGAGCTTTAAAGGAAATTAATATAAAGTATTTTAAGAAATTTAAATAAATAACTAACTAAGAAAAATTAAAGATTAAGAATCAGTTAAAGAGGTGTATTCATTGAAAAATGTAGCTTATTATTTTGTTAAGTATAATGTATTGTTAATAGTATTGTTTTTAATAGATAAATTCCTTATAAGCTCAGATAATTTAAGTATAATTAGAGCTGTGGGGATTGTTATTGTGGTAGCGATTATTGATATAATCATATTTTCTAAACGCAAATATGATAGATTAAGTAAGAAGGGAAAAAATAAGCAATAGATAATTATTTATCTATTGCCATTCCCTCAATTTTCTTCCAAAGCTCTAAATCTTCATTAATGGAATTTTTAGAACCTATAACATTGTTAAAGACTTGAAACCTATTTCTGCCACTTTCTTTAGCACTATAAAGAGCCATATCTGCCGCATGAATAAAATCCTCTGCTTCACAGTTTACTGTTGGTACTAAAGAGCAAATACCTATACTAACAGTTACATAAGGCATCGCCTTAGAATTATCATTAGGAATTTTAAGTGCACTAATTGCTTCTAAAATCTTAGTAGCAATGCTCTTTCCTCCATCTTCATCAGTGTCAGGAAGAAGCACTGAAAACTCTTCACCACCAAGTCTTGCTGTTAAATCGGTACTTCTATTTACTGTGGATTTCAAAGTTTTAGCAATGATTTTCAAACATTCATCACCTTGAACATGGCCATAAGTGTCATTGAATATTTTAAAGTAATCTACATCTATCATTAGAAGAGTTATAGGCTTAAAGGTTCTTTGCGCTCTTTTCCATTCCTTTTCCAGTGAAATTTGAAAATATCTTCGGTTAGGAATACCTGTTAGTCCATCGGAGAAAGATAATTCTGTAAGAATTTTATTTTTTTCCTTCAGCTCTTCATTAGCCTTTTTAAGCTTAAGTTCCATATCTAAAAGCATTTTTTCATATTGTTTTCTATCTGTTATATCGTTCATCATTCCTATAACAAGGGGATTTCCATTTTCATTTGGTAATAAGGTTACAATAACATCTCCCCATAAAATACTGCCATCTTTCTTTATATATCTCTTTTCTATTCTATAAGAATTAATTTTTCCATCTAGTAAGTCTTTAAAAAATACACTCTCTCGTTGCCTATCTTCAAGAGGAACAATATTACTAAAATACTCAACTTCTTTTACATCTTTATATCCCAGCATATTAAGATAGCTTTGGCTCACATCTATAGGTTTTTGATTAATATCTCTTACAGTAATAGCAGTACCACCATTATTAAATATAGTAACTAATCTGTCATTAGCACTTTTTAACTTATCTTCAACTAACTTTCGAGAAGTTACATCTCTTGAGATAGATATTACTTCTTTAGGAGAACCGCTGGTATCCTTAATTAAATGCGCCTTACTCTCAAGCCATATATAGCTACCATCCTCTTTTCTAAATTTATAAGCACTAGTAACAACATCAAGTTGCTTAAGTAATAGTTCATGTTGTGAGCGGATGTAATCTAGGTCCTGTGGATGAATAAAGTCATAGGTAAACTTACCTAAAAATTCTTTAGCTGTATAGCCTAGTAGCTTTGTAATAGAAGGAGATACATACTTAAGTTTAGAATTTAGATCATGAATACAAATTAAATCAGAAGAGTTGTTTACGATTAATCCATAATAAGATAATTGCTTAAAATTCTCGTAAGAAATCCTAGCATACTCACATACAAAGTAACACAAACACCCGCCAATAAAAGAAATCGTTATGAAAAACACATAATGATGTAGAAATGGTTTACCAAATCCTAGAATATAGTACAGTGAACCAAACATATAAGTAGCACTAATTAAATTCATAGCAATAAACCTAAAAGCTGTAGTTTTTTTACTTCTACCTATATATGCAAATATAAAACCAATGAACAGTATTCCCGTAAAGGCTACAAAAGAGGGTGCACTAACCCCGTAAAGAACTATACGCATGGTTGCAATAATAGCACTACATACAAGTGCGGATATGGGAGATCCATAAACAGCAGAAAGTGCAATGATAATGTGTTTTAAGTCCATAAGTATATACTCATCAATATTTATTGAATATAACATAAGAACAGTTCCAGCAATTCCTGAAGTTATGCCAATGAATAGGTTTATTTTATGTTTGTGCCTGTTCATATTTATAAGTTTAATTATGATTTGCCACTGTATAAACACACAAATTATAATTATAGCAAGATTAATTAATAAAATGTTTACCATGATATCTCCCTGTAAGATTTAAATTATAGATTTAAGAAATAAAGTTTAATATAATTTTTTATATTTCAATTTGCTTAAGATTTTAAAAGTATATTAATTTCATACATAATCAGTTTTTTCAAAATAAGGATTTTATTTAATTTTATAGAAATCACTAACTATTATACTATAACATTTCTACAATGTTAAACAAATTTTTCATATAATATAATAGCTGTTGTTGATGGATATTAAGTGTTATTTAATATAGAAAGTTAAATGGAAATTTGCAAGAAATTTAAGTCGATCATTGAATTCTAAAATGGTAATAATTTTGGAAAAAAGATGAAGTGATGTGAATGCAGAATGGGATTAAATTACTATATACTAAAAAATAAAGATTTTATTATATAGCAATTCCAATAGTTTTAAGGTTCTAAAGAAAAAAGTGTAAATTAGCTATATTTTTGTACTAAATATTTCATTATTCATATCAATAATTTTATTTAGTAGATTATTATAGAAATACTACTAGTAATTTTGCAACATATAGTTTTAGAATTTGCAGAAACTAATACTACAACAAAATAAAAACAACTCCTTTTAAAAGCTTTACTAAACTAGATTGTAAAATGGCTAAAATAGAAAGGATGGTGCAATATGAAAAGGTTATTAGTGATAGTTTTATGTGTAACGTCTTTAAATAGCGTGCCAGCTTTTCATCTGTCCGGGACAAGCTATACCAAAAATGGTGTAGAGTACATTAATATGAAAAAAGATACAATATTAAACAATATTTTTGATCTCTTCGATAAAAAACAAAAGGTATATAATAATGCAGACTTAGTTTAATTAAAATTTAAAAACTAAGATAATGTAGTTTTAAAGAAAGAAAGGAAGAAATTCCTTTCTTTTAGTTTAGTTATTTATACTTTGAGTAAAATTTTAAAATGCAATAAATTATAATTTTCTAGTCATATAAAGCTCTATTTTTTAATATTTATTAATAAGAAATATAAGAATAATTTTACATAGAATGTAAATAATACATATTTGAATTTGAAAAATTTTAATAAGTGTGTTATTATCTTTTATATAAATTAAAAGCACCGAGGGGGTATACTAATGGATTCAGGTCCTGATGGTAGTATAACGTTACAACTACTATTAATTTTCATTCTTACAATGGTTAATGCCTTTTTTGCATCAGCAGAAATGGCTATAGTGTCACTTAACAAAAATAGATTAAGGATGCTAGCGGAAGAAGGCAATAAAAAAGCGTTGCTTTTAGAAAAGCTTTTAGAAGAACCAAGTAAGTTTTTATCAACTATTCAAATTGGAATAACACTAGCGGGATTCTTTTCAAGTGCATCTGCAGCAACAGGTATTTCTGATGATTTTGCACAGGTATTAAAAGGAGCAGGGGTTCCTTATAGCAGTCAAATTGCTCTTGTGGTGATTACTATTATATTATCTTATATAACTTTAGTATTTGGAGAGTTATATCCTAAGAGAATAGCTTTGCAAAAGGCAGAAAGTATTGCTTTATTCGCTGTTACTCCAATTATGTTTATCTCAAAGGCAACAAAGCCTTTTATCAGACTACTTTCTTTTTCAACAAACCTATTAGTTAAGATTACAGGTCATGATACTGAAAATTTAGAGGAGAAAGTTTCAAAGGAAGAAATTAGATCTCTAATTGAGGTAGGCCAAGAACATGGAGTTATTAACGAAACAGAAAAAGAAATGATTGAAAGCATTTTCGAGTTTGATAATAAAAGAGCAGAGGAAATAATGACACCGAGAACAGAGGTGTTTTTAATAGATATTACCTCTTCATCTATGGACATAGCAAAAAAATTGCTTGAAGAACAATATTCTAGGATACCAGTCTACGAAGAAGACTCAGATAATATTATTGGTATCTTGTATTTGAAGGATTACTTCCTAGAAGCTAGCAAGCATGGCTTTGAAAATGTGGAAATTAGAAGTATTTTAAGAACTCCATATTTTGTTCCTGAAACTAAAAATATTGATGACCTATTCAAGGAATTGCAAAAATCTAACAATCATATGGCAATTTTAATTGATGAATATGGTGGTTTTTCAGGTATAGTCACAATTGAAGACTTAATTGAAGAAGTAATGGGAAATATCTTTGACGAATATGATGAAGTTGAATGTGACATTATGAAAGTTGATAATAATACTTTTATTGTCAATGGACTGTTAGCTATAGATGAGTTCAATGATTATTTAGATACAAATTTACAATGTGAGCATTCAGAAACTATTGGTGGTTTCGTAGTTAACTTATTAGGAAGTATTCCAACGGAGGAAGAAGATCAAATAGTTGAGTATGAAAACTTGGTTTTTAAAATTGAAGATGTTAAAGAGAAAAGAATTGAAAAAGTAAGAGTTTCTATAGTTAGATAAGTTAAAAGGAAGGAGTAATCCTTCCTTTTAACTTATCTTTATTTATCAAACCAGCCCTTCCTTTTAAACCATAAGTACATAAACACACTTATTAAGCCCATAACTCCTAGGGCAACAAAGTAACCATACTTCCAATCTAATTCAGGCATATATTTAAAGTTCATTCCATAAACCCCTGCAATAAAAGTTATAGGAGCAAAAATTGAAGTTATAACGGTGAGTAGCATCATGTTTGTGTTCATTTTATTTGAGTTTATAGATATGTAACTATCTCTAATATCAGAAGTCATATCTCTGTTTGCCTCTACCATTTCAGAGAGCTTAAGGAGATGATCATACACATCAGAAAAATATATTCTATAATCAGAAAAAGTATTAAGTCTTTCTGAGTTTAAAATTCTATAAAGTAAATCCCTCATAGAATAAATTACTCTTCTTAGTTTTAATAAATCACTTCGGATTGCAAAAACTTCATCAATTAATTTATGAATAGACTTATTTTCACTGTTATTATCTATTTTATCTAAGGCATCCTCAATATCTGAAATAGCTGGAAAAAATTGATCTACTATTTCATCTAGTATTTGATGACTTACATAAGCTGGACCCTTATCCCAATGATTAGGTGTACTTTTAACTCTATTAAAGGCCTCATCAATTTCTAAAATATCTACATCATGGTAAGATACTATGAAGTTTTCACCAACAAACATAGAAACTTCTATGGGAGTAAGGTCTTTTTTGTTAAGAGCATTAAGGATAAAGAAGTTATACCCTTCATAGTAGTCTAGTTTGGGCTTATTTATGGAATGAATACAATCCTCAATGGCTAAGTGGTGAAATTTAAAATATGAGGATAGTAGTTTTATTTCGTTCTCTGTGGGTTTATGAAAATCTACCCAATACCATGCTAAGTTTGATTTTTTTATATCTTTTAGAGCTAAATTTTTTTTCTCTTGAAAACTTTTATCTATAGCAAATATACGAAGCAAATTAATTCCCCCAAATCAAAATTAATCAGTAAAACTTAAGGTTTTTATATATCTGTCCTCTCCTAACTTGGAATTTTCAAACACATCCTTAGCGTTGTTTATATAAATTTCTGCATTAGCCATGGCTGGACTAAAGTGAGTGAGAAGAAGCTCTTTAACTTTTCCAGTTTTAGCTATAGCAGCAGCTTCTCTAAAGGTCATATGCTTGTTCTTAACTGCTTTTTCAAAATCTTCATCATCCCCATAGGTGCCTTCGCAAATAAAAAAATCACTTTGTTCAATAAAGTTTGCAATAGCTTCTATTGGCCTTGTATCAGTAACATAGCTGATTTTTATGCCCTTACGTTTAGGCCCAAGTACCAGAGTAGGATCATAGGTTTTACCTTCATAAATTACTTTATCACCTTTTTGAAGTTTATTCCATAATATTTTAGGAACTCTGTTTAAGGTTGCATTCTCTACACTAAACTTTGGGCTTCTAGTTATGTAAAAACTATACCCAAGACAAGGAGCGGAGTGGTCTAAGGATAAGGTGGAAATTACTATGGTTTCACTAATGTGGTGATTTTTATCTTCCTGTATTTTCAATCCGTCCTTCATGAAAGATAAACATATGGAATCAGCAGGGGCTTCAATAATGTTTATAGGGTAAGGAAGATAAGGTGCCACAACTCTTAAACCATTAACGATATTGGTTATTCCTTCTGGACCAATTATGGTTAATGGCTCCGTTCTTCCACTATTGCCAATGGTAGCCAAAAGCCCAGGGAGACCTACAGTATGATCTCCATGACCGTGAGTAATACAAATTATATCAATTGTTTTAAAGCCCCATCCTAAAAGTTTCATGGAAACTTGAGTGCCTTCACCACAATCTATTAAAATTTTTCGTCCTTTATAGTTTATTAGAAGAGAGGTTAGGTACCTCTCTGGAGTGGGCATACCGCCACCACACCCTAAAAGAGCTAAATCTATCATTATGAGCCACCTCATTTCATTTTAAATATTAAATTCATTTCAAAGAGTCATTGTTATTAGAAAGATAATCTATCACATCTTAGTTTGGTTTATACACTAATGAGGAGGTAAAAATTATTTTTATAAAGTATCCTAAAAAGAAATATTATAATTATATTTTACAATATTTTAGATTTATATGTTCAGTTTTTATTACAAAATGTAGGATTCACAAGTTATGGCTAGAGTGGTGAAGTGATTTTTATATATGAAGAGAAAACAAGGTGCTAAAAGACAGCTTTATAAAGAATCCTAAATTTATACTCTAAATAAAATAACATATAAAAATTTAATCATAAATAATATGTTTATTTTTTAAAAAATAAGGAATGATTTAATAGTAGACATTTTATAAGGAATTAAAGTGGCTTATACAAGTTGCAAAATTATCTATACTCTATAAGATAGTTTGAAGCAACTTATATTAAGGATAATGCAAAATAAAATTACATATATTTATGCTGTATTTTTATTGCATTCTAAATATTAAAAATAAATCTACTTAATTTCTAAAAGGCTTTTAATGAAACAAAACAAATCGTTATGATTAAAGTCATAACAAGTTACTTAGGACTAACAACTTTGGAAGTAAGTTTAAGCTGAACAAATATAAATTGTTACAACAAAGAGATTTTCCTAAGCTTAACAATTTTCACTTGTAAAAGATGTCAAACTTGAAGCTTCCAAAATGTTATTAAAGCCTATATTTGCATAATTACTAAGGAGACAGAAATGAAGAAAAACATAGTGCCAAAATCAATGGAAGAAAAATATAAAGAAATTATTAGCATTATAAATTCTTTTTGCATTGAAAATTTAAATGGAGAGTATGCTAAGGTTTGTAAAGAACTTTGTGCAGCCCTAAGTAGAAAGCGACCATCACCATTAATAAGAGGACGAAGTAAAACCTGGGCCTGTGGTATTGTTCATGCTATAGGGACTGTAAATTTTTTATTTGACTCAACTGCAAGTCCATATATCAAAGCCAGTGACCTCTATGAAAAATTTGGAGTAAGTAATAGTACAGGTTCCTCAAAGTCCAAGGAAATTCAAGAGATCATGGATATGGTACCTTTCGATCCAGAGTGGACACTGCCTAGCAGGCTTTTTGATAATCCTTTTGCATGGTTAGTATCAATTGAAGGAGTCACGGTTGATTTAAGAGAGGCTCCAAGAGAGTTGCAGGAGCTTGCATTCAATGAAGGAGTTATACCTTTTATACCTGATGATAGAAATATGATAGAGGACAAGAAAAAAAGGCAAAAGGAAAGTAAGATAATAAGCTTTCAAGATATTATAGAGAAAAAGAAAAATGTATTAGAAAAACCATAAAAACTTTTCATTTCTAACAAAAGTTAGGAGGGAACATTTTTTAGAAAAATATTGAATAACTAGCATTTTTATTATGATTTTGTCACCTTACTGACATATGAGATGGATATTATAATATCATAGAAGGAAGTTGAATTTGCCTTCTAATTTACAAAATAAAATTTTGGAGGTATTAATTATGAAAAAAAATTTATTAGTTACAGCTTTAGCATTAACTTTATGTATTGGAGTTGGGACTTCAGTATATGCCGCAGATAATACAAATGGAGACATAAGCAATGGTAATAAAACTGAAGTTACTGCACCAAAACAGCATAGTGGTAAAAAGGATTTTAGGGGTGGAAAACATATTAAGATGGAGGAAGTTCTAAAAGAAAAATTTGGGATAACCAAAGAGGAATTAGATGCAGCTAAAAAAGATGGAAAAACATTAAATGCATTGTTAACTGAAAAGGGAATTAAAATAGAAGATTTTAGAGCTGCCCTAATAGAAAAACATAATGCAGCTATAGATGAGGCTGTGACTAACGGAAAGATTACCGCAGAAAAAGCTCAAGAAATTAAGGATAAAGTTAAAGCCAAAATAGAAAGCAATAACTTTGATAAGGTGAAATCTGAAAAAGACCATAGAGGAAAAGGTGATAAAGGAAAAGGTTTTAAAAAGGATAAGGGCGCAGAAACAGGAACTGCTTCACCACAATCATAGTAATTGAAGCACTAAATTATTTTCCCCCATAACTTAATATAAAGTGATATTAAAATTAATATATTAGATTAAGTTAGCTTAATAGAGCCGTGGATAATAAAAGAGTATTACTCTCTTTATCCATGGTTTTACTATTACATGGAAGTTTTATTTTTAAGAAGAAATCTATTTATTCTTATTAACTTTTTATTCTAACCTTCTCTTAATAGAATTCGAAAATTTCATATTTCGTTTTTCAAGTAAGATATTATTAAATATTATGGTTGAAGAATAGAAGATAAAAATACATTGATAACATGGTAGTTGTATGTAAAAATGAAGTATTTTGGAATAAGTAATATTAGCTTATAGTTTTTTTTGTTTTTAAATTTTTCACAAAAATATTTTATATACCCCAAAAACTGTAGTATGACCTCCGTATTTTATAACATGTGCAAAGCAAATCCATGGATGTAAAAATTATTAAAATATGCTTATGATTTTCAATTTACTAAGTTTTAATCTTAAGCAATAGGTAAAGTTAAAATATGGAGGTAATATAATGTTAAAGAATAAGAAAATTGCAACAGTTATCGCAGCGGCTACTTTAGCCTTAGGAATTACAGGAGTGGCTTATAGCTATACAGCACCTTCTAAATATATAAGTTTTGATATTAACCCAAGTGTAGAGTTAGTAACTAATGCTTTTGATAAAGTTATAGATGCTAATGCTTTAAATGAAGATGGAATTAAAATTCTTGAAAGTCTTGATTTAGAAAACAAAGATGTTAAGGAAGCTGTAGATCTACTAACTCAATCTGCTATAGATAATGGTTATTTACAAGAGAATCTTCAAAATGAAATCTTAGTTACTGTGGCAACTGATGATGCTGATGAAGCTGTAAAAACACAAAATGAACTGGGAGAAGTAGTTAAAGAAGAACTTAAAGAAGAAAATTTAGATAAGACTCCTGTAACTACAGAGAATATAAATATGGAGCGCCATAAGGAAGCTGCAAGACTTGGAATTTCGCCTGGTAAGATGAACTTAATTCAGAAGCTTGAGGCTGTTAAACCAGGAATTAAATATGAAGATTATTCAAAAAAACCTGTAAAAGACATAATGAAAGAAATAAAAGATATTAGAAAAGAAAATAAAGAAGCAACTGCAGCTGTTGAAGAGTTAGACAAGGAACAAGCAACAGAAGCTAATGTAATTGAAGATGCTACAAAGGTTCAAGATGAAACTACTATAGTTAAATCAGAGGAAGATAAAGACGTAGCTAAAGTAAAAGAGAATAAATCTGAGTCTAAAGAAGAAAAAGATAAAAAAGAAAAAACCAATAATGGCAACCATGGCAATGGAAATAATGGAAATGGTAAAGGAAACAATGGACAAGGAAAAGGAAACAATAAATAAGACAATTAGGTAATTTATAGTAACTTTATGAACTTAGGTACTAGATAGTTTTCAATATTTAACACTATCTGGTATGTGTAAACATGGTATCTAGTATTTTTATATAAATAAATACACAGATATATTACCCTTATATATTTTTATCAATATCCCAACCTTAAATCCCAGAAAGAACTTGGCTACCCCTGGTCAAGACTTTCTGGGATTTTATTACATATAAAATAATAGCTTGTAGTTATTATTACTTTCTACATATGTTCAATCATATTTAGCTGATTTCTTTAAGCCATATAAGTTATTTAAGATGACATTCTATATGATACCAAGAATACCATCTAATATAAAGTCCTATAAGAAATATTATAGTAACTAATCTATAGCCTTTAATGAAGGGGGAACATTAATGCTCCAAGAGCTGACACTAAGGTTTGTACAACTCCCATAGAACCATTTATAGGTTGATTACTAACACCGAATCCTGACAATCCTTTTAATTCCTTTGAATAGCAATCATTATGATAAGGAATAGGTGCAATAAAATTTACTACTACAACTAAATCACTGTTATGAGATATTTTTTCACCACATCTAGCACAAACAATTAACTTTTTTTCCTCCATAAATTTACCCCCCTAATAAAATCTCCTAAAAATTATTTAAATATAGGCTAATAAGATAAGTTTTTATCTTATTCAATTCATAAATCTTTAAATAATCTAAAACAGGTTCATTTATAAATAAATAGTTTTAATTTTTGCTAGGAAATAGCATTAAAAATATATATGTAAACTGAACTTTAAAAGTATTAAGAAATATTATACAGGACTCTTTTATTCAAGTATAGCAAAATTCTGAAAAATGATTCCTTAAGAAAATGAAGGAACATTTCCATCCATAACTGGAATTATATGTAAATATATAGTATAATTGTATTATTCTTAAAAATATGGGGAGATATTATGACAGAAAAAATAGAAGAAAGGCCTATTTTAATGGAGAAAAAAACAGTTTCAATGGGGGAAATCCTTATTTCAAAGAAAGACATTAATCTTTTTCATAAAGGTACCCATTATGAAAGCTATAAGTTTATGGGAGCCCATGATAGAAAAGAAAATAATCGAAAAGGGTATAGGTTTACTCTGTGGGCCCCAAATGCAAAGAAAGTAGGGGTGGTTGGAGATTTTAATCAATGGAACGGAGATAACCATCCTATGGAAAAAGTAAACGAAGCAGGAATTTGGACTTTATTTATACCAGGTTTAAAAGAAAATCAATTATATAAATATGAAATTTTAACAAAAGAGGGAAGGAAATTATTAAAGGCAGATCCCTATGGACTCCTTTCAGAGAAACGACCCAATACTGCATCAGTTACTGTAAAACATTGTGAGTATAGCTGGAAGGATTATACTTGGATGGAACATAGACAGGGCGGGAGCTTACACTGCCGCCCGGTAAATATCTATGAAATTCATTTAGGTTCTTGGAAAAGAAACCAAAATGGAGAGTTTTTATCTTATAGAGAAATAGCTAAGGAACTACCTAGCTATGCAAAAGAGATGGGATATACACATATTGAAATAATGCCTGTAATGGAGCATCCCTTAGATGATTCTTGGGGTTATCAGGTAACAGGATATTATGCTCCGACTAGTAGATTTGGTACACCCAGGGACTTAAAGTATCTTGTGGATTGTTGTCATAGAAAAGGCATAGGTGTTATTTTGGATTGGGTACCAGGGCACTTTTGTAAAGATGCTCATGGCTTATTTAAATTTGATGGCACCAGCCTCTATGAATATGAGGATCCTAAAAAATCTGAAAATTTAGGGTGGGGAGCAGCAAATTTTGATTTAGGTAAACCTGAGGTGAGAAGTTTCTTAATATCCAATGCTCTTTATTGGCTGAGGGAGTTTCATGTTGATGGTCTTAGAATGGATGCAGTAGCTAATATGCTTTACTTAGATTACTGTAAAAAACCAGGACAATGGACTCCTAATAAAAATGGGGGAAATGAGAATTTAGAAGCCAAGGATTTTTTGCAGCAGCTTAATGAGGCAATTTCCAAGGAGTTCCCTGATATTCTTACAATTGCAGAGGAGTCTACCACTTGGCCTCATATTACAGGAAAAGTAGAAGAAGGTGGACTTGGTTATACCTATAAGTGGAATATGGGGTGGATGAACGATACGTTAAAGTATATGCAATTAGATCCTATTTATAGGCCATATAATCATAAATTATTAACTTTTTCATTAATGTATGCTTACTCAGAACAGTTTGTTCTTCCTATTTCTCATGACGAAGTAGTTCATGGGAAGAAGTCCTTGGTAGATAAAATGTGGGGAGATTATTGGAATAAGTTTGCTGGATTCAGAGCTTTTCTTGGATATATGTACTGTCACCCAGGAAAGAAAACCTTATTCATGGGAAATGAGTTTGCTCAATTTATTGAGTGGAGATTTAATGAGGAATTAGAGTGGCACTTGATAAATTTAGATATGCATAAAAAAGCCCAAGACTTTGTAAAAAAATTAAATAAGTTTTATAGAAATCATTGTGCTTTATGGAACCTAGACTCAAATCCTGAAGGATTTCAGTGGATAGATGTAGATAATTGTAATCAAAGTATCATAGTTTTTATGCGTAAGTCATATGATGTTAAGGATACCTTAGTAGTAGTTTGCAATTTTACTCCTGTGGTTTACTATGACTACAAAATAGGGGTCCCTTACAGAGGTACCTATGAAGAAGTGTTAAATACAGATAGCAAGGACTTTGGAGGATCAGGGCAAGTGATGGATGAGATTTTATTTTCACAGGATGAACCTTGGCACAATCAGAAATACTCAATTACAGTAAAGGTTCCTCCAATGGCAACTATGATTTTAAAAATGGAAAATATTGATAGTGAAGGCTTAAAAAGCAGAGTTCAAATGAAATTATCTTTAGTAGAGTAGAACCTTACTAAAGGTAAAGAGAACTATATATTCTAATAAAGTTTGTAGTTTTAAGATTATGTTAAAGTTACTTTGATAATTGTTGAATGAATTTTCATTATAGGGAACCAAAGTCAAGACCTACCCAAAATCACTACCTTGGTTCCTTTCAAGTTTTTTGAACATTAAATTTATGCTTAATAGGATAAATTTTTACAAGAGGAGCCTATAATAAAAAATTATAATGGCTTAGGTACGAACTTTTATTTTTTAGCATAATATATAAACTTGTTTTAATCAATGATGTGAATATGTCATAGAAATAATGCTAGATAAGGTGGGGTGGTTATATGGTTAAAAAGGAAATAGTGGCGATGATATTAGCTGGTGGGAAAGGCACAAGACTTGGTGCACTTACAAGAAAGTTAGCAAAACCAGCGGTTTACTTTGGGGGGAAATACAGAATAATAGATTTTCCCTTAAGCAATTGTGCCAATTCTCATATTAATACAGTGGGAGTTTTAACTCAGTATGAATCTATAGTGTTAAATTCTCATATCGGAGTTGGTTCTAATTGGGGCTTAAACACCTCTAAAGGAAGAGTTACAGTACTTCCTCCAAGAGAAACAGAACAGGGGGGAGAGTGGTATAAGGGTACAGCAGATGCAATTTATCAAAATAGAGATTTTATCACCTCTTTTAACCCAGAATACGTGCTAATTTTATCAGGAGATCACATATATAAAATGGATTATTCTGCCATGCTAGACTTTCACAAGGAAAGAGAAGCAGATGCTACCATTGCAGTTATAGAAGTTCCCTTAGAAGAGGCGTCAAGGTTTGGAATCATGAATACAAAAGAAGATGGAACTATTTATGAGTTTGATGAGAAACCAAGGGTTCCAAAGAGTAATTTAGCTTCCATGGGAATTTACATTTTTAATTGGAAAACTTTAAATGAGTTTTTAAACGAGGATGCTAGGGATTTGGGATCTCATCATGACTTTGGAAAAAATATAATTCCAAAAATGCTTGGCGCTGATAAAAAAATGCTCGCATATAGCTTTCAGGGATATTGGAAGGATGTAGGAACCATTGAAAGTCTTTGGGAGGCTAATATGGATTTATTAAAAGAAAATCCAGAGTTAGATTTGTATGATTCAAATTGGAGAATTTATTCTGATAATGTAGAGTGTCCTCCACAGTATGTGGCACAGGAGGCCAAAGTCAGCAATTCCATGATTAATCAAGGGTGCAATATTAATGGAGAAGTGACTAATTCAATATTATTTTCAAAGGTTTATGTGGGGAAGGGTGCAATTATTAAGGATTCCATCATCATGCCTGAAGCATATATAGAAGAAGGAGCTGTCATAGAAAAGGCCATTATAGACAGTGGCATGGTCATAGAGAGAAATTCTAGGATTGGGGATAGTACTGGAGAAGAAATTGTTCTCATGAGCCTAAAAGAAGAGGATAATAATGAATGCTTTAATCCTCAAGAAGAATTTATAAGTCCAAAAGAAATTGCTTGTATATGTAGTGTATAGAAGCATTAACCCTTTCAATATTTAAGGAGGATTTCGCATGAAGGATGTTATGGGAATAATTAATTTACATGATAATGGAACAAATATAAAGGAATTAACCAATCACAGACCAATAGCAGCTATACCTTTTTTAGGTAGATATAGAATAATAGATTTTGTACTTTCTAACATGGTGAATTCAGGGATATTTAATGTGGGAGTATTTATTCAAGAAAAGCCAAGACCATTGACAGAACACCTTAGCAGTGGAGAGCCTTGGGATTTAAACAGAAAAAAAGATGGGCTTTTTCTATTTTATCCTTATTACAATTCATCAAATAGCCTTTACATGACAGAGATTAAAAGTCTTAAGGATAATATTGAATACATCGAAAATAGCACTCAAAAATATGTAATTATAGCTCCAAGTTACATGATTTGCAATATGGATTACAATGAGGCTATAAATTATCATAAACAGTCTAAGGGTGATATTACAGTAGTCTATAAGAAGGTTAATAATGCAAGGGAAGATTTTTTAGGCTGCGACACTTTAGATGTAGATAAGGAAGGCAGAATAATTGGATTATCTATAAACAAAGGAGATTGCGACGAAAAAAATATCTCTATGGAAATGTATATTATGAAAAAAGATTTTTTAATAAAGCTTATAAACAAGGCTTTAGAGCTTAGTGCATTATACTCCTTAAAAGATACTGTAACTTATTTTCATAGAGAAATTAAAATAAATACTTTTCAGTATGATGGTTATTTAGAGTGCATAAATTCTATTAGTGCATATTTTGCTAAAAGCCTGGAGCTTTTAAATATTGAGAAAGCCAAGGCGCTTTTTAAGGAAGATAAGCCAATATATACAATTACAAAAAATAATGCTCCAACAAAATATGGAAAGGATGCTAAAGTTAAAAATTCTTATATTGCCAATGGAGCAATTATAGAAGGCACTGTAGAGAATAGCATAGTGTTTAGGGGAGTAAAAGTGGAAAAAGGTGCATTAGTTAAAAACTCCATACTTATGCCTCAATGTCGTATCGGTGAAGGTGTATATATGGAAAATGCTATTGCGGATAAAAATTCTGTGATTTCTAGGGTGAAAAATGTTGTAGGAATTTATGGAGAACCAATAGTATTAGAAAAGAATAGTATAGTATAAAAAAAAGGGGACTTGATAATGAAAGTATTATTCGTTGCATCAGAGTGTGATCCTTTTATTAAAACTGGAGGACTTGGAGATGTAGTATATTCACTTCCTAAATACCTTAATAAAATAGGTGTGGAAGCTAGGGTGGTAATACCCAACTATAGTGATATAAAAGTGAACTTTAAATCTAAAATGAAATTTATAAAGAGCTTTAAAGTTCCAATGAGTTGGAGAAGTCAATATTGTGGGGTTTTACAATATGAAGAAGGTGGAGTTACTTACTACTTCATAGATAATGAGTACTATTTTAAAAGACAGGGGATTTATGGCTTTTATGACGATGGGGAGAGGTTTTCTTTTTTTGATAGAGCAGTAATGACTATGATTAAGGAAATTGATTTTAAACCTGATGTAATTCACTGTCATGATTGGCATACTGGTATGATTCCAGTACTTTATAAAAATGAATTTATATCTGATCCTTTTTATAGGCATATAAAAACAATTTACACCATACACAATTTGTTATTTCAAGGTGTATTTCCTCCAGAAGTTTTAGGAGATTTGTTAAACCTAACAGATCATTTATATTATAACGGTAGCGTAGAGTTTTATGGCTGTAGCAGTTTTATGAAAGGTGGCATTAATTACTCAGATAAGATAACTACTGTAAGTGATACCTATGCTAAGGAGATTCAAACGCCCTTATATGGCGAGAGGTTAGATGGGCTATTAAGGTATAAGAGTGAAGAACTGATTGGAATTGTAAATGGCATAGATTATAGCACCTATAATCCAGAAACTGATGGATATATTTATAAGAAATACAATACTACCACTTTAAATAATAAGGTGGTAAACAAATTAAGACTTCAAGAAGAGCTAGGATTAGGTGTTAGTAAAGACACTCCAATGGTTGCTATAGTTTCAAGACTAGTAAAGCAAAAGGGAATTAACATACTAATACCAATTTTAGATATTCTTTTGGAAAAGGATATACAGCTTGTTATCCTTGGTACAGGGGATAGGGAGTATGAAGAGCATTTTAGTAATTTACAATCTAGGTATCCTAAAAAGGTATCTGCTAAGCTTACCTTTAATAATGGTCTTGCCCATAAGATTTATGCAGCCTCGGATATGTTCTTAATGCCATCCCTATTTGAACCCTGTGGTCTTGGACAACTAATTGCCCTAAGATATGGCTCTCTTCCTATTGTGAGAGAAACAGGTGGTCTTAAGGACACTGTTACTTCCTATAATGAAGAAAGCCATGAGGGGAATGGATTTACCTTTGGACCCTATAATTCTCAAGATCTTTTATACACCATAGAAAGAGCGTTAAGTTTCTATGGAAATAAGGAAATTTGGAGCAGCATAGTAAGAAAGGCTATGGAACAAGATAATAGCTGGGAGACCTCAGCATACAAATATAGAGAGTTGTATGAGGAATTAACTGAAAAATAATATACTGAAAGTTTGTAGTTTTATAAGGAAGAATTTATAGTATGTACTTTTAAATAGTAAAACAGGTATGTATTGTGTCATGTAAGCAATTAAACAGGAGGAGATCAAAGGGTGCTTTGTATATGCAAAGAAACTTTTAAGCAGGATTATGAACAAAAGTTTTTAGAGCTTTATGGTAAGGAACTAAAGGAAGGAACAGATTACCAAAGATATGAAGCTCTTGGAAGCTTAGTTAGAGATTATATTGCTAAGGAATGGCTTTCAACAGATAAGAAATATCATAGTTCAAAAGTTAAGCAGGTGTATTACTTCTCCATGGAATTTCTTTTAGGGAGGCTTTTAAGTTCTAGTCTTTTAAATTTAGGTATTAGAGATTTATGTAGAGAAGCCTTAGAAGAATTAAATATAGACTTAGAAGGGTTGGAAGAATTAGAAAATGACCAAGGTCTTGGGAATGGTGGACTTGGAAGGTTAGCAGCCTGTTTTTTAGACTCCATGGCTTCCTTAAATATTCCGGGTCATGGCTGTGGTATAAGATATAAATATGGCTTTTTTCAGCAAAAAATATTAGAGGGTAGTCAGGTGGAATTCCCAGATAATTGGCTTAAGGAAAACAACGTGTGGGAAATTAAAAGATCGGATAAAGCTGTGGTTGTGAAATTTGGCGGCAGTGTAAAGATGGAAAGCCTTAAGGAGAGACTACTTTTTACCCATGTGAACTATGAACCAGTGCTAGCAGTTCCTTACGATACTCCAGTATTAGGCTATAAAAATGGCACTGTAAATACTCTAAGGCTTTGGAGTGCCGAACCTGTAGGAAATGATTTTGATTTTTCCACCTTCAGTAGGGGAGATTTTTTAAAGGCAATTGAATATAAAAATTCCATTGAAGCAATTTCCCAAGTATTATATCCAGATGATTCTATAGTAGAGGGAAGAATACTAAGACTTAAGCAGCAATACTTTTTTGTTTCTGCGGGGATACAAAGTATTATTAAAAACTTTAAAAAGAATGGAAATTCTATTACGGATTTTGATGATAAGGTTTCTATTCATATTAACGATACTCATCCAGCTCTTGCTATCCCTGAACTTATGAGAATACTTATGGATGAAGAGGGTTTAAGCTGGGAGGATGCTTGGAGAATTACAGAAAACACCATTTCCTATACAAATCATACTATTTTATCTGAAGCTCTCGAGAAGTGGCCAGTGGATATTTTCAAAACTCTTCTTCCAAGGATTTATATGATTGTGGAGGAAATTAATGAAAGATTTTGTAGGTACCTTTGGAATAAGTATATTGGGCAGTGGCAGAAGATTTCAGAAATGGCTATCATAGCAGATGGGTTCATTAGAATGGCAAACCTAGCAATTGTAGGAAGCCACAGCGTTAATGGAGTAGCTAAGCTCCACACTGAGATACTAAAAAAACAGGTTATGGCTAATTTTTATTATAACTCGCCTCATAAGTTTAATAATAAGACTAATGGTATAACTCATCGAAGGTGGCTATTACAAGCAAATCCTCATCTTACAAAGCTGCTTTGTGAAACCATTGGAGAAAGTTTTATTTATCATCCTACTGATATGGAAAGGTTTGAAGCCTTTGCTGAGGACAAAGGAATTCATGAAAGACTATACCAAATAAAAAAGGAAAATAAGATAAATTTAGCTAATTACATTAAAAAAAGCTGTGGATTAATAGTTGATACTAATTCTATTTTTGACGTCCAGGTTAAGCGAATTCACGCATACAAAAGACAGACACTCAATATCCTTCATGTCATAGACCTTTATAATAGATTATTAGAAAATCCAAATTTAGATATAACACCAAGAACATTTATTTTTGCAGGAAAAGCAGCTCCAGCATATCATTTAGCTAAAAATATAATAAAACTTATAAATGCTGTGGGTAAAAAAATCAATGAAGATAAGAGAATAAGAGATAAGATAAAATTAGTTTTCTTAGAAAATTACAGGGTATCCCTTGCAGAAAAAATAATTCCAGCAGCTGATGTAAGTGAGCAAATTTCAACCACCACAAAAGAAGCTTCGGGCACAGGTAATATGAAGTTTATGATGAATGGAGCTGTAACCATTGCTACTTTAGATGGTGCAAATATTGAAATAAGGGATGAAGTAGGGGACGATAATATTGTGATTTTTGGACTCACAGAACAGCAGGTATTAAATTACTACAAAAATGGAGGGTATAACTCCACAGAAGTGATGAGAAAGGATATAAGACTTCAAAAGGTCATGGATAGTCTTATTAATGGAACTTACTCTAAGGATCACAATGATTTTAGACCTATTTATGATGCTCTTATCACCTATAATGATGAATTCTTTGTTTTAAAGGATTTTAGTTCCTATTTGGAAGCACAAAGTAGAATAAATAGTTTGTATGAAGACTTTAGAACTTGGCAAAGGATGTCTGCAATTAACATCGCTCATTCAGGGATTTTCTCTTCAGATAGAACCATAGAAGAATATGCCACGGGAATTTGGGGTTCTGGGTATTTATATAAAAACCTATAGGCCATAAACTTTTCATAGCCATCAATTCCTTTGGGCGTTTCGAATGTTTTTATAAAAACCTATAGTTTAAAAACCATATAAATGAATATAAGGGTGTATTTTATAGGAACCTATAGGTTTGAATTTCATTAAAATTTATATCTATAATAAAAGGCCTTATGACAATATAATACCCTATATTGATACAAGATCTATATTGTTACAGGATTTTAGCCTTGTAAAAGATTTTAGGAGTTATAACAGTTACAAAATTGAGGATGGTGATAAGTTATGGATAATTTAAAAGTCTTTTTTAATTCCCATGACTTATCCTATAGAAATCCCTTTGGAGCCGTAGTCTGCGGCTCCAAGGTTTTTTTTAGGATATATGGGTCAATCTATGATGAAATAAATTTAGAGCTATACTATGGGGACGAGAAAAAAGAAAAAATTTCAATGGAAAAGTGTGGAGAATACTTTTCTATTGAAGTTAAATTTGAAAAACCACAAATCCTTTGGTATTATTTTTCTTTAAAGCAAGGAGAAACTTATAGCTTCTATGGAAATAACCAACAAGGGCTAGGGGGAATTGGGGAGTTTTATTATAGCAATCCAAAACCTTATCAAATAACTGTGTATGAGGACTTTAAAATACCTAGCTGGTACAAGGAAGGTATTATTTATCAAATCTTTGTGGATAGTTTTAATAATGGCTTTGATTCTCCTTTAAATCCTAAAAACAACTCCTTTATATATGGAAACTGGTATGATGACCCTATGTATATTAAGGATAGTTCAGGAAACATAATAAGATGGGCATTTTACGGAGGAAATCTTCAAGGAGTTATAGAAAAACTCAGTTATTTAAAAAGCCTGGGGGTAACTGCGATATACTTAAATCCTATTTTTGAAGCTTCTAGTGTGCATAAGTATGATACTGGAGATTATTTGAAAATAGACCCTATGTTTGGAGATGAAGATAAGTTTCAGGAGCTTTGCCTTAAAGCAATGGAAAAGGGCATAAGAATAATTCTAGACGGTGTGTTTAGCCATACTGGTGATGATAGTGTGTATTTTAACAAATACGGAAGTTACCCTAGTGTAGGAGCTTATGAAAGTAGTGAATCTCTCTATTATAGTTGGTATAGATTCAAAACTTATCCTGAGGATTATGAGTGCTGGTGGGGAGTTAAATCACTACCAAATGTAAATGAATTAGAACAAAGCTACATGGATTTTATTATTAATAGTAAAAATTCTGTAGTTAATAAGTGGTTAAAACTAGGAGCTTCTGGATGGAGATTAGATGTAGCTGATGAGCTTCCTGATGATTTTATCAAAGCTTTTAAGAAAAAAATAAAGGAAGTAAAAGAAGACTCAGTGCTCATTGGGGAGGTTTGGGAAGATGCTTCGAATAAAATTAGCTATGGAGAAAGAAGAGAATATCTTCTTGGGAGAGAGTTAGATTCAGTAATGAACTATCCTTTTAGGAATTTAACCTTAGATTTTTTAAGGGGCTATATTGAAGCAGAAGAATTTAGTAAAAAAGTAATGAGTCTACTTGAAAATTATCCTAAAGAAGTATTTTACGGAAATATGAATTTGCTAGGAACCCATGATACAGAAAGGCTTTTAACTATATTTAAGGATTATACAGAAGATGAAACCTACGTTATAGCGTTACTTAAACTAGCTACTCTTTTACAGATGACCTTTCCTGGAGTACCTTCAATTTATTATGGAGATGAAGCTGGGTTAACTGGAGGAAAAGATCCCTTTAACAGAAAGGCTTATCCTTGGAATAGAGAAAATAAGGATATGATGCATTGGTATAGGTTAATAACTTCTATAAGAAGCAGTTATGCTGTATTTAAAAAGGGTGAACTTAAGCTTCACATGGCACCAAGTTTTATATTGTGCTATGAAAGAATTTATGAAGATGAGAGGGCTATAGTTATCTTAAATAGAAGTTTCAATGCGTCATGTGAATTAGAAATTAACCTGGTGAGTTTTAATGGAGAATTTGAAAATTTGCTATGTAAAGAAAATAAAAAAGAAAAAATCCACAGTGAAAGTGGAATTCTTAAAATAAGTATTGGTCCTTTGCAAGGTAAAGTTTTAATAGGAACAGCTTTTCATTTAAAGCGTAGTCATAAAAATTAATGGAATGAAGGAATTGTCACTAATAGAGAATTTAAAGCCATGGAAACTGAGAAAATGCTTCTCTGCTTATTCATGGCTTTTGTGTTATCTAATACTTTATGCATTGCTATGCAAGTATACTTACTCCTTTATAAAATATGCATCATGTAAAGTCTTGCAAGGCTTTCAGATAATCACAGTGGAGAAATAACTTTTTCATGAAGACTACCTGGGTTTTCTTAAGGATTTTAAATTTTGATAAATTAAACTGTCACTAAGAAAATCTATAGATGGAAGGGTATCTAAAGCTGAACTATCATATTTTTACCGTGAGCTTTTGCTTTTAACAATGCATTTTCTGTAGCTTTAATCCACTGGTTTAGGGTTAAAAACCTATTTTCATCTTTCAAAAAAGTACAAATTCCAATAGATACTGTAATATACTGCTTTTCACCTTTTAAATAAATAGGAGCTCTCTCTATCATATTTAATAGTTTTTCAGCAAAAAGAAATCCGGCCCTTTTACTTATCAGAGGAAGTTTAATTATAAACATATCTTCCTCATATCTTGCTACAGTTCCAAGCTCTCCTACCATGTCAGTTAATATTAATGAGACTTCCCTTAAAACTTTATCACCCTCAGACTTTCCATGATTCTCATTTATAAATTTAAAGTCATCGATATCGATTAGCATTAAGGTACATAGCCACATATGTGGAAATCTATTATTTAATAAGGCTTCAATATAGTTTTTATTATAAATACCTGTGGTATTATCTTTTTCTATTTTGATATCAGGTTTAGAGTTTGGAGAATTATTCATAATAGCCATCAATAAAACACCTCTCTTCATATAAGCAATGGAGGCTATATTTTAGTATATGTACAAATAAACTTGTATGTGAGAAGAACTTTGTCAAATATAATGAATTAAAACTTCAGTGATAATTAGGGAAATAGAGTTTAGTGTAACAGAGTTGTAGGACAAGTAATATAATAATAAGAGAAGATATTTAAGAGTTCTTCTTAAGAAGATTATAACGTATATAAATTAAAGTTTTTTAATTATGTATAAAGAAGTAATATTATATTAAATTAGTAGAATATAAGCTTCTATATTTTGCCTAAAATTAAAGGGTGATTGAAATGAAGTATTTCGTCTCGTTATGGAAAAAACAGAGTTTATTCCTAAGGCTTTTTTCAACTTTATTAATAAGCATGGCTTTGGTGTTCGCTACAGCTTACTTTCTTGAATTAGCTAGAGATGGGCAAGTGTTTGGTTTAGGCTGGGGAGAAAAGCCAGAGGATGAATTAATCATATTAAGATGTGTATCAATAAACTTTATTAATATGTGTTCAGTTTTTAGTTATCATTTTATAGAGGAGAGTAATGGTAAAGTAAGACTAAGAATAGTATTAATTAACTGGCTTGTTTCAGTAGCCTCTTGGATGGCACTGATTTTTAGTTACTTTCAAGTGTCTAATTTTCCTGCTATGGAAAAGGTAATAAATTTAATAGGAGTAAGTAGTATAATGCTTTCTATTTATTGGCTTTACTTTTTTTCATACCTTTTTAGCACTGTTAAGCAAAGACTTGAAAATGAAAAAACTCTAGCAAAAGAATTTTTAAGACAAGCTATCACTGACAAGCTTACTGGTTTAAAAAATCGGACTGCCTTTGGAGAAGATTTAGAAAAGGCATTAGAACTATGCCGTAAGAATAATAAAGTTTTATCAGTTATATTTTTTGATTTAGATAGATTCAAATATATTAATGACGCTTTTGGTCATAACACAGGAGATGAACTTCTAAAGAAAGTAGCAGATTTACTTGGGAAGTATGAAGATGAACACAGGCAGATTTATAGACTAGGGGGCGATGAATTCACAATAATAACCTTCGACTCACAAGAGGATGTAACTTTGTCAGAAAGTATTATTAAAAATTTTAAAGCCCCAATTAATATAGAAGGAAGAGAAATTTATATAACCACTAGTATAGGGATTGCAAGGTATCCTGAGGCTGGAGAAGATGTAGAAATCCTTACTAGAAATGCAGATTCAGCAATGTATGTAGCTAAGGAACAAGGAAAAAATAGATGTTGTATTTACAATAGAAATATGCATCATAAATTATCTAAACGGTTAGAATTAGAAAATAATATTCGAAGGGCAATAAGTGAAGAAGAGTTTTTTTTGAATTTTCAGCCCATTGTAAATATGGTTGATAATAGTATAACTTCCTTTGAAGTATTTATAAGGTGGAATCATCCAGATAAAGGTATAGTAATGCCAGGAGCTTTTATTCCTTTAGCAGAAGAAACAGGACTAATAGTACCGATTGGAGAATGGGTGCTAAAAAATGCGTGTGCTGAGTTTAAAAAGTCTATAAAAAATTTAGGAAAAAAAATTAAGCTAGCAGTAAATCTTTCAGCGGCACAGTTGCAGCAGAGGGGGATTGTAGATACTATAAAAGAAATATTAGAAGAAACAAACTTTAATCCAATGGATTTAGAATTAGAGGTTACAGAGAGTTCAATTATGATTAATCCCGAAGAGAGTATTAGAAAACTTAGGATGCTAAGGGATAAGGGCATTAGCATAATAATCGATGACTTTGGAATTGAGTACTCATCACTTAATTATCTTAAGCATTTACCTTACAATACCTTAAAAATCGATAAGTGCTTTATAAGTGATATCATAAGCAATAAAGCAGATGCTAGTATCACAGAAGCTATAATTCAGCTTGGTCATAATTTAGGTGTAACAGTTGTAGCTGAAGGTGTGGAGACAAAAGAACAGTATGAAATGCTAAAAGTATTAGGCTGTGATAGAATACAAGGATATTACTTTAGTAAACCAGTTAACGTAGATAACCTTAGTGAACTATTTCATAAATAAATTTATAAAAAGCTTGGAAGAACATAAACTTCCAAGTTTTTGTTACGATATTATTTTTATATTATAACTTTTGTTGGCATAGTGAGGAAAAAATAAAATACAAATATTAATATATGGTATATTATGAGGGTTTAGAATTTGATTAATAAACATGCGAAGTAACCTTATAAATTTAATAAAAGTGTTTGTAGGTGAAATTATGAAGGAATTTGATATGGAACAAGAAAATAAGGAAAGCTTAGAAAAGTCATGTGAATGTAGTGTGGAACTAAAAAAGGAATTGAAGGATAAAGAGCAGTTGTTAAATGCAATCTTCCAAGTCACTAATGTAGGTATATGCGTTACAGATGAGAGTGGAAGTTTTACAATAGTTAATGATGCCTATTGTAAGATTTATGGGTATACAAGAGAGGAACTAGTGGGTAACCATTTTACCAAAATTATATCAGAAGAAAACTGTGAGGATGCTAGGAAGGCTCATGATAAATTTTTTAATGAAGGTTTTGAAATGGGTAGAGAATGGTCGGTTATAACTAAGGATGGTAGAGTTTTAAATGTTTATTCTTCAGCAGCATTATTAAAACAAGAAGATGGGAAAAAGTATAAAGTCACTACAATAAATGATATAACTGAATTTAAAGAAACCCATAATAAATTAAATTTAGTAGCCTATGCACTTTCATCTGCTAACGATGGAATTATTTTTACCACCGCTAACCCTTCAGAAATTTTGTACATCAATGAAGCCATGGTAAAAATAACTGGGTTCACTCTGGAAGAACTTGAAAAACAACCAGGAGGATTCCTAAAAACTGGTCCAGAGGATCATAGCTTCTATGCAGATATGTGGGCTAAAATTGAAAAAGAAGGCTTTTGGCAAGGTGAAATTAGAGGTAGGAAAAAAAATAAGGAAGAATATGTTGCAGAACTTAATTTGAATAGAATTACAGATTCAGATGGCGAAACAACAAATTATGTTGCAATTTTAAATGAAATTACTGAGAAGAAAAAGGTAGAGAAAAGGATACAGTATCTAGCTACCTATAGTAGTATAACCAATCTTCCTAATCGCCAACATTTTGAAGGTACTCTAAGTAAAGCTATAAAGAAACATGAAAATCCTCATGGCAAGTTAGCAACCGTAATGGTTGATTTAGATAGGTTTAAAAATGTAAATGATAACTACAGCTTTGCTATGGGTAATAAACTTTTGAGAGCAGTAGCTTATAGAATTAGAAATACGCTAAAAGATATAGCTACAGTTGCTTATCTTGGAGAAGATCACTTTGGTATACTTTTAGATCAAGTTTTAGGAATGAATAGTGTATGTAATGTAACCCAAAAAATTAAACAAGCTCTTAGTGAACCTTTTATTTTTGATAATGTACACATTAGTATAACAGCTAGTATAGGAGTTAGTTTTTATCGAAGAGAAAGTAAAGGAAGCGAGGACTTAATCAGTCATGCAGAAAAGGCCATTGCTGAAGCTAAACGATTAGGCGGAGATTGTATGCAGGTGTATACTATAGAAATGAACCGAAAGCTTACAAGAAGATCTCAGCTTGAAAATGACTTAAAAACTGCTATCAAAAACCATGAATTGTTTTTAGTGTACCAGCCACAAATAGAGCTACAAAAGGAGCAAATAATAGGAGTAGAAGCCTTAATAAGGTGGAAGCATCCAACTTTAGGCATGGTACCTCCAGATGAATTTATTGCTATAGCAGAAGAAACAGGAAGTATTTTGCCTATTGGTCAGTGGGTAATTAAAACTGCAGCAGAACAAGCAAAAAAATGGGAAACCATGAAGCTGCCAATAAAAAAAGTTGCTGTGAATTTAAGTTCTGTTCAGTTAAAGCATGACCATATCTGTAAAGTTATTAAGGAAATACTAGAAGAAGTAGATATTAAACCAGATAGTCTTGAAATAGAATTAACGGAGAGTACCATGATGGAGGATATAAAAAAATCTATCGATATTTTTAATAGTTTGAAGCAAATGGGATTAAAAATTGCTGTAGATGATTTTGGTACGGGATATTCTTCACTAAGTTATTTAAGAAAAATTCCCATAAATAAACTTAAGATAGATCGTTCCTTTATTATGGATTTAGGTAGTGATTTTGAAGGATCAGTAATTACAAAAACCATAATTCATATGGCTAAAAACTTAGGTTTTAAGGTGATTGCTGAAGGCACTGAAACAAAAGAACAAATTCAGTATTTGAGAGAAAATGGATGTGATGAGGCACAAGGGTACTACTATAGTAAGCCTCTTCTTCCAGCGGAATTGGAAAAATTTGTTTTAAGTAAAAGATAATAGAGCAGGACTGTCTCACTATGGTTATAACCATGGATAATGGGCAGTCCTTTTATTTTTAAATGCATATTATGTTATTAAGCTTTATAAAGTTATGAGAGTTTTAAAGTGATTTTTATAAAACCTCTTTTGACACGGTTACTAATTTTTTGCTAAAAAATTGCATAGATACCCTAAATAAGTGTAATATAATTTCGAATAGATATAGATATAGCATTAAATTGTACTGTAGATAACTGTTAGGACGTGAATTTTATGAATAAAGATATAAATAAAAGAGTTTTAGAAGTTAGAGGAAATTCAGAAGAACTGAATAAATTTATGGAAGAATTCAAGCCCTTTATTATTTCTACAGCAGAAAAAACCTTAAATAGGTATGTAGATTGCAAAAATGACGAAGAGTGGAGTATTGCTTTACTTGCTTTTAATGAGGCTATTGTAAATTATGAAATTAATAAAGGAAGCTTTTTATCTTTTTCAAAGATGGTAATCAAGGCTAGATTAATTGATTATTACAGAAAAGAATCAAAGTATAAAAATATGATTTATATTAATAAGATATCAGAGGAAGAAGAAGAAATAGATTTGTCTGAAAAACAAGCCATCGATGAATATCACAAGGAAAATAGTAATGAGTATAGGAAAATAGAAATTCAGCAATTAACAGAAGAGCTTAAAAAGTGGGATATAACTTTTAAGGATTTAGTTAAGGCTTCTCCAAAAAGAACTGCTACAAGAAAGATTTATAATACCATAATTGATTTTATATTAAATGATGAAAAAGCTTTAAATTATGTGTTAAATAAAAAAACTATCCCTATTGCAGAAATAGAAAAAAATACTTTGGTACCTCGGAAAAAAATTGAAAGATCACGAAAATATATAATATCAGTACTACTAATAATCTTAGGTGACTATGAGTATTTAAAGGAGTATGTAAATTTGGAGGAACAGATATGAAAGGGATAATAGTTGAAAAGGGAAAAAAGCATTTTATTGTAATAACAAAAGAGGGAAGATTTGCAAGAGTAAGAGGTAAAGATGGTTACTCAATTGGAGATGAATATGAAGCAGGAATTGATTTTTTAAGAGGGTTTCAACTATTCTCCAATACCAATAGGGGAAGTTTTGCAGGGTTTAATTTAGCTATTAATAAAAGAATGGCCACTGCTTTTGCAACAGTAGCTTTGGTTTTTGGTATATCTACAGTTACCTACGCATATATAGCACCTTATGATTATGTAAGTATAGATGTAAATCCAAGTGTAGAATTAGGCATAAATAGATTTAATAGAGTTACGAAAGTGGAAAGTTTTAATGAGGATGGAACTAAGATTTTAAATGAATTATCCCTAAAGAATAAAACCTCTCAAGAGGCTATGGAATTGGTAATCAAAGAAGTAGAACAACAGGGTTTTTTTAAGGAAGAATTAAATAATGAACTGATGATTACTGTTTCTGCTAAAGATGAGGAAAAGGCTAGGAAGATGGAAATAGAGCTAGGTGAAGTAGTGAAAGAGAAGCTTTACAAGGGCAATCTAGATAAAACTCCAATAACAACAGCTTCAGTTACCTTAGAAAGACACAAGGAAGCTGAAAGTCTAGGAATTTCTACTGGAAAACTTAATCTAATTCAGAAGCTTCAGGGAGTAATACCTGAAGTAAAGTATGAGGATTATGTGGATGCTCCTGTAAAAGATATTATGAAAGCGATTAAAGACAGTAGAAAAGATAATAATTTAGCAGAAGAGGAAAACTCACAATTACTGGATAAAAGTGAGAGTGACGAATCTGTAAAGCCAGGAAATAAACAAGTTGAAAAAGATAAGGAAAATAAGAACTCACAAGAAAAAATTAAAGAAAATAATAGTAATAATGCAAATGAAAATAATAATTCTAATAAGGAAAATAAGAATACTGAAATTGGCCCGAAGAAAAATGATGATAAATCTAATAAAGATAAAGATGACAAGTCAAGTAAAGGTCAAGGAAACAATAAGGGTAACCAGCCAAAAAAGGATAAGGGAAAGTAACCTTAAATTAAGTTATGTAAGGTTACAGTAGTCAAGTGATTTTGAATGGATAAAAATAAGGTAAGAGCTAGCTGTTTAATAAAATAGTTAGCTCTTCTCTATTGAAACGGGGTTAACTAAAATAAACACGTACCTTGCCTAGAAGTTGATGCCATTGAAGAAACAGGGAAAAGTCTAGCCAGTTGCTTCTGCAATGAAGGAACAGTTAAGTTTTGCATTAGATTTTGCCAAAAGTATAGAGGCTTATAAATATTCTTGACAATAGAGCTGATAACATTGAAAATATAACAAGTACTATAGATGAAATAGACAACGACAGCAATTAAAAACTTCTTAAAATAATTATGAATAATCTTTATGTTGCCATTGTATATTTTTTTACTATAAGTTATAATCTCTTTGTAACAATTATTATATTACGAACAGAAAACCTATAACTAACAAGGGATGCAATTTTGGTAAAGTATAAGTTCTTTATAAAAATACCCCTGATAAAATTAGGAATCATAATAACAGTTACTTGCAATAGATATTGCAAGCAATAGATATTGCAAGCAATAGATATTGGAAACAATTAATTTATTGGAATTAATTAAATAAAAAGTTTTCTAGGGTTCCGCAGAAGGAGTTTTCTGGCCTGGTCCGAGAGAAGACGCACATGAACTTGTGTACACGGAAGGATAAAAGCCTGGGAGATATCAAAACTAGATATCTTCTAGGCTTATTTTGTTGTCATATATAGTTTATTAAAGTATCAGAGTTGTATTTTCATTTTTCAACAACTAAGAAATTATATAGACTTGCTTTAGCCTATGTAGGAGGTTATTCAATTTATATTAAGAATAAAGAGGAGTAAAGTTATGAGCAAAAGATTAAACTTATTAGAAGAGGATGTAAGAAAAATATTTTTTCATTACCTATTGCCAAGTATAGGCGGTATGGTAGGACTGTCACTTTATATTTTCTTTGATACTATGTTTGTAGGTCAAGGAGTAGGGAGTGAAGGTTTAGCAGCTCTTAGTATAGCAATTCCTATGTACAATGTATATAATGCTATTGGGCTACTGCTTGGAGTAGGGGGGGCTACAGTACTTTCAATTTATCATGGTGAGAAAAATTATGATAAGGCTAATGAGGCTTTTACCATTTCCTTAATTATTGCAGTAATTTTAGGAGTAGTTCTTACTTTAATTCAAGGTATGTTTATTGATGAGTTATGTTATTTTTTAGGGGCTACTGAGAAATTATTTCCATTAGTTAAAGAGTACTTAGAAATAATGGCCAAATTTACTTGGGCCTTTATATTGTCAGGAACTATGGTTGCTATGGTTAGAAACGATAAAAATCCTAAGCTAGCTATGTGGGCTATGCTTTCAGGCTGTATATCAAACATATTTTTAGATTGGCTTTTTATAATTGGTTTTAATATGGGAATGACTGGGGCTATAGTTGCCACAGTAATGTCTCCAATTATTACTTTATTAATTTTAAGTGTTCACTTTTTTAAAAAAATGAATACTATAAAGCTAGTTAAAATTAAAAGTGATTTTTCACTAAGTATAAGAATTATTAGGAATGGAATGGCTAGCTTTATTCTTGAAGTTTCAGGAGCTATTGTTATTTTTGCCTTTAATAAAGCGGTTTTTAGTTTAATAGGTGACATAGGTCTTTCTGCCTATAGTATTATTGCAAATATAAATTTAATATGCGCAGCAATTTTTACTGGAGTTGCACAAGCTATTCAACCAATTATTAGCATAAACTTTGGAGGGAAAAAGACGGATAGAATAAATAAATCTATTAAATATGCTATCATAACTTCCATAGTATTAGGTATAAGTTTTTATATTATTGGGCTTATTATACCAAAACCTATAGTTTTGATTTTTAATAGAGATAATATAGAGTTGATGAAAATAACTGTTAATGGTATTAGATTGTACTTCATAGCCTTTTTATTTATGGGAGTTAATATTTCTTTAGTATCTTACTTCCAATCTATTGAAAAGGCAAAAATATCAATTTTTTCTTCTTTAAGTAGAGGGATTATCTTTATACTAATTGGCTTATTCCTTTTACCAAAAGTATTTTCTATAAATGGAGTATGGCTAACTGCCACCTTTGCCGAAGTAATCACTTTGATTATTAATCTCGCGTATGTTTTCATCAATAGAAAACATCTAATAAACTAGAACTTCTTAAGACTTCATTCTTTAAGGATGAGGTCTTTATTTATAAGTAGAAAATTAAATATTTTATGTTTAGATATTGAAAAAAGTGGTGCTGCTCTATGAGATGATTTAATAAGTGAAGTATAATAAAATGGATTTTTATTGTTATGCTATTTTAAGTTGTTAAGGGTTATAAATTTAAAAGTATTTCATATATTTTATTAAGAACCGTAAAAGAAACTCAACATATATAGAATGCAATAAAGATACTGGATAAATATATGTAATTATATTTTTTATTATCTTAAATATAAGCTGATAAAAATTATCTTATAATGTAGAAGCAATATTGCAACTTATATATTAAGCTGAAAATTCATTTTAAACATTGAAATTTAATTATTCATGAGGTGAAAAAATGAAGTATAAAAGAGAAAATCATAAGAAACCATTAAAGGAAAAAAGCAGATTTTTAACTATCATCGTATCCTTTTTAATCTGTAGTAGCATGGTTTTAGGAGTTAGCATGGAAGCTAAGGCCTTGTCACAAAAGGGGGAAAACACAAATAGTGAATTTTTAGAACTTATAATGAACAGTGTTATAGCACCTTTTAAAGCAAATACTAAAAGAGGCGATAGCAATATGCTTGGATACTTATCTCTTAATCCTCTAAAAGTAATTAAAAGAGAGGTGGCCTATGTGGAGGATAAGGCTATAAAAGAAGAATTTAAGCAGGAGCAAGTGGTAGAAGAAGAGAAGAAAGCTGAAGAAATTGTACTTAATCCTTTTAGTTTAAGTGAAAACTCTATAAGTAAACAGGAACAGGCAAAGGTAGAAGTGGTAGGAAATCCACAAGATAATTCAAAGAAAAGGATACTCATCTACCATTCTCATACCACAGAGGCTTATGATGCTGATGAACCTAGAAAAATGGATTTAGGTCAAACTGTGGCAGCAGTTGGTGATGAGCTTGCAAAGGAATTTGAAAAGCAGGGTTTTACAGTAATTCACGATAAAACTATTCATGACCTAGATTATAATAGCTCCTATGCTAAATCTAGGGAAACTATGAGTAAGTATTTTGAGAAGTTTAAGGACTTTGACTTTGTAGTAGACTTACATAGAGATGATGGTCCTTCCAAGGCCAATGTGACTACTAAAATCAACAATGAGGATGCAGCAAGACTAATCATTGTTACAACTACCAGTGACCCTAGATATAAGGCCCATATGGCAAATATTAACGCTATTTTTCAGGTAGCAAAAAGAGAATATCCAACCCTTTTTAGAGAGAAAAATCTTCATACTAACTATAGCGGCACAAGATATTATAATCAAGACTTAAGTGATAATGCGTTATTGTTAGAGGTTGGAGCAACATCTAATAAACTTCAAGAAGCCAAGAATAGTATGAAGTATGTGGCAAGAGTTGTAGCTGAGGTAATAAATAATAGAAAAAAATAGTTTAGGGATAAATATAATATAATTTTCTAGATAGAATGCAATAAGGACACCTTAATAAATATATTTAGTTCTGTTTTGAATTCTCTCAATAGGCTTTGATAATGAAAAATGATTTATTTTCAAAAGGCTTTAAGAAAACTAAAATAATAACAATTTATAAGCTAAGTCTTGCTATGACAATCTATAATATAAGTTGCTAAAAATTACTTTATAGTGCAGAACTAATATTGCTACTTACTATATAGTAATAATTTTCATAATATACAATATATCTTAGGAAGCTACTTTTGTTAGCTAATTCTTAGCTGAAAGTATAAAAGCTATACTTCTCTATCTTTTAAAGGAGTATAGCTTTTATATTTAAAACAATACAATAGAATTTTTGAATAACCGAGAAAACAAACACATATATTTAGAATACAAATATTATTTTATAAATTTTATTAAAATGTTTGAAAAGTCAAAAAGTTATGTTATAATATTTTTAAGATTGGAAACGTTACCGAAAACGATTCATAAAAATATACATAAGAAAACGAAAAATTTATTAGAAGGGGAATAGAGTAGGCTAATATAAAGTATTAAACTCCATTCTCCATAATTAATATCAATATTGGAAACGTTTCCGAAAACGTTACTTATAGTTTTTCAGAAAAGAGGTTTTTTATGAAAAATTTAAATATAAAAGATATCGCTCGTATAGCAGGCGTTGGCGTTAGTACTGTTTCAAGGGTTTTAAATAACCATCCAGATGTGAAAGATGAAACAAGGCAGAAGATCCTAGAAGTTATGAATAACTTTAGTTATGTGCCAAATAACAGTGCAAGAAACTTAAAAAGAAACACTTCTAATAATATAGGGGTATTAGTCAAAGGAATTCATAACCCCTTCTTTTCAAAGATGATAAAATCCATTGAAGAAGAAATTGATAAAGAAGGATACTCTATGATTCTTCATTACAATGAAAGCAATAATAATGATATAGAAGCTGCAATTGAGCTTATTAAAGAGAAAAAACTTAAAGGATTAATTTGTCTTGGTGGTGACTTTGAAGACTTAGATAAACAAGAACTTATTGACTTAAAGACACCAATTGTATTAGCGTCTACCTATGTTATTGAAAAGGCTAATAAGACTTTATTTTCAAGCGTAATTATAGAAAATAAAGAGGCAGCTTTTAAAGCCGTAGACTACATAGCAAACCTTGGACATAGAAGGATAGCAATTATTACTACGGGAGAAGAAGATAGAACTATTGGAAAGCTAAGATTTGAAGGTTATAAAAAAGCCTTAAAAGAAAATTCAATAGATTTTAATGAGGACTTTGTAGAAATAGGAGAATATACCTTTGAATCCGGTTTTTCAGCAATGAACAAGCTTTTGGAGAAAAAACTGGATTTAACAGCAGTGTTTGTGACTACAGATATTATGGCAATTGGTGCATCTAAAGCAATTTTAACTAGAGGGCTAAAAATTCCAGAGGATATTTCCATAGTAGGTTTTGATGGTATTGATTATTCCTTGTATTTTCACCCATCTCTAACCACTGTAGTTCAACCAGTAGAGGAAATGGGGACAAAAAGCATTGATTTACTTTTTGATATACTAAAAAACAAAAAAAATCATCAACATATAGTTCTAGAAACGAAACTAGAAGAAAGAGAATCTTGTATAAAAATTTTAGAGGAGGCTTCACATGGCTAATGTTGTTATAAAGGGCATTGAAAAGGTTTACCCTAATGGATTTAAAGCAGTGCATGGTATTGATTTAGAAGTTAAAGATGGTGAATTTATGGTTTTAGTTGGCCCTTCAGGCTGTGCTAAATCCACTACTTTAAGAATGGTAGCTGGACTTGAGGAAATTACTAATGGAACTATTTCTATAGGGGATAAGGTGGTCAACAATATTCCACCAAAGGATAGAGGCATTGCAATGGTATTTCAAAACTATGCACTTTATCCTCATATGACAGTATATGAAAATATGGCATTTTCCTTAAAGCTTAAAAAGCTACCAAAGGATGAGATAGATAAGAAGGTAAGAGAAGCCGCAAAAATATTAGATTTAGAGGAAGTATTAAAAAGACGTCCAAAGGAGTTATCTGGAGGGCAAAGACAAAGGGTAGCTGTAGGACGTGCTATTGTTCGTGATCCAGAGGTTTTCTTATTTGATGAACCACTTTCAAACTTAGATGCAAAACTAAGAGTTCATATGAGGGTACAACTTTCACAACTGCATAAGAAGCTTAAGTCTACCATGATTTATGTAACTCATGACCAAGTTGAAGCTATGACTATGGGAGATAGAATTTGTGTAATGAACTTTGGAAAAATAATGCAGGTGGATACACCTTTAAATCTATACCATTACCCTAAAAATAAGTTCACTGCTGGCTTCATAGGTTCTCCTGCCATGAATATTGTTGAGGGTGAGTTAATAGAAAAAGAGGAAAGTATTGCGGTAAAAATAGGGGGAGAAATTTTAATACTTCCTGAAACTAAGGGAAGTAAGGTGAAAAATCATATAGGAAAAAAAGTTTGGTTTGGAATTAGACCTGAACACATTAATTTAAAAGATTTGGGAAATGCTTCGAAAATAAGCGGAAATATAGATGTAATTGAGCATATGGGGAATGAGTCTTTTGTTTATTTTAGCAATGAGGAATTGCAGTTAACTGCAAAAATTGATTCCATGGAATCAAGAAACTTAAAAACAGGAAAATCAGAAGATTTTATATTGCATTTAGAAAACTGTCATATTTTTGATTATGAAAGTGAAGAGAATATAAGTCTGTAATTGATAGGTTTTAGATTAATTTAAACTTGTACTGCTAACGTTTTGTTTAGATAGGAGTACTTTGCTAAAACAAACTTTCAAGGACGTTAATCCTTTTGAAAAGTAACTTTTGTAATTGAGTTTAGATATTATTTTAAAGTGTTATCAATTTAAATTTAATATATTCATAACATTATAGGGGAGGATTATTAACATGAAAAAAGTTAAAAAAATCTTAGCTTTAGCCATTTCATCCTTAATGGTGACTTCAGCTTTAACTGGTTGTGCGTCTAATGGGGATAAAAAGACAGACGAAGGAACAAAACCAGCGGCAGAGGAGAAAAAAGAAAATGTTACCCTAAACATATTCCAGTTTAAGGTGGAGATTGATAAGGAGTTTAAAGAAGCGGCACAAGCTTATACTGCTGAGCATCCAAATGTAAAAATTAATGTAGAAACTGTAGGTGGCGGTGCTGATTATGGTGCAGCTCTAAGAGCAAAAATTCAAGGTGGAACAGAACCTTCTATATTTAATATTGGAGGACCACAAGATGTTAAGGATTGGGAATCTAGATTAGTTGATTTAACTAATGAGCCTTGGACAAAACAAGCTCTTGATGGGGTTTTATCAGGAGTAACAGTTAATAATAAAGTTTATGCAATGCCTTTTGCAGTAGAAGGTTATGGCTTTGTTTATAACAAAGAAATATTCCAGGCTGCAGGAATCGATGCTAAAGGGGTTAAAGACTATGCTTCTTTAGAAAAAGCAGTAAAGGATTTAGATACTAAAATTAAAGCAGGGGAATTAAAGAGCAAATATCCAAATCTAGAGGCAGCTTTCGAGTTACCAGCAAAAGAAACTTGGGTAACTGGACTTCATACTTCAAATGCAGCTATTTCACAAGAGTTTAATAGTTCATTAGATGCCTTTGCAGCTAAAAAGATTGATTTTAAAAATGGAGAAGCTCTAAAAGCATTAATAGATTTACAAGCTAACTACTCTCCAAGTGCAAAATCAAAAGAAAAGTTAAGCACAGTAGATTATGCAACTCAAGTAGACCAAGGACTTGCTATTGAACGTGTAGCTATGATTCAACAAGGTAACTGGATTTATGGTGGAGTTCAAAAAATAGATCCTAAGGTAGCTGATAAACTAGATATATTACCAATGTCAGTTAAGGGTGGAAAAGAAGATACAATTCCAATGGGAGTTCCAATGTACTGGGCAGTTAACAACAAAGGTACAGCAGCTGAGCAAGCAGCAGCTAAGGATTTCTTAAATTGGCTTTATACTTCAGAAAAAGGTAAAGATTATATAGTTAATAAATTCTTCTTTATACCTCCATTTAAAGGTTATGAAAGCTTACAACCAAAAGATCCACTAGGTGCTGCAGTTAAGAGATACGCAGAGGCTGGAAAGACAACACCTTGGGTATTTATGGGATATCCAACTGGCTGGGGAATGGAAGTTCTAGGACAAGAAATTCAAAAATACCTAGCTGGACAAGAAGATTGGAATGCTGTAATCAAGAATTCTCAAGCTAAATGGGAAGAAATGAGAAAATAGTATTCTATGTGTACACATAGAATTAATTGAAAAATAATCTTATAGTTTGAATTGGCTTAGTAAGAAACATTGAAATTGGGGAGGGTTTTGCCCTCCCTAAATTATATATTCACTCACTTTTTTTCTTAAGAACTTGGGAAAAAATTTAAGACTAAATATAAAAAGGAGGTTACTATGAAGAATTCAAAGTTGTGGTTTAGTTTATTTGTTGGTCCTATACTTTTAGCATTTTTAATGGTAGTAATAATTCCTATGATTTCAGGAGTATACTTTTCCTTCACTAATTGGAATGGTATAGAAAATAATGCTACTTGGGTTGGACTTGCAAATTATAAACAAGTGTTTAATAAAGAAAGTGGTTTCATACCAGCATTTATATTTACAGCAAAATTTGCAATAGCATCAGTAATTGCAATAAACTTATTTGGATTTTCTCTTGCCTTATTAGTTACAAGAGGAATGAAAATAAGCAATATTTTAAGAAGTATATTTTTCATGCCTAATATGGTTGGTGGTTTAATTTTAGGTTTTATATGGCAATTTATTTTTACTAAGGCTTTTTCATGGGTAGGTACAAAATTAGGAATAGAATTTTTAAAAGGGTGGCTTGCAACTAGCACCACAGGATTTTGGGCTTTAGTAATATTAATGTCTTGGCAAATGTCAGGTTACATGATGATTATTTATATTGCTGCTCTTCAAGGAATCCCTGAGTCTTTAAATGAAGCTGCAGAAATTGATGGAGCTAATGGGTTCCAAAGGTTAAGACATATTACTCTGCCTTTAGTTGCACCAGCCTTTACTGTTGGATTATTTTTAACGCTATCAAACTCCTTCAAGTTATTTGATCAGAACTTATCCTTAACAGGAGGAGGACCTTTTAACTCCACGCAGATGCTAGCACTTAACATATATAATTCAGCCTTTACCTTTAACCAATTTGGATTAGCTCAAGCAAAGGCAGTTATATTCTTAATAACTATAGCAATAATTTCCCTTACACAGCTTTATTTTAGCAAGAAAAAGGAGGTAGAAATGTAATGAAAGAAAAGTTTTTCAAAAGGCTAGGTTGGAACCTTTTGGGGATTTCCGTGGCTTTAGTATTTTTAGCACCTCTATACATTGTGTTTACTAACTCCTTTAAAACTGCCAAGGGAATATTTACAAATGTACTTAGTATGCCAGTAAAGGATACCTTTACGGTAAATAACTATATTCAGGCTTTTAAGGATTTAAACTTTATTCATTCCTTAGCTAACTCTTTATTCATTACAATTACAAGTACAGTATTAATAGTAATTTTTGCTTCAATGGCAGCTTGGATGTTAGTAAGAAGCAAGTCAAAGTTCAGTACTTTTTTATTCTTCTTATTTGCAGCAGCTATGTTAATTCCTTTTCAATCAGTTATGCTTCCCCTAATAAATCTATTAGGAAAGCTTAAGATGCTAAATCCTATTGGTCTAATCTTTGCTTACTTAGGCTTTGGTTCAAGCTTATCCATAATTTTGTACCATGGATTTATTAAAGGAATACCTGTGGAGCTGGAGGAAGCAGCTTTAATAGATGGCTGCAATAAGTTTCAAGTATTTTGGCTTATTGTATTTCCACTATTAAAACCAATAACAGTTACTGTATCTATATTAAATGCTATGTGGATTTGGAATGACTTTCTACTTCCACAATTAGTTATAAATAAACCAGAGTGGCACACCATACCATTAAAAATGTTCTACTTCTTTGGACAGTACTCAAAGAGGTGGGATTTAGCTCTTGCAGGGCTCGTAATTGGTATGATTCCAATTATCATATTCTACTTCTTTGCCCAAAAGCATATTGTTAAGGGAGTTACACAAGGGTCTATAAAGTAATAAATTATGAGAGTAGACCTAGTGTAATAAAGGAAGATATTCTACACTGATTTAATCCATAAAGTAGTTTAAGAGGAGTGTGAGTATATGAACTTATATAAATTAACTGAGAAGGTGTTTAAGTACTCCTTTGGGAAGCCAATAAATACGGAGGCTGTATTAACTAAAGGTGAAAAAGTAAAAGAAGAACCTTTAAGATATTTTAACATAGATAGTACTGAAGGAATGAGCTTTAACTATAAAATGACTAAGGATCAAATAGTATGGGGACTTGGAGAAAACCTAAGGGGAATGAATAAAAGGGGAGGAATTTATGAGTCCTTCTGTAGTGATGACCCAAGGCATACTCCAGATAAAAAATCCTTATATAGTGCTCATAATTTTTTAGTGGTGGACGGAGAAGAAACCTTTGGAGTGTTTATTGATTATCCAGGAAAAGTTGTTTTTGATGTTGGATTCTCAGAGGAAAACTCTTTAGTAATAGCCATTGAAGAAAAAGATGTAGATGTTTATATTATTACTGGTGAAAAACCTCTAGAAATTGTAAGAGAATTTTTAAATATAATTGGAGAAAGCTATGCTCCGCCTAAGTGGGCTTTTGGATATCAACAATCTAGATGGAGCTACCCTAATGAAGAAGCTGTAAGAGAAGTTGGGGATAAATTCATAGAAAATAGCATACCTTGTGATGCCATTTATTTAGATATAGATTATATGGAGAGATTTAAGGATTTTACAATTGATGAAACAGCTTTTCCACATTTTAAGACTTTCACTAAAGAGATGAAGGATAAAGGTTTTAGACTTATTCCAATTATTGATGCAGGGGTAAAAATTGAAAAAGATTATGACGTATATGAAGAAGGCTTAGAAAAAAACTATTTTTGTAGCGATGCTGAAGGAAAGCCCTTTGTGGCAGCAGTTTGGCCTGGACGTTGCCATTTTCCTGATTTTTTAAACCCTCAAGTTAGAACTTGGTTTGGATTAAAGTACAAAGTATTAACGGACTTAGGTATTGAAGGTTTTTGGAATGATATGAATGAGCCAGCCTTATTTTATACAGATAGAGGACTAAAGGATGCTATTAATCTAGCTAAGGCATCAGAAAATAGAAACCTAGATATCTACTCTTTCTTTAAATTAAATGACACCTTTAATAATATGACCAATAGTTTAGAGGATTACAAGAGCTTTTATCATAATATAAATGGTGAAAAGATAAATCACTATAAAGTTCATAATTTATATGGCTATAATATGACCAGAGCAGCAGGAGAAGGTTTGAGTTTAATAGATTCAAATAAGAGATTTTTGTTGTTCTCTAGGGCCTCTTATATTGGAATGCATAGATACGGAGGCATTTGGACAGGAGATAACCACTCCTGGTGGGAGCATCTGCTTTTAAATATTAAGATGATGCCATCTTTAAATATGTGTGGATTTTTATATGTAGGTGCAGATACAGGTGGCTTTGGAGGAAATGTAAACCATGAGCTTATAACCAGGTGGACCCAATTTAGTATTTTTACTCCACTTTTTAGAAATCATGCAGCTATGGGAACAAGAAAACAAGAGCCTTATTCTTTTGAAGAAAGCACAATAAACCTCTTAAGAAGTGCTATTGAATTGCGTTATGCATTAATACCCTATATTTATTCTGAATACATGAAATCCTTAAAGAATAAGGATATGTACTTCAAGCCTTTAAGTTTTGAATACCCCGATGATTTTAGCAAAAGGGTGGAAAACCAATTGCTTTTAGGAGATTCATTAATGATTACTCCAGTATATGAGGAGAATTCTTTAGGTAGGTATGTTTACTTACCAGAGGATATGGTGCTTTGGAAGGTGAAAAATTACCAGGAAAGAACCTATGAGATCGTAAAAGCTGGCCATCATTATATTGACGTAGACTTAAATGAAGTACCCATATTTATAAGAACAGACAAGGCTTTTGTTTTAGGAAAGCATAGCAAAAATGTGGAGAGTTTAAACAATGAGGAACTCAATGTTATAGCCTTTGTAGAGAATGAAGCGACTTATGTTTGCTACGATGATGATGGGGCCACTAAGGACTATAAGGTAGGAAAACATGAAGAAATAATTATTCACATAAAAAAATTCAAAGATGATGAGTTCACTATAGAAATAGAAAGTAAAGGAAATACAAAGGTAAAGACCTTGAACTTTGAAATAATTAATACAGATGGAAGGGTTCACAGCAAAACCCTATCAATAAAACCTTAGGAAGGAGAAGGATAAAGATGAAGAGAAGCAGCGGTATTTTAATGCACATAACCTCCTTACCAAGTCCTTATGGAATAGGAACCTTTGGAAAGGAGGCCTATGAATTTGTAGATTTCTTAGTTAAAGCAGGGCAAAAATATTGGCAAATACTGCCACTAGGATCTACAAGTTTTGGAGATTCTCCCTATCAATCTTTTTCTGCCTTCGCAGGAAATCCCTATTTTATAGATTTGGACCTTCTTAGCAAGGAAGGTCTTCTTCAAAAGAAGGATTATGAAACTTTAGATTTTGGTCATAATGCCCTAAGTGTAGATTACGAGAAGATATTTAAAAATAAAATGAAGGTTTTAAAAGTTGCCTACAATAATGCTAAGAATAAATATGTAGGGGATATAGAGGAATTTAAGAAGAAAAATAACCTCTGGTTAGAGGATTATGCCCTATACATGGCAGTGAAAGAAAGGTTTCAATTAAAGCCTTGGAAGTTTTGGGATGAGGATATTAAACTAAGAAAAGAAAGTGCTTTAAACACTTATAAGAGAGAATTGAAAGAAGAAATAGAGTATTGGGTATTTTTGCAGTACTTATTTTATAAGCAGTATGAGGAATTAAAGGCCTACGCACACTCTAAAGGAATTAAAATTATTGGTGATATTCCTATATATGTAGCAGAAGATAGTGCTGATACTTGGGCCAATAGCAACATATTTCTACTAGATGAGAATAAAACTCCAACTGTAGTTGCTGGTTGTCCACCGGATGCTTTTTCAGAAACTGGTCAGCTTTGGGGAAACCCTATTTATGATTGGAAGGCTTTAGAAGAAGAAGATTACCAATGGTGGATTGAAAGAATTGACGCAAGTAGAAAAATATATGATGTAATTAGAATAGACCACTTTAGAGGCTTTGAATCCTATTGGCAAATTCCTTATGGAGAAGAAACTGCTATAAATGGAACTTGGGTGAAGGGCCCAGGAATAAAGCTTTTTAATGCAATTAAGAAGGCTTTAGGGGATGTAGAAATTATTGCTGAAGACCTAGGCTTTTTAACTGAAGAAGTTATAAATTTTAGAATAGAATCTGGATACCCAGGGATGAAAGTCCTTCAATTTGCCTTTGATTCTAGGGAAGAAAGTGATTACTTACCGCATAATTATGAAAAGAATTGTGTAGTTTATACAGGAACCCATGATAATTATACTGTAAACGGGTGGTTTAAGAATGCTAATAAACTAGATGTAGATTATGCAGTTAGGTATTTAAACTTAAATGAAAATGAAGGCTATAACTGGGGATTTATTAGAGGAGCTCTAAGCTCTGTAGGTACTTTAGCAATTGCACAAATGCAAGATTATCTAGGCCTTGAAGATGAAGGAAGAATGAATATTCCATCAACTCTAGGAGGAAACTGGCAGTGGAGAGTGAAAAAAGAAGCTCTTACAGAAGCGTTGGCAGAAAAAATTAATAAAATAACAAAGCTTTATGGAAGATAGAAAAGGAAAGGTAGATAAATATGTTTGATACTAAAGAATTAAGAGAAAACATAGAAAGAATTCTTAAAACAGATTACGGCAAAACCTTAGCTAAAGCTCAAACTCATGAGAAGTATAATGCCCTTTCTAAAGCCATAATGGGAACAATTGTTGATAACTGGGATGAAACAGAGAAGGCTTACTCTACTGGAAAAGCAGCTTATTATCTCTCTGCTGAGTTTTTAATGGGAAGAGCATTGGGTAACAACCTGTTGAACTTAGGAATTTATGAAGAAATAAAAGAACTATTAAAAAAAATGGATATAAATATCAACGATCTTGAAGAAATTGAAGAAGATGCTGGTCTTGGAAATGGCGGACTTGGAAGACTGGCAGCTTGTTTTATGGAATCCTGCGGTACTTTAAATTTACCTGTAAGAGGTTATGGCATAAGATATAGTCATGGTTTATTTAAGCAAAGCTTCAAAGATGGGTTTCAAAGGGAAGAAGGGGACAACTGGCTTAAATATGGAGATCCCTGGTCTATAAGAAAAGAAGATGAGGCTGTAATTGTTGAGTTTGCAGATGAAAAGGTTAGGGCAATACCCTATGATACACCAATTATTGGATATGCTACAAGAAATATAAATACTCTTAGATTATGGAAAGCAGAAAGCTTTAAGGACTTTGATTTTAATCTTTTTAATGACCAAAAATATAATGAAGCTGTAGAGGACAAAAATAAGGCTGAAGATATCTCAAGAGTATTATATCCTAATGATTCCACAGAAGAGGGGAAAATACTAAGATTAAAGCAGCAGTACTTTTTTGTATCTGCTTCCCTAAAAGATATAATTAGACAGTATAAGAAAAACCACGGTATAGATTTTAATAAGTTTCCAGAGTTCCACGCAATTCAATTAAATGATACCCACCCAGTAGTAGCCATACCAGAGCTAATGAGACTATTAGTAGATGAAGAAAATATCACCTGGGAAATAGCTTGGGATATTACAGTAAAAACATTCTCCTATACTAATCATACTATTTTAGCAGAGGCCTTAGAACAATGGTGGAATGGACTTTACAAAAAGGTTCTTCCAAGGGTATATGAAATTATAGAGGATATTGATAGAAGATTTATTATGGAGCTTTTACAAAAAGGCTACGATTCAGAAAAGATAAACTCCATGGCTATTATTTATAAGGATATGATTCGTATGGCTTTCCTTGCTATTCATGGAACTCATACTACTAATGGAGTAGCACAGCTTCACACAGATATATTGAAATTCCAAGAGCTTAGGGATTGGTATGACATTTATCCAAATAGATTTCAAAATAAAACTAATGGAATTACCCCAAGAAGATGGCTTGCGCTTTGTAATAAGGAATTATCTCAAATGATTACAGCTCTTCTTGGAACTGATAAGTGGATTAATGAGTTAACCTTACTTAAGGAATTAGAAAAGTATTTAGAGGATGAGCAGGTGCTAAATAAGATTTTAGAAGTAAAGTCTGAGAAAAAACATCAACTAGCTGAATATATAAAGATTCATGAAGGTGTAGAAATAAATCCTAATTCCTTGTTTGATATTCAAATTAAAAGACTTCATGAATACAAAAGGCAGCTTTTAAATGCTTTTGGAATTTTAGATTTATATTTTAGACTAAAAGAAAACCCAGAAATGGATATAGTGCCTAGAACCTTTATTTTCGGAGCCAAAGCAGCTCCAGGATATATAAGAGCTAAAGGGATAATAAAGTTTATAAATGAAATAGGAACACTAATTGGTAATGACCCTCAAGTTAAGGATAAAATTAAAGTGGTTTTTGTTCAAAACTATAGAGTATCCTATGGCGAAAGGTTATTTCCAGCAGCAGATATTTCCGAGCAAATTTCTACAGCTGGTAAAGAAGCTTCAGGTACAGGAAATATGAAGTTTATGTTAAATGGAACTCCAACTTTAGGAACCTTTGATGGTGCTAATGTAGAAATTGTGCAAGAAGCAGGAGAAGAAAATAATTTTATTTTTGGTGCGAGAGTTGAAGAAATAGAAGAAATTAAGGAAAGCTATAATCCAAAAGAGTATTATGAAAGTAATCCAAGGTTAAAAAAGGTTGTAGATACTTTAATAGATGGAACCTTATCTGATGGGGGAACAGGAATGTTTGAAGAGCTTTATAACTCTCTTCTTGAAGGTGCCTCTTGGCATAAGCCAGATAACTACTTTATATTCAGAGATTTCATGGATTATGTAAAAACCCAAGAAAAAGTAGATAGGGATTATAGAGATAGAATTGCTTGGGCTAAGAAATGTTTAATGAATATAGCTAATGCTGGTAAGTTTAGCAGCGATAGAACTATCCAAGAGTATGCAAGAGAAATTTGGAATATAGAGCCAAAGAAAATTTAAAAAGCCAGATAAAACCCATTATATTTTAGGTACACAGGAGTTCTAATTACTTTAGTCCTGTGTACCTAGATTTTTGTAGAATAGATAAATTAAATGAATTATAATTATAATATATAGAATGCAATAAACATAGTGCATAGGTAGAGCTAAGTCTATTTTGCATTTTTTTAACATAAGCTGCCTAAAATTATAAAAAATATTACAACTTATATAATTAAGAGGCTTAGAATATTTGTACTAAAAGCAAAGCAGGGAGGACCACCATGTATATAGGGGTAGATTTAGGAGGAACAAATATTGCAGTTGGCTTAGTAGATGAAAACAGTGTTTTAAAATATCATAAGTCTACACCAACCAGAGCAGAACGAGGTTCAGAAGAAGTTATTAAAGATATCATTGGCCTAATTAATGAAACAATAAGAGATTATGGAATAAGTAAAGAGAATATTAAAGCTATTGGTATAGGTGTGCCTGGAATTGCTGACCCTACTTCAGGAGAGGTAATTTACTGTGTTAACTTAGGGTGGAATAACATACCTTTAAAGGAAACGCTTGAAACTGAGTTAAGCATTCCAGTGTTTGTAGACAATGATGCCACAGTAGCTGGACTTGCAGAGTATAAGATTGGAGCTATGAAGGATTGTGAAAGTGGAGTGTTCATAACCTTGGGTACTGGCGTTGGTGGAGGTATTGTTATTAATGGAAGGGTTAGATCAGGCTTTAATGGAGTAGGGGCTGAAATTGGTCATATGATAGTTGGAGAAAACTTTTATGATTGCAATTGTGGCCGTAATGGGTGTCTAGAAACCTTTGCTTCCTCAACTGCCTTAATTAAATACACAGAAAAATTAATTAATGAGGGCAAGGAAACTTCCATAGTTAGAAAGGTAAAGGGTAACTTAGAAGAAGTTAATGGGAAAGTAATATTTGAAGCTGCAATAGAAGGAGATTATGTAGCCAATAAAGCTGTGGATAGACTGGTAAAGTACTTAGCCATTGGTATTACCAATATCATAAATATCTTGGACCCAGAAACAATAGCACTTGGGGGAGGACTTTCTGGAGCAGGGGAGTTTCTTTTAAAAAAAGTTCAGAAGGAAGTTGAAGCAGTAAGGTATATGAAGATGATGCCTATTGGAAAGATAGTTCTTGCAACCCTTGGAAATGAAGCCGGAATTATTGGAGCTGCAGCTTTAGGAATGTAGGGTTAAAGGGAGCTCATTAAAAATTATTTTGGGAAGAGACTCCCAAATTTATAAATTTTAGTAATACTAACAACTATGACAATGTGAATGTTATAATAAAGTTTTATATTTATGATTCGTATTTTATTTTGATTGAACATTGCTAAGATTAATATTCATAAGCTGAATAAATATAATAAAACATATTACATTAATGTCTAAACATTAGATTAAATTATGCCCCTCCCAAAGTTATAAATTATGGGAGGGGTAAAGTCTTAGTAATATATTTTTATCTGGAAGCCCAAATTGATATAAATTCAGTGCTTAATTGAGGAATCCAATTAGTTAATTAAGCTTTATAATCTTCATTCCTTAAGGGCACATAGATAGATAAAATTAGTACTAGCTATAAAATTATAGAATTTTATAGCTAGTAACACCTAACTAAGGTTAATTTCCATTACTTAAGTTGCCACAAGTACCTCTGTTTACACCTTTCATACCAGCACCATTACCCATTCCTTTGCCAGCACCTCTTCTTTGTCCATTTTCTCCACCAATGTTGCCATTACCTTTTCCTTTTTCTCCTTCACCTGGAGTAGTGCAAGGAGCAGAGTTCTCTTCTATTCTAGCTTTTATGGCTTCACCTTGTTCTTTTGTTACTGAACCACTATTTATAGCTTCGTCAATAGATTTGATTTTTTCTTCAACCATAGTTGACTTAAACTCTTCAGCAGTAATTCCTTTTTCACTTACCAAATCATACATTGTTTTACCAGCAGCTCTGCCTTCAGTTATAGTAGTTTCTTCTATGCCAAACTTTTCTTTTAACAGGTTTGTCATAAAGTCATAGCCTTTTACACCAGTGATTCCTCTAAGGCCAGAACCTTGGCAAACTGCATAGTTACTATTAGAAGGAGTTGTTGTGTCTGAACTAGCATAAGCAGTAGCACAAGCTCCTAGGGCTAAGGTTAAGGTTAATACCATCATAAGATTTTTCTTTTTCATTTCAATTACCTCCATAAAATTTTATTATTTTATTATTTAATAAAATAAGTTTGTAAGATAACTAGATAAATACATAAGCTCTTATCTTAATAAATGACTTTACTAAAATTCTTTATTATAAAAATTTAATTGTAGAACTTATAAAATACTCTCTAATTAGTCCATATATAAATAATAGCTAGAAACTTTGATAATACTATGGGGTAATTGTGATAAATTTGTGAAATATGAGCTTGCTTAGGATACTTTTAACTTAATTATCTTCAAAAAGCTTTAAGGGAACCAATGAAGGTTCCACGTACAAGTTAAGTCCTCACTATAGTTCCCTAGATACAGATAATATTAAAAGTTTACAAGAGTTTAATCTAATAAATTAATCTTTATATACTAGAGATTCTTTGGGAATTAGGAAATAAAACTCAGTACCATTTTCTGTGGAACTAGTAACGCCATATTGAAAGCCATGAAGCTTTAAAATTTCACTGCAAATTGGAAGTCCAAGTCCCATACCACCACTTTGAGAATCTTTATAATACCTGTTCCAAATATCCTTTAAATTATCTGATTGAATACCTATACCATAGTCAATAACTGAAATCTTTATATGATTGATTTCATCAGTGGATAGAATGTTAATCTTACTATTTTCCTTACTAAACTTAATTGCATTATCAATAAAATTATATAGAACTCTTTCTAAATGTTTTTTATCTACGTTAACCCATAGTGGTAAAGAACTACAATTTATTGAAAGCTTCTTTTTAGAGACCATAGGCTGAAACTTTGCTATGGTTTCCTCTAATAACGTAGGCAAATGGGTTAGCTCTTTATTGAGAACAAAAGCTCCTTGCTGGAATTTAGAAAGATGAAGTAAGTCTACTACTAAATTATTAAGTCTATCTACTTCCTTAATTATTTCAAGGGAGTACTTCCTTTGATTTTCTTCAGTTAGCAAACCATCATAAATAGCTTCACTATAGCTTCTAATTACACTAAGAGGGGTTTTAAAATCATGGGATACGTTAGCAACAAAATCTCTTTGAAGGGTATCTTTTCTCTTAAGTTCTAAAGCCATCTTTTCAACACTACAGGCTAAAGCTTCAATTTCATCCTTACTACTTATGCTTAATTTTAAATCAAAATTTCCTTTTGATATTTCACCAGCCGCATTTTCTAATTGTAAAATGGGTTTAGTGAACTTTTTTCCCAAATATGAAATAAGAGGGAGAGATAATAAAAGGGCTAAAACAAAAATTACAAGTAATATTATATAAACACCCTTTAAATAATCAGAAGAGTACTTATTATTTTGAAAAACTACTATATCTCCTAAAGGGGTTTCTAGTCTAAAATAGAGAAATTCAGCCCCCATAGAGTTCTTAAACTTTCCCTTCCTACTAAAATCTCCAGCAGTTAGATTTTGAAGGAAGGGCATCATTCCCATTTTGCCATGTGTTAAAGAGGTTACTTTTTCATCTTTAATTAAAAGAACACTTACCTCAATATCAGTTAAAGGTTCAGAAGAATTTATTCTTTCATAAACATCTTTTGCTGAGTTTTCTAAATGCCTATATTGCTCATACATATAAAATTTTGATAAAAATATGCTACTTCCAAGAAAACAAAGAACTATAACAAAGGATATTATGCCTAAAAAATACTTAGATAGCTTAAAGGTAATTTTATTCATAGTTAATCTCCATAAACTTATTTATTATATACTAAGTTAATCTTAAAAAGGTACTAATTATTTTTCCAATCCATTTTATAACCTACTCCCCATACAGTAGATAAATAGTCTTCACAAAACTTAATTTTTTCTCTTAACTTTTTCACATGGGTATCTACAGTTCTAGAATCGCCAGCATAATCATAGCCCCATACTAAATTAAGAAGTTGTTCTCTATTAAAAACCTGACCTAAATTTTTACAAAGAAATACTAATAAATCAAATTCTTTAGGAGTGAGAATTACAGCCTCACTATTTTCTATAACCTCCCTTTTATCCTCTACTATGGTCAGGTTAGAGAAGGTTAATCCCTTATTGGTCTTTAGTTTGCTATTCATTCTAAGATTAACTCTTAATACTAGTTCCCTCATGCTTAAGGGTTTTACCATGTAATCATCAGCACCTAATTCTAGTCCAAAGATTCTATCATCCTCTTCGCCTCTAGCTGTGGTCATTATAACTGGTGTGCTACCTAGTGATTTAATCCTTCTTAAAAGGGCCCAACCATCTTTGTTAGGAAGCATTACATCTAAAATAATTAAATCAAAAGTTTCGGTATTAATCATATCTTCAGCTTTTTTTCCATCAGAAACACAGGTAACCTGGTAATTTTCTTTTTCAAGATATAAGGTCATTACTTCGCAAAGCTTAACTTCATCTTCAATAACTAATATTTTACCTTTCATTGGTCAACTCCTTAGAGAAATTTTTTTTATATTAATATATCATAATAATATAATATATTAGAAGAAATATCTATAACCAAAACCGGAAAATTAAATATTAACCTTATTAGAAGCCTTCAGTAGCTTTATCAAACATTTTTATGTTATAGAGTTTGAAAAAATTTAAACTATTCTTAAGTTCATATATTTTAATAAATATGTAAATTCTATGGTTAATAGGAATCTTACTAACCATGCATTCCTATGTAAGTCACAGCACCAATAAGAAACAATAGAAAGGAAAATAGAAGCCAAGAAGTAAATAATACTTAAAATTCACATTGGTTGCTTTAAGATATTAGGAGTATAATTAACTAAATCCTAACTAAAAAGCCAATAAAAAATACAAGTATATCTCATGGAACCATACATTAATAAACAAGTATAAATAGCTATAGCTTTCAGTTATAAAGTTGTCTAAATAAGCTAATATTATATATACAGAAATCATATAAATTTAATATTGGTACACATTAAAAAGTCACGGGATTTATAAAAAACATATAAATTTCATAAAGGAGATTACTATGAAAAGAGGAGTTGCAGAAAGAAACTTTAGGAAAATAAAAAACCAAGTTCATCAAATAAATGAAATCGTAAAAAATACAAAAACTAACTCCCTGTGGGAACATGAAGCTTCTGTAAGAAAAAAACTTAAACAATTAAAAGAATTTGAAAGTGCAGATTTAAGAGATTATGAATCAGTTTATGAAAGTTACTTAGAAATTTTAGAGTACATTTCTGAGAGACTCGTAAAAGACTATAATAGTAAAAACGATACTAAGTTTAACTTTAGGGATATTGTAGAAGATAACTATGAGGGGTATTTAAAGTCAGGAATAATTAGTGTTTTAATTTCTAATCATATTCCAAGGTTAGTTTCTAGTGAGTTTGATAGGGTGTTTCCTGAAAACCCTAAAGATGAATATAGAGAAGCTAGAAAAGTTAATAGAGAATTCTATCTTCATTTAGGAGAAACAAACACAGGTAAAACTTATAACGCTATGCAAAGGCTTAAGGATAGCGCTAAAGGGATATATTTATCCCCCTTAAGAATACTTGCCTTGGAAAATTATGAACGGCTAAATAATGAGGGTGTAAAGTGTAGTCTTTTAACTGGAGAAGAAGAAATCATAGTAGAAGGTGCCACTCACATATCCTGCACTATTGAGAAGTTAGATATTGAAGAACAGTATGACATAGCCATCATAGACGAAGTACAAATGATTGATGATGACCAACGTGGGGCTGGGTGGACTAGAGCCTTGCTAGGAGTAAAGAGCAGAGAAGTTCACGTTTGTGGATCGCTAAATGCTAAAAATATTATTACTAAAATTTTGGATGATTGTGGAGAGAGTTATGTATACAAAGAATACAAAAGACAAATTCCACTTCAATTGCAGCAGCAGAATTTTTCCTATAAAACCATTGATGAAGGTGATGCTTTAGTAGTTTTTTCTAAAAAAAGAGTTTTAGAACTTGCTTATGAATTTGCAGATTTGGGAATAAAAGCAAGCTTAATTTATGGTGACTTACCACCAGAGGTAAGAAGAAAACAGTATGAACAGTTTATAAGGAAGGAAACAAAAATACTTATTTGCACAGATGCTATTGGCATGGGAGTCAATCTCCCTATCAAAAGAATTGTTTTTATGGATATTAAGAAATTTGACGGCAATGAGTTTAGATTTTTAAATTCTCATGAAGTTAAGCAAATAGCTGGAAGAGCCGGAAGAAAAGGTATATATGAAGTAGGTTATGTAGCTACCGTTGGTGGAAATCAGGACTTCTTAGAAGAGCTGCTAAATTCGGAGGATAGAGAAATTAAAGAAGCAGTGATTGGTCCTAGTGAAGCTATACTGAAGGTAAAAAGTCTTTCCTTAAGAGAAAAACTTGCTCTTTGGAGTACCAGAGAAGAAAAAATGACGTTTTATAGAAAAATGGATGTTAACGAATATTTAATTATTTTAGATAATCTAAAAAGTTATAAGCTTCATGAAAGTGAACAATGGAAGCTTATAAGAATCCCTTTTGATGTGACTAACCCAAAACTACTAGAAGCCTTTTTATTCTATGTAGATGAGATATTTATTGGTAAGAGAGATAAATTATCTAAGCCAACTTATAAGTTCCCCGAATTGTATGAGTTTGAAGTGTATTATCAAAAGGTTAACTTATACTATAGCTTTTCAAAGATATTTAAACTTGATTTTGATGAGCAATGGGTGCAAGAGGAAAGACTTAAGATAAGTGAAGAAATAAATAAAATATTATTGGAAATATAATTGATAAACTTTTGAAGTTTTCAAATAAATTACCTCTTATAGATTTATGTTAATTGCAGAAACTAATAAACAGATACACAAATAATACAAATCACTTATAGTTTAGCTAATAATAACTAATCATAAAAATAGGAGGGATTAACATGGCAGAAAACAGATATAAAGAAAAGCATATGGCAATGCCAATTGAAAACTTTGCAACTGCACCACTTGCCAATAGGGAACATTTGCAACCACGAACAAGAGTGAACATACCTAGTAATAACGAGATAAGAAATGCAAAAGACTGGGTAGATGCTAATCAAAAGTAAAAACTTAGGCTTAAGGTGTTAAAACTTAATATATGGAGTTATGGTAAAGAAGTTTGATAAAAAATCAAACTTCTTTATTTTTGATTTTTAATATATTTATGTTTTAATTAAGTTTATATATTTATGATTAGGACTTTTCTTAGGCTATCATATATGAAGATTAATAATCATTAATGAATGTATATACTATGATTTATCTTTTAACTCACATTAATTTATACTCAAAATTATCTATAATACACAATTGTTTAGCCCTAAGGAAAGATATAATAAAAAACTTTTTCTATAGCGCTGCAAAGGATTTGGATTATTGGGGATAATTTCATGGAGAAAAAAGGATAAATGTAACTAATAAATATAAAGCCCTAAGCTTTATGATTAAACTAAAGCTTAGGACTCCAATAATGATTAATATCTTCACAAATATGTGTGAAGCAATATTACTTATTAATAACTAATACTGAATTTCAGCTAATCTTCTATAGGTATCGTATCTTTCACGAGCATGTTGTTCTGCTACATCATACATTTGATCAGCAATTTCAGGGAATACAGTTGCAAGAGAAGTGTAACGAATTTCACTTAAGATAAATTCTTTAAAGGACTTTGTTGGTTCCTTAGAATCTAAAGTAAACGGATTCTTTCCTTCATCTTTAAGCATTGGATTATATCTGTAAAGATGCCAGTATCCAGATTCTACAGCTTTTTTCTCTTGAGCAATACTTGTTCCCATGCCAGTTTTTATACCATGGTTAACACAAGGTGCATAAGCAATAATTAATGAAGGACCTTTATAAGCTTCTGCTTCAGCTATTGCTTTTATTGTATGGTTCATATTTGCACCCATTGAAATTTGAGTTACGTATACATAACCATAGCTCATAGCCATTAATCCTAAATCTTTCTTTCTAATTTTCTTACCTGCCGCTGCAAATTTAGCCACTGCAGCTGTAGGAGTAGCTTTTGAAGATTGACCTCCAGTATTAGAATAAACCTCTGTATCCATAACAAAGATATTTACATCATCACCAGTAGATAAAACTTGGTCAAGTCCTGAGAAGCCTATATCATAAGCCCAACCATCTCCGCCAATCATCCAATGAGACTTTTTAACAAGGTGATCTTTGTTTTCCATTATTTCTTTAAGAAGTGGGTCTTTTTCGTAGTCTACACTCTTCATAGCTTCAAGAATTTTTGAAGTTGCAGCCTTTGAAGCTTCTCCATCACTCATACCAGCTAACCATTCCTCAAAGGCTTCTTTAAGCATAGGTGATTGAGGATTATTTAGGGCTTCTTTTATTAACATAGCAAGTTTTTCTCTTAGTTGTTTTACTGCTAAATACATTCCATAGCCATATTCAGCATTATCCTCAAATAGAGAGTTACCCCAAGCAGGGCCTTTTCCACAGGCATTTGTAGAATAAGGTACAGAAGGTGCACTACCTCCCCAAATTGATGAACAACCTGTAGCATTGGCAATCATCATTCTATCTCCAAATAACTGAGTTAGAAGTTTAACATAAGGGGTTTCGCCACAACCTGGACATGCGCCACTGAATTCCATAAGTGGTCTAACAAACTGACTTCCCTTTAAGGTTTTCTTATCCATTATGTGATCTTTAGAGGTCACTGTTGTACCATATTCCCAGTTCTCAGATTCCATTTCTATTTCAAGAGGTGCAGGCTTCATTATTAAAGCTTTTCCAGGAGCAGGACAAATATCAGCACAGTTTCCGCAACCTGTACAATCAAGTGGACTTATTTGTATACGATAATGCAAGTCTTCAAAGCCTTTTCCAGTTGGTTTCTTAGTCTTAAAGGTATCCGGTGCTTTTTCCTTTTCTGTATCATCTAATAATAATGGTCTTATAACTGCATGAGGGCAGATATACGCACATTGGTTACATTGAATGCATTTATCAATTTGCCATTCTGGCACAGTAACAGCTATGCCACGCTTTTCATAAGAGGTAGTTCCTGTTGGGAATATACCGTCTTCCATTCCATTAAAGGCGCTAACAGGAAGTTCATCTCCCTCATGTCTTTCCATTGGTCTTTGTATATTTTTAACAAAGTCAGGTTCTTCTTTAATTGGCAAATTTTCATCTTCAGCATTGGTCCAAGCTTCAGGAACAGTAACCTTATGAAGTGCATTAACACCTTGGTCAATGGCATCTTTATTCATAGTAACAATCTTTTCGCCTTTTTTACCATAGGTTTTTTCCACTGAAGCTTTTAGTAAATCTAAAGCTTGTTCTACAGGTATAACATTGGCAAGCTTAAAGAAGGCAGATTGCATTATCATGTTAATTCTTCCACCAAGGCCAATTTTACCAGCTATTGATATAGCATCTATAGTATAGAAGTTAATATTGTTTTGAGCTATATATCTTCTTAAAGAAGAAGGTAATCTTGTTTCTAATTCACTATCACTCCAAGGACAGTTTAGAACAAACACACCATTTTTCTTTAAACCTTTTAGTAAATCAAAATTATAAACATAAGATGGATTATGGCAAGCTATATAGTCAGCTTTATATACTAAGTAAGGTGATCTTATTGGTTTTTTACCAAATCTTAAGTGAGATACGGTACTTCCACCAGATTTCTTACTATCATAAGAGAAGTATGCTTGAGCATAAAGATCTGTATTATCTCCAATAATTTTAATAGCAGATTTATTTGCTCCAACAGTTCCATCAGAACCTAATCCCCAGAACTTACAGCTAATTGTTCCTTCAGCTGAAGTTTCAATGATTTCCTCTTCAGGTAATGAAGTATTAGTAACATCATCAACAATTCCAATAGTAAATCCATTTTTAGGTCTTGGAGTATTTAAATTTTTATAAACAGCCAATATTTGTGATGGTCTAGTGTCCTTTGACCCTAAGCCGTATCTTCCACCAACAATTAGCGGCTTTTCTGTATGATGATAGAAAGCATTACAGATGTCTAGGTATAATGGTTCACCTAGGGCACCAGGTTCTTTTGTACGGTCTAATACAGCTATTTTCTTAACCGTTTTAGGAAGAACATTAAATAAATATGTAGGACAGAAAGGACGATATAAGTGAACTTTAATTAATCCAACTTTTTCTCCTTGCTTCATTAAATAATCTATAGTTTCTTCGATAGTATCGCATACTGAACCCATAGCAATAATTATATTTTCAGCATTTGGGTCTCCGTAATAATCAAAAGGATGATAAGATCTTCCGGTAATTTTTTCTATTTCCCTCATGTACCCCTCTACAATATCAGGAACTGCATCAAAAAATCTATTTGAAGACTCTCTTTGTTGGAAGTAGATATCAGGGTTTTGAGCTGTACCTCTTAATGTTGGATGTTCAGGGTTTAATGCTCTTTGTCTAAAAGCTTTTAGGGCATCTTGATCCACTAACTTAATTACATCTTCTGGATTAACTACTTCAATCTTTTGATACTCGTGAGAGGTTCTAAAGCCGTCGAAAAAGTGTATAAAAGGAACTCTAGCTTTTATTGCAGATAAATGGGCAACATTAGCCATATCCATTACTTCTTGAACATTTGACGCAGCTAAAAGGGCTACACCAGTTTGTCTAGTAGCCATTACGTCCTGATGATCACCGAAGATTGAAAGGGCATGAGCAGCAATAGCACGAGCACTTACGTGTAAAACTCCAGGCAAAAGTTCTCCTGCCATTCTGTAAAGGTTAGGTATCATTAATAACAAACCTTGAGAGGCTGTATAAGTAGTTGTAAGAGCGCCTCCAACTAAGGAACCATGCACAGAACCTGATGCACCAGCCTCAGATTGCATTTCCACAACCTTAACTGGTTGACCAAACATGTTTTTTCTACCATGAGCTGACCAATCATCTGTTAGCTCAGCCATGGGTGTTGAAGGTGTAATGGGATAGATGGCAGCTACTTCGGTAAAAGCATAGGAAGCTTCTGCAGCAGCTTGATTTCCATCCATGGTTTTCATAATCTTTGCCATTTATAAAAATCCTCCTCAAAATAAAATTAGCACCTACTAAAAAATCATAAACAGGTACCTTACAATTTGTCTTATCTATTCTATTATTTACTAGTTATATACACTCCATACATAAAATTTCAAAAATTACTTTTATGATATACAATTTAATATATTGTAAAAAATTAATATTTATTATAATCATCATTAAAACCTTTACAAAAATAAACAAATTAAGACAATTGTGATAAATTTGTGAAATATGAAATAATATGTTGAAATTTGTTGAATACTGGAAAATATTATGGTATATTATTGAAAATGAATAATTTATAGTTCTTAAAAAATAGTTTTATTATTGGGGGAATAAGAAATTTTATGTGTAATGAGTGTCCGGAAAATAACAAAGTAAGTGTAATTAAAAGGCTTTTAAAAGAATTAGATGAAAAAAGCAAAGACACCTTAAGCCATTGTTATAATGTAGTTAACTATGCTACTGGTTTTGCTAGATATATTCAATGTAGTCAAGAAGAAGTCGTTAACCTTCATTATGCTGCATTATTACACGATATAGGAAAACTTAAAATTCCTAGTGAAATATTAGATAAAGTTGAAAGATTAACTCAGGAAGAATATGAAATCATAAAAACTCATTCTTATTATGGATATGAAATAGTCCAACATACTGGAGTTTTTAGTGAAGAATTAGAACTAATACTCCATCATCACGAAAGAATAGATGGAAATGGATACCCTCATAAACTAGTGAATAATAATATCAGTAAATTATGCAAGATATTAAGTATTTGTGATTCTTTTGATGCAATGGTTAGTAAAAGAACTTATAAGGCAAGTATGACTATAGATGAAGCTATTAAAGAACTTGTAAATAATGTAGAAAAACAATTTGATAGGGAATTAGTGAATTTATTTGTTGCATTTATAAAAAACTTTGAATTAAAAGAAAATAATTATTATAGTAAAATAGATGCATTAAATAATGATTTAAATTTTTTACCAAGAACATTATAAAGATAAAGATAAAGATAAAGATAAAGTTAAATTAAAAAGCTGATTTCTGCGTTTAGCAGGAGTCAGCTTTTTAGGTTTGATTTACTATAATAGTTGATTTTAATAAATATACATGGTGCAATTAACTTAAAATTACATAAACTTAGTGTTTCTAACTAAATGAGTTATTAAAATTAATAATATAGGTTCAAATAATTTAAATAATTAAATTGAAGTTTCAGGAATTCATATTAATATTATTAATATGAATATTGATATAATTAATTAATAAGAGTTAAATAATAAATTATATTAATTTCATATTTACAAATAGAGATAAAAGGAATATAATGTAATTAAAGAGGTGTTATGGTAATGTACAAAGTGATAAGCAGATGCCCTGTGTGTAATGATAAGCTTAAAATTACTAGGTTAAAGTGTAGTAGCTGTAATACAATTATTGAAAATGAGTTTCAATTCTCAAAGTTCGATACATTGAATAATGAGCAGTTGGAATTTGTAGAAATCTTTTTAAAATGTAGGGGCAATATCAAAGATGTAGAAAAGGAACTAGGAATATCATATCCTACTGTAAGGTCTAAACTTGATGAAGTAATTCATACCTTAGGACTTAAAAATCATGATTCAAAAGACAATACAAAGGTTCTAGAACTACTTGACAAAGGTGAAATTACTGCAGAGGAAGCTATGGGAATGCTAAAAAATAAGTAAAATTTTATAACAATAAATAGGGGGTAAAAAATGAAAGAGGATGTATTAAAAGTATTAAAAATGATTGAAGAGGGAAAGGTTGATGCTGAAAGTGGTGCAAAATTGATTGAAGCTTTAGGGGAAAAGAAAATTGAAGAGAATGGTGTACTTCAAACAATTCAAGATCAGCGTAGCTATATTAATGATGAAAAGATGTTATATGTTCTTGTGGATTCCCATGATGGAGACAAGGTGAAAGTAAATGTTCCTATGAATTTTGTAAAGAGTATTTTAAGCGCAACGGGAAAGCTTCCAATTAAAGCCGAAGGTATAACTTCAAGTGTGGATATGGAAATTGTCAAGGAAGCAATAATGAATAATATTACTGGAAAAATAGTTGATATAGAAAGTCATAATGGGGATAAGGTTATTATAGAAATAAGATAAATTTTTATAAAGAGTTACTCTATTTAAATAGTAGTGCTTTGAGGTGAATTTATGAGGATTGAGATGAATATTAAATCAGGAAGAGGTTTTAAGCTATATGTGCCTATGTCTTTTGCTAGATTTGGAATGAGGATCGGTATATGGGGAGTCAGGAGGAGCAAAAATACCAATGAAGAAGTTAAGAAATATTTAAATATTATTGATGAAAGAGTAATTTCTCAAGCTTTAAGAGAACTAAGTAATAAATATAAAGGGTTAGATTTGGTGCATATACAATCAAAAGGGGGAGAAGTAATAAAAATTACGGTATAAAACTATAGTCTTATATAAGTATTATCCCTACTATCTTAGAACTAGAAAGTGGGGATTGATTTAGTGGAATGTAATATATAGGGGAGGTGTAAAAACTGGACAACGTATTTTGATTTTATTAATATTGGAATTATCTTGTTTAAAAAGATTATTAGGAGCAAGGGTTTAAAACTTTAAATATATAAGGAATAAATGAGACTAAGGAATTTTTATAAGGAAATAAAATTAGGCAAGTGTATATTAATTGCCTAATTTGTAAATAATTTAAATGATTAAGCAATCATACAAGCAACCCAAACTATGTATGAAAACCTAATATTTCTTAAATCAAAAAAAGTATGACCATAGGGCCATACTTTTCTTACATTACGTATCCTTGATCGCTGATTAAAATATGTTCACAAACCCATTTATGGACAAACTGAAGTATTTCAAGTATATACTCATTTTGACCTTCATCTATGCGGGCATAGTCAATATTGTTTACTGCATTAACAAACTCATCATGTTGTACCTTGTGAGATAAAAACTTCTTATAACCAATACTGAGCATATAATCTTCTTCAGATTTAAAATGGAATATGGCGTAATCTTTCAATTCTCCAATGATTTCTAGAATTTTATCATACTTATCAATTGAGAAGCTGTTTGTTAATAGTTCATAACCATCATTTCCTATATCAAAAAGTTTTTTGTGCTGTTCATCTATATGAGGTACACCAGTTTCATATTCATCTTTCCATTCAAACATATAACTCATCCCCCTAAAATATTAAGTATTTTATAACATATAATTTAATAATAATAAATTATAACAGCACTTATATAATTTGTCAGTAATAAGTTTAATCTACACCAAGAAAAATAAATACTAATTTTATAATTTACTTTCAATTATTTTTTTTACTTTTCCAGGAAGAGAATCAATCTCTTCTTTAGAAAGATTGGCTGTATTTACTGCTGGGTGAATAAACATATCTACTTCTGCAGGTTTTATCTTATTACCATTGGCCTCCATAAGTTTGTAAGAGCCTTTAATAGTTACAGGGATTATAGGAACCTTTGTTTTAGTGGCTAATTTAAAACTTCCTGCTTTAAATTCTCCCATTTTTTCACCCTTACTTCTTGTACCTTCAGGGAAAATAACTAAAGAATGTCCTTTCTTTATTATATTTACACCTTCAACTATGGCTTCAGCAGATTTTCTTATACTGCTTCTATCCATAAACACACAATTCATATAAGACATCCAATTTCGAAGAATAGGAATCTTTTTCATTTCAATTTTTGCAACATAGCCTTTAGGCTTGTCTATAAAACTCATAAATAAAGCTATATCAAAATTACCTTGATGATTACCAATAAAAACTACTGGAATATCCTTGGGAATATTTTCTTCACCGTAAATATTAACTTTAGCACCGCTTAATTTTACTCTTTTCATAGCCCATTTTGAAGTTGTTTTATGTATATATTCATTTCGAAATGAAAGTTCCCCTTTTTTTTCTAGTGATTTTACAGTATGCATTTGAGGGATTTTTCCAATTAAGCTTACTGCAAAGCTTACATACCATCTTATTGTTCTTAGCATAATTACCTCCTATTTTTATCTAATTAACATATATATTTATACATAAATTTTGAAATGGTAAAAAATGAGTAGTTTTAAAACCATAGAATATATAATAACATAATATTAGGTTAATGGCTTATATATGTATTCAATTATAGTATAAAATAATTGAAGGTTAAAGAGTTAGGGCATATAATAAGTTATACTAAAAATTTAATATATTGGAGAAAAACAATGAAAATTTATATTTCACAATTAGATGAATTTAGTAAGCTAGAACATATTGTTAAGGAGTTTAATGTAGGACTTGAAATTGTAACTTTTGCTAATGCAATGGTGTTAGACTCCAAGGAGCAGTACACTAGTGAACTTAGGGGATATATTAATAAAGTAAGCAATGTTTCTTTTCATGGGCCATTTTCAGATTTGGTTCCAGGAACCAATGACCCAGAAATTAGACGTGTTGTTAATAAGAGATTTACACAGGCTTTTAATATAGCAAGAGAGTTTAATTCTCAGCGTATTATCTATCATTCAGGGTGTATTCCACACACATATTGGGAAAAACAATGGGTTGAAAATTCCAAAGCGTTTTGGAAAGGCTTTGCTAAAGATAAGTTAGATCTTATGGAAATACATATTGAGAATGTATTTGATGAAGATTATCCATTGATAGCAGACATAATTGATGAAGTAAATCATCCTAATTTTTCTGCTTGCTTAGATATAGGGCATGTAAATACCTGTTCAACAAAATCCATTGAACACTGGATAAAAGGGCTTAATAATAGAATAGGGCATGTACATTTGCATAACAATGAAGGGGTATTAGATAATCACCAAGGGCTAAATAAAGGCAATATAAATATGATAAAAACTTTAGAGTTGTTAAAGGGTTACTGTCCAGAGGCAACTTGGGCGTTAGAAGTATTTGATATAAAGGAACTACAGGAATCACTGCAATTTTTAAAAAGCAATTGTTTTTTCTAGCTTAAAAACATCTATATTGCTTAGGTTAATTTATTTATGGATACAGAATTTTTTCAATGATTTCACCATTGAAACTATAACATAGGCAGTTAAGGGAATCAAAATTAAGGTTCAGATTATAACTGAGCTAAATTTGATTCCCTTAAAAATATATTTCAAAAGTATAGCTAGAATAAAAATAAGTCTTTTTGAGGATATAAGCCAAAAACACCACCTGTGTGGATGAATAGAATATTCTCCTTTTTATTAAAGGTTCCTTTTCTAATTTCTTGAGCCAGCCCAAACATTGCTTTACCTGTATAGACTGGGTCTAAAATAAGCCCTTCAAGTTTAGCCAAATCCATTATAAAAGCTAAGTTTTCTGGTGAGCACAGTCCATAACCTTGTCCTACATAGCCATCAATAATATGAATTTCTTTTTTAGAAATATTTGTTTCTGTTTTAAAAATACTTTTGCTTTCCTCTAAAATATTATAGATTCTATTTTTAAAGTACTCTTCATCATCACAAACATTGAAACCTATTATTTCACAGTTATGATTCAATATTTTTTGACTTAATAAAAGTCCTGCATGGGTTCCACCTGAACCTACAGCAACAATTATTTTATCAAAATGTAGTCCTAATTCTTTTTCTTGAGAAATGATTTCTTTCATAGCATTGAAATACCCAAAGGTACCAATTCCATTTGAAGCACCTTCAGGAATTATATAGGGTTTATACCCTTTGTTCTCATAAGAAAGCTTTAAATCCTCCATAATTGACAATCTATTATTTTTATACTCTTCAGAGGTTATAAATTTAATATCTGCTCCTAAAAGTTTATTTAAAAATAAGTTACCATCATAGGAACCCTCATCAGAACCTCTTAAAACTAGAAGGGATTTTAATCCGAGTTTTGTAGCAACAGCTGCAGTTGCTCTGCAATGGTTAGATTGTATACCACCACAGGTTATGAGGACATCACAACCTAAATTTAAAGCTTCCTGAACTGAAAATTCAAGTTTTCTTACCTTGTTTCCTGATATTTCTGTGCCCGTTTCATCATCTCTTTTTATAAAAATATTGGGGCCTTGTAATTCTTTACTCAATCTTTCTAGTTTTTCAATTCTAGTAGGTAAATTAGCAATATTTAATTTGGGTGGAATTTTATTCATGGTATGTTCACTCCAATCTGTAAAAATATTTTTAATACAGTGAAAATAGGTTGCTTAGGTGGTAACTTACTTATAGCAGCACTAAAGGTAGCAAATAAGTTTTAAAAAATAGTAAGTTTTAATGGGATTATTTACAGAACTAAACTTTACTGTCATGTAATTCAACATTGTGAAAATATCAATATTTATTAAAAAAATATTAATCAAATAATAAATTTTTAATAATTCATGGTATAATAGGTAACAGAATTAAAATCTTTTACATTGTAAATTTAAAAATTCTGTATGATAATTTTAGTATATCATTAATATTATATTTAAATATATTAACTAAAAATTTTCGCTAGAAGTAAGGTTAATAAAAAATTGGAGGAACATATGAAGTTATCTATAGTAAGTAATAAAATAATAGGCAAAGAGTTAGCTTTTCCAATTTATATGGATAATGGGGTTATGTATTTAAATAGGGGAATACAATTAAATGAAAAATATATTAAAGCTATTCAAAATATGAAGATAAATTTAGTATACACAGATGATGGCATCAGTGATATTGTGCTTAAAGAAATTTTAAGTTCAGAAACAAAATTAAAGATGATTAGAACTCTAAAAACTGAGTTTTATTCTATTAAAGCCACTAAAAAGATTAATGATAAAGTTATAAAAGAGTTAGTAGAAGACATCATATCTCAAATTGACATGTCTGAAAATGCATTATTCATTAATTCATTAGGGCACACAGATGAAATGACACAATTGTGTATTCATAGTATTGATGTAGCTATTCTTTCTATTATGGTGGGAGTTAATTATGGTTATAACTATAAAAAGTTGTTTAATTTAGCTGTAGGGGCGTTGCTCCATGATATGGGAAAACTTTTGGTTGAGGGAAAAGAGCACTCTTTAGAGGGATATAATTTACTTAAAAAAAACTATATGTTTGATACCTCAACTTACATATGCGTACTTTTACATCATGAAAATGTAGATGGTACTGGATACCCAGAAGGAGCAAAAGGAAGTAGAATCCATGAGTTTGCAAAGATTGTAAGTATAAGTGATGGTTATTTAAATGCTCTAAATAAAGAGAGGATGCTATTACATCAAGCAATGGAAAAGGTTCAGGCTGACACCTTAAGAAAATATGATGAGGAAATTTATAAGTGCTTTAATAAGTCTGTTTATCTATACCCAGTAGGACTAGAAGTTAAGTTAAATAATGGAAAGGTCGGTACTGTAATACTTCAAAATAGGAATTATCCAATAAGACCAGTAGTAATGATTAATGGAAGCCAAGATAGGGAGTATGTGGATTTAAATCATAAGGATAATTTGACACTATTTGTTGAGGAAGTAATGTTATAATTAGATTGATTTAGTTGTCTTAGATATGTATAGAATCCAGGAATAGGCCTCATAGTTGGACATAGTCTTAATTTACTGCCTTGGTATAAAAAATATATACTCTAATGAGAAAAAAATTCCAAGGATACTTTTCAGTAATCCAAGGAATTTTTTTATTTTTTAGTTTACTCCAACGGAACTAAAAGCATTATGAACTGCAGCAACCTCAGTACTACCAGAACCGTACAAGTCTGTTGCAGCTTGAGCGAGACAAGCTCTTGCAGCAGAGAAGTTTGTGGAAGCAGTCATATATTGTGTTAAAGCTCTGTAATAAATTTGCTCAGCCTTTTCAACACCAATATTACTTGTTATTAAGTAACAAGCTTTATTTGGAATTCCACTATTAGTATGAACTCCGCCATTATCTTGAGTTGTATTAACATAGTTATTCATATGAGCAGGATCACCATATTTTGTAGGGTCAGAAATATCTCTTAGAGCATCATTTGCAACCTTAGGAGTCCAAATGTCTTCTCCCATTAGCCAATCAAACTTACTATTTTGAGCATAGTATTCTACAAAAACCCCAAAGGCATCAGACATTGACTCGTTTAGAGCACCAGACTGATTTTGGTATACTAAATCAGCTTCATATTGATCTACTCCATGTGTAATTTCATGAGCAATAACATCTAAACCACCGGATAATGCGACTGAATTAACCCCATCACCATCACCGTAAATCATTTGAGTTCCGGTCCAACCCGCATTAACGTAATTTCTTGAGTAATGAACACTAGATTTTATAGCCAAGCCAGCTCCATTTATACTATTTCTATTAAATTTAGCTTTATAGTAATCATAAACTACCCCAGCATAATAATGAGCATCAACTGCTGCGGGATCATTTATAGTAGATGTTGTTGAGGATATTAAAGTTCCTGGAGTTCTGGTACCATAGTTGGATGTATAAGTTGAAATTACAGCACCTCTAGTTAAATCGGTGAGATTGTATGATGTGCCTTTTGTGGTTGAAACTTTATCTAGGTTAAGTGTTTTAGTATCACCTAGTACGCCTTTGCCACTACCAGTAGCAGCTACATTAGCAAATTTATTATACTTATTTACTATTTCACCAGTATAGGCATTAACGAAGATACTCCAGTTACCTGGGGTAGGAAGTAGATAATTAATTTGCACTAAATATACTGGTATATATTCATTATTAAAATCGTATAAATATAATTTTGCCTTGCCATTGTTAGGAAAATCTTCATCTAAGCTACTTGGGTCATAATCTATTATGCCAAAAGCTTTATTTTCAGCTTCGCCAGGGGTAATGTATTCGTGAGATTTCTTGAATTCTCTTGCCTTAGGACTATAATTTCCATTCACTGAATAAACTTCACCATTGTCATTAAAATGAACTATATATTCATGACCAAAAACAGGAATACCCTTAACGGTTTGTTGCAATTTTAAGTGAGTATACCCTAAAGAGTCAGTTTTACTAGTCTTAGTAGTAAATTCTTCTTCAGCATTTTTGATTTTAAATTTTTCCTTATTATCCTTGAACATTTCGTTCACACCTTTAATGTTCGGTGCATATTTGCCGAATTTTTCTACTTTAAAATCATGATCATTAACTTTAGCTTGAGCTGAAGAATTGACAAAAAACGAGGAAATAATAACTGCTGATGTAACAAGGGCAAGAATTTTTTTCATAACACATCTCCTTAATAATTTGTTGGTAATACATTATATTCAGAAAAAAATATGAATATTCATAAATGACACAAAAAAATAATGTTATATTGTGGCAATCACTGTTGTTTATATATTACAAGAATATTTATTGGAGAAAGCGTTTAAAAGTGATAAGATATATATTAAATAATTACAGATTCCTTAAGAGGTAATAAGTGACCTATAGAACTAATGTGATTAGCATTAATTTTACACTTATACTAAGAGAGATACTTAATTTCAATAGCTTATTTTCAAATTGAATATAATAAAAGTTAAATATAAATTAATGCTTTAAAATCATATTACAAAAAAATATTTATGAGGAAGTAGGGATAACATGGCAACTTACATACCAACTAGAGAGGATGCTTTTAAACTATTTAAAGAATATAACAAAAGTGAAAACTTAACAAAGCATGCATTGTCAGTAGAGGCGGTTATGATACATTTTGCAGAACTTTTGGGATTGGAAGATGTTAATAAATGGGGTATTATTGGCCTAGTTCATGATATTGACTATGAAATGTATCCAGAAGAGCACTGCGTAAAAGCTAGAGAAATTTTGAGTGAAAGAAATTGGCCAGAGGATTACATTCATGCAATACAAAGTCACGGATATAAGATTTGCTCAGAGGTTGAACCTATTGGGATAATGGAAAAAGTTTTATACACTATTGATGAAATTACTGGGTTAATCACTGCAACGGTACTTATGAGACCAAGTAAAAGTATATTAGACCTAGAACTAAAGTCTGTTAAGAAAAAATGGAAAGATATAAGATTTGCGGCTGGTGTAGATAGAGACCTCATAGAAGGAGGTGCAAAACTTTTAGGAATGGAGTTAGAATATATAATTTCAGAAACAATCAAAGGAATGCAAAAAGTGGCGGAAGAAATAGGATTAAAAGGAGAGCTTTAGTGCTCTCCTTTTCAATTTGCTGACAACTTTGTGAAAACCTATATAAAGTTATATTAAGTTTAGTTTTATCCTTGAAGTTTACTAAAGTCATAACTTAGGATATATATAAAACTAAGTTGTTTAGCTTACAGGAAGAAATAAATCCAGTAATACTTTTCAATAAAAGGCTATTATAGAATCAAATTTGCTAATATGAAAATTATCACATCATATATTCTATGCATGTAAATATAGCAATATGAAAATTATAACTAAAATTTCAACGAAATTCATAACAAAATTTATTTTTATAATCACCACAATCGTGTTGTTGAATAATATATTATTAGGCACTAAAGAGGAGCCTAATACACAGCAGCATTATAATCTATTTAAAGGATAAAAGGACTTCAAATTAGAGTCTTACAGCTACAATAAAAAAAGAGTATTTTATGAGGTGATTTAAGTGGAAACATGTTATGAACCAAAGAAACCAGTTGGACAATTAATGTTAGCTAGAGCATATGTTCTTCTCCAAGAGTATGAAAATTTATATCCTGTAGATAAGGCGCTTTGGAAGGGTACTATATTCGAAGATTTAAAGCTACCTTGGTACAGTGATATAAATGACTACAAACACAAAAGGGAGGAATAAACCATGGCAAAGAGCAAAAGCGATTTAATGTTGTTATTACAACAATATGGATTCTATGCAGTAGAATTGAATTTATATTTAGATAATTTTCCAGATAATAAAAAAGCTTTAAGAGATTTTCAAAAGGTAGCAGAAATTTACCATAATCTAAAAAGTGAATACGAAACGAAATATGGTCTACTATCGAATTTTGGTCACTCTCAACCTTGTGGAGACTGGAACTATGTAAATGACCCATGGCCATGGGAAGGCAAATGTTAGGAGGTAGTGGATTATGTGGATATATGAAAAGAAATTAGAGTACCCTGTAATTATTAAGAGTAAAGATATAAATATGGCAAAATATTTGTTTGCTCAATATGGTGGCCCTGACGGGGAATTGAGTGCTTCCATTAGATATTTAAGTCAAAGATATACAATGCCTACAGGAAAATCTAAGGCATTATTGACAGACATAGGCACTGAAGAATTAGCTCACGTTGAAATTATTGCTTCTATGATATATCAGCTTACTAAGGATGCAACTCCTGAAGAATTAAGAGAAGCTGGACTTGGAGCAAATTATACAGAACATGGGAAGGCAATTTACCCTGCAGATGCCAATGGAATACCTTGGACAGCTGCTTATATTCAAGCAACTGCAGATCCAGTTACAGACTTAACTGAGGACATGGCTGCAGAACAAAAGGCAAGAACAGTTTATGAGCATCTTATGAAATTAACAGATGATTGCGATGTGAAGGATATTTTAAGCTTCTTAAGAGAAAGAGAAGTTGTACACTTCCAAAGATTTGGAGAAGCTTTGATGGATGTCCAAGATAACTTTATGAATAAGAAAAGAGTTTTTTAATATAAAATTAAGAGTTAATAAAATATGGGCTTTAAGTATTAAGTTTAACTAAAGTTAAAGCCTAGGGGAACCACAAAGGCAATGTTCTTAAATTATGTTGACTTAGGTTCCCTCCATAAGAATTAACTTTATAAATAAGCTGGAAGTTTATCTTCCAGCTTTTATTGTGTAATTATGCAAAAGGGATATTGGAAAAAAATAATAAGTTAAAACCATAAAAAGAATCTTTAAATTTAAGGAAAAGTTTTATATAATAATATAATACAGAAAACAAAAACATTTAGATTGAGCTTATACATGAACGTATAATAGTTCTCATAGGGTTTTAAAATGAAATGTAGATTTCACTTTAGGCCCATACATTAACTTAGGAGGAACCTAAATGATTAAAAAGTTGAAAAATGGAGACGTATTCTTGCTGCATTGGCTTAATGATTCCATTAAATGTAGAATTTTAGATGTAATAATGCCAATGGTTACTTACTTAGGTTCAGTTACCTTTAGTGCACTATTTTGCTTTGTAACTTTGTTATCAGAAAATAAAGATATAAAACATCTTGGGATATTGACATCTGTTTCAATGTTAACTTCTACCTTTATTACTCACTTTATAAAAAGATTTATCAATAGAATTAGACCTTATATAAATTTCCCTCAACTAAATACTAGAAAGATTGGAGTAGATGACTACTCTTTCCCATCAGGACATACTACAGCAGCTTTTTCCATTGGTGTAAGTTTAGCTCTATGCTATACAAGTCTATCAGCTATAGCTTTATCTTTATCTATGTTAGTGGGGATTTCGAGAGTATACTTAGGAGTACATTATCCTTCGGATGTGGCAGCAGGAGTTATAGTTGGAAGTTTTAGTTCTTATTTTGTGTTTCTAATTTTATAATATAATCCTAGCTTCGGAATGATTTTTTTATAGATTTTATGAAATATACAGTTTTTAAAACCCTTTAGATAGTTTTCTTCTAAAGGTTTTTTTATTTTAAACTAGTGACTTAATAAGAAGTATTCGATAAATATAAATCATTATACTGAAGTTATTTAGAAAATAACATTTTAAAGTTTTATAGACAATTTACATTAAATTAAAGGAAATTTAATGTGTGTAAAGAAATAATATGTAAACAGAAAATAGAAAATAGAAAAATGGATACCATTAAAAAGGCTTTTATAAATGGTTAGATTTTAGTTTTAACTTAATATATAAAGCTTTATTGACTTTTAAGACTTTAAGAAATAGATAAAATAATTTTCAGCTTTAAGGTCTATGTTGATATTTCAATATAAGTATATTAACACTGGAGGAATGAAATGAAGAGGATAAATATTAAAAGTAGTTATTTAAATATATATAAGGATAAGACTCTAGACATAATAAAACAGAATAAATTGTTTTGGGTATTTTTAATTATTTTTATATTGAAAAGTATTATATTTACTACTATAATTCAAGCTTCAGGAGCAGCTGGTTTTGAAATTTCTTTATTAGGAAATTCTCTTGCGAAAGGGTTTTCGTACATGCTTTTTTCTATGATGATGCTTTCGTTTTCCTTTGTGGCCAAGGGGGCAGGGCAGTGGAAAGTAATGATAGTTTTAGATATGGTGCTTACAGTCATAATAATTTCTGATGTATTTTATTATAGAGGGTTTTCAAGTTATATGAATTTCTTTTTGTTAGATCAATTATCTATGACTGAGGATTTAGGGGGCTCTGTTATTGCATTATTTAGACCAATTGACCTTTTGTTTATACTAGATTTTATGTTTTTGTCTTGGGTAATAAAGAAATTCAAGGATGCGTATAAAAACAAGATAAGGTCTTTTAAAAGTTTTTGTTTGATTTTAACTTTTAGCTTCATCTTTTTAGCAGTTTACTACCTAGATTTTAATTTTGAGTATAAATCAAAGATAGCATTAGTAGAAAATAAATTAGAGTACTATCACATGCCAGAAGAAAAAATGGTGATGTTAGGGCCAATAGGTTATCATATATACGATGGATTTAATTATTTTAACAATAAAAAGCCTTTCACTCTTTCTGTAGAAGATGAAAAATCTGTAAAAGAGTTTTATGATGAAAAGGAGGAAAACTTAAGTGACAATGAATATAAATCATATTTTAAGAATAAGAATCTCCTTTTAATACAAGTAGAGTCTTTAGAGAACTTTGTTATAAATAGAGAAGTTCAAGGTCAAACCATTACTCCAAATATTAATAAGTTGTTGAATAACTCAATGTATTTTGATAATTACTACGAACAGGTTTGGAATGGAAACAGTTCCGATTGTGATCTTTTAGTAAACTCCTCTGTATACCCGGTTAGGGAAGGAGCTACTTTTTATAGATATCCTAACAACTATTATCCGCATTCGTTGCCCAATATTATGAAAGCTTTAGATTATAATACTTTTGTAGTTCATCCAGACATGGCAATGTATTGGAACTATAAGCCAGCACTTTCAGCTATGGGATTTGAAAAACTTTACTTTGCTGAGGAGCTAAAAGTTGAAGAAAAAATAGGTCTTGGAATAAGTGATAAAGAATATTTTCAAAAAACTCTTGAAATTATAAAAAAACAAAAACAGCCTTTTTATGGAGTTACTGTAACAATAACCAGTCATACACCTTTTGATTTGCCAAAGGAATATCAGTACTTAAATCTTAAAGAAGACCTAAATAAAAATGAGATGGGCAAGTATTTTCAGGCTATACACTATACTGATAAACAGATAGGTAATTTTATAGATAATCTTGATAAAGAAGGAATTTTGGACAATACTGTTATTGTACTTTATGGAGACCATACAGGAGTTCATAAGTATTTTCAGGATAAAATTAACATGATGAAAAATAAAGAAGAATGGTGGAGTAATAATGACAATAAAATACCACTTTTAGTTTACAACAAAAATTTACCATCAAGGACCATAAGTACCTATGGAGGTCCAGTAGATTTAGTACCGACTTTAGGTTATTTAATGGGTGTAGATAATAAGCATTATAATACTGCTATGGGAAGAAACTTATTAAATACAAATAAAGATTTTGTTATTTTATCTAATTTTGAAGTGAGAGGAAATGTAACTGAAGAAGAAAAAAATAGATATAAGACTTATTTAATTTTATCTGATAAGCTTATTCGAAGTAATTATTTTTATAAAAAACAATGATATAATTTACAAAGCTGGAATTTAAATATATTTATATTTAGAATTAAAATCTAACCTTTTTCAAATACTAAAATATGAGTTGAAAAGTATTTTAAGAAGGTGATTTTATGAATAGAAAAAGAAGGGGTTTTATTTCAACTTTCTCCTTGCTTACTTTTTGTGTTGTATTTTTATCAATAATTAGTTATAGTATACTAGGTACAAAAGTTAAAGCGCTAGCTGAAGAAGTGTCAAAGGAAGAAACAGAGAAGATTGTATATCTTACCTTTGATGATGGTCCTACAATAGTGACAAAGCAAATTCTACAGGTACTTCAAGAAGAAAAGGTAACTGGAACTTTCTTCGTTATTGGCCAATTAGTTGAACAAAACAAGGCAATTGCTGAGAGTGCAAAAAACTCTGGTAATGCCCTGTGCGTTCATACCTATACGCATGAAGACAAAATATATAGAAATATAGAAACATTTATGGAGGACTATCATAAATGTTCTGATGCACTGAAAGGACTTACTGGGCGTGAGGTACCAAAGTTTATGAGGTTTCCAGGTGGATCAAGTACAACAATGGCAAGAAAACCTGTGCTTAAAGAAATTAGAGGAGAAGTGGTAGATAAAGGATTATACTATGTAGACTGGAACATTACAATTGATGATTCTTTGGCTAGAAATAAACCAGCAGAAATTTTAGTTAGTAAGTTTTACCGAGAATTTAAAAAGAATAAAAAAGATAGGATTGTGGTGCTTATGCATGACTCCTACTACAATAAAACCACAGTACCAGCATTAAAGGAAATGATTAAGGCTCTAAAAGATGATGGATATGTTTTTAAAAACTTTAATGACATTGATGATAAGGAATTGAAAATTCTTGAGGAAAGAGGCCTTATCAATAAACATGAGAAGAAACTAGACAGACAAGTAAATAAGTAAAAGATAACCTATTATGAAAAAGTTCATAATAGGTTAATTTTTTTGCCAACTAGCTGTGATATAATAACTATATTAAAAAATCAAGAGCTTTCTAAATATAGTTATAAGCATTTGCTAAGCTTTTACAGAGATGCTACTTCGATAAAAAGCAATTCATTAGTAAAAGGGGGATTTCTAAAGGTGATCGAGGCAAAAGGCGTTTAACATATAAATGTTCTTTCTAAGTTTTAAACTTTTATATGTTAATAAATTCATTAAAGTTTAAAACATATTTATAATAGATTTATGTAATAGAGGAGATGTTTTTATGGAAAATATACATAGAGAAGATTTCACAGTAAAGTTTTATGATACTGATTTTAGAAGTAAGGTAAAACTATATTCTTTAATAAATTATATGCAGGAAACCTCTGAACAACATTCAAATAGGCTTCATATTGGGTATAATGATTTAATTGAAGAAGGACTATTTTGGGTAGTTTCTAGAATTGAAGTTCACATTAATTCATATCCTAAAAATACAGATAAAATAACAATGGAAACCTGGCCTAGTGGTATTGATAAGTTGTTCTTTAAACGTAATTTTAGAATTTTGGATGAAAATAACAATGAATTAGGATCAATTCAGGCTTATTATTTGTTATTGGATATGAACTCTAAATTTCCTCAAAGACCTTCAAGGATTTCCTTAGGGGTAGAAAGCATAGAAAATAGGTTTGGACAAGATAACAAGTTAGACAAGATAAAAATGCCTAGTAAATTAATAGAATCATCCGAAAGGGTGGTAACTTATAGTGATATAGATTTAAATATGCATGTTAATAATGCAAGGTATATTAGTTGGGTAGAGGACTTTTTTACACTAGAGCATTATAGCAATAAAAGAATTAAGTCATTACAGCTTAATTTCATTAAAGAAGCTAAGTATAATGATAAGGTTACTTTAAATAAATATATTGAAGAAGCCTCCAACACATATTATATTGAAGGCCTAGAAGGTGGAAGTAACACTCAGCTATTCCAATCCAAAGTAGAATTTCATGAAGAGTAATTTAAACAGCTAGAACTAGGTTAATGTGACTTAATGAGGTTTAATTATAGATTTTAGCAAGGTTTTTATAATGTATATTAAATTTACAGGCTTTTTATAATTTCAAAAAGTTCAATAGCAGCTTGCTTTGGTCCTTCTTTCTCTTTTCCATGGATACCAAGGCAAGTTTTAATTTGACCAACTTTTACACCAGTTTTAAAAAACTCATTAAAGTAAAGGTCAATTAATTTATCTGTAGCCTCCATCTTTTGGTAGGGACCAAAGGGGTTGGCAAAGTAAGATTTTACTAAGCCTTTCTCGGAGGTGGTTCCTTTTGCCATCCTAGCTCCGTCTCTAAAAACTGGAATAGCCTCTTTAGGTGAATTAAAATACTCAATGGCCCTTGTATTTTCATCTAAGTCTTCATAATTATTGGCATAGAGAAATAAATCAATAGGGTAGCCTTTTAAAATATCTTTGTAAGTTGCGACTGGCATTACTAACCTAGCATTTGTCTTATCAGGATTCATAAATATACTCCTATCAATTTCCTTGAAAGCATATCCTTGATCTAAGTCATCAAGTCTTACAAAAGCTCCTATTTCTGTGCCGTAACCTTTAGGTTTTTGACCACTTTTTCTAAGTTTTATTGAGCCCATATCGTCAAAAACAATAGTCATATCACTAATATAATCTTCACTAAGCCCTCTAAAGGCTTCTAGGCTTTCTGATTTGCCGGCTCCACTATCTCCCATGATGATTACATTTGCAGATTTCCCGTTTTTCATTACAATGTTAACCATAGCACCATGAATAGGAAGATAACCCTTTTTAATCATTATTAAATTGTGTAGAGTTAAAGTCATCTTTTTCATATAGCCAAAGTAATCTATAGCTTCTCCATAGCTTACATAGCCAAGCATAATACCATTTTTAACATCATCGTAAAATACTGTCCTAACCTTTTCATAATCATCCTTTGCACCAAAAACATAAATAATGTCAGGTTTTTTACCTCTATAATCTTCTTCTCTAGCCATTTCAAATAAGTTACATAGTGTAACACCGTGAGCCATTAAGTCTCTATGAAAATATATAAAAGCAAGAAGCTCACCTACCAAAGCAGGATAGCAAAACCAGTGATCAGTATTTATATAGCAATCATTTAAAGGGTTTTTGAAGGTCTCATTGAATAAACCATCCCTAGTATTTTTCTTTGGATAGGTAATAAATGGGGTTTCAAGCATTATAGTATTTATAAAAGGAACATCCTCAAGTACCTCATATTCATAAGGACATGGCCACACTGTATTATTTAAAATTAATCCTGCATTTGCGCCAGCAGAAATCTGACGATAAACAGTTGGCTCAGAAGACAAGATACTTGCTTGAACTTTTCTATAAAAATCTAAAATGAGTTTTGCAAACTTATTATTTGCCTCAATGAAACTAACAGAGGCTAAGCCATCAGTAATTTTATTGTTTTGAATTATTGAGTACCTTTCTAATCTTCTCCAAAACCCATATAGGTCATCTACAAGTTCAAAAAAAACATACCTATCTTTTAGGATTTTTTCATATCGTGGACTTAACCTTACAATTTCACTGGATTTTAAAACTGTGAGTAATCTAAATAAGTCTACAAGCTCATCAGTAATTTCATCACTGTCAGTTTTCTCAATACTTTCACACAGGAACTTATAAACATTTGAATTTCTAGTTTTAACCTTATTGTAATAAGATAGAAGAACTCTTCTAAACCCATCGCTTTCTAGTAGCTTTTCAATAGTATCACAATATTTTGAGGAAAAATTAATCATTACCTTATCATTGCTGAGAGAAAACTCTTTTTTCATAATTACCTCCTAAAAAATTATAATGATAAAAACTGTTAGGAATAGGACAACATAGTGAAAACGTAAAGTAAATAATAGTCAAAGTATAACTAAAATTGCAAGTTGTATAACCAATGATATTGATAATTTAAAATTATAATATGTAATTGACGGGGTGTTATGATATTCAGCAAATTTAGAAGCTCGTTAACCGCTTCAAAATTTAAGCACAGGTAATACACCATAAATCCTCATAATATAATATATAGGGTGTAATGAGATAATATGTAAAATAATTGATATGTAGTCTGTATAGGTGGTTCATCATGGAGTTTTAATTTACTCAGCATGAATGAAATTCATCTTCATAAACACTTAAGAAAACCAGCGGAGGATTTGTGTATAAATTGAGTTTTAAGCCTAGTTATCTACATAGTAAAAATAGAAAAAGAATAATCCGTATAGTTGCCTTATAGAATAAAAGATGATAAACATGTTGATTGTTGTAAACTTTTCTTGAACATAATTAGAAGAATGTTAAACGTGGTTTATAAAATATGTGAAACTCACCGCTAATTTTAATATAGTAAAACTAAGGAATAATATATTCACAATTATGAATGCAAAATTGAACAATATGAAAACAATAGGAAATAATGAAAATAGTTTCATAATTGACAACTTTCGCTAAATATCACATAATGAAAAAGGAATTTTTAACATACATATATGAATAAACAGAGGGGGAGAATTCATTGTCACAAAATAAGTCATTTAAAAAAGCAATTAGTGTAGAAGCATTTATATTCCTAGTAATTTTTTTAGGAATCTTTATTGGACTAGGTAGCGTAATGGGGACAATAAATATGTTCAATACTTTAATGAATACGGCTTATAAACTGTTAATAGATACAGTCTTTTATATATTAGCTATAGCAGTTTTAGCAGGAGCCATTTCGGCATTGCTTTCAGAATTTGGTGTAATATCTGTAATTAATAAAGTATTATCGCCTTTAATGAAACCATTATATGATTTGCCAGGAGCTGCTACTATTGGAGTTTTAGCAACATATTTATCAGATAACCCTGCAATACTTACTCTTGCAGATGATAAGGGGTTTAGAAGGTATTTTAAAAAATATCAGTTGCCTGCACTTACAAATTTAGGTACAGCCTTTGGTATGGGACTAATTGTTACTACTTTCATGGTTAGTCAAAAATCTCCAACAGAAGAAAGCTTTATTTTAGCTGGAATCATTGGAAATATTGGTGCAGTATTAGGTAGCATTGTCAGCACAAGAATAATGTTAAGGTTTACAAGTAAAATATATGGCAAAGAAGAATACTGTTTAGTTGATGACAGTGAAAGTTTTGACATGATTAATTATAGGAAAGTAAGACCAGGTAGTGTAGGCGGAAGAGCCATGGATGCACTTTTAGAAGGCGGTAAGTCAGGAGTAGAAATGGGACTAGCTATTATTCCAGGTGTATTAATTATTTGTACTTTAGTATTAATGCTTACTAATGGCCCATCAGTATCAGGAGCATATACAGGTGCTGCTTATGAAGGAGTTAAATTACTTCCATGGATAGGAGGTAAGCTAAGCTTCATTATAAGTCCACTATTTGGTTTTCAAAGTGCAGAGGCTATAGCTTTTCCTATTACGTCATTAGGTGCTGTAGGAGCTGCTATGGGACTGGTACCTAAAATGTTAGAACAAGGATTAATTGGTGGAAATGAAATAGCTGTTTTTACGGCAATGGGTATGTGTTGGAGTGGATACTTAAGCACTCATGTTGCTATGATGGATAGTTTAAAGTGTAGAGAACTTACAGGTAAAGCTATAATAAGTCATACTTTTGGTGGACTTGCTGCTGGTATAGCTGCTCATTTTATATATTTGTTACTCACTTAGACGGCGTTAATTTCTGACAAAAAATATTATTTGATTGAATTCTTTTATAAGTTCCAGGAGGTAATTGTATTTCATTAATGAGGAACAGTTCTTAAGAAATCTAGGATATTAGCAATGCATAAGTTAATTCAGTACATGTTTTTTTAAAAGGCCATGCTAAGTAGAGGATTTACTTCTTTATTTAGCATGGTTTTCACATTGATAGGATTTCTATTAATTAAATAAGTGTGTGCGATTTTATCAATGGGACATGGGTATAATAAAACTGAGAATTGCAATTATTAATAAACCTAAAAAGGCATTTCAAAGTAACTAAAGATTAATAAAAAATAAATTTGTTTATAAAAAATAGATTGAATATTTACAAAATTGTGGCATAATAGTTATATAACTTTATTTTGTATAGTAGGGGGACTAGTATGTTGAGTCAAGAAATTAATTATGTTGATTATATAGCATTAAAAAAGTGCATAGAAAAATATAAGGATTTTAACCTGGTTAGCAGTGAAACTATTAATAAAAGAAATAAAAAATCCTTAACTAACATTGTAGGAGTAGGACAGTTAGGAAAATACTTTATTGATTATTGCAAAAGCAATAATAGATGGAATGAAGATAATATAAGATTTGCAAAATCGAGTAATAAAACAAAGATTTATAATGAGAAGATTGAATATTTAAATAATTTTTCCGTTGTTGATTTAGAAGATTATATGAATACTGAACACGAAAATGGAGAATTAAATATTTTTCTATATAACTTAAGTGAGCTTGGGGAATTTGATAAGTTAATACATAGAGTAAGCAAACTTGAACACTCTTTCAATGTTATATTAGGAGTCAAAACTAAGCATAGCAAATTGCAATTTGATATAATTGTTAATAGGTTATCTATAGATGCTAATGTGCCAGTTGTAGTAGTGGATGAAGATAGACTTTTACAAGAAACTAATAATTATATAATTTATGAGCTATATAACTTAGCAAGAAGTTGTGTGGAATTTAAATTTTAAATAAAAACTACTATGAATTTAAGCTTAAATTCATAGTAGTTTTTACTAAGTTTTTTTAGTAATTATTTTATTGATAAATTTTAATAGGTATACTGTTCATTTCAATTAATAAAAAGTGTGAATTTTCAATGGGTTGTATTTTTACATTATCTTCATATATTTCTAAAGCATCTCTTTCTTCCAATAATACGGTATGATTTTTGTCATAAGTACTGGTTACGAAAGATTTTCCAAAAATCTGAACCAAATATCCTTGCCTATTTTCACGTATATTAAAGTCTATATCTTTATCTTTTTCTACCAAAGCACTATATATATTCACGTCTTGGTTAACTTTGACAGGGGCTAGTCCATTTTTATTGCTTACCATGTAAATCCATTGATTATTTTTACGATTTAAAGAAAAATTGTAATTCATATAATTAGGATTACTTAATTTTTTGTTTGGCAATATCCATAGTTGAAGAAATCTTAGAGGATTTACTCCAAAATTGTGTTCTTCGCAAGTTATACCGGAGCCTGCACTCATGTATTGAATTTCATCTTTTTTTAAAATTTTATTATTTCCTAGACTATCACCATGAGTTAATTCACCATCGATGACATATGATAAAATTTCCATATCGTAGTGGGGATGATTATGAAAACCACTTCTTGGTAAAATTACATCATCATTTAACACCTTTATCACTCCAAAGCTATTGTATTTTGGATTCTCATATTTATCATATGAATAATGATGTGTACTTTTAATCCAACCTATATTACTTTCACCCATATGACTTAATGGTTTTTTAGTTATCATATTTTCCCCTCCTTCTATGAATTTTTATTTTTTATAGTATTATTATTTGTATTTTTTCAATAATAATAGGTGGTATGTTTTTCACAAAAATAATTAAATATCCTAATTCGAAACAATAGTGTTAAACCTAATAATAATTCTAATTGTATAAGGATATTTGTATTTGTGGTTGAAAGAACAGTATTAAAGAAAATATATTGATTTTAAAATGCTTTAAAGTAGAAGAACTATTAATGATAAAAAGTTAATTTGATTAAGCTTAATTCCTATGATAAAATGAATCTTATGAATAAAATGAGGTGATTTACATGGACATCGTAAGAAAGTTTATTAAAGAATGGGCTCTACCAATTTTATGTGCCGTGATTCTAGCTTTTATTATTAATAAATTTGTGTTTTTTAACGTTAGTGTTCCTACAGAATCGATGTATCCAACTATTAAACCTGGTGATAAAATTTTTGTACTTAGAAATTATAAACCTACTTCTTTAAAAAGAGGGGATATTTTAGTTTTTCATTCTAAAGAGGCAAATGAAGATTTGATAAAAAGATTAGTAGGACTTCCTAATGAAAAAGTAGAAATTAAATCTGATGGTAGTGTACTAATTAATGATGTTAAATTAGAAGAAGATTATGTAAAGTATAAGAGCGATAAGACAGGAACTTTTATTGTACCAGAAGGATATTACTTATTTTTAGGAGACAATAGAGCAAACTCTGTAGATTCTAGATATTGGAACGATCCATACATACCATATGATGAAATTATGGGAAAAGCTAAATTTATAATTAAACCTTTTGATAGGTTTGGTGCCTTAAAGTAAATAAGAATTCTAATAAAAGAAAAACCTGCACTTTCTTAGTAAAGGTTTTTCTTTTATAAAATAGTAATAACTTTAACAATTTTGGATAATAATAAATCCAAGATAAGGGGATTTTGAAAAAGTTTTAATATATAAGTTTTAATTAAGAAAATACATCCCTAAAAATACCACTAATATAAAACTATATAAAAATCCAAAATAATAAAAATAAATTATGCGAGGATTTTTATATGGAAACTTTAATACTAAATAAGATAGATGGACATGAAAAAGAAATTGAAGAATTAAGATGTGCTTTAAAGGAAACTAAGAGTATACGGATGCATAAAAGATATTCAGTAATACTAAGACATTTTGAAGGCTTTACAAACAAAAGGATCGCAGAAATGGAGGGGCTAGAGCCCCATGCCGTAGGCACCTATATAAAAAACTATAATAAAAGTGGTTTATCTGGATTAGAAATGAAATTTAGTCCAGGAGCTAAAAGAAAGCTTAATACAGAACAACAAAATCAGCTTGTAGAAATTATTATAAATAAAACGCCAGACGAAGTCGGGTTTGAAGGAAGAAAAAACTGGACCATAGAACTTATAAGACAATGGACTATTAGTCAATTTGATATTGAACTATGTCATAGTGCGATGTCAATAGTTCTTCGAAGATTAAATTTAAGTTATACAAGACCCACATATGTATTGGCAAAAGCAGATAAGGAAAAACAAGAAGACTTTAAAAAAGATTTTGAAGCCCTAAAAAAAACACCTTAATGGGGAGGTGGATCATATATTGTTTGAAGATGAATCTATGATTAGGGATTATCAGGCTATCCAAAAGACTTGGTTTATAAAGGGGAAGCAAAAGAAAATACCTACCTACGGTAAGAATGCTGGAGTTAAATTGATAGGAATATTAAATTATGAAACAGGAATAGTGTATTGTGAAGAGCATGAAAGATATGATGCAAAGGTATTTGGGGAATTCTTAAAAACTACCCTTAAACTGTACCCTACGGGTAAAATAGTAATGGTCCTGGATAATGCTAGAATACATCATGCTAAACTAATACAGCCATTTCTAGATGAAAATAAATCTAGATTAGAGTTAATGTTTTTACCACCATACAGCCCAGAACTTAATTTGATAGAGGGGTTATGGGGATGGTTAAAATCATCAGTAATTAATAATGTGTTTTTCCCTAATATACTAAGGGTAAGAAGTGCTGTGAAGAACTTTATTAATACAATAAATAAAGTTCCTACTCGAACCATAGACAGGCTATGTGTTAGAATGTAGAAACTTTATTAAAACATATATAATATTAAAAGTAGTTGATAAACTTGTTTACAAGTTGTTAATTATATTTTATTTAAATATTCACAAAGTATAAGAAAATAGTAGCAAGTTAACGAAAAATGAACTATTAGCTGGATAAATTGGAAAAACAGCCAAAAATGAACTTAATATTTTTGTCGAAATGTGATATTCTTTAATAGCACATATTTTTAATAATAAATAAGGAGGTAAAGTGATGGAAAACGCAAAAAAATTATCCCATAATGCCTATGGCGGTGTTCATGGTGATGACTATCTTCCATTTGTTCCTACGTCAGTAGCAATGCCAGAGTCAACTGGATATTCTATTTTTCTAGGAATTATATTCGCAATTATATTTGCAGCAGCAAATACTTATCTTGGATTAAAAGTAGGATTAACAATCTCTGCTGGAATACCAGGAGCAATACTTGCAACAGGAATTTTAAAAGGAATCTTCAGAAGAAATAATATATTAGAGGCTAACTTAGTTGCTTCAGTAGCAGCTATGGGAGAGTCTATAGCCGGTGGTATTATATTTATACTTCCAGCAATTATATTATGGGGCTTTGATTTAAGCATCTGGACTGTAGTTATAGTTACTACACTAGGAGGACTTCTAGGAGTATTCTTTGTTACTCCATTAAGAAGATTCTTAATAGTTGAAGAACATGGTAACTTAATTTACCCAGAGTCAATGGCTGCAGCTGAAGTTTTAGTAAGCGGAAGCGAAGGCGGTGCTGGCTTTAAAACAGTTATGACTGGACTTGGAGTTGGTGCTGGTTATAAGTTCCTTTCTGGTGGAATGAAGCTATGGCTTGAAGAACCAGAATGGGTAATCACTAAATATCAAGGTTCAATATTTGGATTCGATACTCTAGCTTCATTACTAGGGGTTGGATTTATAGTTGGTACAGAAGCATCTGCATTCATGTTTGGTGGTTCTTTAATAGCTTGGCTTGGATTAATTCCTCTTATTAAGTTCATAGGAGCTGGATTATCTCAACCATTATTCCCATCAACTCAACTAATCTCTGAAATGGGAGCATGGGATATTTGGAGTAAATATGTTAGATATATAGGAGCTGGAGCTGTTGCTACTGGTGGATTTATATCCCTAGGAAAATCAGCACCAACTATTATAAAATCATTCAAATCAGCAATGGCTGGAATTGGTGCTAAAGGTACTGGTTCAGTTAAGAGAACAGAAGAAGATGCTCCTATTACTTGGGTAATCGGTGCAGCAGTAGTAGTATTTGCACTTGCTTGGTTCTTACCAATGTTTAAAGAATCAGGAATTTTTGGAGCTATACTTGCAGTTGTGTTCTCATTCTTCTTTGCTGTAGTATCAGCAAGAATGTGTGGTATCATTGGAGCTTCTAACAACCCAGTATCAGGAATGACTATCGCTACATTATTATTCGTTGCTGGAACATTAAAAGCACTTGGAAAAACAAGCCAAGAAGCTATGGTTGCAGCTGTATTAGTTGGTGGTATCGTTTGTGTGGCTATCGCTGTTTCTGGAGGTACTGCTCAAAGTTTAAAAACAACTTACATCATTGGAGGATCTCCTAAGAAGGTTCAAGTTGGAATGTTTATCGGTTTAGTGGTTGCATCTGTATTTGCAGCACTAGTTATCAATATGTTAAATACAACTTATGGAATAGGAACAAAAGAAGTTGCTGCTCCACAAGCTACATTAATGTCAATGGTTATTAAAGGTATAATGACAGGAGAACTTCCATGGGCTCTTGTATTCGTTGGAGCTTCTATAGCTGTATTCTGTCAATTAGCAGGATTACCAATACTACCAGTTGCATTAGGATTATACTTACCAATCCACTTAAATGCTGGTATATTAGTTGGTGGTATTGTAAGAGTTCTTGTTGAAAGAAAGTTCAAAAACAATGAAGAGACTAAGAAAAATAAGGTTGAAGCAGGTATACTTCTTGCATCAGGACTTGTTGCTGGTGATGCTCTAATGGGTATCGTTGTAGCAGGAATTGCAACTGCAGGATTAAATATTGGCTTTGGAGCTACTCTTCTTCCTGCTTTAACAGGAAATGCAATATTCTCTACGGCAATGTACTTCTTATTAGGATTGTGGGTTTATAACTTCTCAGTTAAATCTAAATAGAATAAGTTGCTAGTTATTGCAAATAATATAAATAGTGTTATAATCAAAGTATAAGTATTTTACTAGTATATTGATTATAAATAATAATGTTAAGAGCCTTTAATTAGGCTCTTAACTATTTTGTAGGTGATTTTATGAAGAAAAATTCTGCTGAAAAAAATGACAAGTATAATTTTTTACTATATGTACCAGAAATTAAGCATACTGATTTTTCAGAAAGCGATGGTATAGTAACTTTATATTTTAAGCACGATAAACCTATAGAAAAGTTTACAAGTTGGCTTGTAAAGAAGAGTAACATAAGTGATCTTGCTTTAGATGAGCAAGGGTCAGCAGTTTGGCTTCTTATGAATGGTGAAAGGAATATTTACGAAATAGCCATGGAGATGTCAAAAAAGTTTGGGGATACCAAAGAAGTTGCAATTGAAAAGTTAATTACATATTCAACTTATTTATCAAGAAAGGGTTGGATTCATTTTAAAGAGGTTAAGGCCTTAGATCCTAAGGAAGAATCAAATAAGGAGATGAATTAAATGGATTTAAATTTAAGAATTGATGAAATGCGTGAAGACATAATCAGAACTACTCAAGAGTTAGTTAGGATTAAAAGTTTAGAAGGAGAACCAAAACCAGGAATGCCTTTTGGTGAGGATGTAGCTAAAGCACTTCAATGTGCCTTAGACAATGCTGAGAAGTTAGGCTTAAAAACTGTTAATGTGGATGGCTATGTTGGGTATGCAGAAATTGGTGAAGGCGAAGACTATGTAGCAGCACTAGGTCATTTAGATATAGTTCCAGAAGGAGATGGATGGATACACCCTCCTTATGGTGGAGAAATTCATGACGATAAAATATTTGGAAGAGGTACACTAGATGATAAAGGACCAATAGTAGCTTGTCTTTATGGGTTAAAAGCTATAAAAGATTCTAATTTGCCACTTTCAAAAAGAATAAGAGTAATATTTGGAACTAACGAGGAGACGGGTAGCAATGAGTTACACTACTATCTTCAAAAGGAAAAACCACCAGTAGCAGCCTTTACTCCAGATGCAAATTTCCCTATTATTAATGGAGAAAAAGGTATAACTACTTTTAACATTGTAAAAGATGTAAAAGTTATGCCACAGGGAGATTATGCTGTTGAATATTTAAGAGGCGGAGTAGCACCTAATATGGTTCCAGACTATGCAGAAGCATTAGTTGTAACTACAAATACTATGGACTTAGTAGATAAATTAAATGGTTTTGCTAAAGTTAATGGTTATGATATGAAAGCAGAAGTTAATGAAAATAAAGTTACTATAAAGTCTGTAGGTGTGTCTGCTCACGGAAGTACTCCTGAGCTTGGTAAGAATGCTATAATGCAAATAATTACTTTCTTAAATGAATTAACACTTGGTGATGACTGTATATCAACTGCAATAAAATTCTTAGCTAACTATATAGGCATGGAACTTCATGGAGAATCTTTTGGTGTTTTACTAGAAGATAAAGACTCAGGAAAGTTATCATTTAACTTAGGTAAGATTAACATAGATGGAAGTAAAATAGTAGTAACTTTAAATTTAAGATATCCAGTTACTAAAACTCTTGAGGATATGATGACTCCATTTAATAGAACTATAGAAAATACAGGGTTTACTATAGAGAATTTTACACATCAAGAACCTTTATATTTCTCTCCAGATAATCCACTAGTTAAAACACTTCAAAAGGTTTATAGTGAACAGACTGGAAAAGAGGGAACTTTAATTTCTATAGGTGGAGGAACTTATGCTAAGGAAATGCCAAACACTTTAGCTTTTGGACCTACATTCCCAGGAGATCCAGATGTAATTCATAAGCCAAATGAATATGTAGTCATAGAAGATTTAATTCAAATGACAAAAATTTATACTCATGCTTTATATGAATTAGCAAAATAAGAGAATGAACTAAATAAATTTACAGACATTTTTATGCTGTAGAGCTTGAATTGTATTATATAAAACTAGAATATGTTAAAAAACATAGAGAAGTCCGTTAGCTTCTCTATGTTTTTAAATTTATATAGATGTAAACACGCTTTTTATTGAAAAAGTGTATTAGAAGGGTATAATAAGAGATAATTATATAGAATAGTGCAAACCAATGTGAATATAATTAATCTGTAATGTTGAAAAATAATATTTATAGATAATTTTAAAATGTGAGGTATAAATAAATGATAATAAAAGATATAAAAGTTGGAAAAATTACTGTACCACTTAAAAAACCATTTTTAATAGGAAATAAACCGTACAATTTTTCTAAAGAAGTTATTCTAAAAATAATTACTGACAATGGAGAGATTGGGTTTGGAAGTGCGGCACCAGCCCCAAGAGTCACTGGAGAAACTGAAGATTCAATTGTTGGTGCAATTAAGCATATCGCTGAGCATATTAAAGGAATGGATATTAGTTGTCTTGAGTGTATAACAAAAACCATAGATGAGTGTATTAGGGGAAATAATAGTGCTAAGGCTGCTTTTGATATGGCACTATATGATTTAGCTGCTAAGAGATCTAATATACCACTATATAAATTATTAGGAGGATATAATTCCGATATACTAACTGATATGACAATACAATATGATACTGTAGAAAATATGGTTAGTGCAGCTTATGAGGCTGTAAATGACGGTTATAGCAATATCAAAATAAAACTTGGTAAAAATCCAGAAAATGATTTAGAGAGAGTAAAACTATTAAGAAAAGCCATAAGAAAAGGAATTAAAGTAAGGGTAGATGGAAACCAAGGTTGGTCTCCAAAGGAAGCTGTAAAGATTATTAGAAAAATTGAAGAATTAGACTTGGATATTGAGTTTGTTGAACAGCCTGTGAAGGCTTGGGATATCGAAGGTTTAAAGTTTGTTAAGGAGAATGTGGATACATTAATTTTGGCTGATGAATCGGTATTTGCAACACCAGAAGCCTTTAAAATAATACAGAATAGAGCTTGTGATTTAATTAATATAAAGTTAATGAAAAGTGGTGGAATCCACAATGCTATGAAAATATATAATATGGCAGATACCATGGGAATTAAGTGTATGATGGGATGTATGCTTGAAAGTAAAGTAGGAATAACTGCCGCTGCAAGTTTTGCAGCGGCCAAAAGCAATATGATAATTTCTGATTTAGATACTATGCTATATTTTTCAGAAGATCCAATTGTAGGCGGAGCTACAATAGAAGGAAATAGAATTATATTATCTGATGAACCAGGTCTTGGAATAACAGATATAATTGGATGGGAAGAGATTTCTATTTAAGTGATGAAAGGAAAGTATAATTGTGAGTAATCAGGTTAGTGAAGAAATAAAAAAGCAACTAGAGCTTTCTATTGAAGAAGAAAAGTTAGTAGAAACTATTAAAATAATAAATGAAGAAATATTAAAATACATTGAGAATAGAAAAAGCATAAGTGATTATATATTAGACTATAGAAAGAAGTTTATTGAAGAATACAGAGATGATGAAGATAAAGTAATTGAGTATTTTGATCATGAAAGATTCGTGAAGGAAGAGGCTTTCAAGACTATTGATAGAAGATTAAAGGAACTAAACATTTTAAAGGTATCACCTTATTTTGGAAGAGTGGATTTTCGAGAAGAAGATTATGGTGTTGAACAAATCTATATTGGGAGATTTGGAGTTACTCCAGAGAATTCATTTGAACCGTTGGTAGTGGATTGGAGAGCACCAATATCTTCAATATTCTATAACGGAGGAATAGGTGAAGGCTATTATGAAGCTCCAAAAGGTAAAGTAGACGTATCGGTACTTCAAAAAAGGCAGTTTATTATAAAAAAGGGAACCCTAGAGGGTATGTTTGATTCTGCTATAGATGTGAAAGATGATATTCTACAAATGGTTCTTAGTAAAAACTCTTCAGATAAATTGAAAGACATTATAATGACCATACAAAAAGAACAAGACGACATAATAAGACAACCAAGAACCGAAACAGTGGTTGTTGACGGAGTTGCTGGAAGTGGAAAAACAACAATAGCTCTTCATAGAGTGGCATATCTTCTTTATAATTATAGAAAGATTCTTGAGGATAAAGTTCTCATATTGGGGCCCAACAATATTTTTATGGAGTATATATCCACTGTGCTTCCAAGTTTAGGTGAGAGTGGAGTAATGCAGACAACCTTTAAGGATTTTGTCTTAGATATACTAAGTATTGATGATGTCATATCTTTAAAAGAGGTTATGGAAAAATATTTAACTGGTGATAAAAAGTTTGAAGAGGAAATTAGTTATAAAACATCTATAGGATATAAGACCTTCATAGATAATTATATTGAGAAGTTGAATAGTAAATACTTTAGCTATAGAAGCATAGATTACAGAAGTCATGAGATAATATCCGTAGAAGAGATGAAGAAGATGTTTCTTGAAGATTTTTTAATGCTTCCGCTTTTTAGAAGATGTAAAAAAATTAAAAGAATTATCTTTGCTAGATTAAAGGATATAAGAGATGAGGAATATAGAAAAATTCAAAAGGAGTATGAGGAAGAAAAGGCCACATATCCAAAAGATGAATTGATTTTTCATATAAATAATTTGGATTTTAACAGAAAGCTTAAAATCAGAGAACTAATTGGTGAAATAATTGGTATTAAAAAATCTTTAGACTTTTTAAATCCTCCTGAAGTGCTAGATATATATATAGAACTAAATGAGAGGTTTGTATACAAGGAACTGACAGAAATAGATTTAAGTGCAATATTGTATTTAAAAGTAAAATTAGAAGGTATAAAATCTCATAGAGAAATTAAGCATGTTGTAATAGATGAAGCCCAAGATTATTCTTTAATGCAGTTTATTGCGTTAAAGGAGTATACTAAAGCAGTGTCAATGACCATAGTAGGGGATAGTAATCAAAGAATACTTCCTATGGAAGATGAAATTTCACCTATGGTATCTCTTGATAGTGTTCTAAAGGACTTCAATACTAAGGAGTTTAAGCTTTATAAAAGTTACCGTTCTACAAGAGAAATTATGGATTATAGCAATAAATTTCTTAAAACCCAAGGAATAGTTCCACTTGTGAGAAGTGGTGACGAGGTAATTGAAAAAGAAGTTTTCACTACTGAAGAACTATCAACAATTATAGAGGGTTATGTAGAAACTATGAATAACAAGGAGTTAGAAAACATAGCAATAGTTACAAGGGATCTAGAAGATGCTTATAGAGTAAGAGATATTATAAAACATAAAGTAATTGCAAAGGTTATAGATCGAGAAAAGGTAGCACATGGAGAAGGTTTAGTTATTATACCATCATACTTTGCTAAAGGATTAGAATTTGATGGAGTAATTATAGTGAGTAATAATAAAGAAGGGCTTAAAGAAGAAGATAAATTAATGTATGTTATGTGTACTAGAGCTCTTCATAATCTTTTTATTATTAAAACCAAAAATCTTGATATATAAAATACAATAAAGATACTGCATGAATATATGTAATTCCATTTATTATTCCTTTTAATATAAGTTGCTTAAAATTATCTTATAGGATAGAAGTAAATATTGCAACTTGTATATAGAGAGATATCTAAGCGTTGTAAATACTATATTTAATTTGAATTAATACTAATAGAGTTGTTGCATTAGGCACTAAAGCTCTAAATAAATATGAAGGCCAGGTATAATAGATAATTAATTCTATTATATCTGGCCTCCTTGTTTTAAATTAGTAAATGTTCATTTTACCATAGCTCATTTTTACTAGATATTTATGAAGAGAATTATGATTAAGGCTTAACTAAAGGTTAAATTACTTTCCTTTAAGATACTCTTCTTCATATTTTAGTAATCTTTGAATAATTTCATCTGAAACTTGGTTTACTCTATCAAAATTCATGTTTGGGATGTAGCCAGTTTCAAGGGCATCATGAAGACTTTTAGCGCCTTTTATACAAGTAAGTCCTTTATTTAAAAGCATATAGAAGGTTTCTTTTACATCTTGAATTTCGGATTTGTTTTTCTCAAGAGTATTTTGGTTTAGCAAGGTATTCATATCATAAGTTTTACCACTAAAATCAATGTTATTGATTTCATTAGAGGTAACAATAGCTACTCCCAAATCAGGTATTAATACATGCTCAATTCTATCAGGAGTAAGAGGAGTATGGAATACTTCTACATAGAAGCCGCGTCTTACAGCTTCTTCATAAATGTATTGAAGTACAGAAGTTTTTCCTGTACCAGGTCCTCCTTTTAGAACATATACTTTTTCAAAGCCTTCTATTAGATTTTCAATATAGGTTACAATACCATTAGGAGTGAAGGCTGTAGCGAATAAGTGACGGTCAAATCCAAGTTTACTTACATTATTAGGTAAGATCTCATTTTTAAGTTCCTCTTTTAATAAACTTAATTTATTAAAATTTAAAGCTTCATTGTTAAAGGTGTACCAGTCTTCATAGATATCTTTAGCAGCACCAAAAAATCTATAGGCTCTTCTGAAAATTTTTCCTACTTTCTTGTTAGTATCCATGATAAAAGGCTTAAACACCTTAAAACCTTCCTCATTCCAGCATTGACCCATATTAAGAATTTCATCTACTGCTCCAGGATTCATTGGATCTACTACATGGGGAGAGGTACCATCAAGAAGGGCAATGTTTAGCCCTTTAATAACAACACCATCAAGGGAATTATTATCAGAAGAACAATGATGATGTTCAACCTCATAGCCTTTTTCTAAGAAGATTTTAGCTACTTTTTTCATTAGTGAAGATTTACCAGTACCAGGTCCACCTTTAATGCAAATTATACGCCTTGCCTCATCTTGAGATAGAATATACCTGTAAAAAGAATAAAAGCCTTTAGAAGTATTACCACCGGGGAAAAAATGTCTTTGTTTACCTGACATAAAAAATCACACTCCATACTTTCATAGTAATATATACTATTCTGGAGTGTGTTAATGTGTTATTTAGAACCTGCTACTTTACAGGTTAAGTTTGTGTTAAATATTGTATATGTAGACTAGTGTTATAATGAAAGGTCTACACACCTAAATAATCCTTATCTACAGTTATTATGGCATTGTGATTTGGGTACTTTTTCTTTAATTCAATGTTGATAAGGTTTTGTATTTTTAACTCTTCTTCTACTGTGAGTTTGTTGTCAGCATCCACAACCACGTCAAAGATCAAATTTTTACTATCTCCCTCACCAACTACCCTAAAATCGTGAAAAGATTTTACAACTGGTACGGATTTTAGTGCCTCAGTTAACTCCTCTTTAGCAGCTAAGATTTCCTTGTCATCAGTAGTGATAGGGTCCATATGTATAACTAAATAAATATCAAGCTCAGCAGATATTTCCTTTTCAGCTCTATCTATTATTTCATGAATTTTAACTACAGAGATATTTAAGGGTACTTCAGCATGAATTGAAGCTATAATTCTTCCGGGACCGTAATTGTGTACTAATAAGTCATGAGTACCATCAATATAATCGTAACTTAGAAGCATAGTTTGGATACTATCTACAAGATCCTTATCAGGTGCAGAGCCTAAAAGAGGGTTTAATGTATCTTTTATTAAGTTATAGCCTGCATAAAGTATTACTGCAGAGACTGCCATACCAATATATCCATCAATAGGAAGTGTGGTAAATTTTGAAATTAGTAGTGATAAGGCAACCGTTGAAGAGGATATTACATCACTTAAGGCATCTACTCCAGATGCTCGTAGGGCAGAAGAATTAATTTTACCACCTATACTTTTATAAAATCTACTAAGCCAAACTTTAAGCAAAATAGAAATTAAAAGCAACGAAAATGGAACAAGCGAAAACTCAACAGGTGTAGGATTCTTGATTCTATCAAAAGAGCTTTTTATAAACTCAAAACCAACTAAAAGAACTAAGGAGGCTACTATTAAACCTGAAATATATTCAATTCTGCCATGTCCAAAAGGATGTTCTTTATCAGCTGGTTTAGCTGAGAGTTTAAAGCCGAAAATAGTAACCAGTGAAGAACCTACGTCTGAAAGGTTATTAAAGGCATCCGCTGTTACTGCTATACTATTTACTATAACTCCTACTGTGAACTTAACTCCGAATAAAATTAAGTTGGCTAGGATACCAATAACGCCCCCTAAGTATCCATACTTTTCTCTTACTTTTTTATTCTTCACATCAGAATAATTCTTCACAAATTTTTTTATTAAGAAATTAGAAATCATTTTTACACCTCATTAAAACCTATTTAATTATTTCCTATATTTACTATATACATAGCACTTATTATATCATAAGTCATAACTTATGTGTTTATACTTTATATTTACTTATTATGGATTACTTTGCTCAATTTAATTCCCATAATAATTCATATAAAACCATTTAAAACTATGTTAGAACAATTTTTATATAAAAAAGTTTCTATTTATTTTAAATATTTGTAGAAATGGAAAGTAGATGTTTGATATACTACTTTATAGAAGTTCAATTTTAGGGAGGTATATTAAATGACAAAAGAATTACAATTCGCTCAAGAGCTTATAGATTTTCTATACGATAGCCCTACAGCATTTCATGCTGTTGAAAATCTTAGAAAAGAATTATCAAATACAGGATTTGAAGAATTAAAAGAAGAGGATAAATGGAATCTGAAAAAGGGTGGAAGGTATTTCACTACTAAAAACAACTCAGCGTTAGTTGCTTTCGTAGTAGGAAATGGAGAAATTGAAAACCATGGTTTCAAAATAGTAGGTGCTCATACAGATTCACCAACTTTTAGAATTAAACCTGCTTGTGAAATGGTAGTTGAAGGTACTTATGTAAGATTAAATACAGAAGTATACGGTGGACCAATATTAAATACATGGTTAGATAGACCACTTTCAGTAGCAGGTAGAGTAGTTATAAAAGGAGAAAACATACTATATCCTAAAAATGTTTTAGTTAACATTAAAAAGCCAATTCTTATAATACCAAATTTAGCAATACACATGAATAGAGAAGTTAATAAAGGTGTAGAGTTAAATGCTCAAAGGGATACTTTGCCACTACTTTCATTGGTTAATGAAGAATTAGAAAAAGGAAATTACTTACTTAATGCTATTGCAAAAGAATTAGGAGTAGATGCTAAAGAAATTATTGACTTTGATTTATTCTTATATGAATTTGAAAAAGGAAGTATCATTGGATTAAATGATGAGTTTATTTCTGCAGGTAGATTAGATGACCTTCAAATGGTTCATGCAGGTATTGCGGCTTTAAAAGACGCTCCTGTAACAGAAGGAACTAATGTAATGGTTTGCTTTGACAATGAAGAAATAGGAAGTTCTACAAAGCAAGGGGCAGACTCTGAAATGCTTGCTAATATTCTAGAAAGAATAGCATTAGCTTTTGGTAAGGAAAGAGAAGATTTCTTTAGAGCTCTTTCAAGATCTTTCCTAATTTCAGGAGACAATGCGCATGCAGTTCATCCTAACAATCCTGATAAACATGACCCAACTAATAGACCAGTTATTAATAAGGGACCAGTTATTAAAATTAATGCTAACTTTGCTTATACTACTGATAGTGATTCCTCAGCAGTGTACGAGGAACTTTGCAAGGCTGCACAAGTGCCATATCAAAAATTTGTAAACCGTTCTGATGTAAGAGGGGGTTCAACTATAGGACCAATATCTTCAACTCATTTGAACATTCGTTCAATAGATATTGGAAACCCAACTTTAGCTATGCACTCAATAAGAGAATTAGCAGGAGTTATGGATCATACTTACGTTATGAAATCTTATTTAGAATTTTATAAGCTGTAGATTTTATTATAGCCTATTAAAACTGAGAATTGATTAGTGTTTTAAGCTAAATTCAATTTATGAGATTTTAAAGAAGTTAATAGATAATAAAGTTAAAATAGATTAAAAGTTATATATAAAAACTGAGAAAAGATTTTAGTTTATAAGCTAAAGTCTTTTTTCTCAGTTTGGAATTTTGCTAAACTAGCTTTGAAACAACATTAGAAAAACCAGCAGTAGGAAATACAAGCTTAGTTATTTTAGTAATTTTATAGTTACCATTAATATTGGATAGGTTAACCTCGCCATTAACTGTGTAGACTTCTCTTGTACTTTTATGCCTATAAAATAGTTCTACAGTAGCCTCATAAGTATAGGTGGTGGCAGATATGTTTTTATTGCCTGGTTTTATCTTGATATAATATACTGAACTATGGAACCCATTATAATAAGATGTTGTAATGTAGTCATAATAAAGTTTTTTATCGCTAAAATCTTGAAAGGTTTTTTCTGTCATATAATCTCTAAGCCTAACAGTAAACTTATCCCAAGGGTACATGAAATTATAAAAATTTAAGTTTTGTAATTTATCATTATTAAAAGAATATAGTTCAGTCAAGAAAGCCTTCAAAAACACCTTATCTGGAGTTGGTTTCATGGTTGAACCATAGGCCCCTAACGTAAAGAAAAGTACAAATAGATAAATAGTTATAGTTTTAAGTTTTCTCATACTAACATCCCCAATTCAAAATAGTAAATAAAATACAATTATTATTATGAAACTAAATTTTATCTTGGAATAAGTGAAAATATGATTGAAATTTAATGAAAATTATAAAAATTACCATAACTTATATGTTAATTATAACCATAAATTAGTTAAAATAGTATAGATGTGTGAAAAATAATTCATAAATTATTTACAAAAAATGGAGACTCAATATACACTGAGTCCCCAAGATTTACATAATTTAAAATATATAAAATAGAAAAAATGTTTTTTGAAAAGTATTGTGCTTAAATAAACTGCAGAGATTTAAACTTTAAAGTATATACAAATTTCTTAGGTGTTAATCCAGTAAAAAAGTTAACTAGTTATTTATATCCCTAGGATTCTTAGGAGTCTGTGGGAGTTCACTGGAGAAGCCTAAAAGATCTTCACCATTATTATAAGTGTAATCAAATTCCATATAGGATATATTATTAGCAACAATAGGATCGCGGACATTATCAGGTAGGTTAGTATAATCCTTTAAGGAGTAAGCTTTAACTTCCTTAGGTTCAACTTCTAGATAATCTCTCTTATTTGGTCCATAAGCTTTTGGCTTTTGATTTGTTTTATTTTTATTGTCCATAAGTTCTCCTCCTTTATTACAAACAAAAATCTAAGAAAAGATATTCTTCTACATATTTTGTGTAGAATGAGCAAATAAATACTTATGTAGATTAATTAATCTTTAATTAATAAAAAATTTATATATGCATAAGCTAATATATATGTGTAATAGTTACTAAAATATGGTATTATATTAATGACAATAAAAGTTTGGAGGTATAATTTAATGAGTGAATTAAGACAAGTTTACAAATGTGAAGTATGCGGACATATGGTAGAAGTTGTTCATGAAGCAGCGGGGACTTTAGTATGTTGTGGAAAGCCAATGACTCTTAAAAAGGAAAACACTCAAGAGGCTGCTGTAGAAAAACACGTACCAGTAGTTGAAAAAATTGAAGGTGGCTATAGAGTTACTGTAGGTTCTGTGTTACATCCAATGACTGTGGAACATCATATTGAGTGGATTGAAGTTCACACAAAAGATAGAGTTTATAGAAAATACTTATCAATAGATGAACAGCCAGTGGCAGAATTCCAAATCAATGAAGATATAATTTATGCAAGAGAATATTGTAATTTACATGGTCTTTGGAGATCATAGAATTTAAAGATATGTTGTAACTTCTACTGTTTTTATTAGTGAAAAGGATTTGTTATTTTTATAAACTCTTGACACTGATATAAAATAGTAGCATAATATATAATAAGTTTGAGTTAATAAAAATTAAATTATTAAATCATTGAAGCGAAGTAAGTAGGCTTAAAAACAAATTTTCAGAGAGTGGTAGAGGGTGGAATTACCATAGTTATGCTTAAGCTGAATGGGTCGTGGAGAGGAAGGATGAATTAAAGTAGTCTTTCACGTGTTTCTCACGTTATAGAGATAGGATATAATCGTATCTGAAAGAGAAAACTATACATTATAGTTTTAAAATTAGGTGGTACCGCGTACTTTACGCCCTATGGATTTACAATATCCATAGGGCTTTTTAATTTTCAACTACTTTCCTAAGTTATAACATATAAATTTAGCTAAAATAATAAGGGAAACAATTTAAAAGACTATAAAAAATAAAATTTTATATTATAAAATTTAGTATTTAAGTACAACTTAAAAAATAAAAATATTATTTTTTGAGTTGTAAGCAAAAAAAAGGGAGTGTTTAAGATGGAAAACAAGAAGAAAGTTATTTTTAGTGGTATAAAACCTTCAGGGGATTTAACCTTAGGAAATTACCTGGGAGCTATAAAAAACTGGGTGAAGTTACAGGACGAGTATGATTGCTATTTCTGTGTAGTTGATCTACATGCTATTACAGTACAGCAACTTCCAGCTGATGTAAGAAGAAGAACTCTGGAGATACTTGCTATTTACATTGCAGCGGGAATTGACCCGGAAAAGAATACCTTATTTATCCAATCACATGTACCAGCTCACTCAGAAGCTTCTTGGCTCTTAACCTGTAATGCCTATATGGGAGAAATGAGCAGGATGACTCAGTATAAGGATAAGGCTCAAAAGGGTGGAGAAAGTATAGGTGCAGGATTGTTTAATTATCCAATTCTTATGGCTGCAGATGTATTGCTTTACGGAACCGATTTAGTTCCCGTAGGAAAAGATCAAGTTCAGCATCTAGAGCTTGCTAGGGATTTAGCAGAAAGATTTAATAGGCTTTATAGCCCTACTTTTGTAGTCCCAGAACCTTATGTAGCAAAAACTGGAGCTAAAATAATGGATTTACAAGATCCTACTAAGAAGATGGCTAAGTCAGAAGAAAATCCAAATGGTTCCATTCAACTTATGGATCCACCAGAAGTTATCAGAAGAAAGGTTTCTAGAGCCGTTACAGACAGCTTAGGGGTTGTTAAGTTCATCGATGAGCAGCCAGGAGTTAAGAATTTAATTACTATATTAAGTACAATTACAGGGGAAACCATTGAAGAAATAGAAAATAAATATGAAGGAATGGGATATGCTCAGTTTAAAACCGATGTTGCTGAAGCTATAGTCAGTGAACTAGAGCCAATTCAAAACAAGGTTAAAGAGTTATTAAACAATAAGACATATTTAGAAAGTATTTATAAGGCAGGAGCAGAAAAAGCCAATTATGTATCTATGAAAACTTTAAGAAAAATGCAAAAGAAAATCGGATTAATACCTGTAGCAAAGTAAATTTATAAATTATCTGCAATATTAATTGATAGGTTATAGATATGCCCAATTTTCTTACTCAAGATGCCAATATTTTGGATGAAATAAATAATGGTTAAATGTAAAAACCTAGTTTCTAAAGGAAACTAGGTTTTCTTACATGTAGAAAATGCAAATAGTTTATATTGAATCATTATCAGAATTATGTACTTCTACGTCAACGCCTAAAACATTAAGAATTTGCTTTGCTCTTTCTTTAGTATTACCAGTTAATTTACTATATGGAACTGATTCGTTGCCTAAAAATTGTAAGATTGCGTCGTCTATGGCAGCTGCAGTTTCTTCATCTTGCCATCTAACACCATCCTTTGAATATCCAAATTCTCTTCCTACATAAAAAATATAATCATATTTAGAAATATCCCTTATAGCAAGTCCATATAAATCTTTCAAAATTTCAATTTCTTTAATTGTGCGTTTTCTGTTTCCAAGCATAAATCTAGCATAGATATATGGTACAAAAGTAGCATAATCAGTAATTGCATAATCAAAAGAAGATAAATCCTCTTCTAATTTTAGCTGTCCTAAATATATTCCATATTGTTCAGAAATAGTTTCAATCATACCTTTTTCTCTTAGATAATCAGTACTATATTCAGAAGCACAACCAACATCTAATCCAGCTATCTTCATATCTACATATAATTGCTGCATAAGTGTGGTTTTTCCACATCTTGGTCCGCCTAGTATTGCTATTCTAGTAGTCATATTATGACCTCCAAATTAATTAATAAGCTTTATTATTATAGCAATAATAATTACAATTTTCAACAGAATACCAATAAAAAGTGAAAAATACGTCATAATATTATAGTGAAAATACATATAAATATAAATTGTTTTAACTACCTTATTGTGGTATTATATAAGTTGTATGTAAAAAAACAATAAGTTTTTATATATTTGTTAATTTTGAACTTGAAGAAATTCAGTGAAAACTAATTTGGTTCTCACAAATAACATAAATTTATATAAGATAAGGAGCGATAGCTTTGAGCGATTACATAAGAGAGATAGAGAAAAGAAGAACCTTTGCTATAATTTCTCACCCAGACGCAGGTAAGACTACACTTACAGAAAAGCTACTTTTATATGGAGGAGCTATTAGACTTGCAGGTTCTGTTAAAGCAAGAAAAGCGTCTAAGCATGCGGTTTCTGACTGGATGGAAATAGAAAAGAAGAGAGGAATTTCAGTTACTTCCTCTGTAATGCAATTTAATTATAATGGATACTGTATTAATATTCTAGATACCCCAGGACACCAAGACTTTAGTGAGGATACTTACAGAACTTTAATGGCAGCAGATAGTGCTGTTATGGTTATTGACGGGGCAAAAGGGGTAGAAGATCAAACAAGAAAGTTATTCCATGTTTGTAGTATAAGAGAAATTCCTATATTTACCTTTGTTAATAAAATGGATAGAGAAACTAGAGATCCATTTGAACTTATGGAAGAAATAGAAATAGAACTTGGGATTAAATCTTACCCAATGAACTGGCCTATAGGAACAGGAATGCACTTTAAAGGGGTCTATGATAGAGAGGCAAGAGAAATACAAATTTTTGACTCTGGGGACCACGGGCAAAGAGAAGTTCATGAAACTAGTATAAGTATAGATGATGAAGCTGCTGCTAGAGAAGCTATTACTGATAGCTTATATGAAAAGCTTCTTGATGATATTGAGCTTCTAGATATAGCTGGAGACGAATTTAACCATGATAAGGTTAGAAATGGGGAACTTACTCCTGTATTCTTTGGTAGTGCGCTTACAAACTTTGGAGTAGAGCCTTTCCTTGCTCATTTCTTAAAGCTAACCACGTCACCATTAGGAAGAAATTCAAATGCAGGTAGGATTAATCCTTTTGATGAAGAATTTTCTGCATTTGTGTTTAAGATACAAGCAAACATGAACAAAGCTCATAGAGACAGAATTGCTTTCATGAGAATTTGCTCAGGAGCTTTTGAAAAGGGCATGGAAGTTTTCCATGTACAAGGAGGAAATAAAATAAAACTTGCTCAGCCACAACAATTTCTTGCGCAGGATAGAGAAATTATTGAAGAAGCTTATGCTGGTGATATTATCGGAGTTTTTGATCCAGGTATATTCAGTATTGGAGATACTCTTTGTTCTACTAGCAAGAAGTTTAAATTTGAAGGAATACCTACATTTGCACCAGAGCACTTTGCTAGGGTTAGAACTGTAGATACTATGAAAAGAAAACAGTTTATCAAAGGAGTAACTCAAATTGCTCAAGAAGGAGCGATACAGGTATTCAAAGAGCTTCATATTGGAACAGAACAAATCATTGTTGGGGTTGTTGGAGTTCTTCAGTTTGAAGTATTAGAGTTCAGATTAAAAAATGAATATAATGTTGATATTAAAATGGATATGCTTTCATATAAAAATATAAGATGGATTGAAAGCTATGATAAGCCAGTAGATACTTTAAATTTAACTAGTGATACTAAAATAGTAAAAGATTTAAAAGATAGAGATCTTCTAATATTCCAAAGTGATTGGGGAATTAGTTGGGCACTTGATCATAATAAAGGACTAGTATTATCTAATATTGGCAAAAGTGATGATTAATAAAAAGGCTGAAGTACTTCGAGGTCACTGAAAAAGTGACCTTTTTTTCTTTTTCAAAAAGGATTTTTAGCTTTTATGTAGAATATATAAAGTAAAGACTTTTTAGAATAAGGTG
>NZ_JAGGLL010000008.1 GCF_017874425.1 Clostridium punense
ATTATAGACTTGGTTTAAAAACAAAATTCGTTTAAAGGCACATTTCATTCCGTTTTGTGCCTTGAGCGTAGCGAAAGGAATGAATATAACTATGAAGGAAATTCGCTACTTAGATAAACTTATTGATGAGTTAGCAAAAGGTAAAGCTATGGACAAGATTTTGAGAAAGTAGAACTTTTTAAGCTCAAATTTAGGATGTTTAATATATCAATAGATTTTCAGATTTTAAAATATGACAAGTATTTAGCTTGTTTATCTAGAGAGAAACCACTTCAACATTTGAATTATACCATTTAAGAAGTGGTTTCTCCAAAGAGATAGACTAGCTCAAATTACTGGAAATATCTAAGTTGGTTATAATATCCTTAAACCTTTATACTTAAGAATTTATCAGATTTTGAGCTTGTCTATCTACAAATATAAAGGGGATGTACTTAATGGGACCAGAAGAAAGCAAAACAGTTATGCAGTATAGGACAGATAAAAAAGGCAACAAAATATCCATCCTTGGTTATGGCTGCATGAGATTCACGAAAAAAGGTACTAGCATTGATCTAGGCAGGGCTGAAAAAGAAGTGATGGAAGCCATTGAAAGTGGTGTTAACTATTTTGATACTGCTTATGTTTATGGAGGAAGTGAAGTAACCCTTGGGGAGATACTTAAAAGAAATTCCTGCAGAGAAAAAGTTTATATAGCAACCAAGCTTCCACATTACATGGTTAAATCTAAAAGCAGCCTAGAAAAATATTTTCAAGAACAACTAAAGAGGCTTCAAACAGACTATGTGGATTATTATTTGATGCATATGCTTACAGATATAGATACCTGGGAGCGCCTAAAAGCTTTAGGTGTAGAGGATTGGATAAAGGAAAAAATGGATAGTGGACAAATCCGAAATATAGGATTTTCCTATCATGGAAATACTGATATGTTTATAAAATTAGTAGATGCCTATGACTGGGATTTTTGCCAAATTCAATACAATTATATTGATGAGCATAGTCAGGCAGGTAGAAGAGGCCTTGATTATGCAAGTAAGAAAGGTATACCAGTTATTGTAATGGAACCACTTAGAGGTGGAAGACTTGTAAACCTACTTCCTGAAAAGGCAAAGGAGATTTTCAAGCAGGATTCAAGAAACCGTACCCCTGCTGAATGGGCCTTTAGATGGTTATGGAACCAAGAATCAGTTACCTCAGTTTTATCTGGTATGAACTCGCTTGAAATGATAAGAGAAAATATAAGAGTTGCCTCAGAAGTTAAAGTTGATGAGTTTACAAAAGAGGATTTTGCTCTAATAGACCAAGTAAAGAGTGAGATAAATAAAAATATAAAGGTTGGATGTACAGGCTGTGGCTACTGCATGCCGTGTCATAAGGGTGTTGATATTCCTGGGGCTTTCCACAGTTACAATATGATATACTCAGAGAATAGAAAATCAGGTTGGCGTGACTATATAATGTGTACTGTAATGAGAAAGACTCCAAGTAGTGCATCTCAGTGTGTGGATTGTGGAAAATGTGAAAAGCATTGCCCACAGAATATTGAAATTCGTAAGGAATTAAAGAACGTGAAAAAAGAGCTTGAAACCCCTGTTTATAAAATTGCTAAAGCAGCAGTGGGATTATTTAAATTATGGTAATAAGCTTTATAAAATATTAAGTTTAGACACAGATATGAATCTTTTATCTTATAGTCTTGTTTGTGAAGTTTTAACAACATTTTGGAAGCTTCAAGTTTGATATCTTCTAAGGTATCTGCTAAGCAGACTTGCAGTTGCTCAGCCTTGATAAGTTTCTTTGGTGTAACAAACTACGTTTGTTCGGTATAAACCTGCTTCTAAAGTGCTTCATTAAAATGAAGATTAACAAGATGAACTTGTTCATTATTTAACTTATTTATCATGAATTTTATGGGCAAAGACCATACAAACAAAATTAAGGTAAGAGTAAGTTTATAAGGTAAGTGGTCACATTGATTACCTACATTTATGAAAGTAGTACTATTGAATTAGTATATTAAAATTAAGGAGTGGATATATATGACAAACCAAGTTATGGACATAATCAAATCTCGTAGCAGCATCAGAGCATACAAAGGAGAACCTTTAACTGAGGAACAAAAAGCAGTTCTTCAGGAGGCTGCACTTGCTTCACCAAGTGCTATGAACCTTCAACCATATAAGTTCATATTTATTAACAATAAGTCTATTATAGAGGAAATGGAGCAGGATGTTGTTAATTTCTTTGTGGCAATGGGCAATAAAGAAGTAGTAGAGCGCTTAAAATCTAGAAATAATAAAGTGCTTTATAATGCTCCATGTGTCATTGTTATTGCAATTGAAGAGAAAAATTCCTATGCAAAAGTTGATGCTGGAATAGCTGTTGAAAACATAGCTTTAGCTGCAAAATCAATAGGGTTAGACAGTGTTATTGTTGGAATGCCTGGAGTAGTTTTTAGCGGTGAAAAGGCTGAATACTGGAGAAATCGTATTAGCATCCCTGAGGGCTATGGTTTTGGTATTGGTATAGCTGTTGGCCAGGCTGACATGGAAAAAGCACCTCATGAAGTTGACCCATCAAAAATAATTACTATTGATTAATATACCTTAGGGTATTAATACTAGAAAACTAGAAACCCTCAGACCTGTAATTTAGGACTGGGGGTCTTGTTTTACAATGAGCACCATAACAGCAAGAATGAGGACGAAATGAACATGAGTTACTTGTTAAAATGAACTCAGTTAATATTATTAGAAAAGAAAAATGCACAACCTAAGGTGAAAGGAAGTGGTTAAATGGTGGAGAAAATCAATCTTTCCTTTGAAGAGATGTGGGAGAGAATTATGGCTTGTGACAGTAAATATGATGGACTATTTTTTACAGCAGTAAAAACAACGAAAATTTACTGTCGTCCTTCTTGTAGATCAAGAAAACCTAAAAAGGTAAATGTAGAATTTTATCATGATATAAAGGCAGTTGAAGAAGCGGGTTACCGTCCTTGCAAAAGGTGTCAGCCAGAAATTGAGCTATCCCCCCATCTTGAGATTGTGAGAAATATCATTACCTTTCTAGTTAATAACTATAAACAAGACTTAAAACTGAAAGATATAGCTGAAAGTGTTGGGTTAAGCCCCTTTTATCTAGAGCGTTTATTTAAACAGGAAACCTCTGAGACCCCACGGACCTATTTAGAAAAAATACGCATTGATAAAGCTGGTCACCTTCTTAAAAGTACCACTTTGACTAATCTTGAGATTTGCTATGAGGTGGGATTTCAGAGTCCTTCAAACTTTTATAAAGCTTTTAGGAACTTGAAAAACTGTTCACCTAGCGAATATAGAAAGGGGCTTCAAAATGAATTGGATTGATCATGAAACTTATATAGACATAATTCCTCCAAAGGAATTTAATTTTCAGGAGTGCTTAATTTTCTTAGGAAGGTCTCATCAGGAAGTACTTCATAGAATTAAAGAGGGAATATTATACAAGCTATTAAAGGTAGAGGAAGCCTTAATATTTTGCAAAATTAGTTATATTAACGATTCCATAAGAGTAGAGTTTCCAATAAGCAAACCATCTAGTTATCAGAGGGAAAAAGTAGGAGAGTATATTTGGGAATGGTTTGACTTAGAACAGGATTTACAGGAGTTTTACCAAATAGCTGAGGATGATAAAATTTTAAATTTAATTGTTCATAAATACTATGGCTTACGGATTATGTGCATTCCAGATTTATTTGAGGCCTTAGTATGGGCGATTATTGGCCAGCAAATTAATCTAACCTTTGCATATACGTTAAAGGAAAGATTCGTTGAAGAGTTTGGTGAATTTATAATCTTTCAAGGAGAAAAGTTTTGGGTATTCCCTTCATTTGAAGCTATTGCAACCTTAAGTGTAGATGATTTAAAGAAACTTCAATTTACAACCAGGAAGGCTGAATATGTTATTGGCATTGCAAAAGATATGAAAAGTGGATTTTTAACAAAAGAAATGCTACTGGAGAAGCAAGATTATCATGAGGTAAAGAAATCACTAATGGACCTAAGAGGTATTGGACCATGGACAGCAGATTACATAATGATGAAATCTTTACATGAAACCTCGTCTTTTCCAATTGCAGATGTGGGCTTACATAATGCTTTAAAGGTTTTATTAGGACTTAAGGAGAAACCTACTATAGAAGAAATAAAAGAGTATGCAGCAAATTGGGAAGGTTGGCAGGCTTATGCTACCTTTTATCTTTGGAGGTTATTATATGATAAAGAAATATAAATTACACTATGAATCACCCATTGGCATAATAGAAATTGTGGGGAGTAATGAGGCTATCAGCTCCATAATGTTTATAGAAGAAAATGAGAAAATAAGTTCATTACTAGTTGATACCCCTCCAGTTTTAGTAGAATGTTATAACCAGTTGGAGGAATACTTCAAAGGGCATCGCTTTGATTTTACATTTCCCTATGAGTTTGAAGGCACTGAGTTTCAAAAAACAGTTTGGGAGGCTCTAACAAAAATACCTTACGGTGAGATTGTAGCTTATCAGCATATAGCTCGCTTCATTGGAAAGGAAAAAGCAGTTAGAGCTGTGGGCAGTGCAAATGGGAAAAATAAGTTAAGTATTGTGATTCCTTGTCATAGAATTATAGGCTCTAACGGGAAATTAACTGGTTATGCAGGTGGTCTATGGAGAAAGGAATGGCTCCTTAATCATGAAAGACAATTTAAAAAGGTCAAGGTATAAAGTCTTAGTAACCCTTAGTTTTTGATTTATTAGCAGAAACTAAGGGCTATTTTATTGAAAATAAAAAATCTATAATCTTATCTATAAGTATATTGATGAAAGGTATCATAATATAATTTAAAGTATAACATTATCATAAGTATTGGACATTTTTAATAATAGTTATATAGTGAAATATCAATTAGAGATTTTAAAAATCATAAAATACAGCTATAACAAGTTTTCACTGACTGAATTTCTGTAAATGTAAATTATAACCTTTAGAAGATATTTACTTAAAACTATTGAGGTAAGCTGGTAAGGGATTCTCAGAAAAAAGTTAACGCTGATAACATCTTGACAAAACAATAATGGTTGAATACAATTAAATTTAGAACAATTTAAATTATTCTATGTAAAGTACCATAAACATATAAATATGATTAAAGGAAAAACTAGAAGAAATTTAAACTAGGAAACATAAGCTATAAGATTAAATCAAGGGTTCCTGGAAGTAATTTTAACTTATTCAGTATAAATGAAGCTATATCCATGACCTATTAAGGGAATCAGGGTGGGGTTCATAGGTAAGTTAATTTTTTAATCTGGTTTCCTATAGAGAAAACACTTCAATATTTAGCGTGTATCTTCTAAGAAGTGATTTCCCCAAAAGAGATAAGCAAGCTCAATTGATGTAACTATCTAAGTTGCTATTGATAACAAACAATTGTCAAATTCAAAGATATAGAAAGTTTTAAGCTTGTTTATCTATACATAAAAGAGGATAAGAGGAGAGATTATTTATGAATAATGTAATAAAAACCATTGAGGAAAGGTACTCTGTAAGAAATTATATAGACAAACCTATTGAAAAAGAAAAACTAGAGATTATCAGAACTTTTATAGAGGAAAATAAAAAAGGTCCCATGGGCAATGAAGTTGCCTTTCATATTATTGATGCTTCAGAATACGATAAAGCAGAGTTAAAGTCATTAATTACCTATGGCATGATAAGTGGAGCAACAAGTTATATTGTAGGGGTTGTTAAACCAGGGGAATATGCTATGGAGGACTTTGGCTACTGCATGGAAAAGGTAATTCTTAAGGTTTCAGAATTGGGCCTTGGAACTTGCTGGCTAGGAGGAACCTTTAATAGAGGTGGTTTTGCAAAACAAGTTAACTTATCTGGTGAAGAATTATTACCTTGCATCACTCCTATAGGTTATACTGCTGATAAAAGGACTTTAAAAGAGAATTTCATCAGAACCTTGGTAGGAGCTAAAAAGAGGAAAAAGCCAGAAGAATTATTTTTCCAAAATAACTTTAACACTTCACTAAACTTAGATACAGTAGGCTCTTATGAAAAGGTGTTAGAAGCAGTAAGATTAGGTCCTTCCGCATCTAATAAACAGCCTTGGAGAATTATTAAAGATTCTCAGGGGTTATACCACATTTTCTTAGAGGAAGATGAAAAATATAACAATACCTTTAATGGAATTAAAATTCAAAACATAGACATGGGTATTGCAATGTGTCATTTTGAGCTAGCAGCAAAAGAACTTGGAATAACTGGTCAATGGATAAAATCAAAACCAGAGATTCAGGCTGGTAAGCTAAAATATATAGTTACTTGGGAAGAAAACTAAAAAACTAAACTTAACTATAACTATCAGATTATATGCGACCAAGATGATTTTTCAATTTGCCTATCCTTAAAAGCCTTAATAGCTTAAAGGTAAGTTGGGGTATATCTTAAGATTTGTGTGATGTAATTATGATGTTATAGCAGATAAGCCATTTGCTTTGGAGAGTATAATTTATTTTAAATAATAAAAGTGCGAAGTTGTATTATTTCGCACTTTTAAAAGTTTAGCATTATTATTTTATTTAATAATTTCATTAGGGTTAATTATATTACTTTATATATTCAGTAACGAAATCAGTAAAAAGAATACCATCCAAATGGTCTATTTCATGACAGAAGCATTTTGCTAAATCTCCAGCACCTGTCAATATAATTTCATCTCCATTTTCATTTAATGCTTGTACAGTTACCTTTGCGGGTCTTATTAACTTACCCCATTTATTGGGGATGCTCAAACAACCTTCTATAACTTCTTGGGTTCCCTCTTGTTTAATTATCTTTGGATTTACTAATTTTATAAGTCCTTGTCCCATATCCATTACAACTAATCGCTTTAATATACCTACTTGTGGGGCTGCTAATCCACCACCATTTTCTGTATTATACATAGTTTCAGCCATATCATTTAATATTTGTCTTATCCTATCATCTACAACTTCAACCACCTTACTCTTCTTCCTTAATACTTCATCATCATACAACCTTATTTGTCTTAATGCCACTAAACTACACCTCTACTTTGCTCTGCTCTAGATTTCCTTTCACTTTCTTCAAATAGAAAAATTTCTTCTATGGAACTGTGAAATACTTTTGCAATATCATAGGCCAACCATATAGAAGGTTCAAATTTTTCTGTTTCAATAGCGTTAATTGCCTGTCTTGATACACCTATAAGCTCACCCAATTGTTCTTGGGTTAGTCCTAAATGTTCACGAAATTGTCTTATTTTGTTTTTCATTAAATATCACTCCTGTAATGTTTACCTTACATTATTAATATAGTACTACTTTCACATGATGTCAAGCAAACCTTACATATAGTAGGCTAAAATAGCAATAATACTTTTAATGCTATTTTCTGTTTATGCTTCTTAATGGAAGCCGTAGAAAAATAGTAGACTCATTTTAGTATGTAAATATTTAAAATAAAATTACAAAAGCTATTGTAAATATATTGAAGAAGATGTAAAATATTAATATGATATCAAATTGATATCATATTAATATTTTTAGGGGAGTGAATGGTTATGGAGGATAAGAAAATCCTTTATGAAGAAAAAGAAATGCAAGCAAGAAGTGGTATGGGAATGCTTATTGGAAATATAGCACTAATGATATTAGCTATAGCAGGCATTATAATAAGTGCTAGCCTTGTGGTAGAAACTAATACAACTCTTGGAGTGTGTATTATCTTATTATCAGTTGTTGTCATTGTTGTTGCACCTATAATGCTTATAGGACTTAAGGTAATAAATCCAAATGAAGCTTTAGTTTTAACCTTATTTGGGGAATATAAAGGAGCATTAAAAAAAGAGGGATTTTATTGGGTAAACCCTTTCTGTACAGGTATAAATCCAACAGCTAAACATTTAGGAGCTACAGCAAGTCAAATTGCTACTAATAAAGAACATGAAAATATGACTCATGAAACTGTTGGTAAAAAAATATCTTTAAAGGCAATAACTCTTGAGAATAGAAAACAAAAGGTTAATGATGAATTAGGTAACCCAATTGAAATAGGAGCTGTTGTTATATGGAAAGTAAGAAATGCTTCTATGGCAGTATTTAATGTAGATAACTACAAAAACTATATTTCTACTCAGTGTGATTCCGTAATTCGTAATGTAGCAAGATGCTATCCTTATGATACTAATGAAGCTGGACAAGAGAATGAAAATAACAATGAAAAATCTTTACGTGGTAGTAGTCAAGAAGTTGCTTCTATTATGCAAAGAGAATTACAAGAAAAGGTTGATATAGCAGGACTTGAAGTTTTAGAAGTTCGTATTACTCATCTATCTTACGCACCTGAAATAGCTTCAGCTATGTTACAACGTCAACAAGCAGTTGCTATTATTGCAGCTAGACAAAAAATTGTAGAAGGTGCAGTAGGCATGGTTCAAATGGCTTTAAATCAGCTAAGTGAAAATGATATAGTTGAATTAGATGACGAAAGAAAAGCTGCTATGGTAAGTAACCTATTGGTAGTCCTTTGCGGAAATAAGGATGCACAGCCAATAGTAAATAGTGGTTCAATTTATTAAGAAATAATTAGGAAGAGGGCTTGAGAGATAGTGGATAAGAAGTCAAAGGAAAAAGATAAGAAACAGGTTTTATTAAGACTATCACCAAGTCTTTGGAATGAGCTAGCAGCTTGGGCTGAGGATGACTTTCGATCCATCAATGGGCAAATAGAATATTTACTGACAGAATGCGTAAAAAAGCGCAAAGGAACTGATAAGGATAGAAAAGGTGAAGAAGACTTAATTGAATAAGTGTTCTTTTCGTGAAGTAGTTAAAACCCCTAGGATTTTTAGGAATTCTAGGGGTTTTAATCTGCTTATCTTAATTTTAAGATATATAGGTGTTATTAAATGCAATTACATTATGTACTCAGATATATTAAAGTGAAAAATTGTGCCTCTTTACCACATGTAAAAATAGAAGTTAGCTCAAGATTATAAAATTAATCCATATATTTTTTGCCCCAAAGGCATAGTTCAGTTAATATATTTTTTAGTGATTCACCTCTAGCAGTAGGTAAATACTCTACTTTAGGAGGAATTGTGGCATAAGCAATCCTTTGGATTAGCCCATCCATTTCTAAATTTTTTAGTTCTTGAGATAGTATCTTATGGCTTATATTAGGGATAGATTTTTTTAACTCACCATATCTCACCTTATTAGATTTCAATATGTGCCATAAGATTATTGCTCTCCACTTACTTCCAATTACAGTCATAGCAAATCCAATTGAACACTTAAAATCCTTTTGTCTTTTATTTTGATTTGGAAATTCTTCAATAGTATATTTATCCATATTCTATCCTTCTTTCTAAATGGTAAGTATCTGATTAAAAAGTGCGTACTTGTATGGGCATCTAATGAAAAATATAATTAATTATATAATATCTAGATATTGATTACCACAAACTTAAAAATGGATTATAATCTATAAGTTCACAATAAAGGCAGGAGAAAATAATGACAAGGAAATATACTTTGTATCAAATTGACTCATTTACAAAGGAAAGATTTACAGGAAATCCAGCAGGAGTAATAACAAATGCAGATGGATTAACTGATTATGAAATGCAGAAAATTGCAAGGGAACTTAATAACTCTGAGACGGCCTTTATCTTTTCTTCAGGTAGCAATAATTATGATGTTCATATACGATTTTTTACTCCTACAAACGAAGTACCAATCTGTGGGCATGCAACTATTGCAGCTCATTATGCTCGTGCTGTTGAAAATGGGCTTAATACTTCAAGGGTGTATCATAAAACAGGTGCTGGAATTTTACCAGTAGATATAATAAATGAAAATGAAGATTATAAAATTGTTATGACCCAGGGTAAAATTGAATTTGGTGACATTATTGATGGCATAAATAAAGAGGAACTTTTAGCAGCTCTTAATATAAAAAACAGTGATTTGCTAGAAAACTATGAAATCCAGATTCTATCAACAGGCCATTCCAAGGTTATGATTGGTATAAAAAGAATTGAAACTTTAAATGCACTACATCCGAATTATGATGTACTCACTAAGCTAAGCAAGATTATCCAATGTAATGGATATTATGTCTTCACAGTTGATTCCGAGGATAATGATATTTTAATACACGGCAGAATGTTCGCGCCTGCAATAGGTATTAATGAAGACCCTGTAACTGGTAATGCTAATGGCCCTTTAGGTGCATATCTAGTTCACCATAGGCTTGTTAACCACAGTAATTCTTTGTTAAAATTCAAAGCTAAGCAGGGGGAAGCTATAAATCGATCAGGTACTATTGAAGTTGAGGTGAAAATAGAAGATAAAGAACCAGTTGAAGTTAAGATTTCTGGGAGCGCTGTGATTGTTTTTCAATCGGAAATAACAATGTGATATACAGATTCTAGAATATAAAAAGGATTTGTAAAGAAGATTTAAAATGATACAAATATATACAAAAGATTCTCTAAAGCCTTAAGGTCATTACTCTAAAGCAATTATTCACAACAATACAATTTATGTATCTGCTCAGCTACCTATTGACCCACTTAATGGACAAAAAAATATGGTTCAATTGATGAAGAAACAGAAGGGGTATTAAAAAATATAGATATAATTCTTAACGAAGTTGGTGGTGGTGAAGATTATATTATTAAAACTACAGTTTATCTTTTGTGTCCATCTTTTGGAGAAACCACTTCTTGGAACATATAAATTAAATGTAAAAATGGTTTATCTAAGCTTCAAAAGAATAAGTGAAAATTCATTTTAAAGTCCTTAGTCTAAATATAAATCAGAGAATCTTGCAAGGATAAGGACAAAGCGCAACTCCACCATTGGCATGATCCTATAAGAAATTTTCTTACATAATTAATTGAATTAATGAAATTATAATAGATGTAAGTCAAATTATCTTAGGAGGGTATGTTCTTATGAAGAAGGCTAATAAAGTTATAAAATCAGAAACAGAATCTGCTACTCGAAACCACAGAGGTAACAGCACTAAAGGGTCAAGTAATAGAGGAGAAATAGATAGCGAAGGACTTAAGAAGTTAACTGAAGGAGTTACAACTGGTAAGTAAAAAGATTATTTTTTTATAAGAGTTTTAAAGAAATCACAGTAGGTTTATGATAAGATAAGTGTTTGTTATACCTTTAGATTCAAGGAAAAAGTAGAGAAGTTAAGTATAAAAGCTGTTTCAAAAGTAATTAATATACCTTTGAAACAGCTTTTAAAAATCTTAAACATAATTTACTTTTTAAGGCATTACAGTATCTCTAAAATTTCCACCTCATAGGTTTCATCAGGAGCATTAACCACAACTACATCTCCAGCCTTTTTACCAGCTAAGGCCTTTCCAAGATCTGATTCTATACTTATAAACATCTTTTCAGGGTCTGCATCCAAAGTAGTCGTTAAAGTAATAATAGTTTCAAAATCATCCTCTACAAAGTTAACTTTTGCTTTTCTATTAACCCCTAAAACCGAGCTATCTAAAGGAGTATCATCTATTACTGTAGAAGTTGAAATCATAGTTAATAAATACTGAATCCTATTATCATTTTCTCTATAGTTTGCACAGGCTTCCTTATATTCTGCATTCTCAGACCTATCACCATGGGCAGCAGCTTCCATCTTTTCCTTAGCAATCTCAGCTCTTTTCACCGTAAGCCTATAATCTAATTCTTCTTTTAACTTTTCTAAATTTTCCTTAGTCAATTTGTTATTCATAGATAAGATACCTCACAAGAATTTTTTATTATCAATATTATAATACATATTAACATAGATTTACATATTCAACTACCATGACTTTAAAAAGAAAATTGAATATTAAAAAGTTTTCTAAGGGATTATTAGCAAAGTGGAATACAATTTACTTTGATAAGAATTAATAAATATAATTTTTTATTTTAGTGAACAATATAGGCATCTATGATAAAAAGTATCTTATTCAATATGAATGAAATTTATAATGAATTAAACTTTTAATAAAAAAATCATGATGAAAAAGTCTAAAGGGAATCAAAGTAGACTCAATGGTAAATTAAGTCTTGACTCCAGAGACTTATACTATTATTAAGGAAAAACATTATTTTTATAACTCCAAGTAATAGTGTTAATAATTTAAAAAGCTATATAGGAGGCAACATATGAGAACTATTTTTCCAGATACAATGAAGAGAGTGCAGTTACATACCAATAAGGAAATAAACAATAAAATTAAGAAAGAAACACTTGGAAATGTTTTAAGCTATGCAGATAAGAGTAAGGATGAAATTAATGGCAGACTAAAAGAATTGGATGCAGAATGGGATATTGAAAGAGTCCTTGAAACCAATGCTGCAAGCGCTATTATTCTTAGCACAATTCTTGGCGTTACAGTAAACAAAAAATGGCTTTTAGCCACAGGCGCAGTAGGAGGATTTTTACTGCAACATGCCCTTCAAGGCTGGTGTCCACCCTTAGAGGTTTTTAGAAGAGTGGGAGTTAGAACCTGCTCAGAAATTAATTATGAAAAAGAAGCACTAAAAAATTTGCTATAAAGGTTGGAGAATGCCTAGCACCTTAAAAGGTTTGTAGGACATTATTTTAATTATGTGTTATTTTACGTATGTAAAAAGTTTTCTAAGGGTAGTATTACTTAAGTAGTAATTTTCATATTAGGAAATATTAGGTATAATTAACGTGAATAGATCCAATAGATATAAAATGGATTTTGAACAGATAAAATAATTAAGGGTACTTACAGGGTAAAATTTCAGAATATTATTTGAAATCAATGAGAAGTTTACCCAGGGGAAAGAATGAGGGGGATAACAATGAAGTATAAAAGTTTTGATGAAGTGGAGAGAGTTTATTCTAAATTATACAGAGAGGAAAAGTATAAGGAAACCTTAGAAATCCTAGAGAACATTAAAATTCTTATGTCAGAGGATGAAATAAAAAGGAATTATTACAACATTATGATAGATAAGGCTAGGTCTCTTTTTAGGTGTAATTTACATGATGAAGCACTAGATATAATAGACAGTCTTATTAATAGCGGGTATATGTGTCCATTATGGAAGTTTTCGCCTTTAAATAATAACCCAAGATATAAGGATTTAAAAGCTAAAAATGACCTTTTAAGAAGAGCTGCTGAAAAAGAAGAAGAACTTAAATACAAAGTGTATGTTCCACAGGGATATGTTAAAGAAAAACAATATCCACTATTTATAAGTTTGCATGGAGATGGTGAGGATGCAGAATATCATAATAGGTTTTGGGAGCCAGAATTTCTTCTAAAGAGAGGTTTTGTTGTGGTTGTTCCTCAATCATCACAAAGAATTGCACATAATAGTTATGTTTGGAACATAAAAGAATTATACTTTCAATATGAAATGGAAGAAAACACATGTGATATTGAATATTTTGAAATGTACAGTTCTATGAGGGAAGAGTTAAAAAGATGTTATGATTCAATATCAAAGGAGTATTCAATAGATCATGAGAAAATAATTATTGGGGGATTTTCAGGAGGTGCTCATGCTGCTATAGATATGGCCTTATCTGATAGAATTCCTATAAAAGGTGCGATTTTATTGTGTTCCCAAAAACCTACGTCTTTTACAGTTGAGAGTGCCAAGAATGCTGCTGAAAAACACATTAAGTGGGTGTTTATGGAAGGGGAGAAAGATGCGCCAGTGCAAGATGTGGAAGAAATGATTGAAACTCTTAATAACTTTGGAGGGTCTTGCAATTATATTATTAATCATGGTGTAGGCCATTGGTATCCAGAAGATTTAGAGAATAAACTGGATAAAGCTTTAGGATTTATATTGAATTAGAATTAAGTAAAATCTAGCTTAGGAGTTTAAAAATTGGAATAGAATCAGAATTACCTTATAGACAATACTGATTTGTAGGACGTAAAAAAATAATATTGTTTCGATTTAATGTGTTTTAAATAGAAAAAGAGACTATGTGTTACTACTAAATAATGAAAATAAATTTAATGATCAGAAAACACTTGGCATTTGTCAGGTGTTTTTTTCACCCCCTGCCAACCCCCTGACCTATACTACAACAATAATAAAATAAACTACTACAACTAAAACAAACAAGTGAAATTGTCTTTATGATATAACCAATAAATTGAATAAAAGAAGCACATATAAAAGGATTATTACAAAAAAGTAATAGTCCTTTTGTTTTTTGTAATTATAGCTTGGTTTTTTAGGAAGTCTAGGTGAGTAGCTCAAGTGAAATCTTACCTTATGCCTTACTCCGATCTTGGTTTTCTTAAGTTTTTTAGAAAAACTTTTACCATTGGAGGCTACAAAGATTAAAGCTATAAAAAATATTTCAAAAAAATTTTTTAAAATCCATGCAACTTTTATAAAAACTGCATATTTAATCTTTAGAGATATAATTTCACTAAAAATTTTATGAATTTTATTTATACCTGTTAGCAAAGTAGATCATTGCAAGAAATTATTTAGCTATCTTTTGGAAGGTTTATTTCTCAATGAAAAGCTACTTCTAAAGACCTCTACAAAAGGAACTTATTATTATTTAACAACATTTTGGAAGCTTCAAGTCTAATAGCTTCAAAATTGGCAGTTACCCAACTAAGATAGATTGCTTAGGTATAACAAACACAGTTTGTTCACAAAGGTATCTTTGTTCGGTGTAAATTTGCTTCCAAAGTGCTGTAGGCATCTTCAAAAAATAAGTAAGTCAATCTGTTCGTCTATTTTGTGCTATACTGCGTCAACAGAACCCTTAGATAGCCCCACTATCTGTGGAACCTGTTTCCTTGTATACCGCGAAATATCCTTCACATCCTTGACTTGTTATTTATTTTCAGATGCCTTATTAAAATGAAAATTAACAAAATGAACTTATTATTATTTAAAGATTAGGATGTGTTGTTATGTATAGACCAGTTGATATTGAGTTTTGGCAGGATGAATTTGTACTAGAACTTTCCTCAGAGCATAAGTTAACCTATTTATTTTTACTAACTAACAGAAGAACCACCCAATGTGGGATTTATAATATTGGGCTTACTATTGCACAGCTAGAGCTTCAGTTTTCTGAGGAGAAAATTAGGCAGCATCTTAAGTTTTTTCAGGAAAAGGGGAAGATTCTTTATAACCCTGACAATAGGGAAGTAATGATTTTAAATTGGCATAAATACAACAACATACATAATCACAAAAACATTAGAATTTGCATCAACAAGGAGCTTAAAAGGGTTAAAACCACAGAATTTATAAATGCTTTTTATGAAATCTGTAAGGGAATTTGCAAAGAAGAACCAGAGCTTTTAAAAGAAATTTTCAAGGAGGTAGAAATTAATGATGAAATATTAAAAACAGAAATAGAAAGAGAAACAAAAGAGAGAAAAGAACTCAATGATACCAATGAAAGAAAAGAAATCCCAAAAGTAAAAGCAGTAAAAGGGGAAGATGCAGCAGGTGAAGCTACAGGGGAAAATGCAAACACAAATCAGAAGGCAAATTATAAAGGCAGCAATAAGGAAAATGGTATAGAAGATCATAAGGAAGATCATAAAGAACATAACATGGAAATCAATAAAGAAGATGTAGACAAGCCGCAAAATAAAAATGTGGTTTTACAGTGCTTTAAAAGTAACTTTCACTTACCTTCACCAATAGAAATTCAAAAGCTTAATCAATGGGTAGAGGACATGGGTGAGTCACTGGTGTTAAAGGCTTTAGAAGAAGCTGTATGTGTTAATAAACGTAATTTAAATTATGTGTCAGGAATCTTAAATAACTGGCTCTCAGAAGGGATAGCCACTGTAGAGGAAGCAGAGGAAGCCATTAAAAAGTATAAGGGAGCTAAAAAGACTACTCTAGTACAAAAAGAAGATAACAGTGCTGCTAGAATTTATAGCAAGAATCTTGCAGAAGTAGATTATGAAAAGGAGTAGAAAAGAGCATGGATAGAAGATTTAACTTAAAGGCAGAAGCTGAAATTCTAGGAGCAGTAATAAAAGAAAATAAGCTAATTCATGAGATTTATGATTTTCTACTACCTGAGGACTTTTATGATAAGAAAAATAAATTAATTTATACTTCAATAAGGCAGCTTCAGGAAAAAAACTCTCCAATAACTGTGGTTACTCTTACAGAAGCTTTAAAAGATAGCCTAGCTGAGGCTGGAGGAATAAGCTATTTAAGTGAGCTCATAGCCACCTCTTTATCAGGAGAACATGTAAAAACCTATAGTGAAATAATAAAGGACAAAGCTAATTTAAGAAGGTTTATAAGTTGCTCTAATAATGCTACTAAGGAAGCTCATGACGGGAACAAGCCTATTGGAGAAATAATCAGTGACTTTGAAAATACCATAAACCTAATCAAAGCTGGAGGTAAAAGACATAGTGGAGACCTAAAAGAAGGTATAGATAATTTTCTAGGGGATATGGAGGCAGTGAGAAAGGGAGAGAAAGCCCTATGCTCCATAAGCTCAGGATTTAAAACCCTAGATCATATTTTAGGGGGCTTTGAAAGACAGGAACTTATGATAATTGCAGGAAGACCCAGCATGGGAAAATCCGCAGTTAGTATGAACTTAGCCCTATCTGCAGCTATAGGAGGAAAAAGTAAAGTAGCTTACTTTTCCATAGAAATGAGTAAAAAGCAGTGCTTTCAAAGAATAGCAGCAGCTTTATGCAAAATATCCATGAACAAAATAAAAAGATCTATCTTAAATGAAGAGGAATTTTCAAGAGTTAAAAGCACTATTGAAAAGCTATCCACCTATAACTTTAAGCTTTATGATTCAGTGGTTTACCTAGAGGATATTAAAAGTGAATGTTACAGATTAAAAGAAAGTGAGGGTCTGGATGTGGTTTTTATAGATTATCTTCAAATTATAGGACTTCAAACCTCTTTTCAAAATAGAAATCTAGAGGTAGCAAACATCTCTTCACAGCTTAAAAGAATGGCAAAGGAACTAGATATAACAGTTATATGTTTATCTCAAATCAACAGAGCCACAGAAACCAGGATAGACAAAAGGCCAATTCTTGCAGACTTAAGAGACTCAGGGGCCATTGAACAAGATGCAGATACAGTGATGTTTGTTTATAGACATGCCTATTATGAACCAACAGAGGCAAAGGAAGATGAACTGGAACTTTTAATTGCAAAAGCAAGACAAGGGGAAACAGGAGTTATACCAATGAAGTGGAGTGGAGCTTATCAAAAGATAGAAGAAAAATAAAAGGGATTAATTATAAATTTTTAAATAATAGGGGGAAATAATTATGGAAATTTATAGCAATAAAGAAGTTGTTAAGAACATGAGGGATATAAAAAGTATATTAAATGAGCAGGTTATAACAGAAGAAAAAATAGGGGATACAGAACCTGCACAAGAGGACTTAAAAAGACTTTTAAATAGATTAGGAATAACAAGAAACTATAGAAAAACCAATAAAATAACCTTGGACAACATAGAAATAATCTTTGAAATCATGAATGACATGGCAAAGGATAGAGAAATAAAATGGAAGTATAATTACGATGCAATCATAGATAAAAACGCAAGATATGTACTTAGAATTAACATTAAATCCTTCTTTGATATATTTATAAAAAAGTGTAGAGAACTAGGATATCAGTGCTACTTTGATGAAAATAAACCTCATGATGTTGGAAGAGTAATTAGACATAAGCATTATTGCCTCGGAAATTTTAACACTCGATTCTTAAGAGAAGATGAAAGTGAAAAAAGGTATATAAATAGCAGATGTATTTATATTGACATAGCAGAGCTACAAAACTTAGGGATTAACATAGATGGAATGCTGGTGGATAACACTTTGAATAAATAGCGAGTTAAGAACCATGGGAATAAATCCCTTGGATTAATAACCTATAGGATTAGTGGAGTAAGAACTAAGTTACCTTTATAAAAGGTTTCAAATAGAGGAATATAGAGGGACTCTAGATAGTTTAAACAAAGCCATGTGGCTGTTCACACAAAAAGAGACAACCAAACCTTGGCTGTCTCTTGTTATATTAGAACAAATTATTTAGTTGAGAAATGCTGAGTTGCATAAACCCAATTTCCTTCACTGCTAAACACTACCCCTGCAGACATCTTTGTCCAGCTTCCATTTAAAATGTTAGCTCTGTGTCCTGGGGAGTTCATCCATTGATCTACAAGGTATTTAGCTGTAGTTGCAGATTCTGCATAACCTTGGCTGTAGAATAAGTTTTCACCATAACTATTTGTGTCATACTTGAAGTATTTAGTTGCTAAATCCATTGGGCTAGCATTGTTTAGTGATGGTGTGTTGTGATCAAAGTAGTTATTCTGAAGCATGTTGTTAGACTTATATCTTGCTATTGGTCTCATTTGCTCTTCCCAAGTTAGTGGGTTTAAGCCTGCTTTTGCTCTTTCTTCATTAACATAGATTAGAATATCTTTTTCTACTGCTTCCATATATTTAAAGCTCTTATTGCTTGGATTTGTAGGTACACCACTTGGCACTGCTGTGGTTGGTGCTGTTGCTGGAGCATCCGCTTTAGGAGCCTCAGTTTTTGGTGTTGCAGCTGCAGTATCCGTGCTGTTTGGTTGCTTAACTACTGGAGTATTCACTTTGTTGTTTTTTTGTCTTGAAAATAAATTTATAAGTTGTCCACTTTTTTGTGGAGTTTTAGTCTGCTTTTGAACTATGGCCTGATTTGAAGCTTTAGGCATTGAAGTACTAGTTGCTGCATTAGCAGTTGTTCCACTAGCAGCAGTAGCTCCTCCTACAGTACATAGAAATAAAACTAAAGATAATACTTTATTTTTCATCATATATCAATAACTCCTTATTTTTTATTTTGCTTACATATAATTTCTATTACTTAAATATCTAAGAAGAATCTTTACAGCTCTTTGCTGATTCACAATTAATTAGATACTTTTGTATATAAATTATATTGATACTTGGGGGTATCACTAACACCCAGTGGTGTTTTGCAGCTTTTATTGCTTCAGTGCCTTGTCGATGAACATATCTTATCACGGGATAAAAACGAAAACAACCCCACTCCATGAGTTTCATAATAAGGGTAAGATAATCCATTTGAGATTTTAATATTTAAAAATTAAAAACTAAAAATCATAGGGGATGGGGAAATAGTGTGTAAGAACTAGAGAAAGTTTGAAGAAAGAACTAGAAACTGTAATCTATTTATTCATACTTAGTAAGGAAGAAGAGAAGGAATACCTAACCTCAACTTACAATTTATCTATAAAACTAAAAAAACTCATTGATGAGCTATTTGAGTACACAAAGCTTTCCAGTAATGATATAGCTCTAGAACTTGCAGAAGCAGATTTGGGCTGAAAGCCATGGAGATATGGTAAGGATATGTATTAAGTTGCCTATTAGCAATAAAATTACTTAAAAGTTAAATTTTTAAAGCTATGTGCCCCCTTACTATAGGGAGTGCATGTTTACGCAAATCAAAAAATACTTACCCTAGGGGTAGTTAACACAATTTGTTTTGCTATTGGTTATCAATACATAGATATATCTATTGATGTATGGAATACATTATAATAAATAAGGTAACTAGTATTTTTAAATGGGTAAAATATTTTTATCCATGGGATTAGAAATTTGCCATTGGAGCTTATTTATTCTAGAAGAAATAGTCAAAATTTTAATAAGGAATTTGAAATTCACAATAGGGTTTTATATTGAAGGACTAATATTTAATGGGGGAATATAGATATGAAGATTATATTAAGTAGAAAGGGATTTGATACAGCTGCAGGTGGTTATCCAAGTCCACTGTTTATTGATGAAAAATACCATGTATCATTTCCTATACCAGAGGATAATGATATCAATAAAATTAACACTGGTATAATGTACAAAGATCTTGTATTCAGAGAAGGCATAAGCTATTCAGATTTAATGAATGATTTAGGAATTAAGGGATTGGAAAATAGATATGCACACTTAGATCCTGACTTAAACTATCATACTATACAGGGGCGTAAAAAGGATTGGAGAGGTTTATTTGGGCAATGTAGCAGTGCTCAATCACATCTAGCCAATCAGGAAATAGAAGAAGGAGATTTATTTCTATTTTTTGGCTGGTTTAAAGATGTAAAGAAAATAAATGACAACTATACTTTTATAAAGGGAACTGATAAGCAAATTATATGGGGCTACCTTCAAGTGGGTGAAATTCAAAGCATTTCAGAGCATCTAGAATACGAGGGATGGAAGCTTTCACATCCACACTACTATTATAGACAGAGAAAAAACAATACTGCTTATATTGCAAGAGAGACATTAAGTTTTAATAATTCAATGCCCGGTTTTGGATGCTTAGGATATAACAATTCTCTAGTCCTTACTTGTGAAGGGCAAGGTAAAAGATCTCTTTGGAAGTTACCACGTTTCTTTCATCCACAGTTTAATACTAAAATGACTTTTCATGAAAAGTTGGTTGATAAATCGGGGAAACCTATATGGCAGTTAAATGACCATCATTGTTTGCTACAAACTGTTGGGAGGGGTCAAGAGTTTGTGATAACTGGAAACACTGAAGTGGAAGAATGGGCTAAAAGTTTAATCTTGAATACTTAAAAATTAAACAAAGTTTACCCCTGTGGAGTTAATGAAAGAATAAATAGCAGTAAATAAAAGACACATCGATTTAAAATCAATGTGTTTTATTAAAATAATTATTTTATTGGAACTATTATTTTAGCAACCTTTTCTGAACCTCTTGTAAAGGTTACATTTAAATTAGAACTATCTGTTGGGAGTGCAAAGGTAGCACTGGCCTTGCATTTTCCACCAACTGGAGTATTTTTAGGATCTCTATTTTCGTCATAAACAGGATAATCCCCAAGTACATTTCCCTGGTCATCTAATACTTGAAAAGCATATCCATCAATGTATAAATCCTGTCCAGATTGTTGCCCAAAGCTAATGTTTTCATAAGTATAGTCTAGAAAAGCAACTTTTTTAGCTTCTATACCAGAAAACTCATTTCTTTTATCAGTAGCCCTTGCACCTTCTATAGTTAAGCTATAGTTTCCATTTTCTGTTTCAACAATAAAAGGTTGATTTAAAACCATTTCCTTAACTTCTTTTTTTGCAGTTTCTGGTTTTTCATTTTGTGTGTTAAATAAGGAATTATCTAAGTTAACTAATAGTTTTGTTAAAGCATCATCATTATTTATTTTCCACTCACCATTTGTTTTGGTTAAAGAAATGTCACCAGTTCTTTCAGTATACTTCATATTATTCATGCTTTCTACGAGCATAGTGTCAAATAATTTATCTGTTTCTTCTTGTGTTGCGTTATTTCCTGAAAAAGCTTGTGAGAATGCTGTTGTAAAGGCTTTTTGTAAAAAGTCTCCTAATACAGATGCCATATCAGGACCATTTACTTTTACATTTACAGTAGCAGAATCTCCATTAATTTTCTCGGAATTTATTGTATACGTTAAGTTTTTCAAGGAATCCATGAATTTTTTCGTTGACTCATTTGGTGCTCCTTCACTTTGTTTCTCGGTGTCTTTCTTTGCTTTAGCTAAGGTTTGATTTAGTAACTTAGAAAAGTCTGCATTTTCACCTTTCTTCACCTCTTCTAAGTAATTCTTTACAGAATTAGATGGAGTTTTAGAGCTACAGCCGTATACTGCAATTGTCATAGTTATCAGCATTATAAATAATACTACTTTTTTGAATCCTTTCATTAATATACCCTCCCATATTTTTTCCCAATAATAAGCTTACCATGGGATAATACAGAGGGATAGTTAACAAAGTGTGAATTCAAACTTGAAATAAAGCCTTATAGGAAGGGGTTAGCATATGAGCTATAATATAACCATGGTAAATTAGAATGAAATTTGTAAGGATGAGTAAAACATAGGGCAAAAATCACCCTAAGGATGATTAACAAGTTGTGAACGCAATTTGTATTGCTAATGTATTTTTCACTTTATTAAGTTGGACCTTGGAGGTCCACTGCAGCTTTTAAATTACAGAAGATTTATGGATAACTTAAAGATAAGTAAGCAATGGGAAGAAGAGAAAAAGATAAGTGTAGAAAAAATTAATGTACATATATTAAATACAATAAAAAATCCCCTTGAAGCTATTAGTGAGGCATATAGATGTGATAAAATTACATTAGAAGATTACAACGAAATGTTATCAGTAATACAGAATTTAAATGATTACTTTATAGATACCTACAATTATTACAAAGTGTTAAGCCAAGAGGTAGAAGTTATGTTCAAAAGTTTTTATGATCCTGAGGTTGAGAAAATGGGTATTGTAAAAGGATTTGAAAAAGAGATTGAAAAGGGAATGCAACAAGGGCAAGATAAGGCTAAAGTAGAAATTGCTAGGAGATTACTCCGTAAAGGCATGAGCTATGAATTTGTAGCAGAAATAACCGAATTAAGTTTAGAAGGTGTAAAAGAACTTGCTAAAGAAATTATGAGTTAAGTATAAGTAGCCATGTGATGCAATGCTCCATGGATCAAAAGGTAGCATATGTTGATTAAATTAGTAAATAAGGAATTTCTTAATAAGAGGAGAGTAAATTGAGGAAATACGATAATTTAAAGAGAAAAAAGGATTTAATAATAAGCGGGATCAATGAAGACCTTGATAATTTAGATAAAATATCTAAGGAAGCAAAGCGTGTTTCTGTGGTTGCAAACAATGCGGCACTAGTAGTAAATGATATTGAAAAACAGTTTAAAAAGGTTACAAAGCTTAGCAAAACAGACATTTCCTTTTTAATGTTAGCAACGGCATTACAATGCGCAAGACAGTATATATTTACAAATGATAAATTTAGATTAGATAAGGCTTCAGATGGGGATAAGTTGGTAAAAGATCCTCTGAAAAAAATTACACCGAAAGAGTGGCATGATATATTATTTGGAAGTGTACCCTATGATGCTGTTACACAAACAGAGAGTTTTAAGGATTTGAATATAAATTCTGGAATTTCTGGTGCTACACACAGATATAGAGCATTGGGACATGATCCTGTTATTGGCTGGGTAATTGGACCTATAAATATACTTTCAGATTCATTAACAAAAAATGATTTTATAACAACCTTTAAGGTTACTAATAAGCAGTTAGATGGAGTTTTTCAAGGTGGAACCCTAGGTGCAATTGATGTGGCTATAAAGCAAAGTTGTGCAAATACATGGAATTTACCCGCTGCAGTTATTAAGCAGGCAATTCATTTGGGAGCAGATAATTTTACTAAACAGGGGTTACCTGTGCCAGGTTTATCAAGCTTAAATGAAGATATGGCTAAGAAGTTGCTTACAAAATATCATATTGATAATTATAGTATTCTACGAGGGGCTTCCATGGCTATTTTAATAAATAGTATTATAGAATGCATACATATGCTGTTTTACAATGAACAAAATGATATTTCTGTTGATTTATATAAGGTAAGAAGTAAAAAAATAATAATGTATTCCAATACTATTGCATCCACAAGCAATGTTATTTATGCTGCATTAACTAAAGATCTAACAAAATTAGATGTGGGTGGCATTTTGGTAACCTTATATAGAATTGTAAGCGATAAAAAGTTTGTCAGTGAAGTAAAAAAAGAATTTTTAGAAAAAGAATTTTATAATACTGTAATGGGAGAAAATCTTAATAAAATCATAGGGAGTGAAGAGTAATGAGCACAAAAGATTTTAAACGTGGAATGGAAGCTGGAGCTAAGCCATTTAACGATAAGTTTAATCAGACAAGCCAAACAATTAATAAAGTTGGAGGGCAAATAAACAAAAAAATAGACGCTTTGAATGGTGTTATGGAGGAAGTTATAGATGATTTAAATTCTATAAAAAAGAAAGAAATCTATGACTTAAATACAAAACTTGATTTAAAGAAAGATTTAGATGAGGCAGAAAAGGAATTATTAGCAGCTTTATTAATTACTATATCTAATAGTGGCGCTGAAAATAATGCATATCAGCAGAAATTTATAAGATCGGTAAATTCATACATAGAAATAAAAAACCCGCAATTATCTATTGATGTGAGCAGTATTGAGAATATTGTTAATTTAAGTTCACAAAAAGCTATTTTGCAAGTAATTATGGAATATTTATTTTTAGAGTATGGTAATTTTGAGTTCTTGGAAGATTATGAAGAAGGTTTATTTGACTACTTTAATGTGAATAAAAAAGGAGTTAATGAGATTAAGGAATGTATAAAAGCAATATATAATGCTACAGGCTTTGAAGGTATTGCTGAAAAGTATGGTTATGTAGTTGAAGAGAAGACTGAGGATGTAGATAAGGATAAATTAGAAAAAAAATATAATACCTATGATGGTAGTGATATTTGTGAGAAATGTGCTGATATAATTAATATAAATGAAAACTATATAATTTTAAAAGACTACTTAGTATATTGCGATAATAGTACTGACAAATTATACAGAGTAAGAAAAAATGATGGTGAAAAGGTTGAAATAAATTCAAAATTAGATATTGAAATTACTCGTAATATATTTGGAATTGAAATGTTAGGATATGGGGAAAACTTATTTTTATTTACTAGAACTATAAGTAATAGTGTGGTGAAGGTAAATATTAATACATTTCAAAAAACAATAATAGAGCTAGTTGGAGAAGGATCAAAATATCAATGTAATGAGGATTACTTCACTTATATAATTGAAGTAGAAAATGCAAAAAGGCTTGTTAAAATAGATTTAAAAAATAATACCACAGAGATATTAAAGCATACTGTAAATGGTGAAAATGTATTAACCAGTGAAGAGTATTATCTTGTAGGAAGAAATGTATATTTTAAACCCCAAGGGTCATACGTGGTTTATGGGTATCCAATTTCTGATGAAAACCTATTAAACAGTGATAGTTTATATAATTTTAACTTAGAAGAAGGTACTTTAGAAATAATATGTGAGATTCCAGGTGTTAGTTATTATTTTCTTTCAGCCAATGATACAAGCCGCTATGGAAATGTTTTATTTTCAACTCAAAATGGTAATTCTTACGAAAAGTTAAGTTTTTCATATTTGGATCTAAAAAATCCAAAAGCCATAAGAAATACATCTATTATGAATTATAGTTGTGATACTTATCCATTTTTAGCATATGACTGGATTTTTTATGTGATTTTAGATTATAAAATGTCTATAAGAAAGTATAACATAGTAACTGGAGAATCTAGTATTATACTGGAATCAACACAGTGTGCTAATAGTTATACCACTGGAATATTTAAAAAGGAAACACATTATAGTATGATGGGAACCGAACCTCAGGTTGTAGGAAGATGGTTATACTATTTAGGAAAAACAAGCAATACTGTACGCAAAGTATCAATTGATGTACAAATGGGAGAAAGTGAAGTACTTCTTTTAGATGGCAGCCCAGTACATAGATATATGTAGAAAAGGGTTAAGTTACCCCAGGGGTAGTTAACACTCGATTTTTAAGAGAAGATGAAAGTGAAAAAAGGTATATAAATAGTAGATGTATTTATATTGATATAGCAGAGCTGCAAAACTTAGGGGTTAACATAAATGGGATGTTGGTGGATAATAGTTTGGACAAGCAATAGAGTTAAATAAATCCCTTGAAACAACTTCATATGCTATAATATGATTATAAATATTCAATTTGGTTTAAATTTTAAGTATAAAGTAAAATCATAAATAATAAAGAGGGTATAGTAATGGTGGAATTTAATAATGAAGAGCAAATAATAGAATTTATTGCCTTTTGTATAGAAAATTTTAAAGTAAAACATGGCATGAAAGGTAAAGCTGTGGCTAATTTATTTTACGAAAGTAAAGCACTTGAATTTTTAAAGGATGCATATGAGATGCTTCATACACAAAGCAAGGAATATATTATTGAAGAAATAGAAGTTTATTTGAAAAACAGGGGGTATAAATTTTGATTTTATATCACGGAAGTAATGTAGAAGTTCAACATCCAAATTTAATTAAAGCAAATAGGACTTTGGATTTTGGTAATGGGTTTTATACTACTACCAATAAAGAACAAGCTTATAAATGGGCTCAGATCAAAAAGAAAAGAGAAAATAATGAAAATGGATATATAAGTATATATGAAGTATCAGAGGATATATTAGATAACAAGGATTTAAATATTATAGTTTTTTCAGAGGCTAGTAAGGAATGGTTGGAGTTTGTAATTAACAATAGAATGAATGTAGATTATAAACACAGCTATGATATTATTAAAGGACCTGTAGCAGATGATAGAGTGTATGCATGCTTAAATGCCTTTGAAAATAAATTTATGGATATGGATACAGCCATAAGAGAATTGAAAACTTATGAGCTAGCTGATCAGATATCTTTTCATAGTGAAAAAGCTATAGGTATTCTTGAATTTATTAACAGTGAGGTGGTATAACATGACTTTACCTAAGATTACACAAGAAAATGTACATCTTTTTATTCCACTAAAAGTTGCAAAAGTAACAGAAATCACTGCAAAGAATAAGAATATGAATTGGGAAGAGGTATTAATTAAATTTTACAACTCTAAGGTATATGACCTATTAGAGCAAGAAGATACAAAGTTGTGGTACGAGGGTCCAAGTTATATTTATAAAAGTTTTGAACGAGAGCAAAATGGAGAGCCTTTAGATATTTAAAACAAAGTCATGTGGATTGAACAGCCCCCTGTCACGTAGACAGGGGGCTGTTCAGAGTACCCTGGGGTAATTAACAAGGATGCTAACAGAAGCTAGGAAACTAGATGACAAGTTATATACGGTATTAATGAATTTTTAAAATCTTGAACTTAGCCATAAAAAGTGTTATGCTATCAAAGGTAAACTTAGTAGAAGAATTTAACACATAAAAAAATAAAAATTAAAATTAAGAAGATAATACATTTAAGAGCTTGTTTTTATAGGCTCTTTTTTAACAACATTTTGGAAGCTTTAGGTCTACCACCTTTTATAAGTGGTAGTTATCCAGCCAAGAAAAGATACTTTAGTGTTAACCAATTTCAGCGGTTACTAGAAACTTGGTTCGTCCAACTCAGCTTACAAGGATCTTCATTAAAATGAAGTTTTTCATTAAGATAAAGTTGTTAATAAAATGAAGTTGTTTATTCTTTAATGATAAAGAGAGGTATTAATATGATAAAAGTTGAAAACTTGTCCTACTCATTTCCACAAAAGGATTTATATAATAGCATTTCATTTACCTTAGAAGAGGGAGAGCATTGTGCTTTTATAGGAAGAAATGGCAGTGGAAAAAGTACGCTGATAGATATAATTATGGACCCTGAAAAATATATCTTCGAGGGTAAGGTAGAGAAAGAATCAAATTGTAGAATTGGTTATGTGAGTCAGTTCTCACAGCTAGATAAAATAGAAGAAACTACAGTTTTTCAGTATATAGGGGAGAAATTTATTACACTACAAAATGAGATAGCATCTATTTGTAGTGAGATGGAAACCTCTTCTGATATTGAGCCCTTACTAGAAAAGTACCAAGAAGCCTTAGATGCCTTTGCTGCAATTAATGGAGATGATTTCGAAAAAAACATTAATAAAAATTTAAATCTTGCAAACTTAAACAAGTGTAAAGATTTAAGGATATCTGAACTTAGTGGTGGAGAATTCAAGCTTATTCAAGTAATCAAGGAAATGCTAAATAGTCCAGACTTAATGATTATGGATGAACCTGATGTGTTTTTAGACTTTGAGAACCTTAATTCTCTTAAAAATCTAATTAATTCTCACAAGGGTACAATGCTAGTTATTACCCACAATAGATACTTACTGAATCATTGTTTTAACAAAATTCTGCACCTTGAAAACATGGAGCTTCAAGAGTTTGAGGGAAGCTATATAGAGTATAACTTCTCATTACTTCAAACTAAAATTGAGATGCAAGAACTAGCAATTGCTGATAATGAAGAACTTGAGAGAAATGAAAAATTAATAGAAAAACTAAGAGATAGGGCAACTACTGATGCTGAAGGTGCTAGAGGAAAGACTCTAAGGGTTAGAGTTAAAATTCATGAAAGATTAGAAAAGCGTAGAATTAAAGCCCCATTTATAGATATTAAACATCCGAATTTCAGGTTTTTTATAGATAATAAAATAGAAGAAACCGTTGCTTTAAAAGTTAGTGATTACAGTGTTTCATTTGATGAGTTGCTTCTAGAAAATGTGAACTTTGAGATTAAATCCAACGAGAAAGTAGCCATTATAGGTCCCAATGGTACGGGAAAAACCACTTTGCTTAGGGAAATCTTTGAAAATAATAATCCTTCCATTGAGATAAATGAGGCCATGGAAGTAGCTTACTTATCTCAACTTCAAGGTGAAACCCTAAAGGAATCTAACACCATAATGGAAGAGTTCTTAGAGGCTGGGCTTAAAACTTATGAAGATGTTACAGATTATATTTCAGACTATGGTTTTGAAGAAGATGCCCTTAATCAAAAGATAGGATCTTTATCTGGTGGGGAAAAAAACATACTTCAGATCGCTAAAGTTACTGCAAGTCAAGGAAATTTTTTGCTGCTTGATGAACCTACAAGTCATTTAGATACTTATTCACAAATAGCGTTGGAAAAAGCCCTAGAAGAGTATAAAGGTGCCATATTGATGATTTCTCATGATTTCTACACTGTAGTAAACTGTATGGATTCTGTTTTAATCATTGAAGATAAAACAATTAGAAAAACCAATATAAAAAAATTTAAAAAGATGATTTATGCTAGTCATTTTGATAAAGGTTATTTAGAAACTGAGCAGAAGAAAAAATTAGTTGAAACAAGAATAGAGAAAGCTTTAAAGGAGGCTGACTTTATCACGGCAAAAGAGTTATCCGAAGAGTTAGAAGAGCTGATTAAGTTACTGTAATTTTATAGGATTATTAGAGGTTTTAATAAAGAGAAAATAAAAAAATAACACTTGAAATTGTGCAGGTGTTATTTTTTTATATTTAAGACAATTAGATATAGGGTTAAGAGATTTTTACAGGTACTTATAGATATCTTCTATTGAATTAAGTTCAAAAATTTCTAGTGCTAAAGTCTTAAATTTCTCTTCAGGAAGCTTTCTGATTTTTTCCGCTAAATCATCAGATAAGCCTTTAAATTTTCTATTGAGTTGCTCTAATAATAAGGTAACTCTTCCCTCCTCTAATGCTTCCTCACGTCTAGTTACTTCATCATGAAGAGCCATTTCTCTTGATAGGTAGAGGGCACGAGCCTCTCTATCTTGGCTCATAGTTCTCAAAATATCGTAAGCTTTTTCTATGTCACTATTTACCTTCGCCATTTCCAAAATAACCTCCTTTGAATCGCCTTTTATAAAATTCATCCATTGTGATAATTTATCCATATTGTTAACATTCCTTAGCTTGCTAAGTTCGATAAAGTGAATTTCTAGCACTTCTGTTAATTTTAACTTAGTTTCATCTTCCATAATGTGAAATATATTATGATATTTACTTGTATTTATATAGTCATAATCAACAATGTTAATAGCAATGGTCTTTTTAAGTTTTTTATAACTTTCACCCACAGCAATTTGTTCTATGTAGAGCTTTGACCAGTAATAAAGGCTTCTTTCAGGCATAGAAACAGTTCGCAAAACTTGAATTTCTATATCAATGTGATGACCAATATCAGTTACAGCTCTCACATCTAACACACTTTTCTTATCTTCAATATTCTCTTTCAATAGCTCAGAGTTTAAAATTGTTACATCATTAACTTTATCACTTAAGATAGAATTTAAAAGAGCTATTAGAAGATCCTTATTTTTAGCGTCACCAAAAATTTTCTTAAAAACAAAATCATTCTTTGGTTTAAGTAAAAATTCTTCATATTTATCTGAGTTTTCTCTAACAAAATAATTCTCTATAACACTATTATAATGCATGGAACCAGTCCTTTCTATAACTTATATCTTAATTATTGACAAGAAAAATATTAATATACAAACAGGTGTTTGGAGTGATCGGAATACTCAAGTAGGATTAAATGTTAGAGTAAAAATACTCTTGAAGCTATTGGTGAGTCCTATAAATATGGTAAAATTACCTTAGTAGATTACAACGAGATGTTATCAGTAATACAGAATTTACCCCTGGGGTAGTTAACATGTTCTAAATCAACGGTCTTATAACATAGGGGAGGTTATAAAAATAAAGTTTTTGGAAGATTCATATTTATTCTAATTTACATCGTTACCACATATAACTAGTAGTGATAATAATTTGTCGGGGAGACAAAATGAAATTAAAATCACTATATACTTATTTCAAAGCATATTTTAATTACAATACTTCTGGAAATCCTATTTACGGAAGGGCAGTTTCGGAGGCAATGAAAGTTATCAGAGATGCTACTAAAAACAAGACATTGAGTCCAATACAAACCTATCTTCATAAGCAGTACTCCTTCAAGATTACTAAAGATATGCTTCAAAGACTGGTTTCACTAGCTATGTTACATTATCAATATCCTTTTAATGAAATTCAACATGTGGAACTTTCAGCAATTATAGATAGGAATTTAATTACTACTAATCATAGGGGAATTGAAATACCTATAGAAGGTGGATGGGATAATAAAAATAATAAGTTTATTTTTATTACCTTTAGTAAGTCAAGCAATATGCAAGAAGAAGTTAGAGTAATCAAAGGACTTATTAAAGAATTTGTAGATGCTAATAGTTCACCAGCAAATATTAAAACAATTGTCTATTGGAACTTAAGCAAGGGAAATGTAACAGAAGTAGATTATCAAACTTTGCAACCAGTTGATAGACAAAGTTTAATTGATGCAGCGAACAAGCTTTAGCATAGGCATAATAATAAAAATAGAAGAAGAATTTTTAAACTTAATAAAACTAAAAATTACTATATTAAGGACATGTAGTCGAAAATTCTACATGTCCTTAAAATTTACTTGTTTAATATTTATGCTTAAACATATATAAATAAAAAAACAAATTTAATCAACCAGTTAACAATGAAATGGTTAATTTTAAATGTCATACTGCTGTGTTTATAGGAAAGTTATGAAGTTATACTTAAGTTTATAATTTCATGTAGATTATTAAATAGCCTCTTCTTAGAGACTATATTGAATTAAGTTCAAAAATTTCTAGTGCTAAAGTCTTAAATTTCTCTTTTGGTTCAAAATGATATTTAAAGATTATTTTGAGATAGCCCTTTTTCTTTGGCTATATTTTAAATCAGTGTATGTATAATAGATGTGATATTTTGTAAACTATGTTATAATAAGTTATATTAAAAACTATAATATAATGAACAATAGTAACTAAGCGAGAGGAAAACATTATTTGTATTTGATATATAAAATTAATATGAATATGAGAGGAAAATAAATGGAAATAAAAGAAAAAATTGTGCAAGTTAAGGACTATTTAACAAAATCCAATTTGCCTGCAAGCGATTATGTAATAAATCCTTATATTGGGTGTCCACATGCTTGTAAATACTGCTATGCTTGTTTTATGAAACGATTTACAGGGCATAGGGAAAAATGGGGAACATTTGTTGATATCAAACAGTGTGATAAGCCTATAAGTTTGAAAAAGTTGCAAAATAAATCTGTTTTTCTTTCTTCTGTGACAGATTGCTATAATTGTTTTGAAGAAAAATATCAAATTACAAGAAAAATATTGGGACAGTTAGTGAATATAGAGTGCTCCATTGGAATTTCTACAAAATCCAAACTTATTCTAAGAGATATTGATTTGTTAAAAAAATGCAAAGATTTAAAAGTATCTATATCTATAAATACATTAGATGAAAATTTCAAAAACGATATGGATAATGCAAGTAGCATTAACGACAGGCTTTACACATTAAAAGAATTGCACAATCAAGGAATTTATACAGTATTATTTATGTCACCAATGTTTCCATACATTACAGATTTTAAAAGTATTATAGAAAAAACTCATACTTATGTTGATGAATATTGGTTTGAAAATCTAAATCTAAGAGGGGAATATAAACAAAGAATATTAGACTATATTAACGTAAACTATCCCAACTTATATAGTGAATATGAAAAAATATATATTAAAAACGAAAAAAAATACTGGATAGATTTATCTATAGAAATACAAAATTATTGCAACAAAAATTGCATAAAATACATCAATTATTTTTATCACGAAGAATTAGTTAAAGAAAAACTACATAATCAACGCATATAATATGTTTGTAATTTTCTTCTATTGAAAATTATAGATGGGTTCATCCATCTATAATTTTTTTAGGCTATATTTTAACATTATATTAAAATATAGCCTTTTCTTTAAATTCACTACGAACATATGTTTAGTATTTTGATTTTCTGTCTATAATATTTAATGAGAGGAAGTGAATTTATGTATTACTTAAAACAAGGAAATGTAATAACCTTAGTCCAAGAAGACCAGTCAAACTATGAAAGTGATACAAGTAACAATTATAAAAAGACATCATTAAATATGGATAGCATAATGAAGAGACTATTTACTCTTAAAAACAAGAAGCCAATTATTGATTTTTTAAATTCTATTTATGGTGATGACATTGGATATGAGGCAGAAGTTTATTATCCCAATGTGGAAAATCTAAACAGAAATATAAACAATGACCTTTTAAGCTTTAGAGCAGATTTATATATTGAAGTTACTTACAAAGACAAAGTGTATGATTATGCCATTGAATTTCAAACTAAATATGAAAAGGATATGGGTATAAGAATTTTTAGGTATGGATTTGATAAGGCAGTTAAAAATTCCATGGGATTAAATAAAAATACTATAGAAATCAGTTTTCCAGAACCTTATCTTATAGTTTTAGAAAAGGAAAAGGGGCTAGAGGATAAGATCAATCTAAGAATCAACTTTCCTAAGCAAGGAAACTTTAATTATGAAATCAATGTATTAAAATATTGGGAATACGATGTTCAAAGACTGTATGAAGAAAATAAGTATTTACTTTACCCTCTGCAGCTTTTTAATTATAGAAGATTTATGGAAAGGCTTAAAGAAAATAAACAACCAGAAGAAGTAAAAAAGGAAAAAGTAGAAAAGATTAATATACATATATTAATTACAATAAAAAATACTCTTGAAGCTATTAGTGAGTCCTATAAATATGGTAAAATTACCTTAGTAGATTACAACGAAATGTTATCAGTAATACAGAATTTAAATGATTATTTCATAGATACCTACAATTATTATAAAGGATTAAGTAAGGAGGTTGAGGTTATGTTCAAAAGTTTTTATGACCCTGAGGTTGAAAAAAGGGGAATTGTAAAAGGAATCCAACAAGGACAAGATAAAGCAAAAATAGAAATTGCGAGAAATATGATTAGTAAGGGATTTAACAAGGTGGTTATCATAGAATTAACTGGCTTAAGTGAAGAGCAAGTTGAAATGATTTTTAAGGAAAGAGTTAATTAAGTTCCCCTTGGGGGCATTATTCTTTTACCCCTGGGGTAGTTAACAAATTGTGAACATAATTTGTTTTGCCATCTTTATGGCAAATATAATAAATAGAAAGTATAATATAATTGCATTGCATATAATAAGGCAGTGCAATTATTTTGCTTTATAAGAAACACATTAATATTTTATCTTTAATGAACTTGTTCATTATTTAATATAAATTTTCTATAGATTTTAAAATAAATAAGCTTTAGACTATGATTTATTTAAGTACATAGAGAACTAGAGCTTCTTAAGAGGTGTTATAGTGGAGGAAATTTTAAGCAAGTACAAGGAACGTTTAATAAATTTAAGTGGAAGAAATAGAAGCTTGGTTAGTAAGAAGTTACCTAATAAGAGAGCTTTTGATTTATATAAATTAGGGGAGTTTTCTGAAGGGTTTATTAGTGATATTTTAAGTTACCTTATAAGTAGAGAAGATAAGAAGTTTTTAATTCTTCCTGATTACTCTGCCTATTTTCTAAAGGGTGAGAGTACTTTAGAAAAGGATATAGCAAAGGAAGAGAAGTTAGAGCTATCAAGTATTGATAGTACCTTAGACAAAGAAAAGGCTCAGGAGTTAAAGGAAAAAATCAAAACTAAATATAGAGAAAAGCTGGAGAGGGAACAGCAGAGTCTTAGTGGTAAGAGAGATAAGCTAGTTGAGTACTCAGTGAGTCTTAGAGCCCTTCTTCGTGAAATCACAAGCATTATTAAGGAAACTGGCAGAAATGAGCTTTATGTGGGTTATCCTTTTGTGGAGGGAAAACTTAAGGATGATACCTTTGTTAGGGCACCACTTTTTATGTTTCCAGTGTCATTGCTTAGGGATGGAGACAGCTACTACTTAGAAAATAAGGAGGAAGCAGTAATTTATTTAAATAAGGTGCTGCTACTGGCTATTTGTAAACATAATGAAATAAAGGTTAAGGACATTGAAACTGAGTTTTCTAAGGTTGAAGAAAACTTTATTACTGAAGCCTTAGAAAAGTTAAAGGAAAACAACATTATAATTGAAAATAGTCCTACTGAAGTTAATAAATTCTTAGAATATAAAAAGGATACTTTGCCAAACTTTGAAATGGGAAAACTGAAGTTAAGTTATAATTTAGTCCTTGGTCAGTTTCCTATAGCAAATTCTATTTATAACGATTATGAAGATTTACTCCAAATGGACATTAATAATAAACTTTTGGAGGATTTACTTAAGACCAGTTCTGCTCTAGAGTCAAATTCCTTAGAAGATAAAGAGGAGCATGGTAAGTTATCCTTTAGTGAAGAGGAGCTTTATCTGATGTCTGCCTTAGATTATAGTCAAGAAAAGGCTGTGAAGCTTTCTAATGACACAGAAGAATTAGTTATATATGGGCCACCAGGTACTGGTAAGTCACAAACCATTGCTAATATTATCTCCAATGCCTTAGCAAGAAATAAAACTGTACTTATGGTGTCTCAAAAAAGAGCGGCGCTGGATGTTATTTATAACAGACTTGCAAAGCTTAATGCCAAGGCACTTTTAATCCATGATACTGAAGGGGATAAAAAGTCCTTTTATAGTACAGTAGCTCAGTCCCTAGAGGTTTTAGCGGAAGAATATGAGGAATACGAGAAAAATATACTCCAGGTGTCTAAGGATATTGATAATAAAATAGAGCAATTAGAAAAACTAGCCTATGCACTTCATAGAGAAAGACCTTTTGGATTAACCCTTCAAGAAATGTATAGTAAGACAAAGGGTATAAAAAGTAGAGAAGACAGTAGATATTCTGATTTTTCTAGGTTTAGGCAGGAAAATGTATTTAAAACTTATACTTATGAAAACCTAAAGGAAGCAGTAGAAGGGCTTCAGGAAAAAGAGGTTTTAAGCTATAAAACTTATAGAGACCTGCTTTCTAAAAATCCTTTTGTGGATGATGTGGATTTAAACATGAGTTTTATGGATATAGATGAGCTTTCTATGAAGGTGGAAAATATCATAGACCCCATTAAGACAATCACTGATAAAGCAATTAGTGAAGGGGACCTGTACCATAAACTAATGAAGGCCTTTGAAGAAAATTGCTACGTTTTAACTGGGGATAAGTTAGAGGAAGTAATTAAGGCTATTTCTCTTGAGAAAAATGGAGACTTGCTTAAGCCTATCAATGATGGTAGATGGTGGAGTCTTAAGTATTGGATGAATTATTCAAAAAATAAAAAACAGGAAGAAGCTAATAGATTAGAATACGAAAATAGATATGCACAGCTACAAAAATCTATAATTACACTCCATAGTGAAATAGAAACTTCTCTTCAGGAGATTTCCATTGTGAAGAAGGCCTTAAATGAACGAGTTTATAACCTGGTGGTGGCAGAGCTCCTTAAGGGTGAGGATTTAACGGAATATTTTAAGGATGTTATTGAAGCTCTTCATCTTATAGAGGAGTATAAAACTGAACTTAAAACCACTAAAGGGCTTAGTGAGCTGCAATTTAAAATTATGAATTATGCTTTAAATGAAGATGTGGAGAAAATGAAAAACTCTACTCAGAAGCTTCTAGAGTTTATTATGCTTTATCACATTGGGGAAATAGAAAAGGAAGAAGAATTCCAAAAGGCAGTGCAGTACCTGGGGGTTTTCGATAAATTAGTTCAAGGGATAAATACAAATATTGAAGTGAAGCAAAACTTAGTGAGAGAATTCATATTAAATAAATGGAACTCTGAAATAGAAACCCTTCAAAGCGAAAAAGGCTTTAAAGAGTTTAAGAGGCAAGCAAACAAAAAAAGAGCACTGCTGCCTATTAGAAAGTATGTTGAAGATTATAGTGATATGATACTGAAGGTTTTTCCTTGCTTTTTGTTAAGCCCAGAAACTGTGTCAGAAATACTACCTTTAAAAGAGAAGCTCTTTGATATTATAATCTTTGATGAAGCTTCCCAGATGTATGTGGAAAATGCCATTCCAACAATCTTTAGAGGAAACAGCGTAATAATTGCAGGAGATGATAAGCAGTTAAGACCAAATGGAACCTTCTCCAACAGGTTCCTAGATCAGGAGGAAGAGGAAGAAATAGAGGACGACACCACAGCAGCACTAGAAGAGGAGAGCTTACTAGACCTTGCAAAAGTAAACTACAAAGGAGTTCATTTAAACTACCATTATCGTTCTTCCTTTGAAGAACTAATTAACTTTTCTAACTATGCCTTTTACGAAGGAAGACTTAAGATTTCACCAAATGTTTATACCCAAGGGGAATATGGAGTTCCAATTGAAAGAATAATGGTACCTGGAAAATGGATTAACAGAGCAAATATTGAAGAAGCTGAAAGCGTAGTAACCTTAGTTCATCAGATTCTTAAGGAAAGAAAAAACAGGGAAACCATAGGAGTTATCACCTTTAACATTAGTCAAAAAACTGCTATAGAAGACCTGCTAGATAAAAAGGCTAGTGAAGATAGTGAATTTAGGGAACTATACCTAGCTGAAATTGACAGAATGGATGAAAATGAAGATGTAAGCTTATTTGTAAAAAACATAGAAAATGTTCAAGGGGATGAAAGAGATATAATCATTTTCTCCGTTGCCTATGCAAAAAATGAAAAGGGAAGAGTTTCTGTAAACTTTGGTTCCTTATCTCAAGATGGTGGAGAAAACAGACTAAACGTTGCCATCAGTAGAGCGAAGAAAAAGATTTATGTAGTAACTTCCATTGAACCAGAAGAACTTCAAGTGGATAATACTAAAAATCAAGGACCAAAGCTGTTCAAAAATTATCTCCAATATGTTAGAGCAGTATCGAGTGGAAATAAAACTGAAGCTGAGAACATTTTAAAAGCTGTGGTGGATACCAAAGTGAAAAATAAAGAAGAAATACACCATGACAGTGACTTTGAGGCTGAAGTTTATGAGGCCTTAAAAGATAAACTCCATAACCTTGAAGTGCACACTCAAGTTGGAGTTTCAGGATATAAAATAGACTTAGCTATTTATGATCCAATAAAATCTAAGTATATCCTAGGAATAGAGTGTGATGGAGCAACCTACCACAGCTCCAAATCTGCAAGGGAAAGAGATATCCATAGACAACGCTACCTTGAATCTAGAGGATGGAAAATAACTAGAATCTGGAGCTATAACTGGTGGAATAATCCTAAGGGTGAAGTACAAAGGCTTCTAAATGAAATAAAGAGTTACCCCTGGGGTGAGTAAATTATGAGCTAAACATGAGGAGCCATGTGGTGTAATGCTGCATGGCTCAAATTTTAATCTAAGCTCATTGGTGTATAAACATTGTATTTGAAAGCTGGGTATATGATTTCATTAACCATTTTGCTTTCTTTCTTACTGGCACAATAAGCTTTTATGGAGAGAGTCTTTACCATGGTATTGTCATAGACAACGCTGGTTTTTATGGCAATGTTCTCACTTCTTAAAATATCTGCAAACTCTTTGCCACTATGCAGGGTGTCTGCTGTGATATCAAAGATGTAAAGCTTCTCCTTCTCAGACTTTTTAACTGCAAGCCCTGGAACCAGAGTCCCGATAAATGTAGCGGCACATATAGCTACGATGCTTAGGATGCCATCTGAACTTGCCATCTTTACAACGGCAATCATATATATAGTTGTAGACAAGGCTGCTAGCAAGCTAGAAAAAAAGAACTTTCCACGGGCTAGATATATATTCTTCATTGTGCCTAGCGTGTTGTCCAGTAGTTTTAGTAAAAATACTATTAAAATTTCCATACTACCTCCGATTTCTGTTGCTATAAAAAACAAAAAACTCTTGCTTTCAAAATCACAAGAGTCAAATAATATCTTAATTTATGGATAAAATTATTTAGCGCTAATTGGCGCATTCTTTCGCAACTACATTAGTATAACATAGAAATGTGTAGGTTGTCAACGTGTTTTTGTATAAATATGGAAAAGCAAAAAACACCCCAGGGGTGATTAACTAATACGACTTCTAAATTAATTGTATTTTAAGATGGTATAATATTTTCTTCTTATAAAAATAATTATATTAGATTTAGAAAGAAATATAGTTTAAAGTATGATAAAATTTATTGAAAAGCATTGTATATTAAGGGTGAAATTAATGAATAATGAGATCAATACTACAAAGAAGAAATTGGCAGATGCTCTGAAGCTGTTGATGAGTGAAAGAGCTTTCGAAAAAATAACAATTCAGGACATTGTAGACATGTGCGGCATGAACAGACGTACATTTTACTATCATTTTAAAGATATTTATGAGCTCTTAGATTGGTTTTACCATGAAGAAGCTTTGGAACAACTGGAGATAAATAGTACATATGAATCCTGGCACAACGAATTATTATATTTATTTCATTATTTGGAAGCAAATAAAAAAATTACTATTTGTGTATTTAAGTCACTAGGCAGAGGGTATCTGGAAGATTTTGTGTATAAAAGTGTTTTTCGTGTAGTGAAAAATATTGTTTATGATATGGCAACCGATTTAGAAGTAAAAGAGGCACAAAAAGATTTTACAGCCCACTACTATAGCGTTTCTTTAGTGGGCGTGTTGACCCATTGGATACAGGCAGACTTTACTCCAAGCCCTGAGGAAATTACTGACATGACAAAGGTGATTCTTAAAGGAACCATGAGAGATGCTTTAGAGCGGTTTTCACAAAAGAGCTAATCTGTGTATATACGTAATAAACCAATAGATGTTATAATTCTTCTATATTTTTAGAGGAGGAATTATAGTGCAGGATTATATAATCGTTACAGATGCAACATGTGATTTGTCAGTGGAAATCCTTAAAGATTTAGATATAGTAGTCATACCTATGGAGTTTATTATTGAGGATAAGATTTATAGTCATTATCCTGATGAAAGACAAATGGCTCTTGATGATTTTTATGGTCATTTAAGAACAGGTATGATGTCTTCAACCACACAGATTAATTATAATTCATACAAGACTATCTTTACTGATATTTTAAAGCAGGGAAAAGAGGTTCTGTATATTTCCTTTTCTTCCGGAATGAGCGGTACTTATAATGCCTCCAGGTTAGTAATAAGTGATTTAAAAGAAGAGTTCCCGGACAGGGAGATTATAAGTGTTGATTCCCTATGTGCTTCAATCGGTGAAGGTCTGCTTGTATATTTGGCAGCATTAAAAAAGCAGGAAGGCTTTTCTATAGATAAATTAAAGCATTGGATTGAAGAGAAGCGTTTTGAAATATGTCATTGGTTTGCTGTTGATGACCTAGAACATTTAAAACGTGGAGGCAGAATTAATGCAGTACAAGCTTCGGTAGGAAGTATATTAGATATAAAACCAATACTAAGTGTGGATAGAGAAGGAAAACTTGTTACGGCAGCCAAGATGAGAGGAAGAAAAAAAAGCTACCACTACTTGATACAAAAGTTAAAGGAAGACTGTGAGAAGACAGAGTGTGAAACCATTTTCCTAGGTCATGCAAATTGTCTAGAGGAGGCCAAGTATTTACAACAGCTCATCATAGAAGAAAAACTGGCTGAAAAAGTTATAATATGTAATATTGGCCCAATCATTGGAAGTCATACTGGGGCAGGAATGATTGCGGTAACTTTTGTTGGACGGAGCAGACTCTTATCATAATAATTCACCCTAAGTTTTCAAAGCTTAGGGCTTTTTTATTATATAGGAATTTCAACTTTTTTTGCGCTAGCAAAATGCCTGTAAGGCCTTGGAATTATAAGGTTTCAAGGCTTGTGTAAAAAAGTGTAAGTAATTGCTAGCTATTTAAAAGGGCGTGTGAATACACGCATTTGTTATTTTTGAAAAAAATGAGAATAAGCAAAGAGAAAGCCTTAAAAGTTATATGGTGCATTATACACCAATATTTTAATAGATTAGTAATTATAGAATATAACAAAAAATACTCCAGGGATGATTAACTAAAACTCTAGTTTTTCTGTAATTTTTATGCGAACATATGTTTAGGAGCTGACTTTTTTGTCTATAATATTTAATGAGAGGAAGTGAATTTATGTATTACTTAAAACAAGGAAATGTATTAACATTAGTCCAAGAAGACCAGTCAAACTATGAAAGTGATACAAGTAAAAATTCAGGCAAAACTTCATTAAATATGGATAGCATAATGAAGCGATTATTTACCCTTAAGAATAAGAGACCTATTATTGATTTTCTAAACTCTATTTATGGTGATGACATTGGATATGAAGCAGAGGTTAATTATCCTAACGTAGAAAACCTAAATAGAAATATAAACAGTGTTATTCTAAGTTTTAGAGCTGATTTGTACATTGAAGTTACTGATAAAGGTAAGCTCTATGACTATGCTATAGAGTTTCAAACTAAATATGAAAAGGACATGGGCATAAGAATTTTTAGGTATGGCTTTGATAAGGCAGTTAAAAACTTCATGGAATTAAATAAAAATACTATAGATATCAGTTTCCCAGAACCTTATCTTATAGTATTAGAAAAGGAAAAGGGGCTAGAGGATAAGATTAATCTAAGAATCAAATTTCCTAAGCAAGGAAACTTTAATTATGAAATCAATGTATTAAAATATTGGGAATATGATATTCAAAGACTATATGAGGAAAATAAGTATTTACTTTATCCTCTGCAACTTTTTAATTACAGAAGATTTATGGAAAGGCTTAAAGAAAGTAAACAACCAGAAGAATTAAAAAAGGAAAAAGTAGAAAAGATTAATATACATATATTAATTACAATAAAAAATACTCTTGAAGCTATTAGTGAGGCCTATAAATGTGATAAAATTACCTTAGAAGATTACAACGAGATGTTATCAGTAATACAGAATTTAAATGATTATTTCATAGATACCTACAATTATTATAAAGGATTAAGTAAGGAGGTTGAGATTATGTTTAAAAGTTTTTATGACCCTGAGGTTGAGAAAAGGGGAATTGTAATAGGGTTTGAAAAAGGAATTCAAAAAGGCATTCAAAAGGGAATCGAGCAAGGAATTGAGCAAGGAATTGAAAAAGGAGTTCAACAAGGGCAAGATAAGGCCAAAGTTGAAATTGCGAGGAACTTACTTCGTAAAGGTATGAGCCTTGAATTCGTAGTAGAAACAACAGAATTAAGTTTAGACCTTGTAAAAGAAATTGCTAAAGGAATCATGAGTTAAATATAATGAGCCATGTGGTGTAATGCTGCATGGCTCAAATTTTAAATAAATGCATTAAAAGAACAAATATTGTGATATTCTTGGAATTTATTTGCTTAAAACAGAAGATTTATGGAGTACATAAAGACTTGTATGTTTACTTATTAAAGGTATGAATCTTGAATTTGTTCTTAGGTATATATTCAAATTTTCTTGGTATTGCTTCATTATAAAAATCCGAAATTGTTTTCACTTTCACTGGTAATTTTTTCGCCTAAATTTATCAAATATATATTTGTATTTATAGAATATACCATAAACTTTAGGAAAAAATAAGCTTACAAAATAGTATTATTCAATTGCCTTGCTAAGAGTTTACTGCAATGGGATACTTCAAAAATCCGCAAGAAAGACAACAATAGGACAATACAAAGCATGAAATTTTTTAATAGTTTATATGAATTATTGGATGTTTCTGTAAAATATAGAGACTTTGAAAAATCTTTAGAAGATTAACTATAAAAGTATGAGAAGTGAATTGAAAAGATTCTATTTAAAATATTCTTAAGAGAATAGGTGGTTATTATGAATACACAATATGTACAAGGAGATTGCATATTTACAAGAATTAACAAAACGATAAAACAGTATGAGTATTTAACAGAGGATATAGAGACAGAAGTAATAATAATAGGTGGAGGAGTCACTGGAGCAATTTTAGGATACTATTTTAGTAAAAGCAATATTGATTCTGTGATTTTAGAGAAATCGAGAATAGGTCATGGCAGTACTAGTATAACAACCTCATTACTTCAATATGAGCTTGATAGTAATGCTATGGAGCTAAAATCATATACAAGTATGGAGAATATAATAAGGTCTTATAAGCTTGGAATAAAGGCATTAGATGAAATTCAAGAGTTTATAGATAAATATGGGAATAAGTGTGATTTTAAAAGAGTAGATAGTTTTTTGTATACATCTAAGAAATTAGAAAAGAAGGAGATGGAGCAAGAATATAATTTTAGAAAAGAGGCTGGATTCCACGTAGAATTTATTGATGAAGATAATAATCCATTTTTATTTGATGTAAAAGGTGGTGTATTAGGTAAAGGTGGAGGGGCTGAATTTGATCCCTATAAATTTACTCATCATCTAATTGAGGAGAGTTGTAAAAAGGGATTAAGAGCATATGAAAACACAGAGGTTATAGATGTTAAATATAGCAATGATGAAGTTGCCGTAGAAACTGTGTACGGTTATAAAGTTAAAGGAAAAATTGTTATTGTAGCTACAGGGTATAATACAGGACTTTTCACTAAGAGGGCCTTTGGAACTAAGACTACTACATTTAATATTGCAACAAAGCCCATAAATAACATTGAGGATATTTGCAAAGATGTAGTTTTTAGAGATAACAATGATCCTTATAATTACTTTAGAACAACTATAGATAACAGGCTTATAATTGGAGGGGAGGATATAAACTTTATACCAGATATATATAATGAAGAATTATGTAGTAAAAGTTATGAAAAATTAGAACAAAGGTTAAAAAATTTATTTCCAAATTTAAATATGGAGATAGAATATAGATATTGTGGTGCTTTTGCATCAACTCAAGATAATCTGGGTTTTATCGGGAAGGATCATAATAATTCTAAACTATGGTATTGCTTAGGTTATGGGGCAAATGGAATACTATTTGCTATTTTAGGTGGAATGATGTTAAGTAAATTATATTGTGGAGAGGTAGATAGCGATATGAATTTATTTAAACTAGATAGATTTGATCATTAAACTTTTTAGGTAGAATTTACCCCTGGGGTCATGTACACACTGCATGACCCTTTTTCACTATGAATCTATAAGGCTTTTCTAAGTATGAAAATCCACCTTAATCCCCGCAAACCCGCATGAATACTATATCTTCTTATCTTCTTTTAAAGATATATTTATAAAAAGACATCTTTAAATAAATATATCTCATTATATTCTTATCTTAATTTGTGGATGTCTTAATATCTTAATGTTCATTGTTATAAACTCACTTCGCAAAGATATGAGCTATGAAAAGGATTAGGAAATATTTTTTCTTGTTAACTAAATTCCAAAAGTTATATAATTAGTGTGTAAAAGTAATAACTAGGTTTTAAAATTATTGGGGGATAAATATGAAGTTAAAAATATTACACACAAATGATATACATAGCAACTTTGAGAATTTCTCAAAAATAGTGAGTAAGATAAATGAGCTTAAGGATGAAGCGACAATAATACTGGATGCAGGGGATTTTGCTGACTTTAAAAGATTAGAATTACAGGGAACAGATGGAATAGCTGCCTTAGAGCTACTTCAGTGTGGTAGTTATGATGCTATAGCTGTAGGTAACAACGAAACCTTTAATGGCTTAGACACCTTGGAAAACATGGCAAAGAACTCAAAGATTCCTTTTTTAAGCAGCAATGCATATAGTATCGGCTTTAAAGAAATTCATGGAGTGAAAAAAAGTTTTATCTTGAATAAAAACAATCTGAGAATTTTAATTATAGGTGCATCACCTGATTTAGGTGTAATTAATGAGTTAAGAGGACTTGCTTTTAAGGATTATATAGAAGTAGTTAAGGAAGAAATAAGAGTAAACAGTGGGAAATATGATTTGTGCATAGTATTGTCACATCTTGGAATGGACAAGGATAAGGACCTTGCAATGAATGTTCAGGGTATTCATATGGTAATAGGTGGACACTCTCACATATTAATGGAGGAGCCTGAAATAGTAAATGGAAAGATAATATTTACCTCAGGCAGTTTTGGAGAAAACTTAGGAGTATTAGAACTAGAAGTAAATGACAACAATGTTGAGCTTATTAAAGGGGAAAACATAAATATTCAGCAATGCAATCCCTGTGAAAAAGTTATAGATATATTAAAGGAAAATAAGGAAAAGGCTATAGATAAATTAAGTGTACCTCTTTATAAACTCCAAAGTGATCTTTGGCATGATGTAGTTGAGGAAAACCCTATGACAAATTTACTAGCAGATGCTTTAAGGGATGTGCTTAAGTGCGATATTGGGCTCATAAATAGTGGAGTTATAAATGGCGGAATGAGAAAAGGTGAGGTTTCAACAAAGAAGCTTCTAGAATTAAGTCCCTCACCCTTAAATCCCACCAGCTTTGACATACAGGGTAAATATTTAAGGGAAGCTCTCGAAAACTCTTTGGAAACAGATTATTGCTATGCCGATGGTAAGGGACCAGGTTTTAGAGGAAAATATTTAGGGAGACTCCATGTATCTAATGTTGTTATTGAGCATAATGGAAGAAAAATAGTAAATATTTTTATAAATGAGGAAAAGCTCCAGGAGGAAAAATGGTATTCCGTTGCAACCTCAGTTTATTTACAAAGAGGAACAGGGTATCAATCATTAAAAAACAATGAAAATGTAAGATATAACAAGGAATATTTGAGAGATACATTAAAAGAGTATCTAGCTAAAAGGGAGTTTGTTGAAAAAGCTTTTGTGGATAGGTGGATTCTTACCCCAGGAGCAGGTTTAAAATAGTAATAGGGAGCCATGTGGGAGGGAGCACATGGCTTTCAATTTAAATCTCTTTAGCTTTTGCAACAAGGTGAATATGTCTAAAATCAAGAATTAAACTATACTTTCCTTAGTATTACTTTCAGCTTTATTTTGTATTATAAGAGATTTTTCTTTATTTTTTAACCCAATAATTTTAATTTGGGTTTCAGTGAAAATCTTTAACAGTTCGTAGTCCTTATATTCAAGATATTTATCATACTTTGAGAGAAAAAGTGACAAGGAATTAATATAACGCTTTGAGTCCTTATTAAGAGCTTCTTCCTTAACACTAAGCCTTACATAATTTGTCGAATCGCTGACCTGTCTAATAGGAACTCTACCAAGTAAGTAATCTGAAGAAACGTGAAAAAAGTCTGCACAGTTATTTACAAATTCGCAGTTAGGGCTTCGTAGATCATTTTCATAGTGACACAAAGTGGAACTGGTAGTTCCTAAAAGGTTTGCTGCTTTATAAAGGGTAAGATTTTTTTCCTGTCTTAAATATTTCAATCTTTCACCGAAAGTTACCATACAAACACCACCATAGCTATAAAATAGTTTTTTAATAATCTTTTACTTACCTAGGGTATAATGTGTTCTTCTTTATATATAATGGTAAGCAAATAGTTATACTTTTTGGCAAGTTTCTCATATTCTTTTTTGCTTATATCTAATACTACTATTTCTCCAGCTTCATAATCTACGGTAATTATATTTTCCAAGTCCACTAAATTGAGTTTTCGTCTTATACTATCACAAATAAGTTTTTGCTTTTTATGAAACTCTTCCATGTATAGATGAATCCAGGACATTCGAAGACTGGGAGATAAAGTTTCGTTGTTAATGACACCAAGGAGTTCTCGCTTCTTTCCTGTTAAAAAGCCCATATCAAATATATCTTGAGTCAAATTTGAAGTTACAGGCAATCTATACAACTCTTTGCATTTAATTTCTTTCATAAAATTCGCCCCTTCATTATTATGTTAAAGATTTCTTTTAACTATATTTTAATAGTAGGAAATAAGAATTTCAATAAAAAACGAAAACGAATGTTCGACAACAGATGTTCGTAACAATGGATTGTTGCTTGGAAGTGAGTTGAAAAGTTCTAAGCATAATGTAGGTGAAAGAAAGTCACAGATTTACTTGAGTAGCTGAAAATATCTCTCTCATCTTTAACCCTTTATTAAATTTCAGATACCTAAAACTATGGAAAATAATAAATAAAACTGTCGATTATGAGATACTAGGAATAAAAGAATTTTCATAAAATTTAAATTTACTTATACTTATTAGTTAAAAAATCATTTTTGTGAAAAATAAGAGGAATTTCAACAAATTATAAGAAAAACCTGTTAAGTTTGTAACTAGTTTGTCTTATAATTATTTGTATAAGCAAGTTTTATAAAGGGGAATTAGATTATGGGATTTATTATACTAATAATGCTATTTGTAGCCTTATTTCAGTACATAGAAGTTAAAAATTACAATAAAAGCAATTACAAAAAAGAAACTGGGTATCCTTATACTAAAGTTAGATTTAACTCGGGACTATACGGGGAATATCTGTCTTTTAACATCTTAAATAAAGTAGAAGGACACAAAAGAATACTGGCCAATGTTTATGTACCAAAAGAAAAGGGTGGAACTACAGAAATAGATGTAGTAATGATTCATGAAAAAGGGATCTTTGTAATTGAATCAAAAAACTACAGCGGCTGGATTTTTGGAGATGAAAAGAACAAAAACTGGACTCAAAGCTTTAAAAATGGGAGAAAAGAAAGATTCTACAACCCAATTTGGCAAAACCAAAGTCACATTAGGCATCTTTCAAAGCTACTTAATATAGAAGATAAAAACACAATGAAATCCATCATTGCCTTTAGTGAAAGGTGTACCTTAAAAAAGCTACAGGTATACTCTGAAGGCATAAGAGTGATAAATAGACATGAGCTAGAAAAAACTGTGAACATGATGATTTTAGGAAGCTGCTGCTACTTAGGAAGAGAACAGGTGGATGCAATTTATAATAAATTAAAGGGGTATAGCAATGTGTCTGAAGGAATTAAGAGGAGACATAATAAAAAATGTGGCAGCATCCTTCATATTCAATAATGTTGAGTTGAAGGATTTGATTGAGAAATATTTAAGGACTAAGGAAGAGTTGTTGAAGGTTAGAGTCTTTGGGACGAAGAATATGGCTAAGTATGGCGTGGGGATATTGAATCGCTAATTTGGTGTATTTATAATCTTAATATCATGTTATAAAATATTGTGCTTGATATTGATTATAATAGATAGTTTATTGTATGCAATTAGGAAAGACATGAGTAGGAAAGTGGATTGATTACCAACTAATTATTTAGGAATAGCGAGTGGAAATATAGATTAAGCTGGTAAACAATTGTGTAACTTAGGAAAGGATATGAGTAAATGAACTTTAAAGTAGTATCTTCAGGTAGTAAATGTACTGAAAATGATATTGTTTATTTGATAGAAAACAGTTGGGACGATTGGTTTACATACTCAACATTATACAAAATGTGCTATATAGATGAAAAAGGAATAAGTCATAACTTTGGTGGGGTAAAAATTGCTGAGCGAAATCAAAGTGAAAGAAGACCAAAAATACCTGAAACATTTACAGAATTAGGTAAGGACTTTTTTTCAGTAGGTTCAACTGAACTTTACTATGAAAGATTAAATAAATTTAGAGAGAAGAATGATTTTAGTGAAATAATCCTATCAAGTTTGAATGATATAGCAAAAGATTTGAATTTACTAGATGAAGTAAAGATGTTTGATGTAACTAATGTATCTTTATTAAGAGATAAAACAATAAGTACAATTAGGGGCCAGTATAACAGAATGGCATGGGGAGGTGCTAGACTGACAAATTATGAATTTAGTTACTATTTGCCTAACTGTTATGATTATGAAGAAAGTGAAAGAACTAAATTAGAATTTAGTGTTGTTCCTGAAATAATGCCACCAACTAATATTCATGTTTTAATTGGAAAGAATGGAGTTGGAAAGACAACTATATTAAAAAACATGTTACGGTCTTTGGAATATGATAATGCAAATGCAATGTATGGGCAATTTGATATAAAATGGTCTAATAATTTTGCCAATATAGTCTTTGTATCCTTTAGTGCATTCGATGAATACATGGAAATAGAATCAGAAATTATACCCTATTTACATATAGGATTATCGAAGAAGGACGGTACAAAAAACTATGATGAGTTATCTAAAGAGTTTGCTGAAAGTCTTTATATAGTAACAAAGGGTTCTAAGAGAAAGTTATGGTTTGAAGCAATAGCTATTTTAGAATCTGATAACACATTTATTGAACTAGACGTAAAAAAGTGGTCTAACGTAAGTTATAAGGACAAAGAATTTAAAGAATTAAGTACTAAATATCCATTAATAGAGAACGAGAAATCTAGAGAATATAGGGAAAGAATAGAAAAAATCATTTTTATGCAGGAAGTAGTTCCGAAATTTAAGGATTTAAGTACAGGGCACAAAGTTATTTTACTTACAGTAGCAAAACTTGTTGAAACTGTTGAGGAACAGACTTTGGTATTATTAGATGAACCAGAGGGACATTTGCATCCTCCTCTTGTTTCGGCATTTATCAGAGCATTATCAAACTTACTAATCTATAGGAATGGGGTTGCAATTGTGGCTACACATTCTCCAGTTATAGTGCAAGAAGTTCCCAAAAAGTGTGTTTGGATACTTAGAAGATCTGGTGATGAATTAGTAACAGATAGGCCTCAAATTGAAACATTTGGAGAAAATTTAAGCATACTTACCAGTGAAATATTTGGATTCGAAGTTACAAATTCAGGATTTCATAAAATGATTACTGATATAGCATTAAAAAAGTATAGCTATAAAAGTGCACTAAAAGAATTCGAAGGTGAGTTGGGGGAAGAAGGTAAAATAATGCTTAAATCTCTTATGTATGAAAAGGAACAGACAGAAGGTGAGTTGTATGATTAAAGTTAATAAGCCAAACTTTATAGAATATAAACAATGTCAAATAATAGAAGCATGTACTTATAACATGAGAAATGGAGTTAGGTTAAATAATATTTTGAGTAGTAAAAATTCAATTGTACAAGCAAGTTTAAACTATGATCAACTTGCTAATCAAGGGAAATTGTCAACAATTAGTACACATAACTCTGTATCTGGTGGAGCTACAAAAGATGACATGGTATGGCTTTATGATGCAAAATTTGTTCAGGATGGTGGAAGAAAGTATTATAACAAAATTATGCTTCTTCCAACAAATGGCATATGCCCGATGTGTGGAAAGCGAACTGTATCTACATTAGACCATTATTTACCTAAAACAAAATATCCTACATATGCTGTGACTGCATTTAATTTATTGGCATCCTGTTCTGAGTGCAATAAAGTTAAGTTAACTAAAACAATTGCATCAAGAGAAGAGGAAACCATACACCCTTATTATGATGATTTTAATGACGAGGTTTGGCTAAAAGCAGTTATAATTGAAGAATTTCCAATTGGTTTTATTTTTACTGTGTACAAGCCTGACACATGGATTGATGAAAAATTTAAAAGGGCAAAAAATCATTTTGCTACTTTTAGACTAAGTTCATTATATTCTGCACATGCAGCAGATATATTCTCCTCTTATAAGATTCAGCTAAAAAGACTATACAGAAGAAGGGGCATAGAGGCGATAAGAGAAGATTTAGAAGATCGTATGGTGTCAAATAGAGAAGTAAGACTAAATTCGTGGGAGGCTGCAGTGTACGCAGCACTGTTAAACAGTAGTTGGTTTTTTGATACTTATATACCAGCAGAAATGAGTTAGATAGGACTAAGCCTTAATTGAAGAATCAGGTCAATATTCTTACCTTTTCCTATGATTGGATTAATAATTTCTATGGCAATCAGGATATTTGCATTTTAACTCTTAGGAAGAAAAGATAAATATGTGGATAAAGTGCGACTACGATTATAAGCTGAAAAGTTATTTCATTAATCTAGATTCATTGTATAAAAAGATGCCGAAAAAGCTTTCATAAATAGAAAAAAAAGCAGTAATTTAAAATACAGCTTGGCACTATTGGGTTCATGATATGGAAATTAATAATGATTATTGGCAAGAGTATTTAAAGCCAGTTTTGCCTACCTTAAAAAGGATGACTCTAGCTATTTACTCTTGAATTTAAAACAAATAATTTAACATGGGATACTTGAGTAAATTACTAACAAAATTACAAAAAATAAGGTAAATTTTGAAAATACTATTAAGGAGTCACTCATTGGAATGGATCAATAAGCAGAAAGTATTTCTATATACCTTGAATCTGAATTATAAAGCGCTAGAAATAAAGTAACAGAGCTTAGCCTTTTGACAAGAAAATTGTCAAAAGCGTTAAAGACTGCACAAGTTAGTTCATTTTCTAGTATAGCTATAATATGTGTTCTAGTAATTTCGATAATAAATGGGGTGCTGTGATGATTTCAAAGAATTACAAATGCCAGTTAATTAAAAAGCTAAGCAGATATATGTTTGCTTAGGGCCAACATATGATTTTGAAAAGTTAGTTCAAGAAATAGCTGATGAACAAAATGATAAAGCTATTTTAGTGTTAATCAAAAACTTGGATATCTTAATTAAGAAACAATCCTTGCCGAAGATGGAGCAAAAACAAGAAAAAGTTATTGAGATATCATGCAAATATCTAGGAGCATTAAAAGTTGATGGGCTTTTGAAAATTTAAGAGTCATCAAACGTTTCATTAGGTGATTTACTTAATCAATTAGACAAGCTGGTTGGTCTTGAAAATTTGAAGTAGCAAGTCCATGATTTGATTGACTATAATCAAACACAACATTTACGAGTGAGAAACGGATTGAAAAAATCTAATAAAACTTTGTATATGGCATTGCTAAAAATACAGTGGCTGTATTGTTGGAAAGATGTATGTAGCTATCGGATTACTAAGTAAAGGACAATTTATTGAAGCGAGCAGGAATGATTTGATTGCTGAGTATCAAGGGCAAACAGCAATCAAGATCAAAAGATTAGGTAATCGTGCGAAAGTTGGAGTCCTATTTATTGATGAAGCATATTGCATAATAGAGAGTGAGCACAGTGATAGACATGGTAGAGAAAGTCTTACTGAGTTAACAAAAGCTCTCGAATATTATTGCAATGACCTAGTTGTAATCATAGCTGGGTATACTAATTTGATGGAGAGGTTCTTTTAATGAAACTTAGGATTAAAGTCAAGATTCAATACTTTTATTTCATTTAGTGATTATTCACTAGATGAGCTTGTTCAAATATTCAATTACAAATGCAATAAAAATGATTATTTTACCGAAGAGCAAGCTATTGAAAAAGTACGCGATTTGTTGCAACTGAAATTTAATGAAGAAGATGAGACCTTTTCAAATGGTCGTCTTGTTCGGAATTTATATTTGATAATATAATGATGAATCTGTCGAGGAGGATGTTAAAGTTGATCGAAAATATTGCCAAAGAATCTTTGATGTTAATTACTAAAGAAGATGTTCCTCAAGCAAGAAAGTTGAATTGAATTTTCACATCTCTGGCCAGAAGAAAGATAATAATTTTATAATCAATATGGTCCTGAGAAGTTTGACATCACTTCTGACCTCTCTAGTCAGCATGTGCCTTTTTATCAGCTAAAAAGGCAATAATTATAGAAAAGAATTTTAGAGTACACCAAGTATCAGTACATCCATAACTACTCGGTTGACTTTGAAATATTACACGTAAAGTAGCTTACATATAGTTAATAATATTAAAAATAACTTCTATATTTCTTGTAATTCTTCGTTTAGACGAATAAAATGATAATGGCATAAAATAATTTTAAATTAACGAGGTGTAATATGAATGAATACATTACATTACAGTTCAGGAAGCAGCCCCAAAATGGAGTATAAGGACAAGGAGAGTACAAGCACTATGTGCTGAGGGAAGAATTAAAGGAGCAAAAAAACATGCTTCAGTATGGGCAATTCCAGAAAGTTCTGAAAAGCCATATGATGCACGTATTATATCAGGGAAATATAAAAAAATAATAAATATTTAGAAAGTAGGACGAAATTAATAATGAATTTTATTGACTTATTCGCAGGAGCAGGAGGACTTTCAGAGGGATTTGTCTCAGCAGGCTTTACTCCTATTGCACATATAGAGATGAATGAATATGCATCATTAACATTGAAAACAAGAACATGCTATTATTATTTAAAAGAACATAAAAGGATAAACATGTATTATAGATATCTCAGAGGGGAGATTTCTCAAGAGGAATTATATAATTCAGTACCAAATGAGCTACTATCAACAGTTATGAATCAAGAAATATCAGATAAATCCATTGAGAATATATTTAACAATATTGACAACATAATTCGTGAAAAACAAATTAATAAAATTGATGTTATTATTGGTGGCCCACCATGTCAAGCATATTCTCTTGTAGGTAGGTCGAGAGACGAAAATAACATGGAAGATGATCCTAGAAATTATTTGTATAAACAATACGTGAAATTTTTAAATAAATATCAACCAGATATGTTCGTGTTTGAAAATGTACCAGGAATACTTACAGCCAAAGGTGGAAAAACCTTCAAAAATATTATCGCTTTTATGAAAAGGGTTGGATATGAAGTAGAGGCAAGACCATTAAATGCTAGTGATTTTGGGGTGTTACAAAATAGAAGAAGAATCATTATTATTGGTTGGAGAAAAGGAAGCGGATTAAGATATCCAGATTTTCAGTCTATTAAAATTAATGCAATAGTAAATGATATTCTAAGAGATTTAAGTCCATTAAATCCAGGGGAAGAGATTAATGAATACGTAGAGCCTATAAATAAATATTTAAGATGGAGTGGTATAAGAAAGAAAAATGATATTTTAACTCACCATATGTGCAGAAACCATAATGAAAGAGATAGAAAAATATATAGATTGGCTATTAATGCTTGGAATGATGGACATAGAAGATTAAAATATACAGATTTGCCAGAAGAGCTATGTACTCATAAAAATAAAGAGGCTTTTTTAGATAGATTCAAAGTAGTAGCAGGAGATATAGAAAGTGCCCAAACAATGATGGCACATATTTCAAAGGATGGACATTATTTTATTCATCCAGATGCTAATCAATGTCGTTCTTTATCAGTTAGAGAAGCAGCTAGAGTACAATCTTTTCCTGACAATTATTATTTTGAAGGCCCTAGAACAGCAAAATTTATTCAGATAGGTAATGCAGTTCCACCATTAATGGCAAAAGGTATTGCAGAAAAGATTAGGGAAATGTTAGAGTAACGTTATTTTGGGGGAATTAGAATTATGGGAGATAATATTTTTATACAACATTATGCAAGCATAAAAAAGGAGTTTTTGAAAAACAATCCATATAGTTGTTTAATAGGTTCTAATATTGATGTTAATCCACATCAAGTAGAAGCTTTTTGCTCAGCAATATCTTCTTTAAAAACTGGTGGGATTATACTAGCAGATGAAGTTGGACTTGGTAAGACTATAGAGGCAGGGCTTGTATTAAAATATGTTATTCAAAATGGCAATAAAAGAATTTTATTGATTATGCCATCAAATCTTAGAAAACAATGGCAAATAGAACTTGAAGAAAAATTTAATATATATTCCACAATTGTTGACAGCTATAATATGGATGAATATTATGAAAAGGTTGATCTAGAAAATAAAAATGTTGCAGTAATAATATGTTCTTATAATTATGCTTCTAAAAGGAATGATATATTCAGTAAGACAGCATGGGATTTTACCGTGTTTGATGAAGCTCATAAATTAAGAAATGTTCATAAATCGGGGACAAAGACATTAAAGAATTTATATCAATTAACAAAAGGAATTCCTAAAATTCTCCTTACTGCAACCCCTATTCAAAATAACTTATTAGATTTATATGGATTAGTTTATTTTATAGATGAGAAAATATTTTTTGATAAACAGATATATGGGAAAAGATATTTGAAGGATAAAAACTATGAAGAATTAAAGAAACAAATAAACCAAGTTATACATAGAACTTTAAGAAAAGATGTAGCAGAGTATTTATCTTTTAAAGAAAGAATTTGTATAACCGTTGATTTTAAATTATCACCTTCTGAAGCTATATTATATAAGATGGTAAATGATTATTTAAAGAGAGAAATCTTGTACTCAATTCCATCTTCAAATAGAACCTTAATTACAGTGGTTATAAGAAAGCTATTAGCTTCATCAAGTTATGCTGTTGCAGATACCTTTGAAGTTTTAAAAGATAGACTTGTATTATTAAAAGAAAGCACAAGAATTGAAAGCGTGGATAAAGGACTTGATTACTTTTTCTCATATTTAGATGATGATAGTGAAGATGAGGAAGAGGATAAGATTATTGAATTATATGATAAGGAAAAAGTAAATGAATTTATTCAGCATGAAATAGATATAGTTGATAACATTATAAAGTTAGCTAAAAGTATAGACAAAAATGCAAAGGCAAATGAATTGTTTAAAGCACTATCTATTGCATTTGAAAGACAAAATGAGCTAGAAAAAGATGAAAAAGTAGTTGTATTTACAGAATCTGTTAGAACTCAAGAATATCTTTTTAATGAACTTATAAAAAATGGATATGAGAATGAAGTTTTAATTTTTAATGGAAATACCTCGGATAAACGTACTGGAGATATTTACAGAGCATGGAAGGCTAAAAATTTTGGGAAGGTATTTGGCAGTCGAAATGTAGAAGTAAAACATGCTATAGTTGATTATTTTAAGAACAACTGTAAAATTCTTTTGCTTACTGATGCTGGTTCTGAGGGCTTAAATCTACAATTTTGTAATACTGTAATAAATTATGACTTGCCTTGGAATCCACAAAAGATAGAGCAGCGTATTGGTAGATGTCATAGGTATGGGCAAAAAAATGATACAGTAGTAATTAATTTGTTAAATACCGAAAACTTAGCAGATAGAAGAGTTTATGAAATTTTATCTCAAAAATTTATGTTGTTTCAAGGGGTATTTGGTGCATCAGATCAGGCACTTGGATTATTAGAATCAGGAATGAACTTTGAAAAAAGGATATTACAAATATACCAAAACTGCGATAGTTTAGGCGAATTTAATAAAGAATTTAAGGCTCTTGAAAAGGACTTTGAAAGGAAAAGAAATACTAAGTTTAAAGAATTAAAATCACTACTTATTGAGGAAAAAGATAATACTAAAGGTGAATATTATAAAAAATTTCTATCAGATATATTTAAATATTTAGATGAAAATGAGAGCTTGAAAAATGTTAATAAGCCAAATAACAAAATGAATTTACCAGCAGCTTTTAAAGTAAGAAGTTCTGCTTTAAATAAATATAATTTAAAGCACGGATATATTTTTATAGGTGGATTTTACAATAATGATAAAATTATATATCCAGTTTTAAGTGCTTTTGATGAAAGAAAGAATAAAGTAAGCTTAGACGAAAAAAGTATACGTGATGTAATTAAAAATATTGATGAGAACATAGTAGAAAAAATAGATATAAAAGAAAATGAAGTGGAGAAGTGTGGTAATGACATCTATGAAGAATTAATTCTAAATTATTATAATCAATACCAAGGGCTTATTCAGTATAATAATTCTAAAATAAATAATTGGTCAGAAATTAGAAAAGAACAGTTTAATTTAGAAATAGAAGCTATAACATCTGAAATACAAGAAATTATGGAGCAGTGTGCTGCAACTAAAGTTTTTAAAGAAAAAATAGATTACAAAAAGAGAGCAGAAGAAAGAGAAAAAGAACGTAACAATATTATTATAAAATATCATGAAGCTAATCAGGAAATAGAGGATGAAGCAAGTAAGCTTAAAGAAGATTTTAAGAAACAGTTTGATATAAATCCTTATTTGATAGTTAGATTAATACTAAAGTTTTGATTGGAGGAACAATAATGCTAAAACAAGGTAAACTTGAGTTAACTTGGGTAGGAAAATATGAAGAGAAAAAGATAGAACCAAGAATATTAATAGAAGATAAGTCAAAATCCTATGGTGATCCTAATACTGAAAATATGCTAATACATGGAGATAACCTTATAGCTTTAAAGGCTTTAGAACAGGATTATGCAGGGAAGATAAAGTGTATATATATTGATCCACCATTTAATACAGGAGCAAGAATTAATGCTGACGGAGAAGAAATAGGTTATGAAGATGGTATAGAACATTCAGAGTGGTTAGATATGATTGCAAGAAGGTTAAGAATATTAAAAGAATTATTGTCAGATGATGGAGCAATATTTGTTCATTTAGATGATAACGAATCGGATTATTGTAAGATTATTATGGATGAGATATTTGGAAGAAAAAATTATATGAATAGAATAACAGTTATATCTCGTTCTCCTTCTGCTTTTAGCACTGTAAATCCAGGAGTTTTTAAGGCTGCAGAGCATATTTTATTTTATGCAAAAAAAAGAGAATTATTAATTGAAAATGCTTGTAGGGTAAAAAGAACACCAGATTATGCTTATAACAAATGGATAGCAAATCCTGATGATTATTATACTGACTGGAAATTTATTACCGTTTCACAAGCTTTTGAAGAAAATAATAATGTTCGTAGTAAAAAACCTGAAACGCTGATTGAAAACTATAATAAATTTATAGTAAACAATGCACATAGAATATGCCGCTTAACAGCTATTAGTGATACTGGTGCAGGTAAAAAAATAATTGAAGTTAAGAAGAAGTCTATAGAAAATCCAGATGTAATTTATAGAGTTGAAAGATCCGGGTTAGATGATGTATATATTGTTAATGGTCAACAGATTTCTTTTTATATAAAAAATGTTAGGGAATTAGATGGAGAATTAGCTGCAACATCACCATTAACGGATGTGTGGAGTGATATTGCATGGGAAGGTATAGCAAATGAAGGAAGTGTAACATTTAAAAAAGGCAAGAAACCTGAAAAGTTAATTAAGCGTTGTCTTGAACTTATAACTAAGGAAGGAGACATAATACTAGACTCATTTTTAGGATCAGGAACTACAGCCGCTGTTGCTCACAAAATGAATAGAAAATGGATAGGAATTGAAATGGGTCCACAGTGTGATTCACATTGTCTCAAAAGATTAAAAGGTGTAGTTGATGGCTCAGATAAGAGCGGTATATCAAAAATTATTAATTGGCAAGGTGGAGGCGGTTTTAAATTTTATGAACTTGCAGAACCATTACTTATTAAAAACTCTAAGTTGCCCATTTACAGTATAAATCCATCCTATACTTTTGACATGATGGCAGAGGCAATATGTAAAATAGAAGGATTTAAGCATAAACCAATTGGAAATTTTCAAGGAAAGTCTTCTGAAAATAGATTTATTCATGTAACTAATGAATTTGTTAATAGTAAATATGTATTCTCTCTCGTTAATGAGTTAGAAGAAAGGCAATCTTTGTTAATATATTGTACCAAAATGCAATCAGATATTAATCTGCCAGACAATGTTGAGATAAAGAAAATTCCAAAAGACTTTTTAAATAAGTGTTGCTTTGAAAGTGAGGGAATTTAAGATGAGTATTGTTGATAAACTAAATTGGGCAATGAGCCTTAGAGAACCTCAATTTGAGGCTCTTAAAACTTTAGATAATATATGTTCTAAAATAGATTATAAAACCTATTCTAAAGAACAGGCAGAAGAAATAGCTACAGAAAACTGTCAAACACAATCCAAGATAATGGTAGATGATAATCTTGGTTTTCCTTCTTTCTGCTTTGAAATGACCACAGGTATTGGAAAGACAAGATTAATGGGGGCTTCCATATATTATTTATATAAAACTAAAGGCTACAAGCACTTTTTTATATTGGCTCCAGGGAATACAATATATGATAAACTGCGTAAGGAAGTAATGCCGCACCATCGTAAATATATGTTTAAGGGATTAGAAGCAGAAATGGGAAGACCTAAGGTATATGATGGTGAGAATTATTTATCCTATCCAGTGAAATATGTTCAAGATGAGATAGAAATTGATAATTCTTCAGAGATTCAAATATTTATTTTTAATATTGGAAAAATATTTAATAGAGGAGATGTACAATTTAAGTTCCACGAGTTCCAAGAAGCATTAGGAAAGTCCTTTGCGGAAGTACTTGCTAGTTTTGACGATTTAGTAATTTGTATGGATGAGGCACATAGGTATTATGCTCCTGCATCTATGAAAGCTATAGATTATTTGAAACCAATATTAGGATTGGAGTTTACAGCTACACCGAAATCAACAAATAAAAATATTATTTACAGCTATGGATTAGCAGAGGGAGCAGGAAAATTTCTTAAAATACCTGTAGTTATGGGAAGAACAAATACAGCAGGTTTTACTGAAAAAGATATTGAAGAAATGAAAATAAAGGATGGTATTAAGCTGCATGAGCATAGAAAAGCCACAGTTTATAAATACTGTAGTGAAAATGGATTACCTCAGGTAAAACCTATAGTTTTGATATCCTGCAAAGATACAAACCATGCTGTGGAAATAAGACAGTTAATAGATTCTGATTCCTTTTTTGATGGAAAGTATAAGGGTAAAGTTATAGAAATACATTCTAAAACAGGTAGTGTAGAAACTGAAGATAATATAAAAAAGCTATTAACTATAGAAGAGAATACCAATCCTATTGAAATAGTTTTACATGTGTACAAACTAAAGGAAGGATGGGATGTTAATAACTTATTTACGATTATTCCTTTAAATGCTGCAAAAAGTGAAATATTGGCATTGCAGACTATAGGAAGGGGACTACGTTTACCTTTTGGGAAAATAACTGGACAAGAAGAATTGGATACATTGGATATAGTAGCACATGATCATTATAGGGAATTAGTTGATGAAATAAAATCAAATCCAGTATTTAAGAAGCGTAACCTGGATGAAGAAGAAATAGAGCAAACAGAAACAGTAGAAATAGAACCAGAGCTTAATAAGGTACAGTTAGAATTATTTGAAAAAGCAATAAGTTATACAGATATGAAATCCTTTCAGGATATAAGTGATCTTAGAATACAGGAAGACCTGTATAAAGGATACTTAAAAACATATGCAAAAGAAGTAAAGGCAAAGGATAACTCCGATATACAGCAGATGACATTATTTGAACTAGAAAAGACTGTTGAAGAGAAGATAGATGAAAATTCAAAAGAAGCCTTTGAAGAACTCTCAAAGACTAAAGATAAAGCAAAAATTACTAAAACTCCAATACTCAAAAAAGATGAATTTATTGAAAAAATAAATAAGTTAAAGCAATTCGCTATTTCTGTACCTAAAATAAGTATAGGATACAGTTCTACAGTAAAGTTTAAGCCAATCATAGTTAAAAAGGGGATTAATAACTTTGAATTGGAGCAATCATATATTGAAAGATATGATGTTATAAATAATAAATTACTTGAAACACTTGAAGCAGTAGCATTAGAAATTGATGATCCAATAAATGAACTTGCATGTATGCTTCTTGAAAGTGTACCAGAGTTTAGTTCTGAAGATGCTGACTATATATTAAATATTGTAGAACAATATCTTAAGCTTATTGAAGGTTCTTATGAGGATAAGAAAAAGGTAGTAAGAAGATATGCTACTTTAATAGTAAATGAGATAAAAAAGCAAATTTATACAGCAAAAGAAGAGCATACAGAATTTATATATAGAATAGAAAAAGACCTGATTATTTTCAAACCTTTTGTAAAAAATATAAAACCAGGTGGAAGTGTTGATTTTTACAAGGATATAAAAGATAAAAAGAACATTAGACAATACTTGTTTACGGGATATAAAAAATCTTATTATCCTGAATATGGTTTTGACAGTGATGATGAAAGAAGATTCTCAGTTATATTGGAGGAAGATAAAAAGGTATTAAGATGGATTAAGCCACCACTAAATCAAATGGGACTGTTTTATAAAGCAGGTAAGCAATATAATCCTGATTTTATTGTGGAAACTACAGATTCAAAATATTTAATTGAAATTAAAGCTAAAAATGAAACAGAAGATAAGGATGTTCTTGAAAAGGCTAAAGCAGCAATAAAGTGGTGTAAGTGTGCAACAGAAGTGGATGCTGATAAAAAACAATGGGATTATAGACTTATTGCAGGGGATAAAGTTATTCTAGGTAATTCTTTCATGTACACAGTTGGTTTAAGTGAAAATTTGGAGGGAATTGAGAATGAGTGATAAATCTTATAGTAAAGTTAGGGACAAGCTACTTGACGCTTTAAGAATTGACTTAATGGGACCTTCGGAAGAAGAAGAGAAGTTAGATGAATCACCACTAAGCAGTTATATAACAGGAATGCTATATCCTAGGAAAATTTCTATATCTCCTGATGTGGAATATGAGGATAATGATTTTATGTCAGCAATGGATGAAGAATATATAGATGATGAAGAAGACGAAATAGAAGAGATGGTTGGAGCTAAGTTCAAACTTCAATCTTCTATGGGAATAAGATTTTATGTTAATAGTGACATAGAAAAATTAAAAGTTAAAGTAAAATGGGGACAATATTATAAAGATAAGATAAAACCAGATAAAGATAATGATGAAGAAAATAAAAAGAAAACTGGTAGGACTGTTTTTATACGTATTCCAAAGGAAGAAGAACTTATTCTTGATATAGGAGATAAAAATAAGAATATAGAAATAGCACTAAAAGATGATCCATCTATTAAAATTAAATCATCACAAATAAGGCTTAAGAGTGGTGCAAAATTAGTTGCAGTTTATTTGGTTAATGGGAAAGAGACCTGTGATGAAAGAGATTTTGAAAATGTGATGTTTCAAGCAGAACTCATAGTTTCTGGAATAGACAATCAACCAGTTTTTGAACCGGAACATCTTTGCAGAGACATTGAAATAGAAGATGAGTTTTATTATGAAAAAAGACCAATTTATGCTCGTGGCAATGGGTGCGCTGCAGATTGGACTAAATCAGAAGGAGACAAGGCTATAGAGGTTAAAACTGTTTTTATACCTGAACATGAAATTGCTTCTGTTAGTCCAAATCTTGAAGGATTTTCAGAAGATTATTTTTCTATGAAGTTTATGGCTAAGCCTTCAAATAAAGCTGAAACAATTAGCAGATTAAAAGCTTTAAATAGTGATTATTTTAAATGGATTAATGCTTTAAAAAGTAATTTCAAAATGCAAGAAGAGGGGTTTAGAGACAGAGGAGATAAGATTATAAATTCATGCCTAGAAGCTTATAATAGAATTTCTAAGGGTATAGAGCAAATAGAAAGCAATGATTATGCTTTTAAAGCCTTTTGCTTTATGAACCAATGTATGTATTTGCAAAGAGGAATGAGTGAATTCTCAAAAAAATATGGTAGCGGTATAAAGTGTAGTTTTAGGGATGAAGAATTTTGCAAAAAAGATCATAGCAAATGGAGACCATTCCAAATAGCATTTATACTTTTAAATATTTCTGGATGTATAAATCCTATAGATAATGAACGAAAAAATGTTGACTTGCTTTACTTTCCAACTGGAGGAGGAAAGACTGAGGCTTATTTAGGATTGATTGCATTTGTAATTGGACATAGAAGATTAACTGCAAGTAATGAAAAAGAATTTGAAAAAGATGGTGGAGTAACAGTTATTTTAAGATATACATTACGACTTTTAACCACTCAACAACGTGATAGATTAACCAAAATGATATGTGCAGCAGAGATAATTAGAAGTGAAAATGAAAATGATTATGGTAAATCACCAATTTCAATAGGATTTTGGGTTGGAGGTGGAGTAACTCCAAATAGTTTTAATGAATTTAAGTTTAATAAAGAAGATCCAACAGCTAGTGATAAAGCAGTAAATAAACTTACTAAGCAAATTATTACTTGTCCTTTCTGTGGGAGTGCAATAAATAAAGAGGATTATGAAATTGACATTGAAAAAGGAGAAGTAAATATTTATTGTCACGATGCTAATTGTCATTTTTTTAAATATAAAGAAAAGCCAATACCAGTTTATATTGTAGATGAAGAAATTTATAGAAAATGCCCAACGGTAATTATTTCAACAGTAGATAAGTTTGCAAGGCTTCCTTGGGATGAAAAAACTGGATTAATCTTCGGTAGAACAGATAGAGTTTGTGAAAGGCATGGATATATAGCTTGTGGAGAAGACCATCCAAATCGCCATAATAAAAAAGAAAATTTAAGTGCAGCTAAAGTTGTTGAAACAAGACAATTCTATCCACCAGAACTTATAGTTCAAGATGAATTACATCTTATAACAGGTCCTCTTGGAACAATATATGGCGGTTATGAAACTGTAATAGAAGAAATGTGTTCATTTACTAGAAATGGGAAGAAAATATTACCTAAATATATAGTTTCCACAGCAACTATAAAAAACGCAGATGAACAAATAAGATGTTTATATGGAAGAAATAGTTTTTCTCAATTTCCACCAAGTGGTTTTGATATTGGAGATAGTTATTTTATTAAAGAAATTAGTTTAGCTGATAAGCCCTTTAGAAAATATTGTTCAGTTTGTGCCAGCGGGCAGTCAATGAAAACTACTGTACTTAGAATATATGCAGTGCTACTTCAAACAGTTAAGGAGTTATTAAATGATGAAGAGTATAAAGAATTTATAGATCCTTATTATACTTTAATTGGTTATTTTAATAGTATAAGAGAATTAGGTGGTACTGTAAGGTTATTACAGGATGACATTCCTAAGAGAATAAAAAGAATAAAGAAAAGATATGGATATAATCAGGAAAGATTTTTAAAAAGAACAAAAGAAATTACCTCACGTATATCTTCTTATAAGATTGCAGAACTATTAGAACAATTAACTCTATCTCATGATAATGAAGAATGTTTAGATGTTGCAATAGCTACAAATATGATTGCAGTTGGTATGGATGTTGATAGACTAGGGTTAATGACTGTAATGGGACAACCTAAGCAGAATTCTGAATATATTCAAGCCACAAGCCGTATAGGAAGAAAGTTTCCTGGACTTGTAGTTACCATTTATAATCCATATAGACCAAGGGATTTATCTCACTATGAAAACTTTAAAGGGTTCCACTCACATATGTATAGATATGTAGAAGGAACTACTGCAACACCATTTTCTGCTCGTGCAAGAGATAGAGTTCTTCATGCAATAGTTGTAGCTTTATTAAGATTAAAAAATGAAGTTATGGCTGCTAACAAAGGAGCAAATAGTATTTGTGATATTAAAAATGAAATAATAGAAGAAACAAAGAAAGTAATAATAGAAAGGCTTAAGGTAGTATCAGCTAAGGCAAAAGAAGATACATCTTTTGAAATCAATCAATTTATTGAAGATTGGAAATGTTTATCAAAAGAAGAAAAAGAGTTATATTATTATATTAAAAATACTGAAAAGTATAATAGATTGTTAAATTATTACAACGAATATTGTACTCCTAAAGAAAAGCCTACACTTAATTCAATGAGAGAAGTTGAAAGTTCATCGGCACTTTATTATTTTACAGAGGAGGCTAATAAGAATGAAAATAAATAAACTGGGAGAATTAAGACCTAACCAATTAATAACAACTTTTGGTCCAGGCTCCATATTAGATGCGCTTAATGATTCGGTAACAGTCTTAGATATTAGTTATTGGGCATCTTATGGAAAAACAATATATGATTCAAGATTAGCTTCTTACTTAGGAGTGGATTTTTTTAAAACACCTAAAGCTTCTTTTATTGGGGATATTCCAGTAGTATCATTTCCAAGCTATCATGTTTGTTCTAATAGTAGGTGTAATAATTTATTTGATATTACAGAAAATTTTAACTTAGATAAATATATTCAAAACGGTCCAGTGTGTCCTTTATGCGGTTTTAAAGCATATCCTGCCAGATTTATTACGGCATGTACTGACGGACATCTTGATGATTTTCCTTGGAGATGGTGGGTTCATAAAGGAGAAACTACTTGTAAAAAAAGTATGAAATTAATTTCTACTGGAAATACATCATCATTAGCTGAGTTAATAGTTCAGTGTGATTGTGGGGCTTCAAGAAATATGAGTGGCGCAACAAGTCCAGATAATTTTAGAGAATTAAAATGTAGTGGTAGACATCCTCATAATCCAAGAGTAATTAAAAATTCCAAAGGAGTATATTCTACATGTAAAAAACAAGTGATTCCTTCACAGCGTGGAGCTTCTAACGTTTATTTTTCTGTAATAAGAAGTGCAATATCAATTCCACCTTGGATAAATCCATTATATTCATTAGTTGATGAGTACTACAGGGACATTATCAATTATAGGGATGATTTTGGTGAAATGGGAGTAACAAAAGTTTATGAGAAGTATTTTAAAGAAAGATGCTCAAGAGAAGAATTTAATGCTGCAGTTAAAAAAAGAGATGAAAAAATAAAAGAGTTTACTGAGATTAAAGAAATGGAATATTCAGCGATTACTCATCATGATGATATGATATACCAAACAAATGTAAAATACTTTAAAGCAGAGGAAGAAGCCGTTCCTAATTATCTATCAAAATATTTCTCAAGGATTATTAAAGTTCATAGATTAAGAGAAGTAATGGTATTACTAGGTTTTATGAGAATGGAAGCACCTGAACCAGAAGTAGATGATCCTAAAAATATAGTGCCGCTAACAAAAAGTAAAGTAGAACCTTGGCTGCCAGCAGTTGAAATAAATGGCGAAGGGATTTTTATTGAGTTCAACAAAGAAACAGTTAAAGAATGGAAGCAAAATCTAAAAACTCAAAAATTATCAGAAAAATATAAGAGTTATTACAGCGAATTTTGTCAATCTAGGGGATGGACAAAATTTAAGGAAAGAAATGCGGAATACGTTCTCTTACATACTTTTGCTCATTTAATGATTAAGGAAATGGCTATGCTTTGTGGTTATTCATCCTCTGCGATTAAAGAGAGAATATACAGTAGTGAAAACATGTGTGGCGTATTACTTTATACTGGAAGTGCTGATAAAGAAGGATCTTTAGGTGGATTAGTTGAAATGGGTGAAATAAGGAGTTTTAATAAACTATTAAAGCAGGCATTGGAAAATGCACTGACCTGTACAACAGATCCAGAATGTATGGCAAATGAGCCTTCTGATGAAAGATTAAATGGTGCTGCTTGTCATTCTTGTGCAATGATTTCAGAAACAGCCTGTGAAAATGGAAACAGATTATTAGATAGAAAACTTGTTGTACCTTTAGATATAGATGGAGATTGTAGTTATTTTAAAGATTTGGTGAAAGAACTATGTGGAATGGAAGTATAAGTGAAGCACTTCTTATAGAAACCATTGTATCAGATATTGAAAAAATTAATGATACTTTGGATTTTAACTTGAGTTTTAAGGAATCTCTTATAGAAATTAATAAGAGATTCCCCAATCTATCTTTTGAAGAAGCAAATAGATTGCTTCAAGTTGCAATTGGTTTATATAATTACAAAAGTACTGAAAAGGTTGAGATTGTAATAACAGCACCAAATAGTTTCAAATTAAATGCAAGGAAGACCAGTGTGATTATAAAAGAATTAATATTTAGTGCAGAGAAGAGCATAACTTTGACTGGCTATTCAATATCAGACTATGCAATGGAATTATTTGATGAAATAGTTAATAAAGCAAGAAAAGGGGTATTTGTAAATTTATATCTTAATGATTTTGAGAATAAAAAAGAGCATTTAGATAAGCTTCTATTGTATAAAAGTAGATATTTAAATATTTATGATTATAACAAAAACACAAAAGACAAAATGGCAGCTCTTCATGCCAAAGTAATAGTTATAGATTCCTATAAAACTTTTATTTCTTCTTCGAACCTTTCCTATCATGGAATTGAAGGAAATATTGAAATGGGAACGGTTATAGAGTCTTTGAAAAAAGCAGGATTAGTTGAGGGGATGTTAAAAGAACTTAAGAGGCAGAAGGTATTTCAAAAGATATAGGTAAAAAGGAGAGAGTATTATGTCTACACCAAAAATAAGCGAATTTCATTGCCATTTATTATTATATAAGAGTGAATAAAATAATAACAAAAAATACCCAAAATAAATTTTTAAGTGGCACTAAGATATGTACCATTTAAAATTACTATTCAATTGCAGAATTTTAGAGGTTCATCGTATATTTATGCCATTTTAATGGACAGTAAAACAAGAGAGAATCATTGGTAAAACTTAAGTAGAGCAATGTAGGAGTATTAGTTTTAGAAAATTATTTATATTGGTCTTGTTGAAAGGATTGGTTTTAAGTAAAACTAATCCTTTTATTGTGTAACGAATACCACGGGCTAGGCCCGTGGTTCTAAAAAGCTTTTAGCTATGAGTAGAAAAAAGTAAACCTCCTTTGTTAAAATAGATACAGGTTCGCCAACCGCATCAATAACGAAGGAGGTCATCCAATATGGATAGTCAAAGTTTAGCACATAGTAAGTGGAATTGTAAATAATATATAGTTTTTGCACCAAAACACCGTAGGCAAGTGATATATGGAAAAATTAAAGTTGATATAGGTAAAATTCTTAGAAAGTTATGTGAACACAAAGGTGTAGAGATCATAGAGGCAAACGCTACCCAGATCATATACATATGTTAGTGAGTATTCCACCTAAAATTAGCGTAGCTCAATTTATGGGATACTTAAAGGGGAAAAGTTCGCTCATAATATTGGATAGACATGCAAATTTAAAATATAAGTATGGGAACAGACAATTGTTGATTTACAATTAATATTGGGTTCTTTTCAAAGTTAGTTGATTTGTGAATGGGGTGTTAAAGTAACTAAGAAATATTAAAAAAAAATCTTAGAGTATTAGAAAAAAGCGGGTTGAAGAAAACCCGCTTACTGCTAATAGAGAATACAATTATTTGGAATGGTTTTAGAATTTTTAAAAGTCACAAAGGCTTTAAAGGTAAGAAACTAAATACTGTAATTTAATATTTTCAATATTTTATACAACATTTTTTTTTGATTTTTTTTGCCAGTACCCTGGATGAGTATTTCATCATTTGCCCAATCAATTTTGTCTTTTAGACTGTTTATTATATTGAAGTATTTTTCATAATTTGCTTCCTTCACTTCATTATATACAAAAGGAAACAGAAGCATAATTGATCCAAAGCCGTTTGTTTTCAGTAATTGACTTCTCTGAATTTTTAATACATAATTAGAATAATCAATAAATTGATTTGGGTTATTATAAATATCCTTATTAAGAACTTCACTTAAATAAGAAGCATATTCATTGAAGTCTGATATATCATCAAATGCTTTACTTTCAATAACTGGCCATTGTTTTTTAAATACCCTTTGAAAACACTTAAGATATATGAACAAATGACTATATATTGATTGGATATTTGAAATATCAAAGTTTATTGATTTTAATACTTCATCAACACTCTGTATGAAGAAAGCTTGTGATATAGCTCCGCCGCCAATTCCTAGCATCTTTATATGATGAAATAATGGAGACTCAGGATCATTATTTAGCTTTTTACATAACATATGTAAAGTTTTAATTTTATTCGATTTAGAGTTTGTACTATTAACAAGATCAAATAAGTCATAAATAACAGATTTATTGACAGGGGTTTGATTACCATTAATATCGGCAAAAACTTTTGCACAAGTATATTTTGTCGCATTAAATAACAAAACGGCCGATACTTCAAAATCTTCTTTATTTACCATGTCCGAAATAAATAATCCTGCTAAACGATGCTGTCCATCCACAATTTGAAATGTAATATCATGTGGAAGTTCGATTTCTCCAAAATCATTACTCTCCATTTTGAGATAAGACTGTTCAAATCCTTCATACTTAGATATATCAACTCCAAGAACAACAGATGTTGGAAAGTAACTATCATCATTTTCATCTAAAAATTGTTGTATTTTGTTTATCCTACTTATTTGGATCCTTCTCTGGACACCTTCATCAGATGCATTTATCTCTATTCCTTTTTTTTTCAATTTGTCAATATAGTCATTATATTTTATTACTTCTTCAGGAGTATTACTGTAGGGTTCTCTAAAATGAAAATTAATCCTACCTTTTAACTCTGATGCCTTAAACTTAGTGATATAAAAAACTTCATTTTTTTGAACTATTTTTATATAAGGAATCTTCATAATACCCTCCTATGTAATCGGATTTTGAATAGCATTATAATCATCATCTAATCCATCGAAATCAGTAATTAATATATCATGCTTCTCAACCCAATTAGTAAGATCTTTTATTTCTATAGTTTTTTTAAAATTTATTTTAATTAAAATTTCTGAAACAATAAAAAATATACATGAAGCTATAACTGAATAACATACATTATCGACAGTAGAACTCTCACTTGTAAATGAAAGGAACAGCCCAAGTAGAGTAACTAGTAACATTATACTCAACCTGAAAATTTCTCTATAAAGAAATTTAGAAAATGAAAAAACATTTGATTTTATCATAATTTTATTCGAAATAATATCCTCACCGACATAAATAAATAGCAGCGCTTTATTATCAATTAATTTTAGCTTGAAGTTGGTTAATTTACTCTTTATATCATCAAATGCGTAATTTAAAGCTTCACTAATATCTTCAATAGAGGATATTACAACTACTTCATATGTTGCTTGATCTATAGAGTCATGTTCATCAATTTGAACTATATAATAATGAGTTTTAGATAAATAATTGTATGAAATAACAGCTTTTTCTGAGTACATTGTTTTTATTTGTTCCTTTTTAATTTCGCTCCATTTTCTTTCAGCAAATTCTTTATATGTTTCAGCATGCTTTGATTTTTCTTTATAGCAATTCATAACACTCTGTTTAATGTCAGAGCAACTGTGTTTTGATTTTATGGATATTGAGAATTTGAATACATTCACAGTGCGCACCCCCATAGAGATTTGATTAAAATACTGTCAATTTTCGCATTATGACATATATTATAACATATAAAGATAAATTTTCCATAAGATTCATCATATTTCCCTACGATAAAGGTAAAAATGAAAATATCGCTTACGGATATGTGCTTTCCACAAATGAATTTAGATGTTAAGACTGATGAACCCTATCATATAAGGAATATTAAAGCAAACAAAGTATGGTAAGTAGATATCTTAAATTTAAAAAATAATAAAATTGTTAGAGGTAAGGTCAGTAGGGGATTAAAAGATATACACGAATAAATCGATAATATAATTAATGAAATTAACTCTATTGTAAGGGGGCTTGGAGAAAAAATTATTTCTTGAGATATGGAAAGGAGCATAATCCAGAAACTTATATGAATAAAGTATTTATATCTTTATGCGAAATGGAGCATTCTAAAATTACTCCTACACAACGAAAAAACGTATCGTATTTGTTAAAGATAGAGGTCCACTAGGAGATATAATGTATAGGTTTAAGGGCTTATTTGAATTAGATAAAGAAGAAACACTGAAGTAGAACTGTAAGAACATATAGAGTAGAGGAATTAACATGAATTTTATTATGTAATCTAAAATAATTTCACTAATATATGCAACAAATTATATGATTAATGATGAATGACTGTGAAGGGTACTTGGTTAGATTAAAAACAAGTACCATTTATTTATTTTGAACATTTATCTATGCCCGTAAAATTAAATGTAAGTAGAAACTTTTTAATAATTTCAAGGTGGATATTTTTGAAGGAAGTTTCAGTTATAAATTATAAGAGTGGAGTAGGTAAAACAACAGTTACTGCTAATGATGCTACCGAGCTTGCAAAAGGTGTGAAAAGCGTTCTAATAATTGATTTAGATCCACAAGCAAGCTAAAAATTATCCTTTATTAATGTAAAAGAATGGGAATCAAAATATAAGTATACCAGAACAATAAAAAACTGGTATGGTGGTATTTTAAATAAAGGCCAGTAGAATCATCAAATTGTATAATTGATAAATAAATAATGACTTATCAACGAAATTAAGTCTTATACCTTCTCATCTAAGACTATTTGATGTGGAAATAGAGTTGTACATGAGATTAGGGATCATGGAAGAGAAAATTAATAGCTAATAAACTAAAAACTCTCTCCTTACTATCAAAAGGCATAAAAGCTTGGGAATTTATATGTTGTTGTTTGATTGACTGTCAGCCAAGCTTTAATTTAATTGCTCAAAGTGCAATAGTAAGTAGCGATAATTATTTGATTCTTAACATTTAACATAAATAGAATTGTTTCAATAACCGCTTACCAAAATTATGTTATAATACAGATGAAATGAAAAAAAACAAAAATTGGAATTTATGAGGTGTGAACATGGGAGTTTTTGAAAGAATATATAAACTTGTTAAAAATTCACCTAATAACCCAAGAGAAGATTATCTTACTGAAATTTTTGGCGAAGTGATAAAGGACAAGGGTATTTTAAGCGAGTTTATAGAGAAATTTCTTTGCATTGATAATATTGACATAAATAGCTTTAAAGTAGATACACAAAGAACTTATGAAAAATTAGACCATCATGAAACTGATAGTAGGCCAGATTTAGTTATAGAATTTTACGATAGTGTAGGGAAAGGTAAATATGTTGTGTTTGTTGAGTCTAAACTTGGAGCAAAAGAAGGATGTAAGCAATTGGAAAGATATAGAGAGCATTTGCTAAACCTTACTAATAATGGAATACAGGCTCATTTTATCTATTTAACAGCCCTATATGACCCTAAAGAAGATGAGAAAGCACTAAGTTCGCTTACTGGTATAAATTTTTTTCAATATAGATGGTATGAAATTTACAACTGGCTTAAGAAATTCAAGGATGATAGACTAAATCAATGTTTAATTGAATATATGGAGGAATTGGGAATGGACAAAGAAAGAATATTTTTACCACAGGATATATACCTTATTCAAAATCTCGATAGAATAATTTCAATGGTTGAGGAAACTATGAGTGATAAAGTACAAGAAGTACTGAGCAAATTTGGGAAGATATCACAGGCTAATAGACTCAATCAACTTTTAAGTGATGGTATATACAGAAAATTTGTAAGTATAGGAAATGACCTAGAAGTAAGTGTAGATTTATATTTAACTGATAAAATTTATCCTATGGTTTCAACTTCATTATGGGTTTCTGAGAAATATGAGAACCTTGATAAGGTAAGAAACTTAATGAAGAGTTATGTAGATAAGAATATAGATTTCAATTTGGATTTAGAAACCTGGGAAGGGTGGATTGGGTTATGCATTGATAAGTCATTACTGACCTTTTTAAGTGAAGAAGACCATGTTAAAGCTATACAAGACTTCTACATAAAGGGGCTTGAAAACATAAAGAATTTTATGGATGTAAATTTAAATTGTAAGTAAGCAAATTTAATTTAAATGAAACTAAAGAAGTTGTTTTGTTGAGATTCCTTGTCATTAACAACATTTTGGAAGCTTCAAGATTAGATCTCTTTTATTAAGAAGCTGTTAAGTAGCTTTGAAGTTGCTTAGATGTAATAATGTGACTTTCCTATAAGTAATTAACTAGTTCCGTCTAAATTTGCTTCCAAAGTTGTTCTTAAATAGGAGTTTGTATATTAACTTGAGTAAAAATTATAAATTAATGAGAATAAAAGCTATGGGTTAGGGGGAAGAGCTATGAGCAAAATTTTATTGGACCAAAATCAAATAATACTGCCTAAGTCAGTAGAAATGATACCTTATAGCAGAGAAGTAGATTATTCAACCTTTTCAAGAGTTTTAGATGATAAGGTGGTCACTGCAAGTTATAAGATGTATTGGTTAATTGCCTTACTTGATGAGGTTTCCTTGGGGAGTGTTGAAATTCCTTTTAAAAAGTTAGTTTCAAGGATGGTAGTTAATGCTTGGTATCCATTAAGAGCTTTTAAGCTGAGTTTTGGGTATTGTGATAATTTAGTTACTGTGGTTAATTACATTGCTGATACCTATGGCTTTGAAAATAATTATGAGGAAAATAAGCTGCTTAATTTTTTATATAATACGGAAGACAAAGCCTTAGTTAAGCTGCTAAAGGATTTAACCTTAAATGTCCCCTATAGATTTTTATCTCCTTTTCTTAATGATAAGGTTATGGATAAGAAGAAACCTATGAAGGAGCTGGAAGAACTATCTAGAATGGAGAGCAACTGTATTTATGGAATATATAAAGATGATGATAATGAGAGTTTTATTAGAATAAAAGATGGATGGATAGACTATTTAAAATATAATTATAGGATAATTAAAGGTTGGGCTTATTACAAGTTAGTGTGTTTTCTTCAAAAAAGAAATCCTAATGTACCAGCTATAGCCTTTAAGCTAGAAGCACCTAAGGAGAGAAAGCTTTCTAAGGCAACAAAGCTTTGGAAGGATGTAATTAGCACTTCTAAAATTGCAGATATCTACACTGGAAAGTATTTTACTGAAGAAAATTATGATCTTCATGGTGGCTTAAGTATAGATCACTTTATTCCTTGGAGCTTTGTGCTGCATGATCAGATTTGGAACTTAGTGCCTACCTTTAAGAATATTAATAGTAAAAAAAGTGATGACTTATTACTTTATGATAATTACATAGCTGATTTTTGTGATTTGCAGTATGAAGCTTTTTCTCATGTGTGTAAGAAAAAAGTTAATGATATTGCAGAGGAATATATAGATGCTTTTAGAGTTGAAAACATCTATGAGTTTTATAAAAGTGGTACCAAGGAAATGTTTAGTAATGAACTTAAAAAGTGCATTTCTCCTCTGTACCAAATTGCTGCTAATCAAGGTTTTAAAGTGAGAGAAAAATTGCTTTAATTAAAGCATTGCAAGGGTTAAATTATATTCCATTTATAATTGAAGTTTCAATTTAATTAGTTATTACTATAAGAGTTTATAAACAGTTAAAGAATAAAACTAAGTTTTAACAAATTATTTCTAAGAAGAAAGGCATGAGAACAATGAACTTAAACAATAAAGAAAACCTTAAAAATATATACCTAATCAGACACTGCAAAGCGGAGGGACAACCTGCTGAGGCAAAGCTCACTGACCTTGGATTAAAGCAAGCTAAAGAGCTTATAGAGTTTTTAAAACCTTATGATATTCAATACATAGCTTCAAGTCCTTATGTGAGAGCTGTAGACACCATAACTCCACTAAGTAAAGAGCTTAATTTATCAATAAATATTGATGAAAGACTTAAGGAGAAAGTACTAACTTCAAAGGAGGTAGAGGATTTTACTCCGCTGTTAAGAGCAGCTTTTGAGGATATGGATTTAAAATATGAAGGTGGAGAGTCCTCAAGAGAAGCTACCTCTAGAGCTATAGAAGCTTTAAAAGATTTAATTAAAAGAGAAGAAAGTAATATTGCTGTGGTAACTCATGGAGAGCTTTTTTCACTGATTATAAAATATTTTAATAGTTCCTTTGGCTATGAAGGCTGGCAAAGCTTAACTAATCCAGATGTGTATGTGTTAACTTTTAAAGGTAATGAAATGAATAAAGTTGACATAAATAGAATTTGGGAGTAAGGATATTAGTAAAGTAAGTCTATAGCAAATTACTTCGTGGCAGAAGTTGAAGTCATGTTAGTACAATGTTACAAACATAGGGCACACAATAAGGGTATATGGTATAATTAACCATAGATTGATTAGTCTTTGTAGTGGGAATATGGCAATATATTTGGGGGATTAAATGAAAGTATTAAGAAAAGCAAAGAGAGTAGCACTTATAAGTTTATTAGTACTAATGATTATTATATCAATAATGTATGTTTACAATAAAATTCAGTTGAAGAGAGAAGCTAAGCTGTTTAAACCTTTAGGGGAAATAGTTGAAGTTAATGGCCATAAAATTAGTATTTACACAGAAGGTCATGGAGAGAAAACCCTTGTGTTTATGTCAGGTGGGGGCACTTCTTCTCCAATTCTAGATTTTAAATCCTTGTTCTCTCAGCTTAGTGATGACTATAGAATAGTTGTAATAGAAAAGCTGGGTTATGGCTTTAGTGATGTAGTTGATGAAAAAAGAGATATCGATACAATATTAAATCAATCAAGAGCTGCATTAAAACAAGCTGGTATTGAAGGGCCATTTATCCTTTGTCCTCATTCTATGTCTGGCATTGAAGCCTTGTATTGGGCACAGAACTATCCAAATGAGGTAAGCGCTATTATAGGGCTAGATATGGCAGTGCCAGAAGCCTATGAAAATTATAAATTAAATATGCCCTTAATAAAAGCTGCAGCCTTTGCTAACAACATAGGAATAACTAGGCTTTTACCTGGAATAGCTGAAAGTGACGCTATTAAATATGGCACTTTAAGCAATGAAGAGAAAGACATATATAGAGCTATATTTTTCAGAAGAACTGCAACTAAAACTATGCTAAAGGAAGTAGAAGAAATTAAAAATAATGCAAAAATAGTGGACAATGGACAATTGCCAAAGGTTCCAATTTTAATGTTTTCTTCAAATGGTAGTGGTACTGGTTGGAATGAAAAACAATGGACACAATTTCAAGAAAACTTTATCAATAAGATATCAGGTGGGAAGATCATCTATCTTAATTGTAGCCATTATATACATGACCATGAATATTTAAATATTGCAAGAGAAATAAAGGCTTATATTCCAAAGTGAAATAGATGAAGTTGAAATAAATAGAATTTGGAAGTAAGGGGTATTAAAATGAAAGTTTATAACAAATTAGTTCGTGATAAAATTCCACAGGTTATTGAAGAGGATGGAAGAAAGTGTGAAACTTCTATAGTTCCAAAGGAGAAACTTTTACCACTTCTTGAAGAAAAGCTTAAGGAAGAAATTAATGAATTTATGGAAGATAAAAACCTAGAAGAACTTGCAGATATTATGGAAGTTGTCTTTGGTCTTTCAGAAAATTTAGGTTACTCTGAGGAAGACCTTCTTAAAAAGAGAGAAGAAAAGAAGGAAGAACGTGGCGGCTTTAAGGATGGAGTGTTTTTGGAGAAGGTGCTTTAGTATTAAAGTTATGTAATGAATTAAGTAGATGAATGCTAATATTACATCATATATGCACTCAAATATTCAAGGGGATTAATAATACCATAATGGGTAACTATTGCTAATAATACTGTGCATTAAGAATATGGTAATGTATTGCTAAAATGTGGAGTATACTGTATATAGGACAAATATATTTTAAATTAAATAGTCATAATTTTTAGCTGTAAGAATTAATTGTTTTTACAGCTTTTTTTGCGGCAAATTACAATTTTAGGGGGGAGAAAATGAAAACTGTAGTTATCAAGGAATTTGAAGGTAGAAGTGTTGATGCTGCTTTTACACTGGACTTTAGAGAAAGTAAGGTTAAAGGTTGCACTGGATGTTGGACTTGTTGGTGGACAACACCTGGAAGATGCGCTTTTAAGGACTTAGAGGACTTTTATCATGAGTATATAACAGCTGACAGGGCCATATATTTCTCAAAGGTTTCAAAGGGCTTTGTAAGTAGCAATTTAAAAAGTCTATTTGACAGAATGCTGCCACTTTATTTGCCTTATATCTCTTATGATACAGGTGAATCCATGCATGTGAAAAGGTATGAAAAGTATCCAGATATTGAGTTTTATTATCAGGGTGAATTTGAAGATGAAGATAGCAGAAAGATTTTTGTAGACTACGTAAATAGGGTGTTCTATCAGTTTCATAACAAGAACATTACTATAAAGCCTATTGAAGAATTTGTTTCAGAGGGAGGGTGCTAGCTATGAAAACTTTAATTCTAAACGGTTCACCTAAAGGGGATTCTAAAAGCTGCAACAGCTTGATTTTTGCTCAGTACTTTATAAAGAATATGAAAAATCCTTGTGAAATAAGGAATATAGTAAATAGTGATAAAAAAGAGCTAGCTAAGTATATAAAAGCTTTTGATGCAGTTATTATCATAATGCCTCTTTATATTCATGCCATGCCGGGAATTGTCATGGAGTTTTTCGAGGCTATGGAGCCTGCAGCTGAAGGAAAGTCTCTAGGTTTTATTATTCAGGCTGGTTTTATGGAAACTTCACAGGAGAGATTTATTGTAAAATATTTGGAGAGCTTTACTAAAAAGCTTAACTATAACTATTTAGGCACAGTTTGCAAAGGAGAAGCTGCTGCTACTTATATGATGCCAAAGATGTTTAAGAAAGTACTAAAAATGATTTCTGATTTAGGTGCTGTTTATGAGGAAACAGGTGCTTTTAATAAGGAGCTAGTTAATAACCTTGGGAAGCCTTATGAGATTAAACAGCCAATGCTTGGACTTCTTAAAGTGGTTACCAGGTTAGGTATAAACAATATATTCTGGCATAGGGAAATGAAAAAACATAATGCCTACGAAAAAAGGCTGGATAGACCTTATCTTTAATATGCAATGGTAAGTAAAGAATCTTTAAAAACTAAAATGAAAATTTATTAAAACAGCACTGACTATTTAAAGTTGGTGCTGTTTCTGCGTTTTTGTTATATTAATCCAATAATAATAAATTGCATCCTTTAACTCATATTCGCTGAATTCATATTGTTATTATAGAACAGAACATGGAGGCAAACCTTTTGAACAAGTAATTCTAACTGTTCATGAGGAAAAGTGGAATTGCAAATACCATATAATTTTTGCCACAAAATACTGTAAGCTAGTGATATATGGAAAAACTAAAGTTCATATAGGTAAAATTCTTATAAAGTTACCTAAGCTCCCTGGTTGCTTTCTCGGTTTTTGTGAAATTCTTTAACATTTCAATAAATAACTTTTCATAGGGTGTAAACACATGATTTTGCTTATAAATTATAATGTCCTTATTAACTAATGAGCCAGCGGAAGATTTTCTCAAAATCATATTCTGGTGGTCCAAAACATCCTGAGGAATTGGAGATACCCACATAAAGGAACCCTTCACCCTTTGTAATAAGTCAAATTGACTTCCTCTCTCATATACATAAATCCGTTTGGAAGGTAACTTGGCCCTAAAATCCTTTTTAATTTCACTAGGAGAAAGAGAAGGTACCTGAAAATCTCCATGGACAATCTCTGTATAGTCGCATAGGTCATAATAAGGGATATCTTCATGGTGAGCAAGGGGATGGTCTTTTGACATAAGCAAACACATGTCAAATTCCCAGAGGGGTTCATATTGTAAATCCGAATCCTTTAAAAATGATAAAAAGTAGCTTTCATATAGTTTTTGATAACGAATAATTCCTAAATTAGAATCCCCGTTATTCACATCATTTATTGCTCCCATGGAGTTTGTTTCTTTAAAGAATATGTTTATTTCCCTTTCCTCTTTAAAGGAGTTAACAAATTCAGAAAATGCAACAGAAACATAGGTTGCCCTAGGCACAGACATATTAAATTCTATGACGTCAGACTCACAAGGTTTATATAAAGACTCTAACTCGTTAATTTGAGATAAAATTGCCTTTGTATAGGATAAAAACTCAGCACCTTTTCTAGTGGGTTCAACCCCTTTAACAGTCCGCTTAAAAATAGTTATCCCAATCTCCTTTTCAAGGTCCTTAATAGCTCTGCTTAAATTAGGTTGTCCCATAAATAAATTCTGAGCAGCCTTAGTTATGGAATTAGTCTTTTCAACTTCTACAATATATTTTAAGTGTAATAAATTCATTACTATCATCCATTCATTATTAAACATATTAGACATATAAATTATACATTACCCACTACTTAAGTTCAATGTTACAATGAGAACAATGTGAATGTTTTATCAATTACAGTAGTTAAATTTTAGTTAAAATTATGAATGAACATTCTAAAGGAGGCTGTAAAATGGATGTTTTAGTATGCATAGGTAGCAGTTGTCATGTTAGAGGATCTTATGAAATAATGAATAATTTAAAGGCAATGATAACTGAAAAAGACTTAGATAGTCAGGTTCAGGTTAAGGTTGCCTTTTGTCTTGGCTATTGTAAAGCAGGAGTAACCATAAAAGTGGATGAACAGCTTGTAACAGGGGTAACAAAGGAAAATTTAACAGAGGTTTTTGATGAATATGTTTTAAAGAAGGTTGATTAGCATATGAGCATTTTAAAATTAAAAAAGGCTAATTGTAAAAATTGTTATAAGTGTGTAAGGAATTGTCCTGTTAAATCTATTGAAGTTAAGGATCATCAGGCACAAATCCTAGAAAGAGACTGTATACTTTGTGGAAATTGTATTTTAACCTGTCCTCAAGATGCTAAAGAAGTTAGGAATGACTTAGAGATTGTTAAAAATTTAATTAGAGGGGATAAAGAGATTATTGCTAGTGTTGCTCCTTCTTTTATTGCAAATTATAATGTTTCAACCTTTGAAGAATTTAAAGAGATATTAAAAAAACTAGGTTTTTCAGAGGCCTATGAGACAGCACAAGGCGCATTTTTAGTAAAGAGTGAGTATGAAAAACTCATAGCTAAAAACACAGGGGAAACAATAATTTCTTCTTGTTGTCCAACAGTAGTTAAGTTAATTCAAAAGCATCATCCTAATACTCTTAGAAATTTAGCTCCTGTTTTATCCCCTATGCAAGCTCATGGAAAGTTGATAAAAGAGGAGAATCCCAAGGCACAGGTGGTGTTTATTGGCCCTTGTATTTCTAAAAAAGATGAGGCAGAAAACTATCCTGGACTAATAGATATAGCTTTAACCTTTGATGAGCTCAATCAGTGGCTTGAGGAAGAACAGATTGAAGTAACTAACACGGAAGATATACCCTCCTCAAAATACTTATCTAGATTCTTTCCTGTGGCTGGTGGAATAATTAGGACCATGAATATAGATACAAATTATAAATACATTCCTATAGACGGCCTAGATAATTGTATTGATGCACTTAATGAAATAGAGGAAGGTAAATTTCAAAATTGCTTCATCGAAATGAGTGCTTGCAATGGCAGTTGTGTTAATGGTCCTGCAAAAGGTAAAAACAAATTAAACCGTATAAATGCACAAATAAAGGTGGAGGAACTTGCTCTTAATAGGGAAACTTTCTGCGATTATGATTTAAACATAGATATGAATCTCAATAAGGAAATTAACAGTGAAGAGATTGTTTATCTTCCTCCTAGCAAAAGTGATATTGCAGCTATACTTAAAAAAATGGGTAGAAATAGTCTCAGTGATGAACTTAATTGTGGTACCTGTGGATATCATACCTGTAGAGAAAAAGCTATTGCTGTATATTTTGGTAAAGCGGAAATAACCATGTGTCTTCCTTATATGAGAAGTAAAGCAGAATCCTTCTCTGACAAAATTATAAGTGCAACTCCAAATGCAATTTTAGCTGTGGATATGGATTTAAAGATTCAACAAATTAATAGAGCTGCCTGTAATATCTTTGGTATTTCCAAAAGTGAAGATATTATCGGTGTACCTGTGTCAAGAATTATGGACGAGTTTGATTTTGTCAATGTAATTTCTAAAGAGGAAGGTAGAATAAGTAAGAAGATTTATTTAGCAGAATATGAAAAATATATAGAAGAGTTGCTAGTATATGATAAAAACAGCCATGTAGTAATTTGCATAATGAAGGATATAACTAAGAAACAGTTAAAGAGAGAAAAACTTCTAGCTTCAAGAAATAACGCAAAGAATATTGCTGATATAATACTAGAAAAGCAAATAGGTATTGTTCACGAAATCGCTTCTTTACTTGGTGAAACCACAGCTGAAACACAAGTTGCCTTAAATGAGTTAAAAAACACTATGTTTGAGGAGGATGAAGACTAGTGAAAAACATATTTATGGAGTGTGGATTTGTAAGCCTCAATAAGCATGGTGAAAAGATTTGCGGAGATTATTATACCATGGTAAAGAAGGAGGATACCACCACAATTGTACTTTCTGATGGGCTTGGTAGTGGAATTAAGGCAAACATCCTGGCCACACTAACTTCGAAAATTTTAAGTACCATGATGGCTGGAAATATGTCTATTGAACATAGCGTGCATACCGTAGCAAAGACCTTACCTGTATGTAAGGTTAGAAATCTTGCCTATTCAACTTTTACAATATTTCAATTTTATCACTATGACAATAATGCTTATTTAGGTCAGTTTGATAACCCTACAGCAATTATAGTGAGAGAGGGTAAAAATTATTCCTATTCATCCACCTGTAAGATTATTGGAGAAAAACAAATCTATGAAAGTAATATAAAACTCCAAGTTGGAGATATGGTTATTTTACTTACAGATGGCATTACTAGTGCTGGTCTAGGGCGAGTTACTACAAATGGTTGGAAGCGGGATGAAATTATTAAATATATAGAGTTATGGTATACCCCTAATATGTCCCCACAAAGAATGGCCTCCACCATTGCTGATGCCTGCATGGATTTATCTCTTGGTACTCCTCAGGATGACTCAACGGTTGCAGTATTTAAGATAAGGAAAAGACAGGTAGTAAACCTTATTATAGGCCCTCCTGAGAAAAAAGAAGAGGACAATATAATACTAAAACTATTTTTTTCTAAGGTAGGTAAAAAGATAGTATGTGGTGGGAGTACCTCAAAAATGGTTAGTAACTATTTAAATAAACCTATTAAAATAGTTGCAAATTCTCAGAATGAAGAAATACCTGCCATTGCTCACATAGAGGGTGTAGATTTAGTTACTGAAGGAGTTATTACCCTTGGCAGGGTAGTAGAAATAGGTAGAAAGTACTTAGAGGATAGTAAAATTTCACTTGATTTAGAGAATAAAACTGATGGTGCTTCCTTACTTGCCAAGTTGCTCTTTGAGGAAGCTACTGATGTAAATTTCTTTATTGGTAAAGCAATTAATCCTGGTCATGAAATGGATGATATAAAGATTAACTCATCAATTAAAATGGAATTTATAAGAGAACTAAAAAGTCTTTTAATGAAAATGGATAAAAAAGTTAAAGTAAGCTTATGTTAGGAGGTAGAATTATGAGATTATTTGATACTAATGTTCAAGCCCTTAAATATGAGGTGTTAAAAGAAGTTGCAAAGCTTGCTTTTGAGGATAATTTAGAGGGTGGAATGCTAGGTATATCTAAAAAAATTGTACCAGGTCCAGAAGCTTCTATTCGTTGTTGTATTTATAAAGAGCGTGCAATTTTAAATGAACGTATAAAACTTGCCATGGGTGGAAATAAAAATAATTCCAATGTAATTGAAGTTTTAGATATTGCTTGTGATGAGTGTCCTATAACTGAATTTTCTGTTGGACCTGCTTGCAGAGGCTGTATTGCTCATAGATGTGAAAACGCTTGTCCGCGAGGTGCTATTTCCTTTGTTTCTCATAAAGCAGTTATAGATCATAAAAAATGTATTAGCTGTGGGAAATGTTTAAATGCTTGTCAATATAATGCAATTATTAAAAGTGTTCGTCCCTGTGAAAATGCCTGTAAGGTCCATGCTATTTCTATGGATGAACATAAAAAAGCTCATATCGATGAGTCCAAATGTATTGCTTGTGGTGCTTGTGTATATCAATGCCCTTTTGGTGCTGTTATGGATAAATCCTATATACTAGATGCCATAAAACTTCTACGAGAGAGCAATGGGGATAATAAAATTTATGCCATTATTGCTCCTTCTATTACAGGACAATTTCAAAATGCTAATATAGGTCAAGTAGTTTCAGGACTTAAACAGCTAGGGTTTTACAATGTTGTAGAGGTAGCCCTTGGTGCGGACATGGTAGCCCACAAGGAAGCTAGGGAACTGGTAGAAAAGGAATTCTTAACTAGTTCTTGTTGTCCTGCCTTTGTAGCCTACATTGAGAAAAATTTTCCTGATTTAAAGGAACATATTTCTCATAATCTATCTCCCATGGCTGAAATAGGAAAATATATTAAAAGAATTCACCCTGATAGTAAGGTTATATTTATTGGACCTTGCACTGCAAAAAAAGCTGAAGTTAAAAAACATAGAGTTAAACAATATGTGGATGTGGTTTTAACTTTTGAAGAGCTTCAAGCACTATTTGATTGTAGAAATATTAATCTTTCAAATTTACCAGATGATGTGCTAGACAATGCCTCTTACTTTGGAAGGATTTTTGCAAGAAGTGGTGGTTTATCAGATGCAGTAGTAGAGGCGCTAAAGGAACAAGGGGCAACAGATTTTAAAGTTTCACCTATCCCTTGTAGTGGAATTGAAGCGTGTAGAACTGCACTTTTAAAAGCTAGTAAAGGTGTATTAAAAGAAAACTTTATTGAAGGCATGGCCTGCAACGATGGATGTATAGGCGGTGCTGCTTGCTTAACCCACAGTCCAAAAGATAGAAGGCTAGTTGATGATTATGGCAGAGAAGCTATGGAAAAGACAATCAAGGATGCGATTGAAATTTTGAACTTTGTATAGTTTTTATATAGATAATGTGGATGAGAATAATATTAATGCATCCTTTAATGATGGCGTTTTAAAGATAACTCTTCCAAAACTAGCGAAGGGAAATGACAAGAAGAAAAAAATAGATATTCAATAATAAAATATAAAAGCAGCTAAGTTAGATTAACTAAAACCTTCTCCTTAATATAAAGTCAATAAAATTTATTAAAACAGCACAGACCTTTTAAAGTTAGTGCTGTTTTTGAGTTTTTGTTGTATTAATCTAATAGTAATAAATTGTATCCTTTAAATTATCTAAGCATTTGTTCAATATTAAAAAAACTATGGGTTCAGAAGTATTTAAAAACTTAATTTTATGGAATATTATGGTATAATTAATTTAGATAAGGCATCTGAAAATAAATAATAATTCAAAGCTGTGAAGGATATTTTCAGTTAGTCAGGGGAAAGGTTTCCACAGATAGTAGGGATATTTAAAGGTTATGTTAATGGAATGTAATGACTTATTTGTTTTTCAGGATGCATAAATGTAGAGGGGGATCTATGGTGAAAAATGTTGTGATTACTGGTAGTACTAGGGGCTTAGGACTTGAAATGGCTAAGGAATTTTTAAAAGCAGGGTGTAATGTTACCATATCTGGATCAAGGGAAAATTCCTTTGATAGGGAAAAACAGCTGGTTAAAGGCTTTGAAAAGCAGTTTATTTATGTACCCTGCAATGTAAGAAATATATCAGAGATTAAAAATTTATGGACTAAATCTGTAGAGAAGTGGGGAACCGTTGATATTTGGATTAATAATGCAGGTCAAAATGTTCCTCATGAGTTTATGTGGGATACTGAAGCGGAATATATTGAAGCAGTTGTTGATACCAATATAAAAGGGGTTATGTATGGCTGCAAAATAGCTGTTGAAAACATGGTTAAACAGGGCCATGGTCAGGTTTGGAACATGGAAGGCTTAGGCTCCGATGATATGATTATTGAAAAAACTATTTTATATGGGACTTCAAAGCGTGCACTTACTTATTTCACAAAGGGACTAGCAAAGGAACTTAAAGATTCTCAAGTTAAGGTAGGTAGATTATCTCCAGGTATGATGCTTACTGAGTTTATTACTAAAGCCCCTACAGGAGAACTTTCTACAGTTACTCAGGATAATCAATTTAAGAAGGTATTTAACATTTTAGCGGATAAACCCGAAACTGTTGCAAAGTTTTTTATTCCTAAAATTTTAGAGAATACAAAACAAAATGCATATATTAAGTGGCTTACAAATACAAAGTCTGCTCAAAGATTTATGATGGCACCCTTTAAAAAGAGAGAACTAATTTAATTATAGAATATGGCTCTACTTCATCTAGGTTGAGCTACAAGCAGTGATTGTTATGAGCTAACCTAGAGTTTTTAGCAATTACCGTTATGTGTACTGTAAAATTGTAAGAAAAGCCCTAAGTTTATAGGGCTTAATTTTTTTACTTGTTTAGAGAATGAAAAGCCTTGTACTTTATAGCTTACTTTAATTCTTTCATTAATTTCAGAGGATTTACTACCTTCTTCATTTCATATTCTTTTCCGTCATTTTGAACTTTTATTGTATCCCCAGTTTTAAGTGCTGTTGACCAGAAGATTTCAGGAGTAACCTCTGGGTTAACTTCACAGGCTAAAGCATATAGCCCTGCTACATATGGAATGGACCAACTCCAGCCACCTTCTCTGTAGAACACATAATCTTTAGGGTCTGTAGGGCTTGCAGTGGTTCTTGAGTCCATAGGAATTAATAAAGCTTCATCAATATTTACCCCCACTTTTTCTCCCATTATGGAATAAAATTTATCACCATATTCATAATACTTATCTTTCCAAAACAAACCTGGTTGGTAGGAAGAAGTGGCTTCAGGATCACTTAAAGGATCTCTGCCTAAGCCATTAAACATGTATCCATCAGTGTTTATAAGTGAAGAAGAAACAACAAAAACTCCTGCCTTCTTTGCTCTATCAACAGCAGCATTTACTTCATCATAACCCTTTTGGCTTTTATCCCAACCAACTGAAATGGAAATAACCCTGATTTTTTTATCCTTAGGAAGAGTATTATTTACTTCAAGGATTCTATCAATAGACTTGGCAACCCAAGTGAAGTCATATTCAAAATCATTATTTTTATATTCTCCATGAGTTTCCGCAATATAATACAAGTCTGCACCAGGAGCAACTCCTACATTTTTTCCTGCAGCTATAGAGGCTACTGCAGGACCGTGCATTTGGGCCTCATTAGCAAAGCAATGAATTTCCTCATACATTTTAAGGTTATCCTTATATTCAACGTGGTCTACTAGGAGTGCTTGGTCTATGATTGCAAGACCTACACCTTTTCCTGTTATTCCGTTTTTATGAAGTTCCCTTACCTTAAGCCCAGGACTTTTACCAAGTTCCATTTGCTTTTTAGGGTCAAATTTATCAGGTAAACCTTTTGGCCAAATTGTTTTGCTGTCAAACTCTGCATATTCTAAATCCTTTGCTTTATCCTTTAAATCAAGGGCACTTAAATCATATCCCCTAAGATCCAGAGTCTTATCACCCTCATAAGCAGGATTTGGTGATGGCAAAGTATTTACACTTCCACGGCCGAAATCTGCGGCGCTGGGATGTTTAGTTATTTTTATGTTCGTAGATGAAGCAGTATTATTTTCCTTTGCAGTTTCACTTGCTTCACTTTGTTTTGCTTCCCCATTTACATCAGTTGTTTTGGCTTTTGGACTGCAGGCCGTTACCGTAAGTGACATAAGCAATAAGGCTACTAAAAATGCTCTTTTCATTAATGTTAAACCCCCTTAGTAATTATAAATTATACAAAATAATTGAATAAATATACTTTATCATAAAATGACAGTAAATTCACTCAATTGAATTTATTGTTAATAAAAATTTCAGTTCAATGTTATAAATAAAAACTTGTATTCAAATATTAAGGTACAAGTTTACAAAGTTTACTTTTTGTTAATGAATGGTAGAAAATCAGCATCTTTGTCTACTTAAGCCTTTTACTTGGGGCTAAATCATGAGGTGATAACGAGTTTAATATGGTCCAGGATAATCCATTAGGTTAATTTGGTTTATGAAAGAAAGGAAGAAATACCATGAGAAATAAAAAAATATCACAAAATAATAAAATAATGTTGTTGCGAAAACTTGCAAATATAAAAAGTCATTAAATTATCTTCAGTATTACATGTTTAATTTTTGAATAATAAATCAAAAATTGGCGAAAAACCACTGTTGAAATATTTGCAGGAGAAAAAAGTAGAAAAACCATGATAAATAACACTACAATTAAACGATATTCTGTGATATTATTCAATTGCAAGCTTGTAATAAAAGAAAAAAGGGGGGAAAACAATGAAAATATACATGATTCCAGAAATAATGGATAGTGATGCAACATTTGAAGTTTCAATGCATGTGTCATCAGTTGCTTCAGCAATTAAATCAGGTGGTTCAGCTATTAAATCTGCTGTAACATCTCCTGCAATAAAGAGTTCAGTATCTACTGGAGTAAAAGCAGGTATAAAGCCAGCTATTACAGTTATAGCAATTCCAGGACCAGTTTAAAATTAATAAGGGAGCGAATTTTTCGTTCCCTTTATAATTATAATAAATTGTTAACCAGTTTGATTATATAGAGGTGTTTAAAATGGCGTGTGGAAACACAATAAAAGGTAAGAATGAATTAATAAGTTGGAAATCAAATAATTGGTATGAACGTGAAGATGGATTAATTGAGATTATTAATTTTTCCTGTGAAAGAATTGTATTAAATGAAAAGTATAAACTCATATGGGAAGCTATAGACTATGAAATTGATGTTGAAGAATTATGGGAGTTTTGTAAAAACACTTTTGATAAAGAGGAGTTTATTGAAAGGCTTGAATTAATGACTGAAAAAGACATTATTTGTATTGAAAATAAGGATGATTCATATAATAGATTATTTGGATAGTAAAAATTAGGAGGCACAAAATGAGAGAATGCGAAGTATTGTTAATAAATCTTCCCGTAACCTTTTGGTATAAGAAGGAACTGGCAAAGGTAAATAGTATGCCGCCTTTAGGTATTTTGTATATTGCTACTGTGTTAAATAAAAATAGTTATAACACTAAAATCTTGGATTTGGCAGTGGAATACTTTGATACTAAGGAATTAAAAGAATATCTTTTAAGATGTAACCCAAGACTAATTGGACTTAGTACTTACTGCGAATCTTGGAATTCACAGATAGCATTATGTGAACTAATTAAGGAAACTTTACCAGAATGCAAAATTTTTGCAGGAGGAGCCTTTGCTACCTTTACATATAATGAAATGCTAACTAAAAAACTTGTGGATTATGTGGTTTTGGGTGAAGGTGAGTATAGCACCTTAAAGCTGTGTAAAATCATTGATGGAGAGGAAAGCATAGATGAAATAGATGGAATAGCTTATTTGAAGGATGATGAAGTTGTAGTAAGAAATGAATTTACAAGAATAACTAACTTAGATGAACTTCCTATTCCAGACAGAGATTTAATAGATGTAAATAAGTATTTGATTCCATATACAATTAACACTGCAAGAGGATGTCCAGGGGATTGTATTTTCTGTTCCTCTCGAGCTTTCTGGGGGAAAAAAGTATATTTGAGAAGTGCGAGTAATGTTTTTAATGAAGTTATGCACTTATATGAAAAATACAAAACAAATCAATTTTTATTGGCAGATGATACCTTTACAGCTTCTAAAAAAAGATGCTTAGACTTTTGTGAGCTTGTTAAGGATAGTGGCATTAAGTTTACTTGGGGCTGTGAAAGTAGAGCAGATGTGGTAGATGAGGAGTTAATAAAAAGAATACATGAGGCTGGCTGTAGAAAAATTCAATTTGGGCTAGAGAGCGCAGATAATGATGTGCTTAAGAAATTAAAGAAAAAAGTTACAGTAGAACAAATTGAAGAAGCAGTTAAAATAGCTTATAAGTATGATATGCATATAACAGCTTCCTTTATTATTGGACATGCCTTTGATACTAAGGAAACTATAGTTAAAACTTTGAATTTCGCAAAGTATATTAGAGACAAATATGGAGTTATGCTAGCTGCAAGTGTAAATACACCATTCCCAGGCACCGAGCAGTATTACTCTAATGATAAGTATGGAATAAATATTCACACTAAGGATTGGAATAAGTTTCATTTAAATAATGCAATCATTAGCACTGATAATTTAACTAGAAATGAAATTAGGTACTATTTTCAACAGGCAATAAAGTTAGCCTCAAACCAAGAAATATCCATGGAGGAATAATTATAATGAATATAGATGAAAAATATTATTTTGATAATTTAGCCTTTAAAAGTATTCAGGATAAAAACCAAGTAATTTTATTTTCAGATAAGTATAAGCGTTGGTTTAGACTAAACGTTATTGGCAAACAAATTCTTGATAAAATGGACGGAAATACTACTATAAAGAACATTGCTGAAGGCATAGCTCAGGAATATGAAATCCCTTGTGAAGTTGTTTTAAAGGATGTAGATAATTTTTGCATTAAGGCATTAGATCAAGAGTTTATAGTAGAAGAAAAATCAAAAGAACTTTTAAATCATCGTGTGGACTTAAGCTTATCAAATATCTACATAGATGTGACAAATAAGTGCAATTTATCCTGTGCTTATTGTAGCAAATGTGTTAAGGATGAAGAATTAGGAGTAGATATCAACTTTAATAACTTAAAGGAATATTTAAATTTATTACTTGAAGAAAAAAAAGCTGAAGATACTATAGTGAATATTACTGGGGGAGAGCCTTTACTTAATAAAGAATTAAGACAAATATTAGAGTACTTAAAGAGCAAAAAACTCAGAGTAATTCTGTGGACCAATGGGTTCTACTTAGATGATAGCAACATACAATGGATAAAGGAAAACTGCACTTTTGTTGCTATACCTTTAGATTCAGTTAATGAAGAAAATAATGATAGAATAAGAGGAAAAGGCGCATATGAAGCAAGCATAAAGGCCATCAATCTTTGCAAAAAACACAATATTGATGTAATTATATCAGCTACCGCAACTGTTTTTAATATTAATGAACTAAAGGAAATAGCTATTTTAGGTGAGAGTTTGGAAGTTTATTCAATGGTTATAAACGAACCTATAAAAATTGATAGCGCTAATAATAGAATATTAGAATACTTTGATTTTCAGGAAGAGATAATCGAGGAAAAGTGGCGTGAAATTTTAGGACATACTGCGGTGCTTAGTAGCTGGCACAATTATAACTCTGATAAAGTTGTGTTTAGTGCTTGTAGAATGCAAGATACATGTTTAAATAGCGTATATAGTATTAAACAAAAGGATTCTTGTGGTGCAGGTGTAAATGAAATATCAATTAAGTGGGATGGTAGCATATATCCATGTCATATGATGGAACTCAGTGGTTATGAAATAGATAATATGGCAAATGGTAGCATAGAAAGTTTATTAAACTATAGCAATGTTGGAATAAAAGAGCTAGATAATTGCAAGGACTGTGAGGTTAATTTTATCTGCTTAGGGGGCTGTAGAGCAAAAGCACTTTATGATACTAACAATATTTTGGGAGGAAACTCAATGTGCCAACATACTAAGAATCAAATAATCTATTCAATTTTAAGGCCAATGAGTTAGGTATGTAAGTAATATATGGAATGGTTAAATAAGGATGTTACAATATATGATTTAATTAATGATCACTATAGATTAAGTCTATGGGGACTAAGGTGTATTAATATTGAAAAAACCTGGGGTCTATGTGATGAGAAAAAATTGAGTGAAGTAATAGTTGGATTAATTGACTCAGGGGTAGAAGCAGAACATGAGGATTTAAATGGAAATGTTATTGAAGGGTATAATTTTATCCATAATAGCAGGGATACTTGTGATGAATTTGGCCATGGCACAAATGTTGCAGGCGTAATTGCTGCTAAAAAAAACAATGGAGTAGGAATTGCTGGAGTAGCTGATGGTGTTAAAATAGTGCCGTTAAAAGTTGTAAATAAAAATGGTAAGGCACATATCATGGATGTAGTTCGAGCTATTTATTGGGCTATAGAGAATAATGTCCATATTATTAATCTTAGTATGGGAGTTGAAGTTATTAGTAGTGATGAAATGAATTTAGTTCGGTTAGCACATATTAATGCTTTAAAGGTAGCCATAAGTAAAGCAATTGAAAATTCTATTATTATAATTAGTTCTGCAGGTAATAATGGTGAGGATAGTATTGATTTTCCTGCCAGTTTAAACAGCGTCATTGCTGTTGGTTCTGTGGGAGTACACAAGGTAAATGACACCTTTATCCTAGAAAAATCGGAATTTAATAACAGTGGGAAAAAGGATATAATTTACGCCCCAGGAGAGGACATTTACACAACCTTTATTAATAACACTTATAGCCACACTAAAGGCACTTCTATTGCTGCTGGTTTTGTTACTGGCATAGTTGCATATATGAAATTAATAGATCCTAAATTAAATCAAGAAAAGGCTAAGGAATTAATTTTTAAAAGTGCACATATAATTTCTAATCATAAGGAAGAAATACCCTTTATTAATGCAGATAATATAATGATTTCCATGTGGAGAGAGAAGGTGAATAAATGAAAGATATAGATGTAATGATTATTAATTTGTTTACTGAGGAAAGCATGAGCATAGACTCAACGGGGTCTAAAATAAGTACAATGCCGCCACTTGGGCAACTCTACATTTCTTCAGTATTACAAAGCAATGGCTATGAGGTTATGGTTTTAGACTTAGGCGTTGAAAACATGAGCAATAAGCAAATTCTAGAAAAGATTCAACAGCACTCACCAAAGATTGTTGGATTTTCAAGTTATTATGGTAGCTGGAGTATGTTGAAAGAAATAACTACTCTTATTAAGAGAGAATTTGAGGATATTGTTATTACTGTTGGAGGTAATAGTGCTACTTTCAACTATGAAGAAATATTGAATGAAATGAAGGTTAATTACATTATATTAGGGGAGGGGGAATTTTCTTTCTTAAAATTATGTGATTATGTCATTAGAGAAACTATACCTTTAGAACACGTAGAGGGGATTGCATATAAACAAGATAATAGCATTAGAAAAACTGAGGTTAAACGAATAAGTAATTTAGATGAACTTCCTTTTCCTAATAGGGAATTGATTAAGCTTCATAGATATAGGCACCCATTTACTATTGCTACAGCAAGAGGGTGTATTGGAAAGTGTATATTTTGTTCCTCTCAAGCCTTTTGGAAGGATAAAATAACTTTTAGAAGTATTGATAACGTTATTTTGGAATTAGAACATATTAAAAATAAGTTTGATGCAAAGGAATTTTTTATAATTGATGATACCTTTACATTAAATAAAGCCAGAGTACTAGAGTTTTGTGATAAACTAATTAAGAAGGACTTAAGTTTTTACTGGTTCTGCGAATCCAGAGTAGATGTGATTTCAGAAGAGGTTTTAATAGCAATGTATGAAGCCGGGTGCAGATGGATACAATTTGGTATGGAGAGTGGCAATGATGAAATTCTAGCTGGAATAAGAAAAAACATTAGTTTTAGTGAAATTGAAGAGGCTATTAGGTTAGCTACAAATATTGGATTTAGAATAAATCTTTCACTAATTATAGGACATCATTTGGACACTAAAGACACAATTAAGGAAACCTTAGAAAAGGCAAAGTATTTAAAAAGAAAATATCAGGTTAATGTTCTTGCCGGAATAAATACCCCTTATCCAGGCACTGAGGTGTTTGAAAAAAGAGATGAGTACGGATTGAAAATACTTACAAAAAATTGGGATAGGTACAAAATGGACAATCCTGTTATGGATACTAAATATTTAAAAGCCAATGAACTTAAAAGGCTGCATTTTAATTTTATGAAGGAATTAGAGCATATGGATAGGAGTTAGTTTCATGAGAAAATATCTATTAATGAAGAAGACAAAAGTAGTTAGTGCTTGCATTATGACTATCTTTGCAGTAATTGGGGGAGTTTATTTTTCTCTAATTATGAAAGAGATTATTGACTATATAAGTGCTGGTGAATTTCAGCTGTTAAATAGAAGAATTCCATATTATATTGGATACCTTATATTAATTAGTATTATATCCTTTATAAATAGGGTTTTTATTAATAATTATCTTAAAAGTGTGATTATTAAACTTAAATATGATATCTTCAAGTCAACAATGGACCAAGACTTTGTTAATTTTCAAAAAAAGAATATTGGGGAATATATTTCAGTTTATGATAATGATGTTAGTATGATAAATGATAATTATTTTTTTAATTGGTTTGAGATAATATCAAGTATTTCAGCATTAACTTTAAATATAATTTTTGCTTTAGTATTAAATGTGAGAATGACGTTAATAGTTATTTTAGCTAGTATATTATTATTTTCATTACCAATGATGTTTTCAGGATATATTGGAAGGTTAAGAGAAAACCTATTGCATTCTTATGGTGAGTTTAATAGTAAACTAAAGGATTATTTAACGGGATTTGAAACTATTAAGTACCATTTAAGTCTAAATTCCATTTTAAAAAGATTTAAGAAAACAAATGAAGAACTAGAAAAAAGAAATGTAAAATATGTAATATCCATCGCAACCTTAGATATTATTATGGGTATAATTTCTTTTGCAATAATTATTATTGTACTCCTTGTGGGAAGTAAGTATGTAATAAGTAAGGAGCTTACAGTTGGTGGACTTATTGCACTAATACAAATATTAAATGGAGTTACTCAAAGTGCCTCAGAGCTTTCTAGCCAACTAAGCAAATTAGCTTCTATTAAGGAAACAGTGAAAAAAGTTGAAGGTTTAATTGTAGTTAATGAAACTCATGAAACAGCTACAGGTATAAACAACTTCAAGGAAAATATTAGCTTTAATAACGTATCTTTTTCTTATAATGGTAAGGATAATATCTTAGAAAACTTAAATTTGGTTCTAGAAAAGAAAAAGAAATATGCAGTTATTGGAGAGTCTGGGTCTGGAAAATCCACAATAATAAGGCTATTATCAAAATACTACAATGACTACAGTGGAGAGATAAAAATAGATGATGTAGATGTTAAAGAGGTTTCTTTAATTAACTTATATGAAGTATTATCTATAGTTCCACAAAACATCCATCTATTTAATGATACCTTAAGATATAATTTATCCTTTGATAAAGATATTAGTGAATTAAACATTTCTCAATTTGAACTTCAAAAGCTTATTGATTCAAATAAGCAAAAACTAGATATGATAATAGGTGAGAACTCAACCAATATTTCAGGGGGAGAAAAGCAACGAATTGGAATTGCTCGGGGATTTTTAAGAAAGACTCCAATAATGATTCTAGATGAATCAACTTCCAGCATGGACAATTTAACCTCTAGAAAAATTCAAGAAGTATTATTAAATGAACCTGAACTTACATTAGTGAGTGTACTTCATAACCTTGATAGTGAAATATTAAAAAAGTATGACAGTATAATACTAATTCAAAATGGAGCAGTAAAAGAAATGGGCACCTTTGAACAGTGTGTAAAAAACAATAAGGAATTAGCACGAATGGTTGGAAATATAGCTTACATCCCTGAACCTTAAGGTATGGGGATGTAAGCTTTTTTATATAGGAAAATGATAAGATTGTTAAAGTCACGAGGATATAATATAGAAAAACATGAAGTAATTTAACAATATAAAAACTAAATAAAGAGTTTGTCCCATTTAGAAATTAAATGGGTGTAGTATTCTATTGCCTAAAATATTAATATGAAGTTCTTCACTGAGTTTAATAGCAAGCTGTGAGTGCCAGAGGTTTTGATATAAATAAACAAAAGTTTTAAGGAAAATTTGTATTTTATAGGAATAGGAAGAAGAATTTTATGTTAGAATTTAACTATGAAGTCTTAATAAAGGCTCACCTCCATTTATAAAGAAACAACTTTAACAATTTATAATTATTAAAAGATGCTGTTTCTCTAAAGTAGTTAAGCAGCCTCAAAGATATAAAAATATGAATTTTAGTTTCAAATTTTAAAGCTCAGTATTATATGGATACCACAATGGTGAGCTTGTTTATCTATAAATTAAAAAATATTAGGAGTAATTAGTATGAGTAATAGAAAAGTACCAAAAGCAATGGAAGAGAAGTTTAATGAAACAAGTAAAATTATTGAGGAGTTTTGTAGTGAGCACTTAAATCATGAGTATGAAGATTTATGTGTTGATTTATGTGCAGCACTATGTAGAAAAAGGCCATCACCCCTAGAGAAGGGGAGAGCTAAAACCTGGGCTTGTGCCATCGTTCACGCCATAGGAAGTGCTAACTTTTTATTTGATCCAGAGCAAGACCCGCACATGAAAGCTAAGGACTTATATTTAAATTTTGGAGTGAGTAGTAGCAGTGGAGGAACAAAATCCAGGGAAATTCAAGAACTCATGGATGTAAACTTTTTTAATGGACAGTGGACACTGCCAAGTAAACTTGAAGATAATCCTATGATTTGGCAGCTATCAGTTAATGGTTTAATAATTGATGTTAGAAATGCCCCAAGAGAACTGCAGGAAGAGGCTTATAGACAAGGGTTAATTCCGTATATCCCAGCAGATAAAGATAAGGAAGATAAAAAAAGGGAAGATAAGGCATCTAAATGTCAAGGAAGTAAAATAATTGAGTTTCCTGGGAATAAAACCAAAAGCAAAAGAAAGAAAAACCTTACTGAAAAGGAAAGAAAACAACTTGCGGATGAGATTATTTCTGGAGTTTATGAGTGTGACTATGCTGATGAAGCTATTGAACTTGCAAAGGAAGCATTAGAAATGTATGAAAATTGTTCACAAGCTTACATAGTTTTAGGAGACGTTTCAGATTGCAGCAATTTAGAAAGAAAAGCTTATTTTCAAAAGGCTGTTGAAGCTGCAAAAAACGAATTAGGTAAGGAATTTGAAGAGTTAAAGGGACATTTTTGGCTTGCTCATGAAACTAGACCCTATATGATGGCTAAAGCTAATCTTGCACATTATTTATGGGATATTGGTCATAGAAGTGAAGCAATAAAAGAAGCAAAAGAAATGCTACAGCTTAATCCAAATGACAATCAAGGAATTAGGTGGCTTATTGTTAATTGGTTAATACTAGAAAATGATTCCTACATAGAAGAGTTATTAAAGTTCTACGAAGATGATGCATCAGCTTCCATAATTTTTAGTAAAGCCTTATTAGAGTTTAAGAAGGGCAATAATAAAGAAGCTGAAAAAGCCTTGAAAGAAGCTAAAAACCATAATCCTCATGTTATACCTTACTTAATTGGAAAGAAAAAGTTACCAAAGCAACCCCCTGAGTATATGGGGTTTGGTGATGATTTAGAAGCTCAATCTTACGTATTCGACGGTGGCTATGAAGCTTGGAAAAATACTGAGGGAGCTATTGCTTGGATTAAAACAATAAAGTAAATAAGGTCCAAAAATCCTCTGAAGTTAGATTCTAAATAAAATCCATGGTGAAATAATTAAGCCATGGATTTTTTTATATACCTTTGAATAAAACATATCATTCTGTACAAGCTTAAAATAGGAAAGGGCCTATTGCTTTATGACTTAATTTTGGACCTTTACAATGAATTGTAGTGAACAAAGGTTTGTATTATGTATGTCTTACTGTTAAAATTGTTATATAGAGGTACAGGATTGAATTTAACTTATTAGTGTCCACAAACCCTTAAGGGAAATAGAGTAGGAAGCATGTATAAGGAAGTTTTAATTCTGGTTTTACATACAAAGATTAAGGGAAGGTATTTTTATGAAAGACTTAAGAAAGCTTAATAAAAAAAGAATAGATACTATTGAAATGCAAAAGTATCTAGGAATCGAGGATTACTTAGAATTTGCCTCAATAGTTAAAGACCTTGAAGTGAAAAAGGTTATATCTCCTGTTGCCAGCAGTAAAGGCAATGGAAAAAGACCTGCCCTTTATAACAGGTATAACATTTTACAAGAAGAAATAGATTATTCAAAGTACATAGAAGAACTCCATTATGGTTTAGATATTAGATTAAACAAAACCTATTATTTAAAAAATCTAGAAAAATACATAGAAGATAGGGACTATGTGTTAAGTCTCAGTAGGTTCTTAAAGAAACATCCTGAAGGAATAGAAACAGAGCTAGCTGTAAATGAGCGGAGTTTTCAGGTTTGGGGAAAAGAAAAGTTTTTAAAAAAGGGTGGGGAAAGGATTTTAAAGAATTTAGGTTTGACCTTGGACTATTTAAAAGTTTATGAAACAACAGAACCACTTCCTTATTATTCTTTTGACAAAACAACCCCTCAAAATGTGGTGATAATTGAGAATAAGGATACCTTTTATTCTCTTCGTAAATTCTTACTCAGTGGAAAAAATTCTATCTTTGGAGTTAATATCTCCACTGTAATTTATGGGGGAGGAAAAACCATTTTTAAAAGTTTTAAAGACTTTAAACTTTGTGTTGAGCCCTATCTTGCTCACAAAGACAATAAAATACTTTATCTTGGGGACATAGATTATGAGGGAATTCTTATTTATGAAAACCTTAGTGAGGCTTTTAAAGATGAGGTTAACCTAGAACCTTTTGTTGAAGGCTATAAAGAAATGATAGATAAGTACTTAAGGGAAAACATAGACTTACCTATCACCAAGGAAGGGCAAAACAGAGGAATTAAAACTTTATTTTTAGATTATTTTCAGGATGAATATAAGAAGGAAATATTAAAAGTACTGAAAATGGATAAGTATATTCCTCAGGAAATATTAACTATAGAGGATTTTTAACTTAGAGAGATATAGGTTTCCATGATGGAATTTTAACTTATTTATCATGATAACCCCTTAAGGGAACTAGTGTAGGACTCAGGTATAAGTTAAGCCTTAACTCTGGTTCCCTATATCAAAAGGGAAAAGGATTTAAGAAGGTAGTAATCTAAATCATATTAATATGAGAAATAAAAAAATAATATGGATTTTAAATTTAGGAAAATTATTGGAGAGAACAATTTTAATATTAGTATTTCTATGAATATAAACTTTCACCTAAGTGGTTGGTGATTTAGGATTAAAAAAGAAATATTCAAATATAGATTTTTAGGAGAAAACAATGGAAGTTGAATTTTTAAAGAACTTTAATTTAAGAATGAAAAAGCTAGGATCTTATGCTTTAATTTGCAAGAATAGTATGTTTAAAAGTTCCTGGAAGAACTATGGCTTTAATGAGGACTATGAGTATTTAAACCTTATTTTTGCAGTGCTTTTGTACATTATGGAGCAGTCTTTAAAGGATGAAAACTGCACCCTAGATGATATTGCTGTGTTTATTGATGATATAAATTCTAAATACTTTAATAAGAGTTTAAGCTTTGAACAGTGCAAAAACCTTGGAGAATTTATTGTTAATACCATCCTTTGTGATGATGGGAAGGTTATGTATTTCAAAGGGTTTAATTTTGAAGATAGGGAGTACAAGGATATACATATTTCCTTTATAGGGAACAAGATTGTTTATATAAATAATGTGGTTAAAAGAACTTCCTATTATTTAACTGATGAAGGGTACTCTCTTTTATTGTCTACTCTAGAAATGGAGAATAACTTAAGGTTAACTATTCACGAGTTAATTTTTAAAATGCATCTTGAAAAGGCCACCTACGATAGAGCAGTGGAGGATATTAAAAGTATTTTCAATATTTTAAGAATGCAGCTTCAAAAAATGGAGGAGGCAATTAGGAGAATTAAGGAAAATGCTCTTAATTATTCTGTAGAAGAGTACAGTGACCTTCTTCAAGGAAACATGGAGTCTTTGCAGGAAACTAGAGGAAAGTTTAAAAATTATAAGGAACATGTTGATGATAGAATAAAGGAATTGAAGGAAAAGGATATAAATATTAAAAGACTGGATGAAAAGGAGCTAGATAATTTAAAGTATTTAGGAATTATCAGTAAGTACTTAACTAGAACCATAGAAGAACAGCAAAAGATTCTAAACTCTCACTTTAATTTAAAAAACATTTATGCAAGGGAGCTTAGAGAAATATCCTCCATGGCTATAATTAAAAGATTTAATATAACAACAGAGATCTTTGATAAAATCCTTGAGGATAGCAGTAAGTTGGATGCTATAGAAAAGGTGTTTAGACCACTTTTTAATATGCCAATTGAAAAGAAATATAATTTAAACAAGAGCCTTCAATACCAAAAGGTTATAAAGGAAAAAGAAGTTGAAGATGATGAACTGATTTCCTTTGAAGATGAAGATTGGGAAAGAGAAAAAGAGGAGCAGGCGAGAAGGAAGCTATTAAGTTACAAAGAAGCTTTAAGAGTGCTTCTGGAATTAATCTGTGATAAAGGGGAAACTTCTCTAGGGGAAATTTCAAAGATTGTAGAGGAAAATAAAAGCCTTAAGGAAATTTTAATTCCGAAGGTAGAAGTTTTTAGAGAAATAATCATTGAGCTTCTTAAAGGAAAGGAAATTCATATTCAGGAGTTAAGAGAAGAAGTCAGCGCAACCTTACAAGAAAGTGGACAACTGCAGTTTCAATTAAATGAGGTTTTATTAGATTTAGTTGAGGAAGAGCCAAAGCTAGCCCATATTAAAACCATAAAAGCAGACAAGTTATTTAATAATGAAAAAGTAAAGTTCAGTGAAGTATCTAGCGAAAAAGGGAAGGTTAAATCAGTGATTTGTTCTGATGTTCTCTTTAACATATCTTAAAGTAAATAATAAGGCAAAGCTACAAAAGTTAATTAGGGAAGGAAAGTAGTGAACAATGTATAATATTGAAGATATAACAATGGGTAATAGAATTTTTTACTATCTTCTTAAAAATGGAGAGCTAAAGGAAGAAGTAGAGAGAGATTTATATAGAGCTTATTCAGAAAAAGAAGAGGTAATGAGCTTAGTTAAAAGGCAAGGAGAAGATTTTAACTGCAGTATTGAAAAATACAGTGGGGTTATTTATTTAATTCCTAAGGAAGACAATGAATTTTTAGGTTATTCTAAGGGAGAATTAAAAAGGGAACTTTGTAAATCTGGTGGAACAGACAAGGATTATTACTTATCCCAGTTTGTAATTTTAACAATTTTAGTTACTTTTTATAATTCTCAAGGAAAATCCAGCAAGTCAAGGGACTTCTTAAAGGGAGGAGAACTTTCTAATTTAGTAAATGAAAAGTTAAAGGATGCCGTGGAAAAAGAAGAAGTAGAGAACTTAGAAAAAACCTCAGGCATTGCCTTTACAAATCTTTATGAGAGTTGGCAAGCCTTAAAAAGTTCAGATAAGTCAACCACAGCTAAGACTACTAAAGAGGGATTTATTTATACCATATTAACCTTCCTTGAAAATCAAGGGTTAATAATGTACATAAAAGATGATGATATGATTAAAACAACTTCCAAGCTAGATAACTTCATGGATTGGAATATTTTAAATAAGAATAATTATGAAAGGGTAGCAAAGGCCTTAGGAGGTGTTGACGGTGAGTAAACTTAATAGTCTTAGATTAGTTAATTTAAATTATAATAACAACACTATGAAGGTTAATGATGAAATTTTTCAGTTTGGTGGAGAAAGTACCTTAATGAATTTAAGAAACGGAGGGGGAAAATCTGTAATGGTGCAGATGATGATGGCTCCCTTTGTTACTAAAAGAAATAGAGATTTAAAAGAGAGAAAATTTAATAGCTATTTTACCTCCCCAACTCCTACTTTTATATTAACAGAGTGGGTTTTAGAGGGAGGAGACAATCGCGTTCTTATTGGTATGGCAGTGAGAAAGAAGAATTCCTCTGAGGAAGATGATGAGGAATTAGATATAATAAACTTCATTCATGAGTATAGAGGCAGCAACCCCTATGATATTTATAATTTACCTGTTGTAGAAAATCAGGGTAATACCTTAAAAATTAAGAGTTTTGGTAACTTTAAAACTCTTGTTGAAGAGTTAAAGAAAAATAGAGATTTTAACTTTAATTATTACGATATGAATGTAGCCTCTCAAAGCAGAAATTATTTTGAAACCCTAAAGCAATATAAAATAAACCACAAGGAATGGGAGAGCATCATTAGAAAGGTAAACATGAAGGAATCAGGTTTATCTGAGTTATTTCAAGAGGCAAAGAGTATTCCAGGGTTAGTAGAAAAGTGGTTTATTAAAACTGTTGAGGACAAGTTAAATAGAGAAGAAAATAAGATAAGTAATTTCCAAGAAATCATAAAGAAGTTTATTTATCAATTCAAGGAAAATGAAGCTAGAGTTCAAAAAAAGGCAGCTATTGAACTTTTTAAGGAAGAATCAGAAAACATAGCTTTAGCTGCTGATAGTTTTAATAAGGAAAGAATCCACAAAGAAGAAATAGAAAATGAAATTGCAAATTTAATATTATTTTTAAAAACTTCTAAGGAAGCAAGAGAATTAGAACAGGAAAGTTTAAGGGAAATTTTAAATAGCCTAAGGGCCGAATTAAAGGATATACAGTATGAAGAAGCCTCTGTAGGGTTTTATAAGCTAATGGATGAAATTGAAGCTTTAGAAGAGGAAATTAATAATACCAGCTTACAGATTGAAAAAGTGGAAGGGGAAAAGCTGCACCTTGAAAGAACAAAGGGAGTTTATCAATGTGCTAAGATTTATGAAGACTATAAAAAGACTTCCCAAAGAGTTCAAAAGTATGAAAATCAACTAGAACTAGCTAACTCCAATCAAGAAGAAACTGAAGAGGAAAGAAAACACATTGGCTTTACTTTAAAAAATTACTACCTTAAAGAAGAAGAAACCCTTGAAAATCAACTAAAAGATAATATGGAAAGTTTAGATAAAACAAAAGAAGAAATTGAAACTATAGCTTCTAACTTAAAAGATTTTGATGCATTTATATTTAGCAACAGCAAAAGATTAGGTGGACTACAAAGTGACATAAAAAGGTATAACGAAGTAGAAGAAAAGTTTAATGATAAATATAAGAAAAAGATTTTAAGAAATATGCTAGGATTTTATCCAGAAGATTTAATTTTAACCTGTAAAAATGCCTATGAAAAACAGGAAACAGCTTTAAATGAAAAAATTAAAAATTTAAATAAAACCTTAGTTTTAAGAAAAGAAGAAGTTCCAAAGGTGGAAAGCGAAAAGGTCAGACTAAGTTCCCTTATAAATAAAATTAATATGAAGCTTGAAGAGGGAGAAAAGCAAAAGATAGAGATAGAGGAAAAAATAAAAGAACGAAAAGATGTTTTAAAGTACATAGAGTTTTCTGAGGAGAAGTTATACCAAACAGAGGAAATCCTAAAGACCTTTGAAAGTAAAATAGAACTTTTAAGGGAAGAAGAGAAAACCTTACTTGGAAGAGTTTTAAAGGTTAAGGAAGAGTTAACTATTCTAGAAACAGGAAGAAACTTAAAGCTTTCAAAGGAACTGGAAAGAAAGCTTAAAGGAAGAGGTATAGACCTGGTATATGGAGTTGATTGGCTTAAAAATAACAGTTATACCATGGAAGAAAACTTTAGACTTATAGACAAAAATCCAATGCTACCCTATTCATTAATTATGGAAGATGAGGATATTAATAAACTTAAAAGTGAAGAATTAGGGGTTTATTCAAATAGTCCAATTCCAATAATAAATAGAAGAAACCTAGATAAAAACTTAGGAAAGATTAATAAGGAGCTTTGGGTTCTAGATGACATTACTTTTTATATTTCTTTTAATCATAAGCTTTTAAATGAAGAGGAGCTAAGAATTCTTCTAGCTAAGAAGGAAGAAGAAATAAGAAAGGCAGAAGAACTTCTAAACCTTAAAAGAAAAGACATAGATACCTATCAAGGTTTAAGAAATAATATAAAAACCTCTAACTTACATAAGGATTCCTATAAAAACCTTTTAAATGAAATAGAAAAAGATGAAAAGGAATTAAAGACTGCTGTTTCACAGTTTGAGCACATGAATGAAAAACTAGAAGAACTTAAAAACTCCATTGAAAAGGGAGAAAAACAAATCAAAGAAGAGGAAAAACTGCAGAGGGATTTAAAGGATGAAATGGATAGCTTTAAAGAACTTGCACTTCAGTATGAAAAGTATAAAAACTATAAAATAGAAGCTGAAAAAGTAAGTAAAACTATTTCTGAAGCCGATGATTTAAAAGCCCAAAAGGAAGAGTATATTAAGCAGAAGAGAAATTATTTAAAGAGCTTAGAAGAGCAAAAAAGGGAGCTTTCCTCTAATTTATCAAAGATTAAAGAACAGGTTTCTAGATTTCTACAATATGAACAAGGAACCATCATTGAAAAAGATATAGAGGATTTACAAGGAAGATACTTAGCTTTAACCTCTGAGCTTATGAAGGAAATAAAAGTCATTGAAGAAGAGTTAAAGGAAGCAAGGGAAAATTTTAGGGAAAAGGAAACGGAGCTTACCACTACTCAAGATGAATACGGCCTATTTGAGGAGGATTTTAGGCAAGTATTTTATGATAGAACTAAGGAAAATGAAGCTAAAAAACAGCTAAAGGAAGCTAAAAGAACTTTTGATAAACTTAAAGAGGCTGAAGTAGAAAGAAAGATAGAGTTAGCAGGTTTAGAAGAGCGTAAAAGAGGTATTATAAGTTCTCTTGAAGAAAATTATGGTAGAGCCTATCCGAAAGAAAGAGGAGAAATAATCTTTGTTAATTTCCCAGAGAGAATCTTAGAAAAGAATGAAGAAATTCAAAGGGCAGATACCAGATTAAAAGTTAACATTAAGGAGCAAGAGATTATAGGAAAGACCTTAAGTTCTTTAGATAGTTATGGAGATTTTTCAGTTAACCAATTTATTGAAATTAACACTCCAATAAAATCCATAGAAAGATTTAAGGGTGAACTTGTAAGAGATTATAATCAATGTATTGATAGGAATATGAAAGAAAGAAATAACCTTAGTGATGAAATTACCAAGGTATCTAAAATTCATATTTTTAGTGATGATGATTTCTTTATGAGAACTTTAAGCACTTTAGCAGAAATTGTTGATGAGCCGCAAAACGTAATAGAAACCTTAGATACAGCTTTAAAAGCACAAGAAATGATATTAATGCAGCTTTATAAGGATTTAGAATTAATTAATGAGGAAAGAGCAAACGTAGAAGACATTCTATTTGATTATGTGCTAGAGGTCCATGAGAATCTTGATAAAATTCATGACAATTCCACAATTAAAATAAAAGATAAATATGTTAAAATGCTGCAAATTAAACTTCCAGACTGGGAAAGCAATAAGGAGCTTTATAGGATAAGGCTTAGAGACTTAGTAAATGGTGTTACTGAAAAGGGCTTAGCACTACTTACTGAAAACCAAAACATTGAGGAAATGCTGTCAAAGACTATCACCACAGTAAATCTTTATAATGAAGTAGTATCCATAAGTAATGTTGACGTAAAGCTTTATAAGGTTGAAGAGGATAGACAAATACCTATCAGCTGGAATGAGGTATCAAAGAATTCTGGTGGAGAAGGCTTCTTATCTGCCTTTGTTATATTATCAAGCCTCTTATCTTACATGAGAAAAGATGATAGCGAAATATTTTCAACCAGTGGAGAGGGAAAGGTTCTTATTATGGATAACCCCTTTGCCCAAACAAGCTCTGAGCACCTTTTAAAACCTCTAATGGATATTGCAAAAAAGAGCAATACTCAGTTAATATGCTTTACAGGACTTGGTGGAGATTCCATTCTTAATCGCTTTGACAATGTGTATGTTTTAGATTTAAAGGCTTCTAAATTGAGAAATGGAACTCAAAAATACCTAGTTTCTACCCATGAAAAAGGGGAGGAGTTAGTTCACGATTTAATTTCTTCAAGATTTAAAATAAAAGAGGAAGAAGTAGAGCAGATGGAACTGTTTTAATATTAATTCTTTATATATTTTTATTTAGAAGCTTATAATAATAAAGTAAAATAATATTAAAAAAGAGTTTAATAGAGGGAGAAGAAGTATATGAAAATAGTATTACTAGAACCACTAGCAATAAGTCCACAAGTATTAATGGAGCTTTCAGGAAAGCTTGTAGACATGGGTCATGAGTTTGTTTTTTATGATAATGTAGAAAAGGACACGGAAGCTCTTAAAAAAAGAGTAGAGGATGCAGAGCTTCTTATTATTGCAAATAATCCACTAACTGGTGAAGTTATTAGAGCAGCTAAAAATTTAAAGTACATTTCAGTAGCTTTTACTGGTACGGATCATGTGGATAAGGAAGCTTGTATAGAAAGAGGCATTAAGGTATCAAATGCACAAGGCTATGCAACGGAAGCTGTAGCAGAGCTTACTATTGGAATCATAGTGTCGCTTCTTAGAAATGTAGTTAAGTGTGATGAGGTTACAAGAAAAGAAGGCACAAAGGCAGGGCTTGTTGGCTTTGAACTTAATGGAAAAACTGTTGGTATAGTTGGAACTGGTGCTATTGGACTTAGAACAGCTGAAATTCTTAAAGCCTTTAACTGTAAGCTGCTTGGTTATAATAGATCTAATTGTGAAGCAGGTAAGGCTTTAGGCATTGAATACGTTAGTTTAGAGGAACTATTATCAAGAAGTCATGTGGTTTCCTTACATGTGCCTTTAAATGAAGGAACTAAAAATTTAATTAACAAAGAAAAGCTTGCCTTAATGAAAAAGGATGCAATTCTTATTAATGTAGCTAGAGGACCAGTGGTTAATAGTGAGGATTTAAGAGATGCACTAAATGAAGGATTAATAGCTGGGGCTGGAATTGATGTGTTTGAAGTAGAACCTCCTGTTCCTGCAGACCACCCTTTATTTAATGCTAAAAACATCTTAGTGACACCTCATGTAGCCTTTGCTACAAGTGAATCCATGGTTAAAAGAGCAAATATAGTTTTTGATAATGTTTACTCTTGGCTAAAGGGTGAAGAAAAAAATATAGTATTTTAGGAAATCAGAAGCTGCTTCATAATGCAACAACATGCACTGTGAAGCAGCTTATATTTATATAAGTATTACTCTTATGATTCTTGAAATTCATTCTTATTTATATAGATAAAACACTTCAACATTTACTTATGTTTTCCAAGAAACAGTTTTCTCAAAAAATGGGCACAAAAAGCTGATTATTTTCAAGCTCAATTAATTTAATTATCTAATTTTCTATTAATATTAAAGAATCGCCATATTTAAAGATATATATAGTTTTGAGCTTATTTATCTATAGATAAACCATGCCATAACCTTAAATAAAACTAAGGTTTTTGAATACTTCAATGAGGAAATATTTAAATATAATAAGGGGAAACTTCTCCCCCTCTTTATTATAACACATGTAATTTTTAGATAACAGACTTATAATTTAGGATTATTGTGTGTATTATAGGAACAGACATGAAAAGAGATTATTGCTTCACCTAGACCTAAATAGAGGGAGGAGAATGTTTATGAATTCATATGTGCTTAGCTTTGAGAAAATCGACAAAACAAAGATTTCCATGGTTGGAGGGAAAGGTGCCAATCTAGGGGAACTATGTAAAATTGAAGGAATAACTGTACCAGAGGGTTCTTGTATTTCTACTGAGGCCTTTAAAAGAGTAATAGGGGAAACACCACTTATTAAGGAGTTACTTGATGAGCTAACCCTTTTAAAGGTGGAGGATATTGATAAAATCGCTGAAATTAGTAGTGATATACGTAGAGTTATTGAAGAAGTAACCATCCCAGAGGATATTAGTGAAGAAATCACTAACCTTCTTTTAAACTTTGGAGAAAATAATCCCTATGCTGTTCGTTCAAGTGCAACTGCAGAGGATTTACCCAATGCCTCCTTTGCTGGTCAGCAAGATACCTATCTAAACATTAAAGGAAGAGAAGCAATTTTAAATCATATAAAAAAATGTTGGGCATCACTATTTACAGAGAGAGCTGTAATTTATCGTATACAAAATGGTTTTCACCATAGAAAAGTATATTTATCTGTGGTGGTTCAAAAAATGGTTTTTCCACAGGTTTCTGGTATCATGTTTACTGCAGATCCTGTTACTGAGAATAGAAAAGTCTTATCCATTGACGCAAGCTATGGTCTTGGGGAAGCTTTGGTTTCCGGCCTTGTAAATGCAGATATATATAAAGTACGTCAAGGGAACATAATTCATAAACATATAGCAACTAAAAAGCTAGCTATTTATCCTTTAGAACAGGGAGGGACTAAAAAGCAGCATATTGAGCCTAAACTTCAAAGTAAGCAAGCCTTAACTGATGAGCAAATTTTGGAGCTTGAGACCATGGGTAGAAACCTAGAAGAGCATTTTGGCTCACCACAGGACATTGAATGGTGCTTAGCTAATGATAAGTTTTATATTGTACAAAGTCGTCCAATCACTACTTTATATCCTATTCCTGAAGTAGAGGATGAAGAAAATCATGTATATATTTCTGTTGGACACCAACAAATGATGACGGACCCTTTAAAACTACTAGGAATGTCTTTTTTTCAGTTAATATCCTTTGGAAAGAGGTTTAAGGCTGGTGGAAGGCTCTTTGTTGATGTGGCACAAATGCTTGTTTCACCTGAAAGTAGAGAGGTGTTATTAAAGGGCATGGCACAACATGACCCTCTTATAAAAGATGCAATCGCAACCCTTATACAGAGGGGGGATTTCATAAAGTTATTACCTGAGGAGAAGGAACATGAGAACTTAAGCAAGGGCAATAAAAGTGAAGCTACTAGGAAAGAGGAACCGCAAATAGATAGTAATCCTAACATAGTTTCTGATTTAATTAAGAAATGTGAAGATTCCATTGAAGAGTTAAAACAAAATATTAAGAATAAGACCGGAACAGAGTTATTTGATTTCATTTCAGAAGATATTGGGGAGTTAAAAAGAATTTTATTTGACCCACAAAGTTCAGCAGTTTTTATGGCAGCTATAAATGCTTCAGCCTGGGTTAATGAGAAAATGCAGCAGTGGTTAGGAGAAAAAAATGTAGCGGATATCCTTTCTCAATCTGTACCAAACAACATTACTTCAGAGATGGGCCTGGCCCTAATGGATGTGGCAGATGCTATTCGTCCTTACCCAGAAGTAATTGATTATCTAGAGCAGATAAAAGATGATGACTTTTTAGAGGAGATAGTAAAGCTTCATGGTGGACAGGAAGCAAAAGATGCTATTAATTCATATCTACAGAGATTTGGGATGCGTTGCAGTGGAGAAATTGATATTACTAGGCCTCGCTTTAGTGAGAAACCAACTACGCTTATTCCTATGATTCTTAGTAACATTAAAAACTTTCAGCCTAAAGCTAGCCAAAGAAAGTTTGAACAAGGACGACAGGAAGCATTAAAAAAAGAACAAGAACTACTAGAGAGATTGAAGGAGCTACCTGATGGTGAGGATAAAGCTAAAGAAACAAAGGGGAAAATTGATTTAATAAGAAACTTCATTGGGTATCGTGAGTACCCAAAGTATGGATTGGTTAATCGCTACTTCCTTTATAAACAGGCTTTACTAAAAGAAGCTGAAAAGCTAGTTCAGGCTAAGGTTATCCATGAAAAAGAGGATGTATACTATCTTACTTTTGAAGAGTTTCGGGAAGTGGTAGCCTTAAATAAACTGGATTATAACATTATAAATCAGCGTAAAGAAGAGCACAAATTATATGAAAAACTAACTCCACCACGAGTTATGACTTCTGAGGGTGAAGTGATTACTGGGAAGTATAACCGTGAAGATATCCCCGAAGGTGCAATGGTAGGTCTAGCTGTTTCCTCTGGAGTTATAGAGGGCCGTGCCCGTGTTATTTTAAACATGGAAGATGCTAAGCTAGAAAAGGGAGATATTTTAGTTACCTCTTTTACTGACCCTAGCTGGACACCACTATTTGTCTCCATAAAGGGCTTAGTAACTGAAGTTGGTGGACTAATGACCCATGGAGCAGTTATTGCAAGAGAATATGGCTTACCAGCAGTTGTGGGAGTGGAAAATGCTACGAAACTAATAAAGGATGGACAACGAATTCGTGTTCATGGAACAGAGGGCTATGTAGAAATCTTATAATGTGATATATAATAGAAATAAAAATTTTATCACAGGATCATATAGAAGAAAGTCTTAACCAAACAAATATGAAAATAGTTTTTATAGGGGCTACTTACTAAAAAACAAATGTAGTAATTGATGAGTATGCCTATTATAGTAATAACTTCACTACAAAACTAGTTTGCACCTTGAAGCAACATCACTACTTTTTAGTAATCTAAAGGTTTAGAGAACCTCTTATGTAAATCAAAGATTTGATTTTATGATTCATACTTAATAATTAGCATTCGGAAAAAAACATAAAACACCACTACTTAATTGAAAGCAGTGGTGTTCTATGTTTTTTTGCTTTTTAATTTAATGAAGTTTTATGATTCCATACTGAAACTAAAACACCATTAATGTTTATCTAAAAACTTTGAGAATGCTTAGAAAATACACCTATTAATAAAATCATCTTTATCAATGCTACAGGTGAGTTTCCTTGAATTTATTTATTTGGCGCAATACCTTTAACTAACAGTTCTGTCCATTGGGCTGTATAAGGGAGAATTTTTCGGTAGATATGTGGGCTGGAAATCCCCTCAACAAGAGCTTGGAAATAAACTAAAAGAAATTCATCCGAGTATTTCAAATCAACCTTGCCTTCTTTGCGACCACGGTGGAATAAATCCAACATTATATTATAGCTTTCCTTTGTGTATTGCTGCATCATGGTGGATAAGCCGTTATCATCCTTCTTGGTAGCAAAATCCATTAAATCAAGATAAAATTGCTTGTTGATTTTTTCTAAGTGATTGATTTTATTCTGGCTCATGGCAATAAGGGTTTCTTCAAAAGGCTTATTTTCTGCCATTATTTCTAGAGCTGTTTCCCTTATTTTATTTAAAAAGAACTCAAAAACCTCTTGGATAAGATTTTCTTTACTCCCAAAATATTTAAAGATGGACGTTTTACCCACATTTGAATTTTTAGCAATGTCATCCATTGTTAAGTTTTCTATACCTGTATCTGTATTCATCAAATAAAAAGTTGCTTCTAAAACTTGATTTTTCTTCTCTTGCGTACGCTTTTCATAACCATTCATTAATTATTCCTACTTTCTATATATGATGATTAAAAACATTTTTAAGAAGATTTAGTTCATAATTATATTTTTTTATATTATATAGTAAAAGTTATGAATCATCAAGCATATATATAGTTTTAAATGCCATTTTAATTGTTGACTATGGCATTAAGAAGGAATATAATCGAATTAATAAGTGAGTTTTAGTTTAAAATATGGTTTTAAATAGAACAATATGAATTATAACATATATTTTAGTTCAGATTAATTCATTTAAAATATAAACGTAGTTTTAAATTAAGAAGCACATTATAAAACTATTTTTAAATATTTTAATAAGGAGATTTGTATTATGCAAGAAATCGTAAAAGTTCATGGGTTGCAAAAAAAGTTCGGTAAATTTAAAGCATTGCATGATGTGACATTCACAGTAAAGGCTGGAGAAGTTGTTGGCTTTATTGGGCCAAATGGTGCAGGTAAGTCAACAACTATTCGTACTCTACTAGGAATTATTAAGGGTGATGCTGGGGATGTAAAAATTTTCGATAAAGATGTTTGGAAGTATAGCATTGAGATTCATAAGCGAATTTCTTATGTTCCAGGGGATGTGGCTCTATGGGGTAGCTTAACAGGTGGTGAAATCATTGATTTATTTATTAAATTACATGGTGGAGGAGATAAGGAAAAGCGTGACTACTTAATTAAGCGTTTTGAACTAGATCCTAAAAAGAAGGCAAAAGGCTATTCAAAAGGAAATCGTCAAAAGGTTGGATTAATTGCTGCATTGTCCGTTGATTCAGATTTATATATTTTCGATGAACCCACTTCTGGACTTGATCCTTTGATGGAAGCAGTATTTCAGGAGGAGGTTGAAAAGATTAAGAAGGCAGGAAAAGCAATTTTGCTGTCCTCTCATATATTAAGTGAAGTTGAACGTTTAGCAGATAAGGTGGTTATTATTCGTCAGGGAAAGGTGGTTGAAACTGGCACATTAAATGAATTACGTCATTTAACTCGTTCTACAGTGACTGTAGAAACAGAAGGTGATGTGACTAAGATAGCAGCTGTTAATGGTGTCCATGATTTCAAACAAAAGGGCAATGAAGCTACATTCTCTGCAGATAATGAATTCATTAATGATATATTATCCGAAGCTGTAAAATTAGGTGTTAAGAAGTTTGAATCTGTGCCACCAACCCTTGAAGACTTATTCATGCGCCATTATGAAGTCTAAGAGATGGAACGGAGGAAAATGCTATGAGAGAAAAATTTGCACGTTGGAATGTACTATTTGTACAGTATCTTAAACGTGATTGGAAAAAAAATATCATCTGGATTCTAGGGCTGGGATTATTTGCAGGTGCCTATGTTCCAGCTTTTGAGGAAATTGGTAAGGGACAAGGGTTGCTAGGAATGTATGAAACCATGCGAAACCCTGCTATGATTTCAATGGTTGGTCCTACACCAATAGAAAAGGCAGCAGATTATACTTTAGGTGCAATGTATGCCAATGAAATGTTGTTATTTTGTGGTTTGTTTGCCATGATTATGGCAGCGTTACATGTTGTTAGCCATACTCGTAAGGAAGAAGATCATGGACTAACTGAACTAGTGCGTTCCTTTCAAGTTGGACGTCAAGCTAATTCTCTTGCTGTGATGATGGAAATAATTATTATTAATATCTTGTTAGCCCTTTCTATTGGGGTAGTTATGACTAGTTTTGGGGCAGCTACAATTTCTACTGAAGGATCATTCTTGTTTGGTGCATCAATAGGCATAGCAGGAATCCTTGGAGCTTCCATTGCATTAGTTATGGCTCAAATTATGCCAACATCATCCGGTGCAACTGGTTCATCCCTTGGAATTGTAGGTTTACTCTACATTGTTCGTGCTGGCACAGATGTATCAAATGTTAGTTTATCAATGCTAAATCCAATGGGGTGGACTTACTTAACTTATCCCTTTACTAAAAACAATTGGTATCCTCTAATTTATGCTATAGTTTTTTGTATCCTTGTTGTGGTTATGGCTTTTGCACTTGAGGGTGGCCGTGATATGGGAGCAGGTTATTTACCTGAAAGAGAAGGACGCGCAACAGCCAAAAAGTCATTACTATCCATACCTGGTCTGTTTATGAAGCTTAATAAAGGTGTAATAATTTCTTGGTCAGTTGCTTTCGTAATCATGGGGGCAGCCTATGGTTCTATTTATGGAGATATGCAGACTTTTATTGAAGGCAATGAAATGGTAAGCAAAATGTTTATGCTAGCAGGGGTTTCACTGGAGGAATCCTTTACTGGAACTATTATGATGGTAATGATTGGATTAGTCTCTATTTTACCAATTGCTATAGTTAATAAGCTTTTCTCAGAAGAAGTGAGATTGCACTTAAGTCAGCTTTATTCAACAAAAGTCACTAGAACTCAGCTCTATTTTACTAGTGTCATTATAGCAATCATTGCTGGAGTAGTAGGAATTTTACTGGCTTCAGTAGGACTTGGTGGTACAGCAATTTCTGCAATGGGAGATAGTTCAGTGATGAATATTGGAGATTTTATAGCAGCAGGCTATAACTTTCTTCCATCTGTATTGTTCTTTGTAGGACTTGCTGCCTTGGCTTTGGGCTTTGCACCAAAACTAGGTAAAATTGTTTATGTATATCTTGGCTATTCTTTTGCCTTAAACTACTTTGGCGGAATTTTAGACTTACCAGAGTGGTTTTCAAAAACAGCTATTCAAAGCTGGATTCCACATATGCCAGTAGAAAAATTTGATGGAACAATCTTTGCTACTATAACAGTGATTAGCATTGCTTTAATAGTACTTGGTTATATTGGATATAGAAAACGAGATATGATTGAGGGAGCTTAGTAGCTCAAGAAAATAAAAAGCTTCACTGACTGCGATTGTCAGTGAGGCTTTTTACTGTGTTTAACAAGTATAAATAATTCATTTGACATTTACGTTGCGTCATAGTGTAAGCTTTTATTGAAAAGTTTTTTATTAGGGAAAGATAATTAAAGCTTATAAAGGAGGAAGTAATAATGGTTGATAATAATACAGTTATGAAAGATGGAAGATGTATGGAATGTGGTGCAAGAGAAACTCATGGTTTTTCTTGTTATGAACTATTTGGATTTCCCCTTGTATGGGAGCATAATGATCCTAAGTTATATGCCCTGCACTTTTGGCTTGTTGCTTGCTATATGATACAACATCCTTCAAATTACACAGCAGAAGGATATAAGCATTTAGTAAAGCTATTTATTGAAGCTTACGATAACAATTGGGATTCAGCATATATTCTTAAGAAAAACAGAGAAATTGTAAAATCATTAGGGAAAATAACAAGCTCCATTCCAAATTCAGAGAGACACCGTGAACTAAGAGAATGGCCCATGACAATTGAAGATATATACTTAGGCGGTGAGGACAATGCAATTGCCAATATTAACAAATGGAAAGATGAAATTAGAAATCAACTTAGATAATAAAGATATATCCCACAGAATGGTGCAGGAAATGTCGGATAGGTAGTTTCAATTTCTGTTATTCTATTGATATGAGGAGGTCATAATATGGATTCAATTAAAAATATGAACAAAGCACTTAGTTATATTGAAGAAAACCTTGATGGTGACATTGATTTGAAAAAAGTTGCAAAGATAGCTTTATGCTCACAATATCACTTTCAAAGAATGTTTTCTTTCCTTGCAGGAGTAACCCTATCTGAGTATATTAGACGTAGACGACTTACCCTTGCAGCCTTTGAACTTAATAACAGTGATATAAGAGTTATTGATGTTGCAGTAAAATATGGATACAGCTCAGCGGACTCCTTTGCAAGGGCTTTTCAAGGATTACATGGAATAACACCTTCTGAAGCTAGAAGCAATGGTCAATGTCTAAAATCCTATCCAAGAATGACCTTCCAATTATCAATACAAGGGGGAAATGAAATGAATTATAGAATGGAAGAAAAAGAAGCCTTTTCAATAGTTGGTATTAAAAAAACTGTACCAATAGTTTTTAACGGAGTAAATCCGGAAATTGCTGCAATGTGGCAAAGCCTAAACATGGAGATGATTAAAACACTTAAAGAACTTTCAAACGTTGAGCCAATGGGACTTATAAGTGCATCAGTGAACTTTTCTGAGGGAAGAATGGAAGAAAAGGGTGTGCTTGATCACTATATTGGGGTAGCAACAAATAATCAGTGTCCAAAGGATTTAGAAGAGCTTACAGTGGCACCTTCAACTTGGGCTGTATTTGAGGCAGTAGGACCCTTCCCAGAAACACTGCAAAATGTTTGGGGACGTATCTATTCTGAATGGTTTCCATCTTCAAATTATGAAATAGCAGAAGGACCTGAGATACTGTGGAATGAGAGCAAAGATACAACTTCTCCAAATTTCAAGAGTGAAATATGGGTACCGGTGAAGAAAAGAAAGTAGCGCCTCCTGTTACTCTATTTAATAGAAAAATATGAAATAAAACAGCTTCACTGACAGTCCTTGTCAGTGAAGCTGTTTTATATTCTTACAGGTTCCTCATAATATTTAGCTATGGTAAGTAAAACACATGCATATTTTAACCTAGTTTATAAGGGTATTACTAAAAGGTAAGTGTTATAATACTGAGTATTATTTTAAATCTTGCTGATAAAAATAAAAAAGTATGTTGACATCACCACTACTGCGTGATACTATATAGCTGTAGTAAGTAATACTGAATACCAGTAATACAGAATAGCAAGGAGTGGTTACATTGGAGAACCTTACGGAAATGCTTAAAGGGGTGCTAGAAGGCTGTGTTCTAGAAATTATCAGCCATGAAGAAATATATGGCTATGAGATTACTAGGAGGCTGAATGCACTGGGATTTTCGGATGTTGTAGACGGCACGGTTTATACCATCTTAGTACGACTTGAAAAAAACAAGCTAGTAGAAATTACGAAGAAGCCATCGGATATGGGACCACCGCGAAAGTTTTTCACCCTCAATGACGCGGGGCGTGAGGAACTGAGGAGGTTTTGGGAAAAATGGGAGTTCGTATCATCAAAAATTAATGAGTTAAAGGAGAAGAAATAATGAATTTTTGGGAAAAGATCACGGGAAGTGACATGACTAAAGAATTTAAAACTTTTGAAGCTCGAGCTAAAAGGCTTCCGGATGATTATCAAGGGGCATGGGAAATAATTAAAGCAAATCTTTGGCCACACTCAGATTTAACTGGTCGCAACCTTATGCCAATTCTTGATGGTGTTCTTGGACTTCTGGAAGAAACGGCGGCTGACGGTCAGAGCATCCAGGAGGTTTTGGGTGACGATATCAAAGGCTTCTGTTTAGCACTAGTGGGTGAAGAAGGGGCAAAGTCTTATCGTGACAAGTGGCGTGAGCAACTTAACAATAATATTGCTAAAAAGTTAGGTAAATAGGAGGATAAAATGAGAATACAAGATATAATTGAAGGTAAAAAACAATGGAAAGCCCATGTAGCCCGTGTGAAAGCGCTTCCGAAAGATTATCAGATTGTTTATAAAGAAATTGAGAAATACCTTTTTAAGGTAGGACCAGTTGAGCTAACAGATGGTATAGGTTTGTTATCGGGGATTATAGATCTTTTCGAAGAAGGTGTAGCCATGAGTAAAGGCGTCCTTGAAGTGACAGGCAGTGACGTAGCTGCTTTCTGCGACGATTTAATCAAAGATTCAAAAACTTACGCTGACATCTATCAGGAGTCTGTTGACCAAGAAGTTAACAAAGCCATGAAAAAGGTAACAGATAAAACAAAGTAAAAGTAAAATCTGTGGATAAAAAGGCAATTGAAATAGAAAAATCTGCGCTTCTCTCAATGGGGGAGTACATTAAAAAAACTTAATTTTTATAGATATAAAAATTATAGTGGTCAACAACAAACTGAAGTAAGGGGATGGTACAGTGTGCAAATATGAGTGGATATTATGCCCAGTGTGTGGCAACAAGACAAAGGTGAAGATAGGTGTTGATACGGTACTTGAAAACTTTCCGTTATTCTGTCCTAAGTGTAAACAGGAAACCATAATAAATGTAAAACAAATGAATATATCAGTTATCAAAGAGCCAGACGCTAAGACGCAGAGCCGATAATCGTGAGTAAAATCACTGTTGTCGGCTCTTTTTTTATGTTAATTCCTCATACTGCACTGAATGAATAAAATGCAGCTTTGAGGAAGGGCACTATATTGTAGGGGAGGAAAAGAAAATGAAAATGAAAAAAAGTATAATACAAATTAAAGGGATAAAGAAAGCTTATAAAGAGGTAGAAGTACTTAAAGGAGTAGATTTTGAAGTAGAGCAGGGAGGTATCTTTGCACTATTAGGTTCCAATGGAGCTGGAAAAACAACCATGATTAGAATCATGGCTACATTACTAAAAGCAGATGCTGGAAATGCTCAGATTAATGGTTTTGATATTGAAAAAAATCCAGAAAAAATTAGAGGTTCTATCAGTCTTACTGGACAATTTGCCGCTATCGATGAAATTTTGACTGGTCGCGAAAATCTTGAAATGATAGCAAAACTTAGACATATTAAAAACCCAAAGGTGATAGCTGATGAGTTAATTAATCGTTTTGGCATGGCTGAGGCTGCAGATCGCAGAGTTGGTACTTATTCTGGGGGTATGAAAAGAAGAATTGATATAGCAATGAGTCTTGTGGGAAATCCAAAGATTATTTTTCTAGATGAGCCAACAACTGGCCTTGACCCAGAAGCACGTTTAGAAGTCTGGAAAATTGTAAAAGAGCTATCATATGCAGGAACTACAGTATTTTTAACCACTCAATACTTAGAGGAAGCAGAACAACTTGCAGATAAAATCGCTATTCTTCATGGCGGAAAAATCATTGCTCTAGATACCCTAGAAGGGTTGAAAAAGTTATTTCCACCTGCAAAAGTTGAATATGTTGAGAAACAGCCGACCTTAGAAGAAATATTTCTAACAATCATTGGTAAAAAGGAGGAGAAATAAATGGAATCAACAAATAAATATTTTATTAAAGACATGTGTGTTATGTTTGGACGTTCTATGAGACATATTTTTAGAAGTATGGATACAATTATCACAGTTTGTATTACACCAATTGCCATGATGCTATTATTCGTTTATGTATTTGGGGGTGCAATTCAAACTGGTACAGAAAATTATGTCAACTACCTATTACCAGGTATTATGTTAATGGCTATTGGAAGTGGTATTGCATATGTATCTTATCGTTTGTTTGTAGATAAAGAGCGTGGTATCTTTCAACGTTTCCACTCAATGCCGATAGCTCGTTCTACAGTATTATGGGGACATGTATTAACTTCATTAATTTCAAATGGAATTTCTGTAGTAGTGATTATACTTGTTGCATTATTAATGGGCTTTCGTTCTTCAGCAGGAACCTTAGAATGGTTGGGGGTATTTGGAATTCTCGGGATTTTTACACTTGCTTTAACTTGGGTAGCTGTAATTGCTGGGCTTGCTGCTAAAACACCAGATGGTGCAGGGGCCTTCGCTTACCCAATTGTTTTCTTACCCTTTATAAGTTCTGCCTTTGTACCAACAGACACTATGCCTTCGGTAGTACGTGTCTTTGCAGAGAATCAACCTGTGACCCCTATGGTAGAAGCTATTCGTAATTTATTAGCAAGTAAGCCAGTAGGAAATGATATATGGGTTGCCCTTGCTTGGTGTATAGCAATAATGGTGGTAGCTTATACCTTTGCCATGAGGGCCTATAAAAAATTGTAAGTTTCTTTACACTAAGTATAATTATCTATCTATTAGGGATAAGCTTTACTAAAATATTACCATATAAGTAACATTTTAAGCTAATGTATAGATATGTAGCTTTCGCGAATATGGAAGCCATTGCTATAAGCTACTAGAACTGAGACATTTAAAGCATAGAAGTATTGGCTTTGACAACACTCATATATGAAAGTTAATATTTTTACTGAATTTTACCCCTTCATATGCTTTTGTGGGACATATGGAGGGGATTTTCTTTTAAGAGATTTGGGTAAGTTTGGAAGATTAACGAAAGAAAAAAGGAAATTTCCTTACTTATATAGAAGAGTTAAAGAGATGGTAGCAGCTTTGAATTTCTATTGCAAGGCTGAGATAAAAATATTAAAACTAAGATCGACACCACCATTTTCAACGTATATTAGTTAGAGGGTTATAAGCTTCAATGCTTACTAATATAAATAACCGTACTCTTGATTACGAAACTTAGGTTGTAACAAAAGGATAATTTGAATATCAGACTTTAAAAGACAATTGTGCCTTTTGTAATAAAAAAATCATGGATATGATATAGATATTCTAAGTATGGCTGAAGATTTGTTAATAAAATGGTAAATACTAAAAATAGTATTGTAAAAAGGGGTGAGGAAAATAAGTAAACAAAAGACTTTTAGGATTAAGATAATTATTCTTACAATTTTACTACTAAGTTTAGCACTAATCATTGGTATTAATGTTTTTAGAGGAAAGACATCAGTTAAAGAGGAACTAAATATAATTGACTCTAATAGTGGGAAACCTTCAGATTTGGGTAAGGATGAGATCTCAAAAATAGAGGAATTAGTGAAGAATACATTTTCCTTAGCTAAGGAAGGTAAGGTTCCTAATATTTCATTTGTTTCTGGTAAAACACAGTGGAAGGAAGTAAACGAAGAGTGGGGAAAATCAAATCATATTTCAGAAACCGCTGAAGGTAGATATGAGGAGTATGAAAATCATCATGTAACGCTTGGTTATACTGGTGACATTGTTAACGATATAAGAAATTATAATTCTGAACTACAAGCCATTTCTTTAAAGGAAATCAAAAAAATTGGTGGAGAACCTGATGACCTTCGATATTATAAAGATTCAACCTATGATCAAATCATACTTGTCTATAATATAACTACTGCCACCGATTTATTGTGGGTTTTGCCAAGGCCTACAGATAAAGAACCAAACCCAAAAGTAGACCATAGCTCACTATATGCTAAGATTGATAAAAAACCTAATGAACAAGAAAATCAATCTATTTCTAAGGAGGTTTCTAAAATGGACTTAGAAGAAAAAATTGGGCAAATGATCTTTGCTGGAGTTTCTGGAACTACAATGGATACTGGAGCGCAAAAGTTAATAAACCAATTACATGTTGGAGGAATTATTTTTTACAAGAATAACTTTGAAAACCCTACACAAACTGTTGAACTTGTTAATCAAATAAAAGCTGAAAATAGCTCTAATATACCCCTATTTTTGGGTGTTGACCAAGAGGGAGGACGTGTCACAAGATTACCAGGGGCAATTACTAATTTTCCTCCAAACAAACAGATTGGAGAAGTAAATAACTCTGAATTCTCTTATAAAATTGGAAGACTTTTAGGCTTTGAGTTAAAAGAATTTGGTCTAAATCTGGATTTTGCACCTGTTCTTGATATTAATAGCAATCCCAATAACCCTGTAATTGGGGACAGATCCTTTGGGAACAACTTAGAAATAGTAAGTAAACTAGGCATTGAGACTATGAAAGGGATACAATCTCAAAACGTGATTCCTACAATTAAGCATTTTCCTGGTCACGGAGATACATCGGTGGATTCTCATCTAGAACTACCGATTGTAAATAAAACTCTTAAAGAACTTATGAAACTAGAGTTAATCCCCTTCAAGCGTGCCATTGACCAAGGAGCAGATGTTGTGATGATAGCCCATATGTTAATACCTGAATTAGATAAAAACAATCCAGCATCCATGTCAAAGATGGTTATTACGGATGTTCTTAGAAGACAACTTAGTTTTACTGGGGTAATCATAACGGACGATATGACAATGGGTGCTATTGTAGAGCATTTTGATATTGGAAAAGCAGCAGTAGAATCAGTAAAGGCAGGTAGTGATATTATTTTAGTAGGCCATGGCTATGATAATGTTGATAAAATCCAATCTACTTTAAAAGATGCTATTGAAAAAGGAGAAATCCCACAGCAAAGAATAAATGAAAGTGTGGAAAGAATTATTAAGTTAAAAAGAAAGTATGGTATTAATGACGAGAAAGTTGATAGTCCTGACATAAACGATATAAATCAATTAATTACTGATCTTCTTAATAAGTATTTACATTAACAATTAAACTTTTATACTGCGTGGATTTGATAAATATCTTCCCTCCTATTGATAATGTTAAACCTAGCTACGTGGAGAGGGCTGTGCAGGTAAAGCAAAATAAGCTGATATAAAAGATTTTGAAGTTTTTTTATAAAAATTGTAGTATGTTCCTTCAAACTAAAGAGTTTGGGGGAATTTTTTTTTATTTGGCTGGGATTCTCTAATGAATATTAAGATAGATTTTTTAATAATAGTTGAACATACTACCACCTTGCCTTCATTTAGGTTTAATAGAGTTTAGACTTACTAATTTTTGTTAATGGAGAAGAAAATAAAAATTATTAGATAAAAACTCTTGCACCTCACCTTACGTTAGGTTGTAAGATTTATTTACTATGTTATATAACCTTACGTAAGATATGGATTCCATCAGGTTATTTTCAAATTATTATTTTCCATAAACCTTTAAGTGAACTAGGGAAGGACTTATGCGTAGCTTAAGCATTAACACTAGTTATCTGTAGATATTAAGAGGCAACTTAGAAAATTATCAATAGAAAAATTAGGAGAAAACTAAAGAACTTAAGAAAGGACTGAAATAAAGTGAACAATTATATTTTAAAAACATTAGCATATAACAAACAAGTTAGAATTTTTTTCTTGGAAGGTACAGATATGATAAAGGAAATCTGTAATCATAAAAATATTAATAGGACTTTAAAAGATGCATTAGGTAACACTGTGTCAATTGCAACTTTAATATCTGGAACCTTAAAAGGAAATCAGAGAGTTAGCATAAAGGTTAGTGCAAGCAATAGAAAGCATAAAATTTTTGCAGATGCTGATTCCATGGGAAATATCCGTGGGTATATAAGTGATGAATTATTAAATGTATCAATAGATAATGTTGATGATCTATCTATTGAAGAGTTAATAGGACATACAGGCTGCATCCAAGTACTGAAGGATTTAGGAATGCATAGTATTTTTACTGGCATAACAGATATGCCCAATGGAAACATTGTTGATGATTTTTCCTATTATTTCAAACAAAGTGAACAAACTGATTCATTTTTTTCAATAAATATGGTTTATAATGATAATAATGAAATTGTATTATGTAGAGGTATAATGGCTCAATTGCTTCCAGGTGCTCCCACTAACCTTATTGATGCCATTAAAGAAACTATTTTTGAAAATCACTCAATTTTGTCAAACTTAGGGGACAATGAGAGTTTAAAAGAAATACCGTACTTATTATTTGAAGATATCGAGATAGTTGAGCAGTATCCAGTTCAATTTTTTTGCGGATGCTCAAAAGAAGCTTTTTACCCTATGCTATACTCTCTTAGTAAAGAAGAGTTAGTAGATGCATTTGAAAATAAAAAGTCCATGGAGATTGTTTGTAATGTTTGTGGCAAGAAACACTCTTTTAGTTCTCAGGATATAAAAAAATTTATACAATAGATAAAAGTTTAGAAGGATGTGATTATATTGCAAAATAGAACCTGGAAGGTAGGCGAGCTATCTAAGCTCACAGGGCTTACAATAAGAACTCTTCACCATTATGATGAAATAGGGCTTTTAAGTCCAACCTCTAGAACTAGCTCTGGGCATCGTTTATATGATGAAGAGGATATAATAAAATTACAGCAAATTATGTCACTGAAGGAATTGGATTTTTCTTTAGATAAAATAAAAGAATTCTTAGAGAACCCAGAATATAATCCCAAGGAGATTATAGAAATGCAAATTGAAAGGTTAAATGGAGAAATTAAGCTCAAAGAAGAGCTAAAGGGTCAGCTACAGGAATTGTGGGCGGTTTTCAACTCCTGGAGAAAACCTAATTTAGAACAATTTATTAATTCAATAGAATTAATAAAAAATCAAAAGAAGTACTTTACACAAGATCAAATCATCCTTATAAAAAAACAATATAATGAACTTAATAGCAGTGAAGCAGATAAGTATACTAGTAGTTGGGGTGAATTAATTTCTTTATTCCAATGTGAAATGGAAAAGGGCACATCCGTAGATAATCCAACAGTGGTTGACCTAGCAAGAAAATGGAAGGAAGCAATGGATTTTTTTACAGGAGGAGATACAGAAATTATAAGTTCAGCTGAAAGATATTACTCAGACAATCCACAAGCAGCAAAAGGAAGCGGTATCAGTGGTGAGCTTTATAAATATATGAAAGATGCATTAGCAAATATAAAATAGGCGGATATAAATACTGTAGTGTATTTATCCTCAAACTAATAATTAAAATTAAAAGTCACTAGGAGATAATCTTCCTAGTGATTTTTTATGTTCATAAGTTTGTTTTGCACTGTATAACTTTGTAACGGCTTAATTATGCCTTTAAATTAGGTTTTCTTTTTAAGAACCATAATCCACTGAAAATAACAAATCCTAGACCTAAGATTCCATATGTGATGTTTGAGTACACATCCATAAATCCTAGTATTTCCCCCCAGGACTCACCAAGTGCGGCACCTGCAGAAACCAGTATTATGTTCCAGATTAAGGTTCCTGCTGTGGTATAAAGCACAAAGAGGCTGAACTTCATGCTTGCCATACCAGCTGGAATTGAAATTAAACTTCTGATTAGCGGAACCATTCTGCAGAAAAAAATAGCTTTATAGCCGTAGCGAGTAAACCAAGAATTAGCTTTCTCAATATCACTAACTTTTAATTTAAGGATGTGCCCAAAGCGGATGATTATTTTCTCCAGTTTTTTGACATTAAATACACGACCAATTCCATAAAGAAGAATAGCTCCTGATACAGAACCAGCAGTTGCGGATGTAACCACACCTATAACTGTCATCCCAGTATTTGTGGTCATAAATCCTCCGAAAGTAAGAATTACTTCAGAAGGTATAGGTGGGAAAACATTCTCCAATAAGATCATGAGAAAAGTACCAAGATAACCAAAGTGCTCCATAAAATTTATAATCCAACTTTCCATACTAGTAATCCTTTCTTGTAGCTAAAATTTTATCTAAAAATACGAATGCTTTATAAAATTACAGCGTCTAGCTGTTTATTTTTTTTGATATAGCGGCATCAAAAATCTTATATAAGAAGAATAAACCTAAGAAGCCAACACCATATGAGGCAAGGGTAAATTCAAAAGCTGATAACCAGAAATAACCATGAAATACTGTATTTGCAAGAAGTGCTAAAACAATAACTAAAGTAATATCAACTAATACATAACCTATTAGGTAATAATGTATTGGCAGATTAAGAACACTGTTATTTTTGGAAATAGAAGAGAATTCTTGTACTCTAAACTGGTTTATTGCTATCTGTACAGCTTCTGCCTTTGTTTTTCCCTGTGACGAAAGGTCTGCTGCAAAATCTTCCAAGTATGCCATGAGCTCAAGTTTGTCATTTTTACTCATTACTAAGTTATCAACATAAGTTTTTATGTCATCATATTTTTTATAATTTGCATTAACCTTTATGTGAGCTATATAATTCAAAACGCTCCAAATTACTGCTGAAAGAAATGCTGAACCATAAGTTACCCATTGAGTTAATGGGGTAATGCTTATACTAATCTTTTCAAAATATAGAGATAATATAAAAACTGCCATTGATAGTAGTAGTAGCCACGAATATTTTATATCCGATAAATTAAAAGTCTTTTTTAAAATATTTTTCATAAATAATCCTCCTAGATAAATTTTTCAACTATTTCAACTGTTTCCTTCCAATCTTTAATTGATTGATTCATTAAATTTATACCGCTTTCAGTAATCTTGTAATATTTACGCCTACCACCACTGGACTCGTCACCCCAATAGGAAGCAATAGCTTCTTGTTTTTCTAATCTTTTTAAAGACAAGTATAAGGTTGCCTCTTGTATCTCGAACTTACCTTCAGTTCTTGTTTTTATTGCTCTTGAAATTTCATATCCATAGTTATCATTTTCATTTAGAACACACAGAATAAGAATATCTATGGTTCCTTTCAACATTTCCTTATTCAAAATCAACCCTCCTTTATGTACTTAATAATGTTAGGTACATTACATAAATGAGTATATATTATATTACTTAATAATGCAAGGTACTTTTTATAAATAAGTATTTTTAGTTATAAACTTTTTACACCTTCACCAAATTAAACTAATAAGCTTGGCGTATTTGAGCAGTATAAATAGCATGAGATTAAATGAGAAAAATTGACAATAATTATTGTAAATGATAGGATAAATTAGGATACAAAATTATTTTAAAGGAGGAATATCTTATGAAAAAAAGAGCATTATACAGTCTTTCACTTGGCATAGGGTATTCTACTGCTGTTTTTTTCTAAAATTTATTAATCAAGGGATAAGTGCGCCCTTTTTTACCGGTTAATAATAAAATAATAATTTTAGAGGAGACAGTTAAAATGAATAATAAAGAAAAGTTAGTAGTAAGATATAATCCAGAACCAGTTCCTAAACCAGTGGGACATTATAGTCATGTGACACGAGTATCAAAAGATGCTGATTTATTTGTTTTTTCAGGACAAATAGGGATTGACTCCAATGAAGAGATTCCTTCAGATATGAATGAGCAAGTAAAAAATACAATTAAAAATATAGATACTATTCTTAAAACACAAAATCTAAATTCAAGTAATATTATTAAAGTTAATATATTGGCAACAGAAGAAATTGATTGGGTATATTTTGATTCTATTTGGGATGATTTTTTTCAAAAGGATTATCCATCAATGACAGTTTCTTATGTTTCTGCTTTAGGATGGACCTCTCTAAAAATAGAGATTGAAGTTTGGGCTGCTGGCTAAAATTTGCTAATACTCTTTTTAAATATAAGCTAGGATGCCTTTATTAAGCAAACTTCATAATGAGAGGAATGAAATCAATGGAAAAAAGAATTTATTTAGAAAAATATACTACAATGGATTTTGATAATTATTATAAGTTGGTTAGCGATGAAAATGTAATGGCTATGATAACAGAAAGAGCCATTCCTTTAGAAGAAGCAAGAAATAATTATGATTTGCTTTTAAGCAATAATGAACTGCATCAATCCCTTGGCAACTTTAAAGTTATTGAAGCCTCAACTAATAAATTTATGGGCTCTGCAGCCTTAAGAGTTAAAGAAAAGAATGCTACTGAAGCTGAAATTGGATATATGTTCTTGCCTGTTTACTGGGGTAAAAGATTTGGCAGTGAAGTTGCTAAATTATTAATTGAAAAAGCAAAACAGGAGACTCAAATAATTAAGCTTACTGCAATTATTGATCCAAACAATACTGCTTCAAGAAAAATCTTGATTAATAATGGATTTATTTCAGAAAAGGTATGTGAAATTGATGGATTGCCAGGAGAAATATTATCCATGAAGTTATAGAAAAGACTTACACTGCGAAAGAAAGTGTTGAATTGAAGTGTATACTAATTTTCTTAAATTCAATGACTATAAGAACACTTATTATAATATAAAGCAGTAATAATAAAATAATATAAAAATACCGTACTATCCAGAAATGGATTTTACGGTATTTTTATATTATATTAGAGGTTTGCAACTTTATTTTCTCGTTATGTTAAAGGCCGGTGCTGGTAATATAGTGTTATTTAAGGGAAGTAATTCAAACCTTCCCTTGGCTAACTTTCTTTTTAAAGGGTTTTAAGATATAGTTGCTTGGAAGCATAATATTCCATTGCTAAATCCTTTTATAATATTACCTTCATGTTTTATATGAACTGGATTACATCCATAAACAGGATGAATATATTTTACTTCTATATCATTAGTTTGAGTTGTGTCACAAAGTTCTTTTAGAATAAACATTCCTTGAACAACTGGATTTTCTGTAAGATGAATGGAATTTGTGTCCCCTACTAGATGACTAAAATCTGCAATTTCTTCTTTTGAAAAATCACGCCAGAAAACACCAGTATCTTTAACAATTTCTGGCTCAACAGACTCTTTAATTGTTACATTCATCATTAAATAAACCGTTAGTGTTTCTGCAATTTTATTATCAGCATATCCACTACAGTTGAGTATACAAAGTCTACTACTATTTTTTACAATTTCATTTTTATAAGTTTCCTTAACTGATTTGGGTTGAAACCGTTGATATTTTATTTTAGCAATAAATGCACCATCATAAAAAAAATCTTCTTTCGTAGTAAATGCTCTAAATAAATCTATCATTTTATTATTCTCCTATATCACTGTTATAATGTCTGTCAATAATTATAATTGTATTCTTATTTAATTATACAGAATATCAATTATAAATCCAATACTTAACATTACTACATATAGTGACCCTCTAATTTAAAACTCTTTAATTTTATGTCTGAATGAAAATTATGAGATTGTATTAAAATGTTCTTGCGTTCAGTTGAATCTTTTTCCATAAGAAAAAGTTCTAACTATTTACTAATACATTAATATATTAAACCCTCCACTATCGTACCAAAGTTTTAGTAGTATGCTATAATGAAAAAACAGTTTAGGTAACCAAAGAGGGAGGTATTAAATGAAAATTTATAGTACTTCTGAAATTGCTAGATTAATGGGCCTACATCCCAACACAGTTATGTTATATGAAAAGTGGGGATACATAGCTCCTGTACCAAGAAAGGAAAATGGGTATAGGACTTTCACTGAGACACACCTTGACCAAATGAAACTTGTAAGATTGGCCTTAAGAAGTGAAGCCATTAAATGGTATATGAGGTTTGAGGTTAAAAATATCATAAGAAGTGCAGCTCAAGGGAATTTAGAAAAAGCTTTAGAGCTAAGTAGAGAACATTTGACTCACATAGAAAATGAAAAGAATAATGAAATAAGGGTTATGAAAATAATCCAGGAAATATTAAAAAGGATTCAGAAGAAGAAAAGAATATTTCATTGAATAGAAGTGGAGTAGCAAAACTCCTTGGGGTATCAAAAAATGTGATTATAAACTGGGAGAGATACGGACTTATTGAAATTCCAAGAAGGAAAAATGGTTATCGTGTTTATGGAGAAAATGAAATAAAGCTTCTTAGGGTTATTAAAGCCTTGAGAGAGGAAGTCTACAGTACTCAGAGTATAGGCAATATGCTGAAAAAGCTTAAAAATAAAAGCAATGGAAATTCTCATTCTTTATTGAAAGAAGCAGAAGGCTCTCATAAAGAGTTGCTATCATCTCTAGGTCAAGTTGAGAGTAATACTAAGGAATTGATTAGTTATATAGAGGAGTTAGTAAGTAAAAAAACATGAATTTGAGGTGAAAAGTATGGAAAAATATAATGAAGAAGAATTAAGAGAAGCCTTAGAAGCTATAGCTTCAGCCATAAATGAAAGTGAAAAAATACATCCAAAGTTTCCAGAAGGGACTTCTCAGCACACACTCCTTAGAAATCGGATAAAAGCCTTGTATATTTCAAAAGCCTTAATGGGGGATGAATGTATTATTGAAAAATATACAAAAGAAGAGTTGATAAAAGCGTTACCCCCTGTAACTTCACTTATGAGCAAATGTGAAAAAGCTCAGCAAAAATTTCAAGAGGGTACCTATCATCATACCCGTCTAAAGAAAATAATTAATGCAATGTATATTTCAAAAGAATTAATAGGTGAGGAAATTAGTAAAAGAGGTTAAGTTCTATAGGATTTCATCATGGAATCCTATAGAACTTTATTTTATTTTGTTTTTTATGGCTTCAAGGCTTTCAAGATAATTTTGTTTTATAGATTCTGGATAAATACTAACAAGATATTTACCAAATTGATGAAGATAGTTGATTAAAAACTCCATTTCCCCTATTTCAATCCAACCAGAAATTAGAAAACCCTTCTTGGCCTCTTGAAGACACATGGTAGGAAAATTACATCTTTCGTAAATCTCCTTACCTTCTTTGGAAATTTCAATTTTATAATCAATAGCCTCAGGACTTTTTTTTACAAGGTCAAGGCGGGTGTTTAAATCAAGTTCTACTATATTTTCAACAGGCTTTTCTTTCAGTGGTTCAATTTTTTTTATTCTGTCACAGCGAAAAATCCTATACTGATTTTTATCAACATCAAAGGCAGGGCAATACCAATTACCATAATCAGCGAAAATACCAATGGGCTGTATACGGCGCTCAGTGGTTTTCTGTGGTGTTTGATAAAGGATTTTTAAAACAGAAGGCTTCATTATGGCATAAAGAAGATCTTCCAGCATAGGGCATTCGTTAGCTATCTTTACTGTGCCAAAGGAGATACGAGAGCCTAACTGTTCTAGTGTAGCTTTAACTTTTGAGGACACAGAACCTAAAAATTTTTCTTGTATTGTGCTATATTCTGCTTTGAATGGCGTTGATTTTAAAAGTTCTATTGTTTTAATGGCAAAAAACATAGCATAAGTTTCTTGTGGAGTAAAGGAAATTGGTGGAATTTTGTAAGTTTCTAGCAGCTTATACCCACCATATCGTCCTTTTTCAGAGTATAAAGGTACACCCATATCTTCAAGACTTGCAATATAACGAAGGGCAGTACTTTTAGAGATATCAAACTCTCTCATTAAATCCTGAAGAGTGAACTGATCTTTTTTATAGACATAATTTATTATTTTATATATTAACTCATATTTTTTCATATTTTCCTCCAATAGTATCAGTTTTTGAAACCTATAGTTATTATAATATAAATTGAACAAACTAAGTAGAAAAAGTTATTAAGGAGGATTTTATATGAATTATGAAGTAGTTACTTTTCTTTCAATGAATGGAAGAGGAGCTGAAGCAATTGATTTTTATACAAAACATTTAAAGGCACAGGTCCTTTTTAAGGTAACCTATGAGGATATGACAAGAATGGATCCAACTATGGTGGTTGAAAGTGGAAAAGAGCAGTGGATATCTCATTCTATTCTTCAGGTAGGTGTTCATAAAATAATGATTGCAGAAGAAACTATGGTTCCAAAGGAAGATTACCTTTTGGGTAATAATGTATCCCTTTGTATACAGTCAGCAGATAAAGAAGAAATTGAAGGGATTTATAATTCCTTGGTTCAAGACCAAAGAACAAAAGTTATTTCTCCTTTAGGTAAGGTGATTTTCAGTGAGTCTTATGGTATTGTAAAAGATCCTTTTGGCATGCTAATTCAATTAAACTATGATGAGAGATTGGCTAAATAAAGAATACTATTAGTTTAATAAAATAAAACACCCAAGGCAAAAGTATTGCCAAGGGTGTTTTGAACTTTTAACAATTTAAATTTATATTTACAGATGTTATTTGGTTCCTACTAGTGCTTTGAATTATAATTAAATAGGACTGTGAAAGTTATTCAGTAGTTAAATTGCGAATATAGATGCTGGAAGTTCCTAGATTATTTAATGAGACACTTCCAACAGGGTATGGGCCACCAGGTAAATCTAATTTATAGGGTGTTAATTCCTCAGTTATAGTTGTAAAAGTCAAGGGTAAGCCATTAAAAAGTACTATAATAGGAGAAGCCATACCTTGGTCTGTCTTTGCAAGAAACATAATACTGTTTATCTCTGAAGGAACACTTGGTAATGGATAACTTTTTCCTGGGGCTATTCTTATACCTCCATTAGAAGAGCATTGTTTTGATTCACAGCTTCTTAAAAATGGAACTTCAACTTGAACAAGCTTTTTAGATTTAACTGTTGCAGTTACTTTAACAGTACAGTCTGAATTATTATTGCAGCATATTCTTGTACCTTCACTAATTTGGTTACACCCACAAGTTGCACTATTAACTTCACAGCTTAAATCTCCACCTTCAGGTAACATAAGAGTAACATTCTTATTAAAACATACTACTTTTTTAAAGCTGCTGTTATTACAACCTTTATTTGTTATGCGAAGAAGCACTTTTATTTGTAATTTAACCTCCACTAAATTCTGCTGTTCATCTATTTTACTTATATTCAATATGGAGCATTTACTTTCTAAAACCTCACATTGAAGGCCTTGAATTTTATTTGAAACTGGAACTTTTATTGTTTTCTCTACTTCAAAAGTGCAGGAGTCAAAGATTCTTGTGGTTTCAATACATATTCTATCTAAGGGAGATGGGCAAGGAAAATTAACATTTCCTATAGCTATTCCAAGAGGAAGATTTCCAACTGTAATAGTATCTACTACAGTATTGGTGTGGGTATCTATGACAGATACCTTATTATCACAAGCTCTTGTAATATAAGCTAAGCTGCCATCAGGAGTTATTGCTACACCAAAAGGGCATGGGCCCACAGGAATATTCTTAATCACTGTATTTGTTGCTACATTAATAACAGAAACCGTATTATCACCAACGTTTGTAACATAAACAAAATTCCCATTTGGAGTTATAGCTACATTAGTAGGACCAAGGCCAACAGTTACGGTAGCTATCATAGTATTAGTATTTAAATCTATTACAGATACTGTATTAGATAAAGAACTTTGACCTTGATTTGCCACATAAGCAAAGTTCCCATTTGGGGTTATTGCTATACCTTGCGGAAAATCTCCCACAGCTATGGTGTTTATTACTGTATTTGTAGTGGTATCTATAACAGAAACATTATCTGACTTTGCGTTGGTAACGTAAACAAAATTTCCAGCTGGATTTACTGCAACTCCAACAGGGTCTCTACCAACGGGTATAGTGGCTACAACTAAATTTGTATCTGTGTCTATTACAGATACAGTTCCAGAAGTAGAGGTTGCAAGACCTGAGTTTGCAACATAAACATATCTACCCTCTGGAGTTATTGCTATGCCTGTAGGGAAATCCCCAACAGTTATGGTAGCTACAACGGTATTAGAACAGGTATCAATAACAGCTACCACGTTATAAAGATTTGTCACATAGAGATACCTACCATCTGGAGTTATTGTAATAGCCTTTACTACATTATCAGGAGATAAAACCTGTATAGTATTTATCACTGTATTGGTACTTGTATCTATAACTGAAACTTTATTATTATCATTTGCCACATAAGCAAATGTAGGCATACTAATCATCTCCTATATTTTGCCTAAATTTATTTTCTTACTACTATATATGCTTGGACATAACAATAAGTTAATAGTTTCAGTAGTTGTAGATTATAAAAAAGTTATAGGTAATCCATGTGCTTATAGGGTTCCATGGTAGAACTTTAAATTATTCATGATGAATTTCGTTCATCCACATAAACCATTAAGGTAATCAGTGTAAGACTCATGTATAAGTTGAGTTTTAATTGTGGCTCCCTATGTATAGAGATTAACTACATTAACAAATCATTTAGAAGATTTTTTTTAAAAGAAAAGTGTATACTATAAGTAAAATAAATAATAAAAGCCTCAATAACAAGCAGTTATTAAGGCTGGATAATATTCAATAGTAGAGTGGGAATAAGTAAGGTCGTGTGAAAAAGGGGATTATTTTGCAAATAAAAAGAATTAAGGATTGGTATCCTTAATTCCTTTAAAGTTATCCTAAAGCCACATCTAAAAACATCATCACAGCAAATCCAATCATGGCTCCTATTGTAGCTATATCAGATTTTCGCTCTAACTGGGATTCTGGTATTAATTCTTCAACTACTACATATATCATTGCTCCTGCAGCAAAGGATAATGCATATGGAAGTATAGACTTCATTCCAATAACTGCAATTGCACCTATTACACCAGCTATGGGTTCAACAATTCCTGATGCTTGCCCGTATAAAAAGCTTTTAGTTCTAGATAATCCTTCTCTTCTAAGAGGTATAGAAACTGCTGCTCCTTCTGGAAAGTTTTGAAGTCCTATTCCAAGAGCTAATGCTATTGCTCCAGCTAAGGAGGCAGATGGTAAATTTGCAGCTATTGCTCCAAAGGCTACTCCTACTGCTAATCCCTCAGGAATATTATGAAGGGTAATTGCAAGTACCAATAAAACACTTCTTTGCCAACCAGTTTTTACACCCTCCGCCTTATCAGTAGGTGTTCCAATATGAAGATGAGGTATTACTTTATCTACAGTCCAAAGGAAAGCTCCTCCAGCTAGAAAACCAACAACTGCAGGTAACCAAGCAGGAGTACCTGATTGCTCTGCCATTTCAATAGAGGGTTCCAATAAAGACCAAAAACTTGCAGCAATCATAACTCCAGCCGCAAAGCCTAACATTCCATTAAGTACTTTTTTATTTATAGTCTTAAAAACAAAAACTAAGGCTGACCCTAATGCAGTTACAAACCAGGTGAAAAGTGTTGCTAAAAGTGCTTGAAACACTGGGTCTAGTCCTGTAAACCAATTAATCATAAAAAAACCTCCAAACTAAAAAAATATTATTCCATTTAAAAATAATCATTACCTATTAATATATATATCTATTCTATATAAATAGTTTACCAAAAAATTCTTATTTAATCAATAATAATTATCATTTAATAAGCATAATTAAATATTTAATAGGAAATCATTGCTAATAAGGATTTATATATATATAGGAATAATAAGCAGTAAACTCTTTGAGGTAAATTCAGTTTTAGTACAACTCAAGAACTTCTTCAGCTTTTCTTTTAATTTCAGAGATAGCCTCTAAGGGCTCAATTATTTTTATGGATTTCCCATATCCAAAGGCAAATTCTACCCCTTGCCAAAGGGAATCAAATTTAATTTTAAGATAAATATCATCATCTTTATGCATAGTTTCAGATATAGTTATAAAGGGTCTTTCTTTTATATTGTTTAGCACCTTGGGATTAACTTTAAAGGTAAAAGTGTATTTTGGAATTAAACTTTTAAAGTTGTTTGTAGAGTCTATCCAATAACTCTTTAAATTAAAGTTATCTGGCCTAGTAAAGGTATTTGGCATTAGCAAAGCTGACTCAATAGAAGTAACTTTATAGGTTTTAATAATGTGATTATTTATTGCAACTAAATACCAAGTACCACGTTTACAAACTAAGCCCAGCGGTTCTAATTTTACTTCTTTTACTTCTTCTGTTTTTCTGTATATTATTTTTAATACTTTAGAATTCCAGATGGCATTTTGAAGTAATGAAAGGGTATTTGTATTTAAGATTGTGTTAGGTTCGTTCCAAGTATTCATATCTATATAAATATAATTTTGAAGGTTTTCAAATTCTCTTAAGTCCTCTGTTGAAGTTTCTCCTAAAATTTTGAGTATTGTAGAATCTTTAAGCTTTTCTATACCTAAATCCTCTAAGATTTTATCTCCCGTTGGAAGGAATAAAGAGAAAAGCTCATTTTTATTTATTCCAGTAATGGAAGTTTTGTAGTTTCCTATAAGTTTAATTCCTCCATTTATACCTTTATCAGCTACTATGGGAACTCCAATACCACTAAGAGTATCAATGTCTCTGTAAATAGTTCTAACAGATACCTCAAGTCTTTCTGATAGTTCAGAAGCAGTTAACTTTTTATGTATTTGTAATAACATTAATATGGAAATTAATCTATCTGCTCTCATAATCTTCCTCCTAATATATGACATAGGATGTCAACTATTATAACCTATAATAAGTTATGAATCAAAGGACAATATTAATTATTATAAAACTAAAAATACAATATTCAAATAGGGGAGGAATTATAATGAAAAGAAAGATTATTTTAAATTTAGCAGTGAGTCTTGATGGTTATATAGCGTCTGAAGATGGTGGATATGACTGGATAGTAGGAGATGGGGATGATACACTAAATACTGAAAAAAAGCATGATTTTGAAAATTTTTTAGAAGAAGTGGATACCGTAGTTATGGGTAAAAACTGTTATAATCAAAATATGCACAAAGATTTTAGTAATAAAAAAGTATATATAGCAACCACAGAGAATATGGAAAATCATGATAATATTCACTTTATAAGTGGAGATATATGTAAGGTTATTGAAGAGGAAAAAACAAAGGAAGGTAAGGATATATATTTGTTTGGTGGTGGAGTTCTTGTTGATAGTTTCCTTAAAGCAGACATTATCGACGAATATATCATTGGTATAATTCCTATAATATTAGGCAAAGGAAGACCACTGTTCTTAGGAAATAATCCAACAATAAGATTACATTTAAATGAGTACATTATGGACAATGGTATTGTTATTTTAAGATACAATAAGGTCTAGGAGATTTTCAAACTTCCCTGAATCAGCAATCTTATATTGAACACATTAAAAACATAATTAAATTACTTATTAATATGTATATTATAGGGTTCTATGGTGGAATTTTAATATGTTCAGTATGAATGATTTCATATTCTTAAACCCTTTACAGCATCACCTAATTATAAATTTAAATTAATAATCCACCACATTAAGCATGAACTTAAGGTGGTGGGTTTGTATCTTAATCACAGTAAAACAGTTATTTTCCATGGTCCTTTATAGTTTATTTTAAACTTTTATCTTCCTTTATAGCTTGTTCTATAAGAGCAGTTAAAACTTCAACGCCTTTAGCCTCAAGGTGCACACCATCAGCTGCGAAATACTCAGGATGGTCAATTGATGAAGAATACCAATCAATTAAAGTTACATTATTTCTTTCTTCTGCTTCTTTACTTAAAGCATTGTTAACTTGTCTTTCCCATTGTCTTGGTACACGGACATTAACTAAATAAATGTGTGCTTTTTCAAAGGAATCAAGTAAAGAATCTATTTGCTTATCGGTGAAATAAGAATTTGTTCCAAGTTCTATGATTACAGCCTTATTTGTAGCATTAAAGGCTGAATATGTAGGTACCAAGTCAATTGCTTGAAAAAGCTGCCTTCCAACTTTTCCATCTATAGTAATGTTAGGATGTATTTCACCAAGGCTTTGCTCAATATCTAACATCACAGAATCACCTATAGCCAGTACTCCATCATAAGATTTAGCAGTAGATGAAGAGGAGGGTTCAGTTTTTTTATCGGAGTTTGTTTCTTCAATTGTGGTTACTTTTGAATTTTCACCTATAGGAGATTTATTTATATCTTTTGAAACTACTTCAGATTGAAGGGGTTCAGCCATATAATCTTGTTGTTTGCCCCTTGCTATAATTGAATTAAAAAGGGTAGCTGATACAAACACAGAAAATATTACTACAATTGAAATTGCTCTAGAATAGCTTAATTTTCCTAAGTGAAACTTGCAAGCTGGATTATAGTTTTTGAAAAACTTTTTAAATCCATATTTTTGTATAGGCATTTCAATGTATCGGTAAGAAAGCTCTGCAATAATAAAGGTAGCAAGAAGCTGAAGAAAAATGCGTAAGCCATTAACTTGTCCGATTTGAGAAGGTGGAGTACTTAAAATAATAATAGGATAATGCCAAAGATAAATTCCATAGGATCTTTTTCCAATTAACCTAAGAGGTTTCCAAGAAAGTAAGCGACCTAATTTGCTCTTAGGATTACATATGCAAGTTGTAAGTATTGCTGTATTTAAGCTAAGTAGTAACATACCACCTCTATATAAAAAGCTTTGATATTCATTGACAAAGATTACACTAAGAATAAACACAGTGAAGGTAATCATACTTGTAATATTTAAAGTTTTTATTTTTGTAGTAGGAGTTTTACAGGACAAAACTTTTTTTATTGGAAAAATCATAGCCATATAACAACCTATAAGTAGCTCGAAACCTCTAGTATCTGTGCCATAATATACACGGCTAGGATCTAAACAAGGATTATACATTATACCCATAAGTAGTGCTGAACATAAGGCCACTATTAAAATAATGTTAGCAAATTTAATTCGATTTTTATAAAATTTAAGGCCTATTAATAGAGCAATTGGCCAAATAATATAGAATTGTTCTTCTATTGCTAAGGACCAAAGATTTTTTAGTGGGGATGGCGAATTAAAACTATCAAAATAAGAAACCTTATGAAAAATGAACCACCAGTTACTTCCATAGATTATAGAGGATAATCCATCTGACAAAACTGTGGTTATGAATTTTCTATTAAAAAGTGTTACCCATATAAAAGTAGTTGTAACCATTGTATATACAGCTGGTAGCAATCTTCTAATACGTCTAATCCAAAATTCTCTTAAGCTAAAATTATTTCCCTTTTCCAATTGAGATAGTATTTTAGAGGTTATAAGATAACCAGATATAACAAAAAACACATCTACCCCCAAAAAGCCTCCCATTGCAAAACTTAAATTAAAGTGGTAAGCAATAACTGCCAATACTGCAAAAGCACGAAGTCCATCTAAGCCAGGTATATACTGACCATTCCGCATATTTTTCAACATATAAACAACAACTCCTTAACTAACTGTGTTAAAAATACTTTAAATAAATATTTACATACCCACTGATTGTCTAAATAACCACAAAAAAGTACCATAAAAAATTTCAAAACTTTTTATTTCTTTAATAATTAACAAGTTCATTTTGTATGGTTTCTTTAGAAGATGATTTTTCTTCCGTAAAAATTGGATTTTAACCATGTATTGCTAATTGATGAGGTAGAAAAGTTATCTTACAAAAATGTTACTAAGATCCTTGTGAGTATAATATTCTAGTTAAGCTAAAAATAACCATTTATAATATACGGAATTATAAGTGAATTAATTGGGGTGAAAAATGAAGTTATTTGTCATGTAAAGTAAAAATTTGTAGTATTTTAAGTCATTAGGGTTATTTAATAAAAAAAACCCCAATCCTAAAAAGGGATTGGGGGTTTTTGTAATTTAAAATATTTACCAGATAAAGAGTTTTTTAATCCACTGTCTCACCAACCAGTGCTTTTTCCGAAGAAAAGTTTATCTGTGACACAAGTATTCCTGCAAGGATAAGACCGCAACCTACATATCCTCTGCCACTCATACTTTCTCCAAGAAGAATGGCACCACCAATGGCACCAAAAACCGATTCCATACTTAATATAATTGCAGCATGAGAAGGTTTAGCATTCTTTTGTGCCACTACCTGAAGGGTATAGGCTACTCCTACTGAAAGCAGTCCACCGTAAAGTATAGGTATTAAAGCGCTAGAAATACCAGTCATTGTTATATCTTCAAAAATGAAAGCTGTTATAACACTCAAAATTGAGCAAGTTGCAAATTGTATAAAAGAAAGCTTTAAAGGATTTACTCGTTTTGTAAAGTTATCTATTGTTAAAATGTGAATGGCCCAGAAGATAGCTCCAATTACCTCAAGAAAATCACCATAGCTTATGCTGAAATTTTCATTTATGCTTAAAAGATAAAGTCCTATAATTGCAAGTACAACTCCAATCCAGGAGTTTTTACTAATTTTATGCTTTAAAAATATACCGATAATTGGTACAAACACCATGTAAAGTCCAGTAATAAAGCTTGCGTTTCCTACAGTTGTATAGAAAAGTCCCACTTGTTGAAGCGTTGCACCTATATATAAAATCGTACCCACTAAAATTCCAGGTATTAGAGTGTTTTTAAAGTTTTGCTTTTCTTTACTTTCTTCAATTTTATCTTTTCTTTTATCCAAAAAGATAATTAAGGGTATTAGTGATAGGGCTCCAAGAGCAAATCTAATTCCATTGAAGGTGAAGGCCCCTACATATTGGGAACCAACTCTTTGTGCAACAAAGGCAAATCCCCATATTGCAGCTGTAAGAATTAAAAGCAGGTTGGCGGTTAAGCTTTTATTGTTCATCTAATAATCTCCTTTACTACACTAAGATTTTTTCATTACTTTAATCATACCATTTTTTTTACTTTAATTCCTTGTATAAAATATAAATATAGTTATAAGTTTTTGTACTTTGTACAATTTTATTTTCATTAAACTTGAAAATATAAAAAGAACCTTAGAAATATTTGATTCCATAGGTTCTTAAGTCTTTTAAGATTTTTATAGTGAATATGAAATAATATGTAAACTTAGGTAACTTAAAGAAATAAGTTAGTAGGCTCATCTATTTTGTGCAATACTGGGTCACCTGATTCCTTGTGGAACTTAAAATATACTTCACAGCTTTAGCTTATTATTTATTTCAAATACCTCAGAGTTGGTTATTTCAGTTTATAAATTATATATCTTATACAGCTTTACTGCAATTGATAGCTGCTCATAGAAGCTTCCTTCGCAAGCCTCCATGTTTAACAGCTCTTTTATTTTACCTATTCTGTATCTGATTGTGTTCTTATGTAAAAATAAGGCTTTTGAGGTTTCAATTATTTTTCCGTCATTTTCAATATATTTTATGGCCGTAGGAAAGAGCTCAGTATTATATTTTTCATCATAACTTTTAATAGGATCTATTATTCTTTTGTAAAAGCTATGTATCCAAGTTTCATCTATAAAGGGCATAAGGATGCTAAAGATTCCAATGTCACTAAAATAATTAAAGGATAGGGCAGAAACCTCCCCACTTTTTTGAGCGAAAAGGCTCTCCTTTATGCCTTGATCTAGTTCTACAAGAGTGGAATGGAGGTTGCTTACTCCAATATAGTAATCTGGCACCTGAATGCTAAGGGTATTTATTAGGTAATCTACATTGTTTTTAAAGTTTTTTAGCTCTATCCTATCCTCTGTAAAAATAATTAGTATTCCATTTCTATACTTCAAGGCAGTGCTGTGAAGTCCAATTTTCTTTTTTCTTTTTAGGCTTTCCATAAAGCTGATTAAAGCATCACTATGAATAAATTTTTTATTCCTGCAATAAACCACAAAGAAGTTTTCTTTAAAGCTGCTGTTAATTTCTAAGGCAATTTCTTCTACCGTGTTTTTATTTAAACTCTTTTTAATAAGAATATCAATTTTGGATTCCAGTAGTTCATGATTTTCTGAAAACCTTATTCTATCCATTACCTCTGTGATAATATCTTCAAAATAAACACTATTATCAAAGACAAATATAGGAAAGGAATTTTCATTTGAGTAATCTATAACTTCCATGGGGAGCTCATTATAATAAATATTTTTGAAGGCTAAACCGCTAGCACCATCTTTAACTAATTCTTTAATAGCTTCTAATATGAATTCTGGGTTATCCTTTGCAAATAAAAGACTAGAAAGAACAAATTCACCTTCATTAAAGACCCACTCAGATTTGGAGAAGAATTCCCAATCAAGTATGCCAACTTTCTCAACTTCTCTGTTTAGTCCACTGATGCCTGAAATTAATTTAAAGTTTTTAAAGGTTTCAAGTTTTGTTGCTTCAATGACAGTTATAGCCATGTAAAATTCTCCTTTCCAGTAGAAGCTTTATAGTAAATCAATTAGGCATTTATGTATAGTTAGTATAACCTAATACTACTGTATATAGGCTATACTAACATCAATAACTCTTAGAAAGGTATATAACCCAATTTAGATAGCTTTCTATCATGTTAAGGGTAGTCTCATGAACATATCCTTTTCCCTTTTGTTCTATTAAAGAGGATTATAATATTCTTTAAGCTTGATAAATAATAAATGCACATTCAGCAACCTATTTATCAGTATATATTAAAAAGCCTAATGTTCTTGCTTGATTTGTCAGTGACGTACATAAAATCTATAGGGAAGTTTTATTTGCTTACACAGTTTCTGCCTTTTTTCTTAGCTCTGTATAGAGCTTTATCAGCTCCTTTTATTACATCCTGTGGCTGTTTGAATTTACTACTTTTTTCACATACTCCAATACTTATAGTAACAAATAATTTACTTGAATTTGTAGACTTACCTTTTGATTTTTGACCTTTTGTGGATTTTTTTGTGTATGCTGCTTTAGAAATTTGTTCACGTAAGCTTTCTAAATGAGGTAGTGCATCGTTTATAGATTTACCTGGAAAGAGAATTGTAAACTCTTCTCCACCATAACGAAAAGCCTTACCACCTCCTGTGACTTGGGTTAAGTTAGAAGCTACCAACTTTAAAACATCATCCCCAACATCATGTCCATATTTATCATTAAATTTTTTAAAAAAATCAATATCTACCATTGCAATAACATATTTAGTTCCTAGTTTCAGCAAGTCTTCCCTAAGAGCACGACGAGAAGGAATTCCCGTAAGTTCATCAAGATATGCCATAGAATAGGAGTCTTCAATAATGCTGATAATTAACATTAAGCCAGCAGCACTTAAAAATATAGAAAAAGATAATTTATCATTGATGAAAAAGAGAGCTATGAAAACGGAAATAAGGACGCCCACTAATTGAACTGCAAAGATATTTTTTTTCACATATGCTTTTATTATTAAAAATATCACAGCTAATAAGAATATTAGTAAAACAGTTTGATTCATAAAAGCTTTATCTAAAGGGATATTAATAATTTTAAAATTTAAAATCTTATATATCAATGAATTATCTAACATAGCAATTTTATGTATAACAAACAACTCAATTAGTATAAACGAAATACGTATTTTACCCCACATGGAGAATAATCCTCTCTCCTTTAAGTGCGAGAAAATAACAATATTAATAGGTATAAGAATGCATATTGAGAGATAAAGAATTTGATAATAAGTTGTACTGGTTATTGATAATCTTGAATAGTAGTTTAAAAACAATTCAGATAAGGTAAGTAGCAAAATTATGAGGAAAACTCTTCCTCGATTAAAGCGAATGCTTAAGATGATGCCTAATCCAAAAACTATATATGATAAATACTTAATAACAAGTATAACGGGAGGTGTGAATGAAGGGATTTTATTAATCACAAAAAAACACCCCAAAAGAATAAAAAGATATGTAATATGTGATAAGACTGTTTTAAAAGTAATTTTCACTAAAGTTGGTCCTCCTTTTATTGTGCGAATATACTAGATGTAGTTAAAAAGATAATTTATGGATAAAGTCTACAAGATAAATTTCGTTTATTTAGAAGGAATCTTTAGCTTTGGAATATATTGGGTAACAATATTACTAGGTATTTAGGTTAAAAAATAGTTAATTCCAGAGAAAATGTACACTGAGGATAGAGAAGTTACTTGACACTGCCTCACTCTTTTTTATGAAATAAGATGGAGGTTTTATGTACTACATAAAGTTGATAAAATATATTTATAATAAAGCTTTGAGGGCTTATTAGATATAAAATTATTTAATAGTAAAAATGTTGAAAGGAGAGCGTAAGTTATGACACCAGCTAATTGCTAATATTGATTAAAGTATAATTTAAAGATTATTTTAATTTAATATGTATTTTGTAATGAGTTTTAATTTACCTAATTAGGTTAGGTTTTATTGTTATGCTCTTTATGAAATAAGGCATTTAGAAGTAACTTACCTCAGGTATCTTCAAAATAAATGAGTTAGGATGATTGTTTATTTTCCGTTAACTAGGTTAACAGACCTTTAGCTATCCCTACAATCTAAAAAGGCTGTTTCCTTGTCGGCACAAGCTTGCTTGTGAACTTTAAATATTCATCAAATCTTTGACTTGTTATTTTAAGATACTTTACTGAAATTCAAGGTTATAATTTATGGTATATTTCAACATTATATTCTACAATTCAATCAATGTATTTTGAAATATTAGGGTTAAATTTTTAGGAAAGCTTTAGACAACTTCAAAAAATATATAATTATAATAAGAAGAGTTTATTAATATTCCTAGATTTTTGCTATATCATACTTCAATAAATTATAATTTATATACTTTAATATGTTTTTTACATTATAGATAATTAAAAATTGTGTTTTATTCTTAATGTAAAGGTAGTTATATAATTGAAACATATAGAGTAATAAAGGATTTTGGAACTGTAAGAACAGAAGAGCTTCTTACAGTTTTTTTGTTTTTAACAACATTTATGAAGCTTAAAGGCAGCCAGCTTCTCTATGGGCTGAAAACATTCTTTTAGCTAATGGGCTAGGTAAGAATATAAATCTACTTCCAAAGCAGTTTCCCGAAATGAGCTTCATCATTACTTAGTGGAAATTTGGAAAGTTCTTTGCTTATTCATAAAGAGAATAAAAGTAAATAGTATATGTAAAGAAGGGATTTTTTATGTTTGAATTATCGTTAAATGGTGTAAAAAAATATATGGATGCAACACTTGTCCTTAAAGATATCAATTTTCAAGTGTATGAAGGAGAGAAGGTTGGAATTGTAGGAGTCAATGGAAGTGGAAAGAGTACTATTCTTAAGCTAATAGCTGGAGTAGAGAAAATGAATTATTATCCAGGATATCCTCAAACCTCAAGCTATGGATATGATGAAGGCTTTGTTTGTGTGCCAAGAGAAGCTACTTGTGCATATCTTGAACAAGTACCTAAATATGAAGATGGTGCAAAAGTTATTGATGTTTTAAAGCTAGCTTTTCATGAGGTTTACGCCATAGAGGGCAAACTTCGTGAATTAGAAGAAAAAATGAAGGTTTTAGAAGCAGATATTTTAGATAAAGCCTTGAAGCAGTATAGCGATTTAGTTGAATTATGTGAGGTTAAAGGTGGATACAATACTGAAGAAAAGTTAGGTAAGATTTGTACAGGGTTGAATTTAGATGAAAGCTTTTTGAATAAGGAATTTAATTTATTAAGTGGTGGTGAAAAAACTAGGGTTCTTCTAGGTAAACTCCTCATTGATAATCCAGATATATTACTATTAGATGAGCCTACAAATCATCTGGATATGGATTCTATTGAATGGCTTGAAGGTTACCTTAAGAGCTACAAGGGGATAGTAATTATCGTATCTCACGACAGATATTTTTTAGATAATATAGTAACCAAAATTGTTGAAATAGAGGATATGGAGAGTAAGACCTATAAAGGAAATTACTCTGATTTTTCTAAGCAAAAAGAAGAGAATCTGCTTGAGCAATTTCATAAATATAAGGAACAGGAAAAGGAGATTAAGTCCTTACAAAACACTATAAAGGAGTTAAGGGACTGGGCAAATAGAGTAGATAATAATAAGTTTTTTAAAAGAGCTGCCAGCTTACAAAAAAAGCTTGATAAAATGAAAAACAGTGATATTGAAAGTGACAAGTATTATCGAACAAGAGGACAATATGTAAGAACTGAAAAACCTAAGTTTGATAGAAGTAATATGAAGCTTAACTTTAAGGAAACTGAAAGATCAGGTAATGAAACAATTAAGGCAGAAGGACTTACTAAAGCTTTTGATGAGAAGATAATTTTAAACAATGTAGATTTATTTATTAGCTTTGGTGAAAGAGCAGCATTAATTGGCCCAAATGGTAGTGGAAAAACCACTTTTCTGAAAATGCTTTTAGGCGAAGAACAGCCAGATAGTGGGGTTGTGGAATTAGGTGCTAATGTAAAAGTTGCTTATTTGCCACAGAAAATCATCTTTAAAAATGAGGAACTTACTGTGCTTGAATGCTTCAGAGACAATATTTCAATACTAGAAGGAAAAGCCCGTGAATATTTATCTAAATTCATGTTTTATGGAAAGAGTGTGTTTAAAAAAGTAAAGCATCTATCCGGTGGAGAGAGAATAAGGCTAAAACTTGGTATGTTGTTATATGAAGATGTAAACTTATTGATATTAGATGAGCCCACTAACCATCTTGATATAGACTCAATAGAAACTTTTGAAGAAGCTCTTGAAGACTTTAAGGGAACAATATTATTTATATCTCATGATAGATATTTTATTAATAAAATAGGGGAAAGAATAATTGCTATTGAAGATAAGGGTTTTAAAAATTACCTTGGTAATTATGATTACTATAAAGAAACTAAAGAAGAATTAAGGCTTAAAACTGTAAACAACGAAGTTGAAAAGTCTGATAAAGCCGTGAAATTAAAGAGTGATAATACAAGGAAAAAGAGTAAAAAGGTTAATAAGCCAATAAAGGGTGATGAATCTAAGAACAATGAATTTGAAAAAGCTAAAGTTGAAACAAGAATTCAAAACCTTGAAAGAGAAATACAAGAGATTGACTTGCTTATGACTAACTCAAAACTACACTATGAGGAGCTTAGTAAGTTGTACTCGAGGAAAGAAGAGCTCAGTAATGAGTTTGATGGAGTTATGGAAGTATGGTTAAGCCTTAGCAGCTAAAGGATTTTCATGAGGGAATTTAAAGTATTTTAGCCTTAAATCTATTTAAATATTTGATTTTACCTTTAGTTTTGATGTGGCTATCTATACAATTTATAATTTGGATATTAAAGATATGATTTCTACTTTTTCATGAAACCTTAATTTAAAATGTATGAGAAGATAAATCCTGGGGCATATATTTACCATATAAGAGAGTTTATGCTATTATATAACTATGAGAATAATGAAACTTAGCTACATTGGGTTTAATATAGCTAGCAGACAAGAGGGGGAATATATTGTATGAGGAAATATGTTATTTATGCGTAGCAAAGGCTATTGCGTAAAAATTAATGGTTAACAACAGTTTAGAAGCTTCAAGCCTAAAATCTTCTTTAAGGCATAGTTGTTTAGCTAATAAAGATACTTTATTGACAGTGTAAATTTGTTTCTGAAGTTGTTAATAAAATGAACTCGTTCATTATTAAAAATAGCCTTTGCTCAATCCTAAAGAAAAACTATATTTAGGAGGAGCATATAAATGAGCTATGTAAAGGCAACAGAGGTGTTACCTGAGGAAATATTAGATTTAATTCAAAAATATGTTCAGGGTGAATATATTTATATACCTAAAAGGGAAGGCAGTAGAAAAGCCTGGGGAGAAACTACTAAGAGTAAAAAGGAAACCTCTGATAGAAATTTAAATATCTATAAGAAGTACCAAGAAGGTGTATCTATAAAGTTACTTTCTGAAATGTACTTTTTATCTATGAAAAGTATACAAAGAATCATTTTAAAAATGAAAAGAGAAAATGAATAAAATTTAATGGCTTATCTCAGGGAGATAAGCCATTTTAGTTATATATAATAAAATAAAGTTTCTTCATTAATATAGCTAATTCTATTATGAATTTTCTTTAATATAAGTAATCTAAAGTTATCTTTTATATAGAAATAGTATTGTATATTCATATACGAAAATATACCAACGCGCAAAAGTTCAGTGAGAAGTCGTACTTCAGTCACCGAACCTTTTAGAGAGATTACTAAATGATATTTTATTGTTTCTCTTCTTTGCTAATGTCACAGGGAATAAAGCCAACTTTATTGTATAGTTCAAATTCAGATTCAACTGAATTAAGGAAACATAAGTACATATCATATTCTTTTACCTTTTTAAGTCCTTCTGTTAAGGTCACTCCAATAATTTCATCCTTATGAGCCTTTTCAGTAGTTGAAACCATATATATACCGCAAAGATCATCATATAATCTTAAAAAGGCTGCAGTAGAAACTGGCTTTCCATTAATAGTTCCTAAAATCAACTTAAATTCATAATTTTCATTAGATACAATTTCCATTAATTTTTCAAGGAATTCACTTTTTTTATCAACGTTGATATCTAGTCCTTCTGCAAGGGTAGCACACCAAATATGCTTTTTTTCCATGGTTTCAGCAACTTCAGTTTTGAAACCTTCTGGGACTTCTATGGAGCCACTTTCATTTCCATTAAGAATATACAAGCAGTGGGTATCTTCAGTGATAGCTGGCAATTCTTCTCTTAAGGTTTTAGTAGCTTCTTGGAACTTTTTATCACACTCATCATACCAATCTATAAAAACTTTGGGAGTTCCAGATATTATTCCAAACCAATCGGTGTAAACTCCTTCATGTATAAACCCACACTTTTTTGCAAGTCCTGGAGACATGTTGTTTCCATCTACAATTGTAAGGAAGGGCACATGACCTGATTCTAATATCTTATTTGTAAGGTCAAGGGTAACCTGTTCTGCATAGTCTCTTCCTCTATATTCTTCCTTAGTATACATAATACCCATTGAATTATCGTTATGAATAAGTACCCAGGAAGCAACGTCACCATCAACATATATGGCAGAAGAAGGTCTATTTTCGATATCATCTTTTATTTTGTCAAGGCTTATCTCATCTTTGTAGGTGTAGTAATGGTTTATAATCTCTGCATCTTTTATATCAATTGGTCTAACTTGACTTTTAATTCTACTTAAATCAACTTTCTTCTCAGGATAATAATAAAGTGCATTCAAGCTTTCCCAATTAACGGTGAATTTACTTCTTATTTTTTCAGCTATAGGCCTGTGTACTGCTCTGAAGCCATAGAAGCCATCCTCTTTATACAAGGTATCAAGAACTTCATTAAGAAAATCATCATTTTCAGTGTATAAGCTGCTAAAATAATCCTTTCTTGCTACAACTCCAGTAGGATTGACTTCATTATCAACATAAACTTCAGCATCAGGTACATTTTCTAAAAAACCAATTAGGTTAAGATTAATAATTTTATTTTTATTTAAAAAGTCATATATTGGTTTTCCGTAGGTAGTTTTAATTATCATATGTATTCCCCCCATAAACTAAACCATTGTGCATATACTTTCATAAAATTTGTATATGTATAATTCTACCATTTAGACTGGGGGTTTCAAAGGTATTTTTAAAAAGCTTCAAACAATGCTTAAATTTTTTTGTGAAGGATATTTTAATTGCTTCTAAACTCTTTATTAAAAAGAGGGAGCAAGCAAATAATAAGCATAATTACTCCAATGGCTATGAATGTATACTGCACATTTAGACTTTCACCTATAATTCCTGAGGCTGCAAAGCCCACTGGCATTCCAATTAAACCAATAGTTTGCATGGTGGAAATAACTCTTCCCATCTTTTCTTTTGGGGTATGAGTTTGTATTACAGACATACCCGTTGCAGAAATTACTGGTAGACAAGCTCCCATGGTAGCACTAAAAATTACAGCTAAAAATAAAGTGTTAACAAAGCCAAGTGCTATAATACTTCCTGCAAAAACTAAAAAACCAGTTATTACAACAGTACTTTTCTTAAATTTATGACCTATCTGACCCACAATTAGTGAACCTAGTACAGTTCCTACCATTATACCTATTCCCATTATGCTATAGCCTTGTTCTCCAGAGTTTAAGATTTTATCAGAATACACTGGCATAAGCACATTAAAGGGAGCCAAAAGAATGTTTATAGCTGCACCAATTATCATATTAATAAAAATTAGTGAATTTGACTTTATAACCTTTAACCCTTCAAAGAGTTCTCTAAAGAACTTAGAAAAATTAAGCTTGTCAGTACTACTTATAACTTTTTCTATATTTGCAATTAAAGCAGTTATGCCTGATATTATAAAGGTTGCCGCATCTATTAAAATTGCAGCCCCTACGCCCCAAAGCCCAATTATGGCAGCTGCAACTCCCATACCTAAGATTTCAGCAATGGCACCTGAGGCTTGACTTAAGGAGTTTGCTGTAAGGTAGTGTTCTTTTTTAATCAACACCTGCATTGCACTAGAACGGGCAGGGGAGGAGAACACCTCACAAATTGAATTGAAAAAGGCAAAGGCAAAAAGTTGCCACACCTGTAAGCTATCTACTATGAATAGAATTGCAATTATGGCTGTGGAAATACCTCTAAAGAAATCCATTAACACCATCACTTTCTTTTTATCCATTCTATCCACAAAAACCCCTGCAGCCATTCCAAATAATGAAGGTACAGCACTAACTGCCATTACTGATCCCATCAAAAGTGTAGATCCTGTAAGTTTATACATAAGCCACATAAAAGCTATCCCATCCAGGGCATCCCCAAACCTGGATATTGTTCTACCTATCCATACTTTTAAAAAATCAGGGTATTCTTTTAAAACTAAAAACCCATTCTTTTTACTTACTTCAACTTTCGCTTCCATTTCCTATGTCCCCCTCATGATCATGCTTTCTAAATAATGCATAGCCAAACATATAAGGTTTAGCATTCTCTCTTTGTTCCTTATCTTTCATATACCCTGTAATAAGCTCAGTAAGCTCTTCTACTTCCTCATCTGTTAAGTAAGTTAATCCATAGTTTAATTGCTTCTTTTCACCTTTAGTTTTACTTTTCATTGATTCCAAAAAATCTTCATGCATTATGGAAATCAAATTTTCACTTGCTTTTTCATATTCGTCTTCCTCAAGTATCCCAATATCTTTTTTTATTTTAAATATTTCCGCTGTGGGAAGATAGAACTTCTCTATAATGCCACCTTTTTCTTTTGTTTCAACAATTTCTAAAACTCCGATTCTCTCTAGTTCCTTCACGTGATAATGGACCTTTGAAGGTACTTCCTTAAGTTTCACTGCCATTTGCTTTACTGTTAAAGAGCCACTTTCTTCATTAAATAAAACTAGTATTTTAAATCTGAAAGGGTCGGAAATCACCTTTATTTCTTCTAATGTACATAATACTTTTTCTTTTCGCATAATTCACCTCAAATTTATTTTATCGATAAAATAAATTTTATCGAGTAATATATTTTTATTATATGCACAATATGTGTCTTTGTAAACACTTGTTTTGAAATATTCTGAACATTATCTTCGCTAACTATTTTATGATTTTTAATAATCTATTGTGGAGGCCCGTAAGTATTTTAGTTGAAAATTTTCATAAGACTAATTAGGCATCTGAAAATAAATAGCAAGTCAGAGATGTGAAGGATATTTTCACTTAGACAAGAGTACTGACTTATTACCTTTTGAACATACCTTAATTAAGCAATATCCCATAGTCTACAAAAAATTGTGTTAAAGTTCAAACCAAGAGTTCAAGAAGGCTTAGCATTGCGAGCAAAGTCAGAGAAATGTAAAAATGGTGGCTTGTATCAACCATATAAGAACAGAATATTGGCTGTATTTTAAGAAAGGGATTATCATAAAATTCTTCATTAGACTCTTAGGTACTTGATGATATCTTCAATTGGTACTAAAATTATATAATGACTTAGAAGTCCTTTTGGAAGGATAAACCTTTCATCCGTTTAGAGTTTTAACAAGATTAGGGAGAGAGACTTAGATAAGATTTAAACATTCCGACAAAGCATAATTGTTATAGCAAGAATTTATTTCTTAACAAAATATTTTTGGTTGAAAAAATTTAGTTACAAAATCTCTTTGTTTTCAAAGATTATTTTGTTCAAGGTAAAGTTCCTTCTAAAGCTAATGAAAAATTAATTTGACTATTAAATTTAAAATATAAAGGATAGGTATAAAAGATGAAACTTAGAGTACCAGATTATTTAAAGGAATTTAAATGCATAGCCTCACAGTGCGAAGATACCTGTTGTGCTGGTTGGGAAATTGTAATTGATGAGGAAGCCTATAAAAAGTATGAAAACGCCCAAGGGGATTTTGGGCACAGGTTAAGAAGTGAGATAATACACCGTGAGAAGGAAAAGATATTTACTTTAAAAGGGGATAACTGTGCCTTTTTAAATGAAAATAAAATGTGCGATATATATGCAAATCTTGGGGAGGATAGTCTTTGCTATACCTGCAAAATGTATCCAAGACATATAGAGGAATTCGGAAGTCTTCGTGAGATAGGTATATCTCTATCATGTCCAGAAGCAGCAAGATTAATATTAACACATAATAAAAAAGTGGAGTTTGAAGTAAGTGAAATTGAGGAAGACATCACTTCTTACAATGATATTGATGCTCTACTTTTTATGAATCTTATACAATGTAGAAGAGTAATTTTTCATATTCTTCAAAATCGTAATATTAAGCTAGAGCATAGAATTTCCTTAGTTCTTAAATTTACTGATGAAGTTCAAAAGTTAATAGATAAAGATAACCTAATGGTAATAAAAGCAGTTATGGAGAAATTTTTAGATAAGGATTTTATAGAGGATTTCATAAATAGCTTAGATAGATTTAAAAGCAATGGGAATGTTAAGTACCATAACATGGAGGAATTCTTTAAAGTTTTTAAAGAATTAAAACATATAAATCCTAATGATCCTTTGGGGTTAGATGAGGTTTTAACATGTTTTTGGAAAGGTGAGAATAAGAAACAGTTTTATTTAGATAAACATAAAGAGTTCAATGAGTATTATGAAGATAACTTGTATAAATTTGAAAATCTACTTGTGTACTTTATATTTAGATACTTTATGAAGGCTGTTTTTGATTATGATGTAACTGCTAAGGTAAATACAGCAGTGGTGAGTTATTTAATGATTAAGGAATTGTTTGTATTTAAATGGACACAAAAAGGTGAGGTTTCTGAGGAAGATGCAGTGGATATAATGCATATGTATTCTAAAGACATTGAACACTTAGAGGAAAATGTAGGAACTTTATCAGAGCTATACAAAACTAATTCAGTGTTTAAATTAGAAGAACTTTTAAGTATAATCATGAATTAAAATAAGATTAGGGAAGGGGGATAAACATGAATAATATTTTTGATATTACTTATGATGAAGTTGAAGCAATTAAAGATCTTTGGGAAAAAAATAGACAGTATCATGAGACTAGTTCAGAATACTTTAAGGAATCTTATCGCTCAATGAACTTTGAAGAGAGAATTAAAGCTTTTGCTGTATTTAATGAGGATACAATGAAAATATCAGTTGTCAAAAGAAATGATGATTACATTGGGTATTGTATAACAACAGCAATTGATGGTATGGGGGAGATACAATCACTTCACGTTGATGAGAAGTACCGAGGTAATGGAATAGGAAAGAAACTTGTAGATAAGCACATAGAATGGATGAATGAAAAACACTGTAAAGTTATTGGGGTAACAGTATCACAGGAAAATGAATCCACAATAAGGTTTTACTCGAAATTTGGGTTTTTTCCGAATACTTTATATATGCAAAGAAAGTAATTGCTTTTTTTATTATATAGGAAATTCAACTTTTTTTGCGCTAGCAAAATGCCTGGAAGGCCTTGGAATTGTTGCTTTTGAGAGTTTGTGTAAAAAAAT
>NZ_JAGGLL010000009.1 GCF_017874425.1 Clostridium punense
ATTTTTAAAAAATAGCCTAATTTATCTAAGGGGTTAGTCTATAATAGCCCCTTGGAATATTAAGGTTAATTAATTAAAATAATCCAAAAAAAAAACGATCAATAAAAAAATAATCGCTGAATGAAATTCATTCAGCGAAATATGAGTTTTAAACTTTATTTATTTTTGATTCTTTTCTATCTTTTTATTTCTCCAAAGAAAGTCTTCCGCCATTTCTTGCTTAAATTTTATCATTTGTTGTTTTGCTTGTGGGCTTATTGCCCTATGTCTTGCTACATTAATATTTTTCATAAACTTCTCCTCCTTTATTTTGTGATAAATAAGTAGATTTAGAAAACTTTTATAAATGTAACTAACTTTTTTGCAGGTAAAATATTTATTTAAAAAGCTAAAATACTATTTCCTATTGAATTTAAGTTTAAAAATTTGCTGTAATCATAGTTTGTCCCTTTTCTTATTTTATAGACGATGTAAATTTTATTGTCTTTGGATAATGATTTATAAATAGTGATAACCTTGGTTTTGTATTATTTGTGCTACTATGATATAATAATATCGTAAACCGATATCGTTATTAAATAATTAAAGGAGGGCTTGTATTGAAAAATCAACTTACACGAAAATTATTTTTAGGTTTTATATATATACATATTTTACACCATGGTGCTAAAGAGGCTTTTTTTGGATCTTGGATGATTAATGAATTGAAACATCATGGCTATGATATGAGTCCTGGAACTTTATACCCAATCCTCCATAGCTTAGAAACAAGTGGACTTTTATCTAAGGAAGAAAAAAATGTAGGAGGCAAAATAAGAAAATATTATACTACCACACCTTCTGGTGAAGAAGTATTAAAAGAGTTAAAAGAAAAGGCTTTTGAGATGGTGAAAGAAATAAGTGAATAATTAAGGAGGTAACTTTATGTTTTTGTTAAAAGCTGTAAAGTATAAAAATATCTTAAATATAGAGGAACTTGCCATTCCTAGTGGTAAGATAACTTCTATTGTTGGTTCTAGTGGTAGTGGTAAAACTACCCTTTTACAACACCTAAACAAGTTAATATCCCCAGACAGTGGAAATATTTGTTATTTTAATGAACCTATAAATACAATGAGCTCTGTTGACCTTAGAAGAAAAGTTGTTATGCTTTCACAAAATCCTGTTATTTTCACTGGAACTGTAAAAGAAAACTTACTCATGGGGCTAAAATTTTCAGAAAAACCTTATGCTCAGGATAGTGAACTAGAAAAGGTGCTCGAAATGGTGGAATTAAAAAAACCCCTTGGTGCTAATGCGGAGGAATTATCTGGTGGTGAAAAACAAAGATTAGCTTTAGGTAGAGTTATTTTAATGAATCCAGAAGTATTTCTGCTAGACGAACCTTCTTCAGCTCTTGATGAAGAAACTGAAAACCTTATTATTGGTAAGTTAACCTCCTTTGTTAAAGCTAATAATAAAACTTTAATAATGGTTACTCATTCTAAAGGAATTGCTTTGAAGTTTTCAGATAACATTATTGAAATTAGCAATGGAAAAGTAGTAAATGGGGGTGTTCTCTAGTATGAATGGAGTTATTGATTTAGGAATAGTTCAAATGATTTCTGTTTACGTATTTGTTGTAATACTACTTATTATTGTGAGAAAAAGAGGAATTTCTAGAGAAAAGGAAATTTTAATATCCTCTATAAGGATGACAATTCAACTAATTATTACTGGCTATGTCCTTGTTTATTTATTTGAAAACTCAAATCCAATTTACACAATCTTAGTTCTAATTGCTATGGAAGTTTTCTCAATCCATAACATTTTTAAGAGGAGTAAGCTTAAGCTTTCAAAAAAACTAAAAAAAATTATTGCTTTATCTATGACTGTTGGAACCCTTATAAGCCTTTGTTACTTTCTTTTTGTTGTAGTTAGAATTACTCCTTGGTATAATCCTCAATACTTTATACCAATAGCTGGAATGCTTATAGGAAATTCCATGACTGGCATTACCTTAGGTGTCAATAGACTTGTGGATGGAATGACTTCACAAAAGGCTCTTGTAGAGGCGGCTTTAATGCTTGGTGCCACTCCAAAGGTTGCAGCAAAGTCTATTGTAAATGCAGCCTTCGACTCTGCTATATTACCAACTATAAACTCCATGGTGGGAATGGGTATTGTTTTTCTCCCTGGAATGATGACAGGTCAAATTTTATCTGGAACAGCTCCAACCACTGCTATAGAGTACCAAATTGCAATAATGCTAGGAATCTTAGGTAGCGTATCCTTAACAGTTATTCTTTTTGTCCAACTTGGCTATAAAACCTTTTTTAATAAAGAAGATCAATTAGTATTTGAAGATTAAACTAAGATCCTTTAGTAAGTATGTGATGCTAAATTCATGTTGCCTTGGCCATCGTAACTTCATTACTAATTACCCTCTAATTCTATAAAAGTCATGATTTAAATTCCTACAAAAATTACTAGGGATATACTCATTAAAAAGCACAATCTGAAGAGAAATGTATATTATAGTATTGTGTAATAATACTAAGGAGTATATTAATGTTTGTACGTAATTCTAATTTAAATTACACTGTAGAAACTGATGAAGAATTATCATACGTGCCTCTAAATAACAGGGATTTTGATGATTCCGAAGATGAAGATATTTATATCCATAAAGCTGAAAATGATGAGCGTTACTTACCACCTTTTTTTAATAACCCATTAACTGATTTACTATTTGGACCATCTAATCAACAGGGTCCACCTAGTGGTCCTCCTGGTGGTGGACCTGGTGGACCTGGCGGCCCTCCTGGACCCCCACCATCAATGACACCAAGCAAGTCTGGTGGCTCTTTCCAAACTCAAGGCTCTTTTGGTGGTCCTCAGGTTCAAGCTGTATCTCCTGGTTCTATAAGACCTTGTAGATATCAATTTGTATATATTTGGCTTAGAAATGGACGTTCCTTCTGGGCATGGCTTACTTATGTTGATAGAAGAACCGCTTCTGGGTTTAGATGGAACGGCAGAAGATGGGTTTATTTTGGGGTTGATTTGAGAAGAATTGACTATTTTGAGTGCTATGGAAGAAATAACTTAACTGATTCTGAGTTTTTACAGGATAATTTCCATGATTCAGAGGATTTAAGAAATGTTCCAGGTCCACCTGGTCCTCCACCTTCAATGACTCCAACAAAACAAGCTAAAGCTTTTGGTGCAGAGACTTTTTCTGTTTCTCCTGAATCTCTTAGACGTTGTAGATATCAATTTGTTTACATTTGGCTTAGAAACGGTACTTCCTTCTGGGCTTGGCTAATTGATGTTGATAGCAGAACTGCTTCTGGGTTTAGATGGACTGGTAGAAGGTGGTCATACTTTGGAGTTAGTCTAAAAAGCATTGACTTTTTTCAATGCTTTGGAAGGGATGATGCTACAGAAGTAAGAAATATGCCTGGACCTCCTGGCCCACCTCCTTCTATGACTCCAACAAAGCAGGCTACTGCTTTTGGCGCTCAACCTTTTTCAGTGTCTCCTGAATCTATTAGACGTTGTAGATTCCAATTTGTATATATTTGGCTTAGAAACGGTACTTCCTTCTGGGCTTGGCTACTAGATGTAGACAGAAGAACTGCTTCTGGTTTTAGGTGGACTGGTAGAAGGTGGTCATACTTTGGAGTTAGTTTGAATAGAATAGATTTCTTCCAATGCTTTGGAAGAGATTGCCCTGAAAAATTTAATAGAGGTATGGGGAACCCATTTGACTTCATTTTTGGTCCCCCATCTGGCGGACCAGGCGGTGGAAACCAACCAAGTGGAAACCAAGTTGGGCCTCCTGGACCTCCACCATCAACCACACCATCAAAAGCTTCTTCCCAAAGTTTAATGGGCGGTCCACAGGTTAAAGCAGTATCTCCTGGTTCTATAAAGCCTTGTCTATATCAATATGTATACATTTGGCTAAATAATGGACGCTCTTTCTGGGCTTGGCTCACAAGAGTAGACAAAAAATCTGCTTCAGGTTTTAGATGGACTGGATTTAGCTGGACTTATTTTGGAGTAGACCTAAAATCAATTGAGTACTTTGAATGCTATGGTAGAAGATTTTCAGGAAGAAAAGATGACCTAATTAAAAATACAGGAACTGCCAACACAACTAACCTTTCTAAAAAAGCTGGCCTTCCTAATGTAAATAATATGACTACTGGAAATCAGTTTGATATAACAAATCTTACTCAAAATGGCAATACCATGGGTAATTTAGCTAATATGCAAGATCTTGCAAATATGAACGGTACAACAACAGCACCTATTGATGTAGAAGAAGTTGATATAATAGAAGATATGGAAACTACTCCTATGGATACAACTACTCCACCTGCTCCTGTAGGTACTAATATACCAGAAACGGATACTACTACTGCACCTTCAGTAGGTACCGAAAATGCAAATGTTACTACAGATATTAGTGATAATTTACAAAATCAAACCTTAGAACCCGAAAAGATAAAAGTCGATTATCCGGTTATTAAAGATTTACCAAATGAAGAAGTACAAAATAATATTAATGATGCTATTATCAGTGAGGTAAATTCTTTATTAAATAATCAAGTTTTAGTTCCTGAAAAGAAGGATATCAAAGAGGTAGATGTTTCTTATCAAATTCCATTGATGGAAAAAGGACTTCTTTGTATAGTGTTCTCAATCCATATTAATTTATCTATGGATAAAACTGACACTATTTTTAGTTCTTTAACCTTTGATACCGACACTGGTGAGAAGTATGAGCTTGAGGATTTATTTAAACCTGATTGTGACTATAAGGAAACTTTAAGCAACATGGCTATGGAAAAATGTGATGAAAATGAAGTTCCACTTTTAAGTGACTATGAAGGCCTATGCGATAATCAGCAATTCTATTTAACACCAAATGGGTTAGTACTATTCTATCAAGTTGATGAATACACTCCTAAGTCCTATGGGTTATTTAGAATACCAATTCATTATAATGAAATAGAAGACTTATTAAACTCCTATCATCCAGTTTGTAACTTTTTATATTAATAAATTAGGCAAGAGCTAAAAACTCTTGCCTTCTTCTTTTTAAACATATTATTATATTCTCTAATTTTTTCATAAACCCTACCCGATATAATTTATATAGCATAATTAGTTTCGGTTATCAAAGTGAGCTTAAGAAAATTGCTTCTCCTAAAATTGGGTAGATAACAAAATAGCTTCTTACTTTGAAACCCTATAAATCTATTTATTATAAAACTTATTTATTATAAATAAGATTAAAATTAACCATAAAACTATAATAATTCCACCAGCTATCCAACCGCTAATCTTCTTGTTTTTAAATAATTCTTCTGCTTCTTTTCTGCACTCCTCCATTATTTCCTTTGGAATAAGCTTCAGTGCAATTGTAATTCCTAGTGGTATTAAAATCAAGTCGTCTAAATATCCTAGAATAGGTATAAAATCTGGGATTAAGTCTATAGGACTCATGGCATAACCTACAACTATTATTGCAAAGGCCTTTGCATACCAGGCTACATCATTTCTTTTATAGGCAAAGTAAAGTGCCCCTACTTCTCTCTTAAGTTCTTTGGATTTTTTCTTTCCAAATTCTATAACACTACTTATTAAACTCATAATTTCTCCTAATCTATTTTTAAATATAATTTATGAGCTCCATTAAATTCTGACAATGAAAAATCCATTTTGAACTCTGAACTATGTATGTAGTAACCATTGTCTATTGCCCATTTCTCCATGGCTCCAAAGGATTTCCATATATCTACCTCATTACCTTCATGTTCAAAGTAGACATATCTTTGCTCCGGAATAATAATCCCCTCCATACCCTCTGGGATTTCTTCTAGGCTATCCACCTCGCAACAAATAAATTGTGTATAATTCTGACCTTTTCTTTCAAGACATATATCTATAACATTTAAATTGCTTCTATTTGAAACTTCCTCTATTCTTTCTTTAAATAACCTCCAAAGCTTAGGCATCTCTACTCCTAATTCCTCTTCTTTACAAATTATCTTTAATCCAATGGCTTTAAGCGGAATTTTACTAACAATCTCCATAATTACCTCCCCAAACTATAACTTCTTCACCATAATATTACTCAGTTTTTAACATTGTTTCAATAGTTTTTAGATAAGTACTAAGTAATAAATATTTAAAATAGTGATATATGTTACTGTTTTTCTTGTTTATTTTTAGTATAATTTTATACTGTGCTATAGAAATGCAAAGCTAGATATAAATTTATACGTGAATCTCCAGATTCTACTAAAACTTTATAAAATAATAAAATATGTTTTATTATTAGAAATCCAAGCAAACTAATCAATTCTCACAGTTTATAGGAAACTACAATAAAAAGGCTTTTATAAAGATAAATTGGGAGTTATAAATACCAATAATTAATTTGATATAAAATATGGAGGCATAATAATGGAAAGATTTAAAGCTAATCGAGACTTTTTAAAAACTGATTTTACTCCAATGAAGAATCGTAAACCTGATAGGGCTCTTGAAGTACCTCAACCACCACTTGTGAAGGATTATGATAAAACCTCAACTATAATAGAATTACCTAAGGTAAGTGAAGATATATTAACTAATAATAATATACTTAAATGTATTGAGGATAGAAGAAGTGTGAGGTTATACGATAATAGTCCACTTTCTTTAAAAGAACTTTCTTATCTTTTATGGGCTACACAAGGAATAACTAAAGTATCTGATAATAACACCTTTACACTAAGAACAGTTCCTTGTAGCGGTGCTACTCATTCTTTTGAAACCTATTTGTTTATTATAAATGTAGAAGGCTTAAGTCAGGGAATATATAGATATCTGCCTTTAGAGCATGAGCTTTTATTTATTTATGAAATAGAAAATATAGAAAATAAAATAAATGACTTAACCCTTGAACAACCCTTTGTTCCTAAGTTTGCTTCCAAAGCTTCCGTTGTTTTTGCTTGGAGCACAGTTCCTTATAGATCTGAGTGGAAATTTGATGTAACAGCTCACAAAAAAATTCTTATAGATGTAGGCCATATTTGCCAAAATCTATATCTTGCAAGTGAATCTATCAATGCTGGTACCTGTGCTATTGGTATATATGATCAAAATATGGTTGATAATATTTTAAAATTAGATGGAGAAAATGAGTTTACCATATATCTTGCAGCTGTAGGTAAAAAAGTTATTAAATAGACTTAGCTATAATACTCTTTAAAAGCAATTATAAATAATTCAAAAACCCTAGCAATTTTAAACTTCTGCTAGGGTTTCTTTAGATTAATATAATCTTCTATACTTTAAATATTTATTCAAGCTTTAACTATTTATATTGTTTCTCGATTTGTTCCCAGTTAACTACATTCCACCAAGAGTCAATATAGTCTCCTCTTTTATTTTGATATTTTAGATAGTAGGCATGTTCCCAAACATCAATACCAAGGATTGGAGTTATCCCCTCCATAATCGGACTATCTTGATTAGGTGTAGATGTGATTACTAATTTCCCATCCTTATCCTTAATAAGCCAAGCCCATCCACTACCAAATCTTTTTAGGGCTGCATCCTTGAATTCCTTTTTAAAATTATCAAAAGATCCAAAGTTTTTTACTATATCTTCTTTAAGCTTTCCCTTAGGTTCTCCACCTTTATCCTTCCCCATGATTACCCAGAAAAAGCTATGGTTATAGTGCCCTCCTCCATTATTTCTTACTGCTTCTCTTATATCCTGGGGAAGTCCTTCTAAGTTTGTTAGAAGCTCCTCTATAGTTTTCCCTTGTAAATCAGGATAATTTTCTAAAGCTTTATTTAAATTGTCTACATAAGCTTGATGATGCTTTTGATGGTGAATCGTCATAGTTTTAGTGTCTATATATGGCTCTAGGGCATCATAACTATAAGGTAGTGCTGGAAGTTTAAAGGGATATTTATTTCCGCTATCTCCAGCCTTAACATTAATTCCATTGTAGCTTAACAAAGTCAATAGAGCTATAAAGCATACTGTCAACTTAGCTATGAATTTGTGTTTCTTCATTTTCATCTCTCCTTTACTTTTAACCTTCTGACACAATCATTTTTAGTTATTCCTAAAGAGACAAAATTTATTCAAAACTTTAAATTCCAGAACTATTATTTACTTTCTATTAAAGGATTTTTAATTTTAATGTATAATAATATAAGTTGGCAGTTTTAGCACAAATTTTTCGCTTTAACAAAGTTGTGTGCTGATTGATTGCCTTCATACATAGAATATACTGAAGATAATTAAAATTATAAATTGTGTAGTATTTATTTAATGTTTATTTTTAAAACAAATTATATTGTTATAAATATTTTAGGGGTGGTTGGTTGTATGGTTAAAAATTATATGGAAATTGTTGTTGATAATATTTTGAAAAATGTGCTACTTGATTATGATAGCATGTGCAAGTGTGAAAAGTGTTGTGAAGATATTAAGGCTATTGCACTAAACAATTTAAAACCAATATATGTAGTTACACAAGCTGGAAATGTATATGCCAAAGTTAATGAACTTGAAATTCAATTTAGTGCAGATGTAATAAAAGAGTTAGTTAAAGCTATTTCTATAGTTTCTAAAAACCCTCATCATAGCTAGAGTTCTTCTCTTTTCAGTAGTCTTATATTTCCCTGCTTAACTTATATTTATATGTTATTTACTTTAAAACACTATTTTTACAAATAAAGAAAATGTAGCGAGAATAATAAATCTTACTACATTTTCTTTACTTTACTTTTATAAAAGCTATCTAGAGAAGGGGGTTCCTAGATAGTTTTTTTCTTTTCAAGTTTTAAATTATCGTTCTACTTAATTTGAATTTTCCCAAAAATAAACTCGGCTTAAAGCTTATTTTGCAGGTTCATCTATAGTTATTACAGATTAATTTATATTTATCAAATTAACATTCATTAATTTAGTTATTATATATTTCGGTTCATTTTATTATGAGTTTATAGTTTATTTAAAAATTTAATTTAATAATTTTGTGCTTTGTCAAAATTTGTAGTTGTAAGTTGGTTTTTAGTTTATGAAATTTCCCTCTTTACTAGTAGTAGTGTTTGATACATTGACATTGCTACTGTCCTTAAGCTATAATCACATTAGATAGTTTACTTAAAATTAAATAGAATATTTCGTACATTAAGTTTTCCCATAAAAAATATGGGAAATTAAAAGGGAATCGGGTGGAAAACCCGAACGGTCCGGCCACTGTAATTAGGGAGCTTACCTAAATAAACCATTGAAAGCAATTTTGAGAAGGATTAGGATAAGCAATGATCTATAAGTCAGGAGACCTGCTTGATGTTTGGTATACACTTCCATGGAAAGTTTATATGCCTAATATGCTTAAATAGTATTTTTACTTTATATATTTAATTTATAAAGTAGCTTTAATAAAACCACTGTTTATAATTATGTTTATACGGCAACCTAACTTTTCTAAAGTTAGGTTTTTTTATTTGCATTAATTATGATTAGTTATAATGAGCAAAAATTAAGGCTTTCCTTTGTATGAGAATAAACTTATTTCAATTACCACTTCTATTCTATTTAAAGTTGTAACTACGAAAATTAATTTACAAGGAGGCATTAATTATGCAAAAAAAACGTGGAATTTTTCTTATGTCACTTTTATTTTGTCTTACACTGACTAAAACAGTGTTTGCCATGCACATAATGGAGGGGTTTCTTTCTCCACTTTGGAGCATATCCTGGGGAGTAATAACTTTGCCCTTTATTGTAGTAGGGTTAAAATCTATCAATAATAAGCTAAAAGAAAATCCAAAATTAAAGTTTATATTAGCAGTAGCAGCAGCTTTTACCTTTGTTTTATCTGCCCTAAAAATACCATCCTTAACTGGTAGCTGTTCTCACCCTACTGGAATTGGTTTAGGTGCAATTCTCTTTGGCCCTACAGCTATGAGTGTTGTTGGATTAATCGTATTAATCTTCCAAGCCTTATTATTAGCCCACGGTGGAATTACTACCCTAGGAGCTAATACTTTTTCTATGGCTGTTGTAGGTTCTTTAGTGGCTTATTATACTTACAAATTAATTGTAAAAGCTAAAGGTTCTCAATGGCTTGCTGTATTTTTAGCTGCAACTCTTGGAGATTTAGCAACTTACGTGGTAACTTCTATTCAGCTTGCAGTTGCTTATCCAAGTGCTACTGGAGGATTTTTAGAATCATTAATCAAGTTCCTAGGAGTATTTGCAGTAACTCAAATTCCTCTTGCAATTAGTGAAGGCTTGCTTACAGTATTAATATTTAAAGCAATAAAAGCTTACAACTACTCTGAATTGCAAGACTTAAATGTTATAAGTGAGGAGGTTTAATATGTCAACTATGGTGAAAGATAAAAAACATAAGGGTTCTCCAAATAATTTAATTATAATTGCACTAGTTATACTTCTTGCAGTACTTCCTCTTTTCCTTAACAAAGGAGCAGAATTTGGTGGTGCAGACGGACAAGCAGAAGAATTGATTACAGAAATAAATCCAGATTATACTCCTTGGTTTTCGTCAATTTGGGAACCACCAAGTGGTGAAATAGAAAGCTTATTGTTTGCTCTTCAAGCAGCTCTAGGAGCTGGATTAATTGGATACTACTTAGGCTATGGAAAAGGTAAAAAGTCTGGTCACCGTGACAATAGGAGCGAAAATGCTTAACATAGATAGCTATGCTTACAATTCAAAACTTAGCAACAGTAACCCAACTGAAAAGCTTTTATTCTCCTTAAGCACCATGTTCCTCTGCATATATAGTAACTCTATATATATTTATATAGGCATACTATTATTTATGTCTTATGTTGCAGTTGTAAAAGGGGGAGTTCCCCTCTCCCTTTACCTTAAACTTTTATTAGTTCCAACTGCATTTTTAATTACTGGAGTTTTGACCATAGCCATTAATAAACTAGATTCAACTACTGGTGCTTTGTTATACATAGAGGTTTTTAACACTTACATTGGCTCAACCTCTGAAAGTTTATTTGCTTCCTTGAAAATCTTTTGTAAATCCTTAGGGGCAGTTAGCTGTTTATATTTTTTAACAGTTACCACTCCAATGACCAATATTTTACTTGCATTAAAAAAGCTTAAGGTTCCAGCGTTGTTTATAGAGCTCATGTCTCTTGTATACTATTTTATATTTATTTTACTTAATACATCAGCAAATATTATTATTTCTCAAAACTCAAGGCTTGGTTATTTAAATTTTAAAAGTTCTATAAAGTCTATAACTCTTCTTTGTTCAAATCTTTTTATTAAATCCTATAAACGTTCTTTCGATACCTTCACAGCTCTTGAAGCTCGTGGATACACTGGATATTTAAATGTAATTGAGGAAGATAACTTCAAAGAATTTTTGTCTATTCCAAAGATACTTTTCATAGAATCACTGCTTATAATTTTATCAATTTTACTGTAAGAAATGAGGCCAATTATGAAAGATTATATAATTGAATTAAATAATTTAACCTTTAGCTATAGTGATGGTACTAAAGCTCTTAATAACTTAAATTTAAAGATTGAACGTGGTAAAAAAATTTCTTTTCTAGGCATAAATGGTGCTGGAAAGTCTACTCTATTTTTACACCTTAATGGCATACTAAAACCAACTAAAGGTGAAATAGTCTTCAATAACATGCCTCTTAAGTATTCTCAAAAAGAATTGAAAAAAATTAGACAAAAGATAGGCATTGTGTTCCAAGATCCAGATATACAACTCTTCTCTGCTAATGTTTATCAAGAAGTTTCTTTTGGTGCTATGAATTTAAACTTGGAAAAAGCTGAAGTAATACGTAGAGTGGATAAAGCTCTTCAAGATACTAATGTTTTTGAATATAAACATAAGCCTACTCATTTTTTGAGTTATGGTCAGAAAAAGAGGGTTTCTATTGCGGATATCTTAGTTATGGAACCAGAAGTAATTATCTTAGATGAACCAACTTCCTCCTTAGACCCTAAGCATAGTGCAATGATTGAGGAGTTACTAAATGATATTAATAAAACTGGCACCACCTTACTTTTATCAACTCATGATATTGACTTTGCTTACTCTTGGTCAGATTACATATTTATCCTTAGAAATGGTGAGCTAGTAGGTGAAGGTACTCCTGCGGAAGTCTTTGAAAACAGTGAATGGATAGAAGCTGGTGCTATAGAAAAACCTTTGGTATTTGAAGTTTATAAGGCTTTAGAAGCTAAAGGATTAGTGCATAGCCATGCTATTCCACGAAATAAAGACCAGCTGTTAAAATTAATTGATAAATAAAAGGCGTGCCTTAGCACGCTCTCATTTTGCTTCTGATTCTTAGGCGTAGCCTTCTCTCAGAATACTTTTCTCTTACAACATATTTAGTTTGCTACTATACAAATAATGTAAAGCATAGAAAATAGGCTCTTCTACATTTGTATAGAAATTGTCTAATCACCTTTACTTGTATAATACTTTCTACTAAATCTACACTTCCACTCAATTTCTCTCTATAACATATATATCATCATATAGTAATTTGTTTACATCAAATATAACATGACTAACATTTATTAAGGTTAGTTCTGGAATTGATAATATAGTATTTTCTATATTTTTAGCTGTATCATAGTCTAAATTAGCAAAGGCCTCGTCCAATATTAATACATCACACTTCATAATAATACTTCTTGCAATAGCTATTCTACTTTTTTCACCACCTGATATATTTTTTCCATTGTCATATATAATGGTATCTAGTTTGTTAGGTAAGTTATCTACAAAACTACGTAATCCTGAAATATCAATAGCCTCATTTATTTCTTCATCAGTATAGTTTTTATATAGTGTAATATTATTTTTCAATGTGTCTTCAAATAAAAATATCTGTTGCTCAATCGCTGAAATATGCTTGTAATAGCTATTTGTAGTAATATTATCCAAATTGATTCCATCTATACTAATTATTCCTTGTTGTGGAGAGTTATATTTTTTCAGCATATTTAGCAATGTACTCTTACCAGAACCACTAGGTCCAACCAACAAATACTTTTTATTTCTTTTAAAATATAAATTTATATTTTTTAGCACAATTTTATCTTCATACCCAAAAAATACATCATCTAATCTTATTTCATTTTGAAATTTGCATAACTCTGTTCTTTCATTATTAACACTATGATTCTTACAAATTTCTTCCATTCTATTAAATATTGGTTTTGTTGAAAAAAGGCAAGGTAATAAAGATGCAATAGATGTAATTGGACCAACTACATATTGAATATTTTTTGCTATTATAAATACATTTCCCATTGTTGTTTTTTGCTCAATAATAAAATATACCAATATAATAAATGTTCCAATAAGAACTAAATTAGATACTAAGCTTTGTATTGCTGTGCTCCAAGTTATTAGTTTTGAAATTTTGCTATTCTCTGTTTCAACACTTTTTGCTTTTGCACTATAATTTTCTTTTACTCTGTTAGTTAAATCATTTAATTTAATGACATGAAATGTATTTAATATTTCTCTAATATAAACAACTAAATCTTCATTTACTCTGCTTCTTTTATAATTATATTTTTTTAATGGTATAGATGAAATAACAGAGATTAATGTGCTTATTATCCCTAAAACTATTATAAAAATAAAAATTTCTATACTTATTGACATAATTAATACAACAGTAATTATTAATCTAATTATTAGTACTATAATATCATGCAATGTTTTAATATAATCTTTTTCGATTATATCTATGTCGTTAGTAATAGAAGAAATATAGCTGGCATTATTCTCAGTTTTAAATTGATTTATCTTTTTTCCAAATATTTTACTAATATAATTATATTTCAAATTCATTGTTGCTTTTGATTTATACAAATTATATGTTATTTTTGATATTACTTCAAACATCAGTAAAATTGTTGTAAAAACAACTGCAAATTCTGCTTTACTCACAAATAATACTTTATTCTTCTGGATAGCTGCATCTATCATTTCACCTAAATTTATAGATACGTAAACGTCTAACATTATATATATTATAGAAATAGATATTGATAGAAATAGATATCCATAAGCTTTTCTAATATATTTTTTCATTTAGAACCTCCATATAATTATTTGAAGGACTCCATTGATGTATCTGACCATTATTTAGCTCTATTATATAATCATATTTATTTAATACTTCCTCATAGGTCCTATGTGATATTTCCATAACAGTAGCTTCTAAATTTAATAATGTATTTTCCACATTCAGTGCCAACTCCTTATCCAAACTTGATGTACACTCATCAACAAATACAATATCTGTATCTTTGATAATTGATCTAGCTATGGATATTCTTTGACGTTCGCCTCCTGATAAGTTTTTGCCATTTTCATTAAGGATTATAGAATCTATACTCTTCCCATCATTCAGCAAGTTATTAAGCCCAGATAACTCTATAGCTTGATTTACTTGCTCTTTTGTATATTTTTTATATAAGGTAATATTATTAAGCAATGTATCTTCAAATAAAAAAGTATCTTGCGTTATAAAAGATATATTGTTGTTAAAAGAATCTAGACTTACACTTTTATAGTTAATTCCGTCTATAAAAATTTCACCTTCATAATCCTCATAAGCTCTAGACAATATTTTTAGTAATGTAGACTTTCCTTCCCCACTTTTCCCTCTAATTAAATACTTTTTGCCTTTTTCAACTGTTAAATTTACTTTATTTAAAATAACTTTATCATCATGCTTATAGCTAACATTTTTAAGTACAATATCATTTTCAAATTTAAAGTTATTTGTACCTTTGTTATTTGAATTTATATCATATTTATCATTAATCAAAATTTTATCAAGTATTGCATTGTATGATTTGTGCTTATTATATAGTGGAAAAACATTTGTCAAAGAAAGACTTTGATCTGTAAAAAAGATTATCATTGCTACTTTTGTAGGACTCTCTCCATTTATTAACAAATTAAACAGATAATATAAAACAAGAATATATAAAATTAAGACAATATAGTTTGAAACTCTATCATATATAGAATTATAAACTTCTCTTTTAAATTTCTTCTTTTCAAGAAGTTTAACGGAAAATAGAGTTTTATTCAAAAACTTATTTTCAAGATTATTTAATTTTATTATCTGTAACCCGCTAAATGTATTACCTATATCAACCATAACCTTTTCATTTTCATTCGATACATCTGTTTCTAATGAAATAACTTTTTTTTCTGTAAGTTTAGAAATAAACATCAATATAAATACAAAAACAAAAGTAGCTATGCCATATCTATAATCTAATAAAGTTATAATTATTATAGAAAAGACAAAGGTGCCTGTAGCTACTATTAATTCGGAAAAGTTAGTAAAATAATTTTGCTGTATATTATTAATATCATTAATTAAATTAGAAATATATGAGTCTTTAGACCTGCTGCTATACTCTGAATATGACATTTTTAATATCTTTTCTATTATTTGATTTCTAAAATTAATCATATATTTTTTTATATAAGCAATTCTAATATACTTGGCTACAATATTTAATGCAAAACATATCAAAATAATGCCCAGTGCAAATAGTATATTTTTTATGAACACATGATAATTAGTTACCGACACACTTCCTAAAATTATAGCAGCAGATACATTAATAAAAATTTTATTAACAACAATTAATAAACTTGATAGAATCATAGAAAATTTACTATTATATTTATTAACTTGTCTCTTCATACATCCTCCTTCATTATAGCCAAATACATCATATGAAACTCATTTTAAACTATTTTTGATGCATATTTGTTTGCTTTGTATCACTCTGGCATACTTTTTTATTAGAGTACTATTATAAAAAGACAGAATCTAGCATAAATATTCTTATTTCAGAATAAATCATATTGCATATATTCGTAATTCAATCTATAAAATATAATTTTAAATAGTATCCTAATCTTTAGCAACTTATTCCTTGTTATATACTGTCATATTTTGATTATATTAACACTTGGAAATTTAGTCTATACTAAAATTACGACATTTTATTCTATCTTTTTTAAAAATATTTTTATATTATATATTCTTCTTCTCTTTATAATTATATTTTGCTATAGTAATCCTACTACAAAACTCCTTTTTCAGTTACTTTTCATATATTTATTAACTTGTACTATAAACATATACGAACTCATTTTATATTTCTCATGACCTAATTTTCCAATTAATTAAACTCTCGCATTGAAGCATCATAATACCTATCATTGAGCTTTAATTGAAAGGGGGAATTTTTGATTAGTTTGGATCTTTGTATTTGAACACATAATCATGAAAAATGAATCTTTTACCACTCAGAATGAATTTTCCAAATGGTAGATTGATTTGCTTAAATATATATTTAAAAAACTAAAAGTCATAAAAATAAGAAATTTATCTTACTTTCATGACTTTTAAAATCAGCTAATATTATTTTACATTACTCTAAATTATGCACACAATGTTATAAAAATCTCATTGTTTTTAACCCCTTTGAGCTATATGCCTTAGGTTTTAGATTCTGATGCTTACAGTTCAAACTTTTTAATTATTTTAAACTCCAGACTTTTCTTTACATCAATAATTCTTTGATTAGAAGAACCTCTATATTTTAAGTCTAAGGACCTTAACTCTGGCATAAACCTTCCATCCACTAATACGTCTATTTCTTTTAAAAAACTCTCATGAACCTCATAACTTCTCATGAGTTCTTCCCAAGTATAGCCTGTATAAACCATGACGTTTAAACCAAGTTTTTTTATTTCCTTAGCTAGGCTAGAAAGTTCCTTACTTTGTAAAAATGGTTCTCCACCAGTAATTGTTATCCCGTCTAATAAGGGATTCTTATTAACCATTTCAATTATGTCCTCCATATCAACAGGATGACCACCACTTATATCATGGGTTTGAGGATTGTGACACCCTTTGCAATTGTGGGTACAGCCTTGGGTAAATACTGCAAGCCTTATTCCCGGCCCATCAACTATTGAATCATTTATTATGTTAGATACTTTTATTTTCATGAAACTCACCCTTTTAATTATATTTTCCTTTACCTAAATTTTATTAAACTAAAACAATGAGTATCTCACTCTCTTAATTATGCTTTACTCTATCTCTTACTTCAGATAACTTAGCATTATTAAATCTATCAAGAGTACCTACTAAGTATCCTGTAATACGTCTAATTCTCTCAAATGGCACATCCTCTTCGCTTCTTCCACACTTTGGACATGCATCATTAATTATTCCACTAAAGCCACATACAGGGTCTCTATCTACAGGGTGGTTAATTGAACCATAACCTATACCTGATTTATGCATAGTCTTAATGATTTTTTCAAAGGCTTCTACATTCTTAGAAGCATCTCCATCTAACTCTACGTAGGTAATGTGACCTCCATTAGTTAACTCATGATATGGTGCTTCTATGATAATTTTATCATAGGCATTTATCTTATAGTACACTGGTACATGGAAGCTATTTGTATAATACTCCCTATCCGTAACCCCTTTGATTTCACCAAAAATTTCTTTATCCATTTTTATAAATCTTCCTGATAAACCTTCTGCTGGAGTTGCTATTAGAGAGAAGTTTAGTTTAGTTTTCTCAGCTTCGTCATCCATTCTTTTTCTCATATGACTAACTATTTTAAGCCCTAGCTTTCTAGTCTCTTCATCTTCTCCATGATGTTTTCCAGTTAAAGCAACTAAGCACTCTGCAAGCCCAATAAAACCTATAGTTAAAGTACCATGCTTTAGTACTTCCCCAATTTCATCTTCAAAACTAAGTTTATCACTATCCTTCCAGATACCCTGTCCCATTAAGAATGGATAATTCTTAACTTTTTTACTGCATTGAATTTTAAATCTTTCCAGAAGCTGTTGTGTGCAAAGGTCGATTAATTCATCTAACTTTTCAAAGAAGGCTTTAATATCTCCCTTTGAGTTCAAAGCTATTCTTGGTAGATTTATTGATGTAAAGCTTAAATTACCTCTTCCATAAGTTATTTCACTTTCTGGGTCATAAGCATTAGCAATAACTCTGGTTCTACATCCCATATAAGCTATTTCAGTTTCAGGCTTTCCTGGTTTATAGTACTTTGCATTAAAGGGTGCATCTTGGAAAGCAAAATTTGGGAATAATCTTTTAGAGCTTACTCTACAAGCTAATTTAAATAAGTCATAGTTTGGCTCGTTTGGATTTATATTTATTCCTTCCTTAACTTTAAAGATATGAATAGGGAAAATAGGAGTTTCTCCATTACCTAAACCTCTTTCTAAGGATAGCAATAAATTCTTTACTACCATTCTTCCTTCTTCTGAAGTGTCCATTCCGTAGTTTATGGATGAGAATGGTGTTTGAGCTCCTGCTCTTGAATTCATGGTGTTAAGATTATGTATTAAAGCTTCCATTGCTTGATAAGTTGTTTTGTCTGTTTCATTCCAAGCTTCCTTTAGGGAGAAGTTTTGAGCTCTCTCAACTACTTCTTCGTTATATCCTTTTGAAACTAATACTTCTCTTTCTCTTTGACAATATTCTTCATGCTGTCCAATTCTAAGTTCTTTTCCTTCATTTAAAATTTTTGCATTAATTTCACTTATGAATTCCTTTGAATTTTCCATACTTAGCATGATTTCTAAAGCCTTACACATATTCTTAATGTAATTCTTTATATAGGTTTTTTTCACTCCTAGAGCAAGAGCATAATCAAAGTTAGGTATACTTTGTCCACCATGCTGATCATTTTGATTTGATTGAATTGCTATACACGCAAGGGCTGAATAGCTTGCAATATCATTTGGTTCCCTTAAGGTTCCATGTCCTGTACTAAATCCATCCTTAAACAACTTTATTAAATCTATTTGACAACAAGTGGTAGTTAAAGTTAAAAAGTCTAAATCATGAATATGAATATCTCCACTTTTATGAGCTTTTGAATGCTCTGGTCTTAGTATAAACATTTCTGAAAAATGCTTTGAGCCTTCTGAGCCATACTTAAGCATAGAGCCCATTGCAGTATCTCCATTAACATTTGCATTCTCTCTCTTTAAATCACTGTCTTTAGAGGCTTTAAAGGTTATATCCTCATAGGCTTTCATTAAATTTGAGTTCATTTCACGAACTTTACTGCGTTCAGCTCTATATAAAATATAAGACTTTGCTGTTTTAGAGTATCCTTTTTTTATAAGTAGATTTTCTACTTCATCTTGAATCTCTTCTACAGTTGGAGGGTTTTCCTTATTTAATATTAGTGTTTCAAAAACCTCCTCTGCCATCTGTAAACAGGACTCATAGGTGTGCACTTCTTTAGATGCAGCAAAAGATCTCTCTACTGCACTAGCAATCTTCTCAACTTGGAAATTTACAACTCGTCCGTCCCTTTTAATTATTTTATAATCTTTATGGATTTCAACAATTTTATTTATCATGCTTTGCTCTCCCTTGTCAAATATAATAAAAAAAACTCCACACTTTAGATGCAGAGGTACATATCTAAAAACACACTTAAAAGTCACCCCTCTATGTACCGTAGAGTTTTGGCCTGGGTGAGTATTATATAAAGGTATTCTGGCTGAACCTGAATGTTACACTTACTCTACTAGCAAAACTCCTAGTAAAACCAATTGTAACTAGGCATTCACAGTGGCGGCACCGCACAGGAGTTTCACCTGCTTCCCCTCTTTAATATAAATCAATTTGTCATTTATATGTATATAAAAACCACTACTATATGTAGTATAACTTCTAAATAAGTATACTTCATATAGTAGCAGTTGTAAAATTAGTCATATTTGAAATATAGCTATAAAATCTACATCTTATTATTTTTCTTTCAAATCTCTCAGCATTTCTTATAAGAATAATAGTAAACCTACTGCCATAATATCCCTGAACCAACAATAAGATCACAAATAGATAAATGGTACTCATCATGCTTGTCTGAAGCTTATAATACTCCATATAAAGATATATAGGCCATAATTACTGATTTCTTCTTATCTACTTTTCTCTTATATCTACAAAGTTTTTGCTTTCTATGGCAGCTTCCCCAAAGGTAGCCATATTATTCATTACTCTTGTAGCAGCAATTACAATGTTATGAGCTAAAGGGCACCCTGTTCCTTCTCCTAATCTCATATTAAGATTTAATATTGGAGTTAACCCAAGATTATTCATCACTATCTTTTGTCCTATTTCTACAGCACAATGGGAAGGAATCATATATTCTTTAACTAGAGGGTTTATCTTCCAAGCAACTAGGGCTGCTGCAGATGAAATTATACCGTCTACAATAATTGGAACTCTGTAGTATGCTGCCCCAAGGAAGCATCCCACAAGCCCAGCAATATCAAATCCTCCAACTTTAGATAGTACATCAATAGGATTTTCTTTATCTGGCCTGTTTACTTCTAAAGCTTTTTCAATGGCTCTTTTTTTCTTTTCAAAGCCCTCCTTAGTTAAACCTGCTCCCATTCCAACTGCATCTTCACTACAGCATCCAGTTAGTGCCATAATTATAGCACTGCTTGTACTGGTATTACAGATTCCCATTTCTCCTGTGCCAAGGATTTCGTAACCTTCTTTTACTAAGGCTTCTACAATCTCTATTCCTACTTCAATACCTTTTATAGCTTCCTCTTCTGTCATTGCTCTACCTTTACACATATTCCAGGTGCCTTGTCTTATCTTTTTATTTAAAACTTGTGGATGATTAATCTCCCCGTTTATACCAATATCCACAACTCTAATATCCATATTTGATGTACTGCATAGTGCATTTATTCCACAGATTCCCCTAGTAAAGTTTAAAGTTTGTGTCTGTGTTAATTCCTGAGGACAAGTACTTATTCCCTCATCCCAAATACCATTATCTGCACTCATTATTACGTTACAGCCTTTTATAACACTATTATGTATTTTCCCTGTAATTCCTGAAAGCTGAATTGCAATGTCTTCTAACCTACCAAGACTCCCTATTGGCTTTATTAGATTGTCCATTCTTTCTGATGCTTCCTTCATTGCTTTAGCATCTAACCCCTTAATACCACTAATAACCTTTTTAAAATTCTCCATTTTATCCCCTCCTATAATAATTTTCTATTAAATAACGAACAAGTTTTTTTATTCAACAACTTTAAAAACAGTTTAGTCTGCCACAAAAAGGATTTTCCTACTTAGAGTAGCTATACAGCTGGTCAACATCCCCTTAATCAAGATGGTAGACTTGAAGCTCCCTAAATGTTGTTAACTACCTTTTCTTATTCTTTATTACTTGCTATCTATTGCATTTCTTAACAAGTTAACATAAAGCTGCTGAAAGTTTTTGCTCTCTCCGATTCCCTTAAGCACGCAGTTTACTTCAAAACCTTGACCTTCTAATATAGTTTTCCAAGAATCCTCTTCCTCTGAAGCCATGTCATTTGTTGCATGATCACCACAAACTAACATAAAAGGTATTAGGTTTAGCTTTTTATAATTTTTGCTCTTTAATAATGGAATTATTTCCTCTATAGTTGGATATCCCTCCACAGTTGCTATATGAACATTTCCTGATCCCCTGTTTTGTGCTACAGTTTGTAGTTGAAAATAACAAGCATTAGCCTGATGCGCTGTTCCATGAGCCATTAATACAATGCCCTCTTCTACACCGTAGCCAGCTATATCTTTTCTCAGTGCTTCAAAAGCATTTATATAATCCTCATTTTTGTAAAGCAACGGAGTAGAAAGTTCTAAAACCTTAAAGTAGTTTAACTCTTTTATACTACTTACAGCATCTTTAATCTTGTCATATTCTTCCCCAAAAATTATATGTAATGGCTGCACATAAACTTCTTCATAGCCTTCCTCATGAAGTTTATTTAATGCTTCATGAACTGTATCTACATAGTAGTTATCTCTGTTTTTAAGTTTTCTTATAATCATATTTGAAGTAAAGGCTCTTCTTACTTCATAAGCTGGAAAAGCCTCTTTAATTGCATTTTCTGTAGCTTCTATAGAATTTTTTAAAGCATTTTCGTAGGATGTACCAAAACTTACTACTAATATAGCCTTTTTCTTATTGTTCATTGGTTTCTCTCCTTAATAAATTAGTTTTCAAACTTCTCTTTTATTGACTTTGGTATAAAATAATAAACCATGAAAGCTAATAGTACATTTATTGCTGAAACTAATGTTAATACTGGAATTAGTCCATAAATCATGTTTCCTAAAATCGGTAATAAAGTTAAAGTAGATATTGGTCCATTAAACAAAGTCCCAACAACCATTGCTCCTAACGCAGCAATAAAGAACCCATTTTTTCTTAAAAACTTGTAAGCATAAAAAGTGGCAATCATAGTTATTCCCATATTCACTGCTATAATTAAGTGTACTGGTAAGGATAGTGGAAACCCACTTAAAAGTGATGTGAATAAATGCCCCACAACTGCTACAATTGCCCCACAAACAGGTCCCATTAATATTGTTGCAAAATATGCTGGCATGGAATCAAAGGCTATGCTGCCAAATACTTTTATATTAGCTCCTACAAAACTCAATGCTATAAATAAAGATAAAAGCACAAGTTTTCTTGTATTAAAATTTGATTTCATTTTTTTCCCCCTAATAATTTTATATCTACACATTATTTTTTACATTATAGATATCCACAATGCATTAAGATTTTAAAACTTAATTAAAACAAAGCTGATAAGATATACTGTTCTAATAAATTTAAATCCTTAAAGATTACAGGATACTCTGCCTTTGGTCTTCCAATAAGAATAATCTTTTTATCACATTCCATAGCTGCTTGTAGCTTTTCTATAGTTCCACCTTCAACTCCGCTATCTTTAAGTAGAATTGCTTCTATATTATAGTCCTTAATAAAGGCTTTATTTAATTCCTTTGAAAAAGGTCCCTTCATTGCAATAATATCTTCAACTGGAACTAATAACTCTTCACATTCCTTTAATACTTGAGATGTAGGCAATATCCTATGAATAATTCTGTTTTCTAGATTTAGATTTATTAGTGTTTTAATGTTTCTACTGCCTGTGGTGTTTAGTATATTACCACTAAAGGAGACCACCCTAGGAATTTCTGAATAATCCTCTATATAATAAAGATTTTCATAGTGCAAAAACTCCTCAGTTACAGATGGCCTTTCATATCTTATATAAGTAATATTTAATTCTTTACACACTTCAAGGGCATTTTTAGTTATTTCCTTTGCATAAGGATGAGAGCCATCAATAAGAGTATGTACTCCCTTTTCTTTTAGTAAAGCCCTCAATTCTTCTTTTATAAGAGGCTTATCATTAAGATATTTAAATTTATAGTCCCTTAGCAAGCTTCCACCATAAGTACTAGAAGTGGACACTAAAATATCCTCAGTGTACTTATTAAGCATGTTAAGTATTAACTTTCCCTCACTAGTTCCTAAGATTAATCCAATCACAGCTTATAACCTCTTGGAGTAAGGAATTTTCCTTCTTTATAATAACTGCTACTATTTCCAATAATAACTATGGACATCATGTCTACCACTGAATCATCAAAATTTCCTAAGATAAAATTATAAATTTCTTGTCCAGGTCTTAGTGCATTTTTAACCACTGAAACTGGAGTATTTTCATTCCTATATTCCCTTATAATATTAATACACTCCATTAAGTAGTGTGGTCTTCCTATGCTTTTAGGATTATAAAGAGATATTACAAAATCTCCATCTGCAGCCATTCTTATACGTTTTTTTATTAACTCATAAGGAGTTAATAAATCACTAAGACTTATATTGCAATTATCATGCATTAATGGTGCTCCAAGTACTGAGGCTGCTGCTGAAGATGCCGTTACCCCTGGCACTACTTCTATTTCCTCACCTTGGGCCATCTCAAGAATTAATCCTGCCATGCCATATATTCCTGCCTCACCAGTACTGATAATTGCTACAGTGTTATCTTTGCAAAGCTGAAGTGCCTGTCTGCATCTTTCTTCTTCACCCTTCATTCCAGTGGAAACTACTTGTTTTCCTTCTATTAAATGTTCTATGTAGGCCATATACTTGCTGTAACCTACAATTACATTACTTTCCTTAATAGCTTCTACTGCTTTTAAAGTCATATGTTCTTGTCCACCTGGACCAATTCCAACTACATATAGTTTTCCCATACCTTACTCCTTTTTCGTTGAATATTATTTTGTATTTTTTATTTTCATCATTACTTATGTTATTTTTTCTAATATTTGATTTCCTAACTTTCTATAATGAAAAGCTATATAAATGCTTTTTCAATTTACTTATCATTAAATTTGCTTTCTAAAAGTAAATTAGGTATTTGAAAATAAATAACAAGTCAAAGATGTGAAGGATATTTTTAGTTAGGCAAGGAAACAGGTTCCGCAGATAGTAGCACTATCTAAGGGTTCTGTTGACGCAGTATAACTAAAAATAGACAAACATACTGACTTATTTATTTTTTGAAAATGCCTTGATTAATCTAAACCTTCTTTAATTCATAACCCCAATTGCTAAAGTCATTCCATTAAAGCTTTCCTTTTCGTGAATAACCCTTCCTTTACATAACTCAATAACAGGCTCACACACTGCTCCAACCCCAATAGTTTTTCTTACAAAGTCACTAGTTTTGTACTTATGTTCTATTGGTTTAATTTCTTCTGGAGTAAAAGTATTTATTTCTACCCCCAAGTTTTTGCTTAGGCTTAAAATTGCAGGTTCTTCCTTCTTTATAGAAACTGTAGCAATGGTGCCCACAGCTTTCTCATGTATGTTTTTATCTTTTAATAAGGTCTTAACTACAAGCTCCATTTTCCCTTGTGGAAAGTCCTTTTTACAGCCTATGCCTAAAACAATATTTCTTCTAATAAGTCTTAACAGGGGAAGGTGTCTAAATCTCTCATGTATCTCTAAGGATTCTTTTGAGGTTACTACAACAATGCCACTAAGTTCTTCAATTTCAGCTTCAGAAGTGCTTTTATATTCTTCGGTCTCTTGAGAATTCTGTTCTAAGAGTTCCACTCTGGAACTTGGCGTACTATAATCTATAGAACAACCTTTAACTTTAAGATGTTTCACTTTAACCTCTGAATACCCTTTAGGGCAAGGTATTAAATCTTCTTCATCAATAAATCCAACTTTTTTTCCTTCTACTAATAGGGCTGCAATTGTTTTTGCCATGCCCATATCCTCAATATATAAGCTATTGCTAAGAGCTATCATGTCTGGTGCCAGTACCTCTAAGTTGTCAGTAGCTGTAGTTATTACTGCCTCACAATTTAATATTTTACTTATTATAGTGGTGAGCCTATTTGCTCCACCGAGATGGCCACTAAGTAAAGAAATAGCATACTTTCCACAGCTATCTATTACCACTACTGCTGGATCGCTTTTCTTATTAACTACATGAGGAGCAATTCCCCTCACTGCAATCCCTGTAGAACTAATAAAGATTACTGCATCGCTACTTTCAAAAGCAATTTTACAGCTGTCTTTAAAATTAAAGTCTTTATCCTTACTATTAAATACAGTAACCTTTAAATTTTGAAATTCTGTTTTCAACCCAAGGCATAGCTTATTTATTATGTTATTTCCAAGGGTAGTAACACTAATTATTGCTATTTTCATTTTTGCCCTTTCTGAACATGTGGGTGAAATTCTCATCATATAGTAGGCTTTTTTCATACTCACAATCTATAAAATCACCCACTAATATTTGGGCTTGTTTTGTTATATTTGCCTCTTTAACCTTCTTAGAAATATCATCTAAGGTTCCTATAACTACCTTTTGATCTTCCCAAGTAGCTCTTTGGATAACAGCCACAGGCACATTTCTTCCATAACCCTTTCTTAGTTTCTCAACTACCTTTTCTATCATTCCAACGGATAGGAAAAGTGCCATGGAAGCTCCTATAGAAGCTAATCTTTCTAGATTTTCCTTTTCAGGTACAGGAGTTCTTCCTTCCATTCTAGTTAAGATTACTGTTTGAGAAACACTTGGAAGTGTAAATTCCTTATTAATTGAAGCAGCAGCAGCTGTAAAAGAGCTTACCCCTGGAACAACTTCGTAGTTAATATTAAGCTTATCAAGTTCATCCATTTGTTCTTTAATTGCTCCATAAATAGCTGGGTCTCCAGTGTGGAGTCTTACAATTTTCTTATTACTTTCTTTAGCCTCCATCACTGTATCTATAACTTCCTTTAAGGTCATTGCTGCTGAATCATAAAGCTTTACATCTTCTCTACAACCTTTAAAATGCTCTTTACTTACTAAGGAACCAGCATAAATAATTACCTCTGCTTCCTCAAGAAGTTTTCTTCCCTTTACAGTTATCAAATCTGGATCTCCAGGGCCTGCACCAATAAAATAAACCTTTCCAGTATCCATAGTTCAACCTCTTTCCCATATAGGAGGTATTTTCATCTTCCTATATTCTTATATTGTTGTATTCTTATCTCTTTATATTCTTATATTGCCATCTTGTTATCTTCTTATATTTCTTCATTCCTGTGGGCTATAATTAAAGTCATATAATCCTTGTTATTTAAAATTTCTTCTCTAGTGTGGAAAATTTCTTGACCTTCTCTATAAGCTCTTTTTACTGCAAAGTAATTAAAACCTTCTTTATCTAAGAAATTTAATACTTTTTCTTCTTGGTTATAAAACTTCATAACTACTATATATTTTTCATCTTTTACTCTTTCTATTTGACTTCCTGGCACAATTAAAAGGGGCTCATCTCCAATTACAAGAATTTCCCCTGCAAGGCTGGCACTAGCACAAAAGGAAGTGATTCCTGGCACAGTTTCTGTAGGATAATTTTGCTCTCTTATGTATTTTAAAAGATAGATATAAGTACTATAAATGAATGGATCTCCAATAGTTAAAAACCCTACATTTTTTCCTTGCTGTAAATACTCCTCAATGGTTTTGAACGCTTCATACACCTTTTCTTCTTTGTCAGGCTTTCCCATAGGAAAGTGACTGATTATTACCTTTTGGTGTGGCTTTATAAAGTTTTTTGCTGTTTCATAAGCAATACTATTTCCTCCACCCATTGCACTTGGTGCTATGATTATTTCACAGTTTTCTATTACTTTTATTGCTTTAAGAGTAAGTAATTCTTCTCCTCCTGGTCCAACTCCAATTCCATATAATGTTCCTAAATTATTCATTTTCTTCCTCCAATTCTTACCCAACTTTTGTAGCAATTACTATAAAAATGGGGTTTTGAGCCTTCATCATATAACTGTTTCCAACGGTTTTTGATACTCCAACCTGAATGCACTGCACCTTATATTTTAGTTCCTTTAAGGTATCCATTGCTTTATATAAATTATCAATGGTTATAAAATTAAGTACCATTTTTCTTCCCTTGATTAATTTTTTCCCATATTCCTTAATTATAGTTTCAATATTTCCGCCACTGCCACCAACAAATATTCCGTGAAATTCACCTTGAACTTGTGGTAAAACTTCTAAGGCTTCCCCTTGAATCACTTCAAGGTTATGAGCCTGAAATTTCTCCTTATTAACCTTAATAACTTCTAGGGCTTCCTCATCCATTTCAATAGCCGTAACTTTTCCCTTAGGACAAAGCTTAGCCATCTGAATGGAAACACTTCCTGTTCCTGCCCCTATATCAAGAAGATTAAAATCTTCTTCTAGTTCTAAGTTTGCAATAGTTAAAATTCTGATTTCTTCTTTAGTCATAGGACAATTGCCTCTGATGAATTCTTCATCTTTTATAAATCTCATAGTATCACTCCAGTTCTTAGTGAATCTGCATACTACAGGCTTTTTACTGAAAGTTTAATTTCATTCATGATGAATTTCATTCATCTTCAAAAGCCTTAAAGGAACCAATGTAAGTTCCATGTATAAGTTAAGTCTTAACTTTAGTTCTCTACCAGTTTACAGCAATTCAATAAATACTATAGCTAAGCTGCTATAACTTCCTTGAAAAACTTCATTTGGAGAACCTTGAGTTATCTTCTCATCCTCATAGGAAAGATTCTCACCTACTACTATTTGGCACTCTATTTTGCTTTCTATTAAAAGCCTAGAAAGTTCTTTTGGATTTCTTTCTTTATCAGTAAGCCAAATTGACTTCTTATATTCTCTTACTTTGCTTATAAAATCCTCATTTCGTCCATGAACACTGGATAAATAAGCCCCCTGCCAGCTTCTATTTATTCTTCCCATTAAGTACTGGTAGGAACTAATTCCTGGGATTACCTCTAAGTCTCCCGGATAATTTCTATTTATAAAGTCAGTAATTCCATAAAAATTAGGATCTCCTGATGCAACAACAGCTATGTTTTTGTTAGTATTTTCTTCTAAAGCTTCTATGATGTCCTTAAGTGTAGTTTTAGCCTCTTTTTCATTATCTATAAAATCTAAGCTTTCTAAGGCTCTTTTAAACCCAAGAATTAAATCACAGTTTCTCATTACTTCTATAGCTTTAGGCAGTATATAATCCTTATGCCCTGGGCCAAGACCTACTATGTATACCATGAAACTCCTCACTTCCTTGAATCATATAGAACTCCCCTTTTCATGGAGTACATTATCACATCAACTTCTATACTTTCATAAGAGTATTGCTGCATTCTCATTTTTACCTTTTTACCAACGGATTCATATAAATCTTCATAACCCTCGCCAAGAAGATTTACTGCTCCTTCTGTGGTTTTTTCTTCATATATTTTTTTCACTAATTCTGTTGGATAACCAAGAAGTGCTAATTCTAAAGCTAAGGTTTCTAGTCTTACATCGCAAACTCTGCTGTGAGTATTAAAAGCTCCACTTGCAATTTTACACACCTTACCTATGTGGCCTACCAGGGTAATTTTCTTAACCTTTCTAGCCATTAAGGTATCTAGTGCAAAACCTACATAGTTTGATATGATTACCATGTTTTCTTCCCTTAAATTTAATTCCTTGGCCATGTTTTCTCCCATGTTTCCAAAGAGTAAGGTAAGCTCCTCATGACCATTAGCTAGCTTTTGACTTATCTCTAGCTTAATAGATTCCGTCAAGGCCTCCTCTGACATAGGCATTACAATTCCTGTAGTACCTAGAATAGAAATGCCCCCTAATATGTTTAGTCTTGGATTGAAGGTCTTCTTTGCAACTTCCTCACCTTTTGGTACCATAATTGTAATCTCCACTCCATATCCCTTTGGAAGAACTTCTCTAACTTCCTTTTCAATCATGGTTCTTGGTACAGGATTTATGGCTGGCTCTCCTTTTTTTATATAGAGTCCCTCTCCACAGACTACTCCTACTCCAGTTCCCCCTTTTAACACATATCCTTCTTTAATAAGAGTAGCTCTAGCTCTTATCTCCAAGCCATGGGTAGAATCTGGATCATCTCCTCCATCTTTAATTATGGAGCATTCTACATAAGTTTCTCCAAAAGTCACATTAATAACTGGAAGACTTAAAACTACATTTTTAGGAGTATTAAAGGTTATACTATCTATTACATGTTTTCCATCCCTAAAGCTATACACTTCTTCACTATTGTACTTATCCCCTATTTTTTCTCCAAGGAGATTTGTAAAAAGCATCATTGTAGCAGCCTTTGCAGTACCTGTGGCTGCTGAACCTGTAGTAAATCCACATCTTAATTTTTTCCCATTTGCTTCAATGAATAAATCTAGCATCTTTAATCACCAACTTTACCGCTATGCCTTATGTAGCTGCCATTTTATATCTTATTATCTAATGAACCTGCTCTACTATGTTCACTGACTACGAAAAGACACCCTACCTCTAACACAGTTTATTTTTCAAACAACAAACTTCCCTAAAGTTAATCTCTTTCAACTATCATGTACATAATTGCATTAACAATGGCTGCAGCCACGTTACTTCCACCCTTACGTCCTCTTATAGTTATGTTTGGTATATTATACTTTAATAGTTCTTCCTTGCTTTCCTTGGCTCCAACAAAACCAACTGGGGCACCAACTACAAACTTAGGATTTACTTTTCCTTCTCTCACTAAATCTAACAATTTGAAAATTGCTGTGGGTGCATTTCCAAAGACGAAAAACTTTACTCCCTCTTCTACAGCCTTCTCAACTCCTGCCATGGAGCGGGTGATTCCTCTTTCCTTAGCTATCTTTGCTACTTCCTCATGAGCTACATAGCATTTCACTTCACAACCTAGCTTCTTTAAGGCAGCCTTGTTAATTCCAGAAAGGGCCATATTAGTGTCTGTGTAAATTGTGATTCCTCTTTTAAGAAGAGCCTTAGCACTTTCAATAGCATCCTCACTTATATGAACTATATTTTGGTAGTCAAAATCTCCAGTAGTATGTATGGTTCTTTTTACTATAAGAAGCTCTTCCTCACTAAAGTTATGCTGCGCCATTTCACTTCCAATTATTTCAAAGCTTCCTCTTTCTATATCCATTGGATTTTTAATATATTCCATAGTCATCAATCCTTACTCTTTTTATATTCAACAGCCTTTTTCATTAATTGCTCTAGAAAATCTATATTATTAAAAAAGTGCACATGGCCGTAAGCTCCTAGAGTATTTTCTTTTACATAACCACAATTCCACTTCTTTATTTCATTATCATAAGTAGTCTTTTCTAATTTATAAATTGGAGGCTCTTCTACTTGTACTTTTGATTTATGAAACTCATGACAATTAATAGCTGTACCTACTTTTAATATTGGATTTTCCTTCTCTACATCAATTCTTGCATACCCAAAATTTTGTAGAGATTTTGTTAGATAAGAATATCCTTTGAAAAGCCCTACAGTGTCATGGATTTTCTCTTCTCCAAAAGTTTTAATCCCTTCTGTTAAGTACATGAGTCCACCACATTCTGCATAGCAAGGTAGTCCATTTTTGAGTGCACTATTTATTGATTTAAGCATGGTTTTGTTTTTGCTTAACTCCTCTACAAACACTTCTGGATAGCCACCGCCAATATATAAAAAATCCAAATCATCTGGAATTTCTTCATCCTGTAGAGGGCTAAAGTACACTATTTCTCCTGCTTCAGAGAGTAGTTCTAGGTTTTCCCTATAGTAAAAACTAAAAGCTTTATCCTTAGCTACTCCAATTCTTAAATTGCAATTTTCTATATTAAACTTTTTATTATTGGTTTTAACCTTAGAATTTAGTGAGTTTTTTTCCTTCAAAGAAATCTCTGGGGAGTCTATACACTGAAACTCAACTTTTTCTTGTAATTGTGGTAACTCTTTTACCTCCATAACTTCTTGAGAAAAGTCCTGTATAAGATCCTCCATATCCACATTTTTTATTATATAGTCACTGCAAAGGTCTATCTTTTTTTCTAAATCTTCAATTTCAGTGGCTTGTACTAACCCTAAATGCCTTGATTTCAATGCCAAGGTTTCATCCTTTGGTATGTACCCATAAACCTTTAAAGAAGTAGCTTTTTCAACAATAGTTTTTAGAAGCTTATAGTATCCTTCTGAAATATTATTTAAAATAATACCTTTAATATTTACTTTTTGAACATGTTCATCACAGTAATTTATGATACCTTGAAGCTCAGCAGCTAAAGTAGCACTTTGAGCTTTTGGGCTTAGTACTAAAATCACAGGTAGGTTTAAAACCTTTGCTACATGGGCTGTAGAAAACTTGGAGTCAATTCCTTTTCCATCATAAAGTCCCATTACTCCTTCTACTACGCCTAAGGTGCCTTGTCCTCTAGAATAGGCTTCCAATACACCTTCTTGACCCATTAAAAACAAATCTAAGTTTCTTGAAGGTTTCTTAGTTATAAATTGATGAAATGCAGGGTCAATGTAATCTGGTCCTACCTTATACCCCTGAACTTCATATCCCATTTTTATAAGTGCTCTCATTAGTCCAACAGAAATGGTGGTTTTTCCACCACCACTGCTGTTAGAAGAAATAATAATACTTCTCATGACTTTTCCTTACATTTCACTTAACCACTTACATGCATCAATAGCACAGTAAGTAATTATAATATCTGCTCCAGCTCTTTTAATTGATGTAAGCATTTCAAGCGTTGCATTCTTTTCATCTAAAAGTCCGCACTCTACTGCTGCTTTAAGCATTGCGTACTCTCCGCTTACGTTGTAAGCTGCCACTGGCATATTGAATCTATCTTTTACTGCTCTTATGATATCTAGGTAGAATATAGCAGGTTTAACCATTACTATATCTGCACCCTCTTCTATATCTGCCTCTACTTCTCTTAAAGCTTCCTTATAGTTTGCTGGATCCATTTGATAAGTTTTTCTATCTCCAAATTGTGGGGAAGAATCCGCTGCTGCTCTAAATGGGCCATACATTGCAGAGCTATATTTTGCACTGTAACTCATAATAGATATATGTTCAAATCCATTTTTATCTAAGATTTGTCTTATAACACTTACTCTTCCATCCATCATATCTGACGGTGCTACCATATCTGCACCAGCCTTTGCATGTGATAAAGCTACTTTTGCAATATATTCTAAGCTGTGGTCGTTATGAACCTTTCCATTCTCAACAACCCCACAGTGACCATGACTTGTATATTGACACATACAAACATCAGTAACTACAAACATGTCACTATCAAGCTCTTTTATCTTCTTAACAGCTCTTTGAACTATACCCATTTCCTCAAAGGCAGAAGTTCCAACTTCATCCTTATGATCAGGTAACCCAAAGACCATTATTCCCTTAACCTTAGCTTTTTTAACTTCTTCAACTAGTTCTCCTAATCTGTCTACTGACCAATGATACTGTCCCTTAAGAGAAGATATTTCTTTTTTAATATTCTCTCCTTCTACAACAAAAATTGGTAATATAAAATCATTTGGGTTTAGTATAGTTTCTCTCACTAAACTTCTTATTGCTGCATTCTCTCTTAATCTTCTATGTCTTTTGTACATATTAAATTCCTCCTAGAATAATTACTTAATAGTATATTTATAAATATAGTTTCATATCTTAGTTCTCTTTTGAAATAATTTTTATTTATTACGCACTAAATTTAAATTTACTTATTTCTTAGCTTATATACTGAGTCTATGTTGAAGCTCTTAAAGTTTCTGGAAAGTAAACAACTTATATTTTCATTAATAAAATCCTTAATTAGTAGATTTTAAAAGTTGTTTTACAATTCCATCATTACAGCTTTCCTCACACTGAACAAAACTTATCTCTTGTCTTTGTAATTCTTTTGAAGTTATTGGCCCAATAGATATAACCTTCTTTTCTCTTATAGCCTCTAGCCCAACTAAAGTTATCATATTCTTTACAGTACTAGGACTAGTGAAAATTACGGTATCAACTTCTTTAAACTGACCAAGATTATTATTTTCTCCAAGAACAGTTTCATATATGTGACAATCATCCACTTCACAACCTGCATCAGTTAAGGCCTCTACCATATAAGGCCTTCCATTTTTAGACCGTGGAAGTAGAACTTTGTCTCCCTCTTTTAAAAATGGCTCCATAACTTCAAATAATTTTTCACTTACAAACTCATTAGCACTTAAAAATGGAACTATTCCTCTCATCCTTACAGCCTTGTCACTAGCTGGTCCGATGGTTACAAATCTTCCCTTTATGGTTCTTGTATCAATATTATTTTCCATTAAGGCATCAAAAAAGTTGTTAGCTGCATTTACGCTAGTTATAACTATGTATTGATACTGTTCTAATCTTTCTAAAAATGGCTCTATACTTTTCTTTGCTTCTTTTATTTTAATAGAGTTAATCTCAGTAACCTCAGCACCTAACTCTTTTAGCTTTTCACTTAGTTCTTCACTTTGTTCTTTAGTTCTAGTTATACAAATGTTCCTTCCAAAAAGGGGCTTCTTCTCAAACCAGTTAAGCTTATCCTGGAAGTTAACTACTTCACCCACAACAATGATTGCTGGGTTACCTAAGCCTCGTTCTCTAGCTAAAACTCCTATATTTCCTATATTTCCAACTGCTTTTTTTTGCTTAGCAGTAGTGCCCCACATAACAACAGCTGCTGGAGTTTTTTCATCCATGCCATTATTAATTAACTCCGAAGTAATTCTCTCTAAATTTTCAAAGCTCATCATAAAAATTAAAGTACCCTTAAGCTTTGCTATTACAGAAAAGTCTAGATTAAGTTTATCTACACTCTTACCTGTGAAAATATGAAAACTCTGAGCTATCTTCCTATGAGTTACTGGAATACCGCCATAATTTAAAACAGAAATTGGAGAGGTTATCCCTGGAACTACTTCAAAGCCTATATTTTCCTTTAAAAGTGCTAAGGCTTCTTCTCCTCCACGACCAAAAATGTAGGGGTCTCCACCTTTTACTCTTCCCACTGTATGTCCTTGTTTTGCTAAGGTTATAAGCATTTCATTAATTTCATCTTGAGTTTTATAGTGGCTTCCTGGTTCCTTACCACAATAATAAATCACCGCATCCTTATTTACGTACTTAAGAATTCCTTCTCCTGACAGTCTGTCATACATTATAGCTGTACATTTTTTCAGTACCTTTATTGCCTTTAAGGTGATTAAGTCTTCATTGCCTGGCCCACCACCAATTAAATATACTTTACTCATTCTCTTGCCCCCTGGTAAGTATTTTTTCAGCAAGCTCTTTACCTAGTTTCATATAATCTTTTTTATTTCCACTAACACTATCCTTAACAAGGTTCCCTTGAACTTCATAAATTCCTACTAAATTAAGTGTATCTCCGTGAAGGGTTCCATAGGCTCCAATAGTGCAGTTACAATCACCTTTAAGCTCTCTCATGAAGCTTCTTTCAGCTTCAACACATATTCTAACCAAAGGATTATCTAGTGTTTTAAAAATCTCAAGGTTTCTACAATTCTCATGAACTTCTATGCCAAGGGCCCCCTGACCAATAGCTGGAACCATATCACTCGGATCAAAATAATCTGTTATAATACTTTCCATATCTAATCTCTTAAGCCCAGCTGCTGCTAGTATAATTCCATCTAAGTTTTCACGTTCTATCTTATCAATTCTTGTTTGAACATTGCCTCTAATTGGTACTACCTCAATGTCTGGTCTTAAAACCTGAAGTTGTGATGCCCTTCTTTTACTGCTAGTTCCAACTCTTGCTCCTGTTTTTAAATCTTTAAACTTTACACCATTCATGGAAACAAAAGCATCTCTTACATCTTCTCTTACAGGCATGGCTGCAATTTCAAAACCCTCTGGCATTTCATAAGGTACATCCTTCATGCTATGCACTCCTGCATCTGCTTTCCCCTCTAAGATTGATTTTTCAAGTTCTTTAATAAACAGCCCTTTACCGCCTATCTTATCTAGGGTTACATCTAACCTTTGATCCCCTAAGGTATCTGTTAATACTTTCTCACATTCAACATTATGAAATTTCTTAACAAGCTCTATTATATAATCTGTTTGCACTAAGGCTAACTTACTCTTTCTTGTAGCTATTTTAAAATTCAATACTGTCACCCCCATAAAATAAATTAAATATTTCCTCACCGTAACTTCTTTCAAAAAAGAATAAAAAGTCTTCTGAAGAAACAAACTCTAAAATTTCCAACTTGTTAGGGTTATGTTTGATATTCCCTCTAAGCTTTGTTACAAAAGAAATGTAATCATCATATGTAGTTACATACTCCTTAATCTTTCTTACTAATAATTGTGAGGTTTTTGGACTTTTTCCCTTAAGCCTTACTCCAATGGCTACTTCTCTTGTGGACTCCATTGCACATAAGGTGGCTACAGACTCTTCTGGCATAGTGGTATCAATATAAATTTTGCACTTTTTATCACATAGTTCTCTAATTTGCTGATTCAGAATCTCATTGTTTGTACATATTACAATTACATGATAATGTTCAATAAACCCATCCTGAAATTCTCCATTTATAAGCTTAAGGTTTTTGCTATTTATATCAAAGAATTCTCTTTTAAATTCTGGTGAAATGCATTCTAGTAAAAAACCTTTTTTTAAAAGTGACTTAGCCTTAACTAAAGCTGCCGTTCCACCACCTACTACTAATACCTTCACCTTCTTGGAGTTTAAGCAAAGAAAGGTAAAATCCTCATTATGGTTTTCTATTTTCATAAATCTTCCTCACTACCACTTACATTTTTTCCTTTAAGATTTCAAAGCACTTCATTTTCTATATCTTTTAATACCTTAATTAAAGTCTCATTGGATTTTCTATCTTTTACCGCAAGCCTTATAAAATACTCATTTAGTCCCTTATAATTGTCACAATTCCTTATTAATATTCCTCTTTTCATCATCTTTTCATAAAGGTTGTAACTACTAGTATATTTTAACTTGCAAAGGAAATAATTTCCGTAACTTATGTACACTTTTTCAATAAAATTTATGTTATTAAGATTTTTATACATAAAACTTCTTTCGTCTTCTATCCATAACTTAGATTTATTAATAAACTTTTCATCCTTAAGTACATACTTTACTGCTAGTTCGGCAAAACAATTTACAGACCAAGGATTTTGATTGTTACTAAAGTACCTTAGAAGCTTTTCATTCCTAGTTATACCGTATCCAAATCTTATACCTGGCATACCATAAAACTTAGTAATTGCTCTTACAATTACTAAACAGCTATATTTATCAATATACCTAATAAGACTTTTATCATAATCCAGAATAAATTCTATAAAAGCTTCATCTATAATGGCAAGCTTATTGCATTGCTCACACTTATCTAATATAGCCTTAAACTTACTAAAGTCTATAATACATCCATTTGGATTGTTAGGATTCCCTATAATTAATCCATCTGTTTCTTCTACAGCTGAAAGTATATTGTTGTAATCATATTCCATGTTTTCATTAAGATAAGAATAGTTAATCTTTAGGCCATATTTCTTACTAAAATCCTCATACTCAATGAAAGAAGGAACTACAATGGTTATGGATTTTAAACTAGCAATTACTAGGTCTAAAACTTCTGAAGCACCATTACCTACGATAATATTTTCTCTTGCAATACTAGATAAGTAAGTTTTTTCAGAGCTTTTTTTATGTTCTTTTGAAAAATATTCTTCACTATCTGAAAGATATTGAATTATGTTATCCTTCAAAGTTCTATATTTTACATCTGGATATAACATAACCTTATTTAGAGCTTCATCTATGTGAGCTGAAAAATCTTTAGATATGGGTAATGGATTTATATTTGAACTATAATCTAATAAATTTTTCCCCTTTAATAATCCATCGCTATATACATCCCCACCATGCTTCATAACTTCACTTCCTAACTTTCTAATTTATATCAGGCTTATATGTTTTTCCTATAGGGAATCAAATTGAAGAATAACCTATACAATAAACTTACTTTATTTCATTTAATGCCTTTTGAAAATTAATTTGATTTATCTTGAGTTAATTAAACTTTCGCTAAGAAAATCCTTATGAATTCTTTAACTTTAAAACTTAAGGTCCATTTTTCATCATAAGTTTGTCTATTTTAAATATAGTTTTTGCATAAAATAAAAAGGTGAACCTGAAAGGTTCACCTACTATTACAAATTCCGAAAAATAATTTTTTATATAACAATAGTTCTTTCCCTCCGAAAGATTGTTTTGAAATTTAGGCAGGTCTCCTGGCTCATGAATCACTCTACACCTCACCTTCCTCTTACGAGTGGCTATTAAGGTTCGTCCTCATTTACAGTAGCGGGGGCTGCTGTGGATTTTAACCACATTCCCTTTTCACTTCTTTTAAAAGCACCTAAACATACTATATTTAGTTTTCAAGGTAATTATAGCCTTAAAGCAAAGTTTAGTCAACAATTTTAGTCTTGGAATTTATTGACTAAATTTATAATACCCCTCAATAAAATATCACCTTATGAAAAGGCTATTAAGATAGTTTTAACCTTATACTATCCATAACGTTGCCAATATTAATATTAGCACCTCCGTTAAATACATTAGCTTTCCTGTCTGGAAAATATGATTTGCTTCTAGGTTTTTAATAGGTTCTCCTATAGTTGGCTTGTACATAACCTCACCAAAATAAGAGTTAGTTCCTCCAAGCTGAACTTTTAGAGCTCCTGCTGTAGCTCCTTCTGGATAAGCACAATTGGGACTTTTGTGATTTTTTCTATCTCTTATCATAATTCTAAAAGCTTCTATTATATTGCCTCCTAAAAATGGTGCAATTAGGCACATTAAAACTCCTGTAACTCTAGCAGGTATAAAATTAAACACATCATCTGTCTTTGCCGGGAAAAAACCTATATATCTAAATTTTTCATTCATATACCCTAGCATTGAATCCATGGTATTAATTCCTTTATACATCACTGCTAAAGGTGCTCCTCCAACTATTCCGTAAAGCACCGGTGCAATTATCCCATCAGAAGTGTTCTCACTAACAGTTTCCACTGTAGCTCTTATGATTTCGTGCTCACTAAGCTCTTTAGTATCCCTTCCTACAATATAAGAAAGCTTTACTCTAGCTTCTTCAATATCTCCATTAATTAAAGGTTTATACACATCCACCCCTGCATTGTACAGTGACTTCGCCGCAAAGGTAGTCCAAAGTATTAATACATTTAAAGCATGGAAAACATAAACATTTATCCTAGCTCCATAAAGCAATATATATGGAATTAAGTATGTAGTCGCAGCTACAATAACCACAATAAGTCCACCAGAAAGTTTAAGTTCTTTTTCAGACTTACATATTCCTCTAAAGAATTTCTCTAACTTAGATATTAGCTTTCCAATATAGATTATTGGGTGAGGAAGCCATAGAGGGTCTCCTATGATAAAATCTATAAGAGCTGCAAAGATTACATAAATTATATTAAGTTTAATGTTAAAGTTAAACATAGTATACTCCTTACCTCTTCCTAAACTGAAGTTATCTTTTTATTCCTATGGCTTCATAGATTTTATCCATATCTAAAGACTTTCTAACAATGTCAGCAAGTCTATCTAATTCTTTATCCCTTAGACTTTCATATTCCATGGAGGCTTTAGCCTCTATACCCTTTTTAGCTCTAAGTTTATTTACTACATACTGTCTAAAATTAACTCCATCAAAAACTCCATGGATATAAGTACCCAGTATATTTCCTTTTTTATTTATTGCTCCATCAAAGTAGTTTTCAACATGATTATTCTTCTTATTAATTTTAACTAAAGGCATGGCATCTTCACCTACTGTTGTTTTTCCCATGTGAATTTCATAACCATAAAGGTCTATATTTTCTTCTATTCCCTCTATAACTTTACTGTTTATAGTTCCTTCTACTCTAGTTGTAACCTTCTTTTCTTCAAATACTGTTTTGATATCTAAAAGTCCTAGACCGTCCATAACCTTTAAGTTTGTTTCTACACCTAGTGGATCCTCAAGAGTTTTTCCTAGAATTTGATACCCTCCACAAATTCCTATGATTTCCCCTTCTTTACTATATTCTAAAATTTTATCAGAAAGCCCTGAAATTTTTAAAGCTTGTAAATCCCCAAGAGTATTCTTAGTTCCTGGTATAATAAGCAAATCTGGATTTTTAAATTCACGTACATTAGTTATGTATCTGATTGAAACATCCTCTTCACTACTTAAAGCATCAAAATCCGTAAAGTTTGAGATATGTGGAAGCTTTATCACTGCAATATCAATTTTATCCGTCACCTGCTTATTAAGTTCCACAGCTCCATCTTCATCTTCTAAAGCTAAAGTAAAATGAGGTACTACTCCTAGGCACTGCTTCTTAGATATATCCTCAAGCATTTTGAGTCCTGGCTCTAAAAGTGCAATATCACCTCTAAATTTATTTATTATGGTTCCTTTTACTCTTGCCCTTTCTTCTTCACTTAAAAGAATTAAGGTTCCAACTAATGAAGCAAAAACTCCCCCTTTGTCTATATCTCCTACAAGGACAACTGGAGCATCCACAAGTTCAGCCATACCCATATTTACAATATCATTTTCTCTTAGGTTTATTTCTGCTGGACTTCCCGCACCTTCCATTACAATTATGTCAAAGTTTTTTTCAAGTTCTTCAAAACCTTTTTTTAACTCATCTTTGAATTCAACCTTTAAGTTATGATATCCCTTTGCGTCACTATTTCCATAAACCTCACCATTAAAAACAATTTGGCACTTTTTATCTGATGTAGGCTTTAGAAGAATCGGATTCATATAAACTTCAGGTTCAAGTCCTGCTGCATAAGCTTGAAGAACTTGAGCTCTTCCCATCTCCTTACCGTCTAATGTTATATATGAATTAAGTGACATATTTTGAGATTTATAAGGACACACTGAATATCCATCCTGTTTAAATATTCTACAAAGTGCTGTAACCAAAATACTCTTTCCTACTGAAGATGCAGTACCTTGCACCATAATTTTTGCCATTAAAATATCCCCACTTTCAATATTATTTTATAGGAAACTAAAGCTCTCCATTAACTTTTCTATTATCCTGCTTTAAATTCCCAATTATTTGTAATACACCTAAAGAAATCTCTTCAGATTTCCTTGTAACTTTAGTATAAGTCAAAATAAAAAGGGTAAGTCCCAAGGACTTACCCTACTATTACTAATATAAAGACATCTATATTTTCCATAACAATAGCTCTTTCCCTCCGAAAGCTTGTTTTATAAATTTAGGCAGGTCTCCTGGCTCATGAATCTTTCTACACCTTACCTTCCTCATATGAGTGGTATACAAGGTTCGTCCTCATTTACAGTAGCGGGGGCTGCTGTGGATTTTAACCACATTCCCTTTTCACTTTAGAATTTTTCCTTCTAAAGCACCTAAATCAAATATTTAGTTTTCATAATGATTATAGCCTTAAGCTTCTAGTAAGTCAATAATCTAAGAACTTCAAAAGCCTATATTAATTAAATAAGCTAAGAGTTTTGATATATAATTCATAGAATATATTTTATTAAATAATAATGATTTCTAATTAATAATATACAATGATTAATATTAATAACTAAGTAAAAATTGTTTTGTTAGATTATATAATATTCTGTAAATATATGCTATATTTAGTTTATATTTAATTTTTAGGAGGCTACATATGGATTTGACCTTACAGAATAAAAAACTGTGCAAACCTTTAATTCAAAGGAGTTTAGCGAAATATTTATTATTTCTAATTTCCTCTATAACAATCATATATCTGACTAAAAGCTTTTGGGAGCCAAATATAATTATTTTTCATATTATTTTTGAAGGGCTTTCTATTTTTTTTGCCCTTGGAATTTTTTCACTCTGTTGGCATAATGCTGTTCACTATCCTGTGAAAATTTGTACACTAGGCTTTGGATTTTTACTTATAGCCATTTATAACTCGGTTCATGCCTATTATCTTATACCTCCAATGATTTTTGGCTCAACACCCTTAAACTTGTCTATTGCATTAGGACAGTTTGGACTACTTATGCAGGTATCAGTTACCTTACTAAGTACTTTTAATCTTAAAATAAAGCCTAACAAATTTGCTCATTTATTTATACTTGGAATAACTTTATTAATAATAATCTTAATATACACAATACTTCCTTATATGATTAAATCAATTACACCTTATATACTTTCAAGCTATTTTACTGTTTCTATAAAAATAGCAGTTATCTTCCTTGCAATATTTGCTTTAATAAGACTTAAAAATATGCTACAAATAAAATGCGAACTAGATTATCAATTTATTTTTTTATCCTTGCTGGCCATTATAACTGTAGAGTCCTTTTGTTTAATTTTAGGGAACTTAAGTGGATATCTTTTGATTTTCACCCATACTTTAAAGGCTATGTCTTATTATTTTATGTATAAAGGTGTCTTTGCTAGTGCAGTTGTTTATCCCTATGATAACTTAGAGCATAAACATAAAGAATTAGAGGAAGCTTATGAAAGTCTAACACAAGCAAACAAAGAAATAACTAATCTTTCTCAGACCCTTAGTGATGTTCTAGATTCCTTACCTCTAGGTGTTTTCATGTATGATGAAAATAGCAAAATAAATTACCTTAACAAAAAATTTGAAGAAATATTCATGTGCGATAAAAGCCAAGCATTAGGTCTTTCTACTGGAGAATTTCTTAATAAATTTCCAAGACTTGAAGCTGACGAAAAGCTTCTTTCAGATAGAGTCTTATCAGGTGATTCATCGTCCTTAAATCTTATCCGTACCTATAGAATGGGAAATGGAGAATATAAAAAACTCTCCATAAAAAATACTAGAATTAATAATGGAGTTATCTCTCTAATCAAAGATGCTAAGGAAGAGCAGGAAATTAAAAACCTTCACCTTCAAACTGAGACCATATTAAATGCAGTAAATAATGCCATTATTATGATAGATAAAGAAAAAAAAGTGGTACTATGCAATAAGGCTGCTGAAAAAATTTTTGAAATAAACAAATCTGAGCTTTTGGGTATGGATATAGATGAATTAAATGATCTCCTTATGTTTGAAAGGAAGGATAACCCTAGTTTAATCCTATCTGGGGAAAAGGCTTGTGATATATGTGAAGCTACTCTTAAAACTGCTAAAGGTAATACGGTTGATTTAATTATATATTCTGCTCCAATTCGAAATATTGATGGTGAAATCATCGGTGGCATAAGTGTAGATACAGATGTAACAGAAATGAAAAAACAGCAGCACGCTATGCAGCAACAAGAAAAACTTGCTCTTCTTGGTCAAATGGGTGCTGGAATTGTCCATGAAACAAGAAACTTCCTTACCACAATAAAAGGCCGTTGCCAATTAATTGATGTAAATACTGAAGATAGAAAGATTAAAGAATATGCTAGTAAAATAAACAAGGATGTAGATGAGGTCAATAGAATAATAGGTGAATTCCTATTTTTATCTAAACCTAGAAAAGTCCTTCTCGAAGAAATATCCATGGTAGATTTGTTCGAAGCAATAGTAAATACCATTGAAAATACATCCATAACTAAAGGTATAGATCTGTTTTTAGATATTTCAAAGGAGGAAAGATATTTACTTTGTGATGAAGTTCAAATTAAGCAAGTAGTTTTAAATATCTGTAAAAATGCAGTGGAAGCTATGGATGGAACTCAATACCGTAAACTTAAAATCATAACAGGCTACATTGAAGAAAGTAATGAAATGTATATAAAAATCACTGATAATGGAAAAGGAATGTCAAAGGAGCAACTAGAAAAGCTAGGAACTATGTTCTATACTACAAAAGAAACTGGTACAGGCTTAGGTTTGAATGTGTGCTACCAAATTATTAAAAGCCATAAGGGCCAAATCCTTGTAGATAGTGTGCTTGATGAGGGCACTAGCTTTACTATAATTCTTCCCTGCCTTAATGATGAGGATTTAGATGAGTAAAGTCTATTATAAATAAGATTTTATGAGTAATTTTATATCTTTAGTTATAATTACCACTTATGAATAAGAGTTATGAAGTTACTAAAATTATATTACTACAAAAAACAAAGGCAAGAAAACCTAAGTTTTCTTGCCCTCTTCTATTATGCACCTATTTCTTTTCTTTCTTCCATTTTAGCTTGTAGTAAATCTCCTCTTTCCTTTAATATCATTGATATTACAAGGAATACTACTAAAATTGAAGTTAAAACAAACATATCATGTCCTATTAATGCTAGATTAGTTCCAGATATAATTTCTCTTAATGCTGATACGCAATAAGTGAATGGCATATAAGGATTTAATACCTTAAATAAATCTGGCACTACTTCTAGAGGGAAAGTTCCTGCACAAGAAGTTAATTGTAGAATTAATAATACTATAGCAAGTAATCTTCCTGCATCCCCTAGAATAAAGATTAAACATTGAATTATTGCAATGAAAGATAATGACATTAATATATTAAATAAGAAATATAGTGGAACATTTTGTGGCTTTAATCCTAAAGTTAAAACTACTGCACTAACAAGTACTGCTTGTAAAGTTCCTATAAAACCGTAAGATAGATACTTACCAAAAACTGTTGATATTGGACCTGCATCCATGCTGTCTTCAACCTTTGAAGAGATTACAAAGAACATCATTATTGCTCCAACCCATAAAGATAATGGGATAAAATAAGGTGTAAACCCTGTTCCGTAATCTTTAACTGCATTAACTGCTTCATCCTTCATAACGATAGGTTTAGATACAAAGCTAGACATGTCTTCACTGCTGTTTATAAGGTTTTTATCTAATTTATCGGCTCCTTCGTTTAACTTATCTGCTAATTCCTTAGAACCATCATTTAGTTTTTGAGTTCCATCTGCTAATTCTGGTATTTTACCATTTAATTCTTTTAATCCATCATTTAATGCTACAGAACCATCTGATAATTGAGTAACTCCTGAAACAAGTTCTGGCATTTTTCCTTTAAGTTCTCCTAAACCGCCACTTAAGGCATTAGAACCTAAAGCAAGCTTATTAGTTCCTTCAGTTAATTGTGGCATTTTTGACTTTAATTGTTCTAATCCAACTCTTAACTGTATAGAACCTGTTCCTAAAGCGTCTATGCCCTTATAAACTTTTCCTGTACCTTGCTCTAATGCTGTAATTCCATTGGTTAAAGCTGGTATGTTAGAATTTAGTGAACCTAATCCTGCTTTTAATTGATTAGCTCCTTCACCTAATTTTCCAGCTCCATTTACTAATCCTTCTGTTCCTGAAGCTAGTGCATCCATACCTGATTTTAAGCTAGGTTTTCCATCATATCCTGTATTTACTGCTGCGTTTAAACCCGCCACTGCTGTTTTTAAACTTGGTTTTTCCTTAGTGTCAACTGAAATACTGCTATTTAAAGCTGATACTGCAGTTTTTAGTGATGGCTGAGTTGCACTCTTATCTACGTTAACAGAAGCATTTAAAACTCCAACCATTTGAGCTAGTATTTGAGCTCTTTGAGAATCATTAGTTGCTGCACTATACTGCTGAGTTAAAGCTGCAACTACTTGTTCTGGAGACATTCCATTTCCTGAAGGTACTGCTCCTTTATTTACTACATTATTAAAAGTGCTTAATGCTGTTGATAAAGAAGAAACTCCTTTGTTTATTCCTCCTACACCTTGTACTAAACTTGGTGAAGTACTAGTACCTACATTAATTGCATTGTTTAAACTCTCTAGTGAAGCACCTAATTGATCTACTCCACCTTTAGTTTGTTTAATTCCTTGTAATAATCCCTTTAATCCATATTGTAGTCCTAAAGGCTTTCCATTAGCATCTACTGCTGTAGTATTTATGCCTTGAGCTAATTTATCTGCTCCTTCATAAAGAGCTGATGTCCCTTTTGATAACTCTGGAACCTTTCCAGCAATTTGGGTCATTCCACCGTTAATACTATTCATAGCTTCCTTTAATCCCTTTGGATTACCATTAGCATCAACTTCTTTAGAATTAATTCCATTAGCTATAGAACTTGCTCCATCATAAAGTGAATTTACTCCTGAAGTCAAAGCTGGAGTATTTTGGTTTAAGGAACTTAGTCCGTCCTTAAGTTGTAAGGAACCATCATAAAGTTTATTTACTCCATCTGCCATTTGTGGAGAACTATCTTTTAATTTTCCAAGACCTTCAGATAGTTTAGTAGATCCATCATAAAGCTTGTTTACACCGTCTGAAAGCTGTGGTACTTTATCATTTAAAGTGCCTATTCCATCTGCAAGTTCTTTACTTCCATCAGCTGCTTTTCTCATACCATCTTTAAGTTCATATAAATTGTCAAAAGTAACTTTAGTATATTCTTCGCTGATGTTTTCTATTACTTCCGCCTTAAGCTTATCCTCAACTCTTCCCCCTATTTGTGCTGCAAGAAAGTTTTTCTTGTCATTAGAGGAATAAGTTATAGAAGGTTGCTGTGGCTTTCCATCTTTAGCACTGATAACTTTCTCAGAAAAGTCCTCAGGGATTACAAACATGGAATAATATCCGTCTTTATCTAGTCCCTTGTTTGCCTCTTCAAGAGTAACAAAATTCCATTGTACCTCGTTATTCTCTTTCAGGTTTTCCACCATATCTTTTCCGTAGTTTACTGCCTCGCCATCTTTCGTACTACCCTTATCAAGATTTACAAAAGCTACAGGTAGCTGATTAAGCCTTGAATAAGGATCCCAGAAAGCGGCTAAATAAAGTAAGCTATACAGTAGCGGTACAATTATTATTGCTACAACTGAGACTCTGATAAACCTGTTTCTAAAGATACTTGAAATATCTTTCCAGGCAATCTTGGCAAATTTCATAATCCTCACCTCATTTATTTTTGTACTGACTGGTCAGTTTAGTTATACTCCTTTTTTTATATGAAGTCAATAGGTTTTTATAAAAATTCTATATAGCCCCTAAATATTCTAATTTTCAAATAATTACGCTAATATTAAACATACATATTTCTCTGTTATTTTCCGAATTTCTTCTACCATGAACGCAAAAAAATAATTATCAAAGTTAAATTTCCATATAATAAAAAAAGCTCTTTATAGGTTATAATTCTACAAAATTGTAACCTACAAAGAGCTTTTACTAAGCTTTTAATCCTCTTAGACTATATTCAATTAATTCATCTACTACATCATCTAAATCTATTCTATCTATGTTAATAACTTCATAAACTGCTGCTGAGCATAAAGTTCCAAAGAAAGCATAAGCCATAAAATAAGCATTTCCTTTTCTTATAATTCCAGCATCCATAGCTTCTTGAAAAAACACTTTAATTTCTTCTATGTAAATTCCAAGCTTATTTCTAAGTTCAACCTGTCTAATTTCCTGACCCCATAACTGGCTCATTAACACTTTAAAGAAATCCTTATTTCTGTAAAGTATAGCAAGTTGTGCCTTACAAATTATTCTTAACTTTTCTAAGGGGTCTGTTACAACTTTAATATGTTCCTTTAATTCATCTACTAGTATGCCGAGCCCCTCTTCAATTATAAAATTAAAAATTTCTTCTTTACTTTTAAAATGATAATATAAAGTTCCTTTTGCAACTCCTGCAGCCTCTGCGACCTGATCCATTGTGGTACCATTATAGCCTGAATTAGAAAAGGTTTTTATAGCAGCTTCAAATATAGTCATTTTTGTTTTGTTCATTTTTATCACTCCAAATTATAATATAAGGAACTAAAGTTAACTTTAAAATTTATAAAAACTACATTTAATTCCTTTAAGGTTTTAGGAATTGTTGTGGTAAAACTCCATCTTGAAACCTTATAGACATAAAATCTTATATTATAATAACACAGTTTTCCTTTTAATACTACCTAGTATAATTTTTTTTAATTGTCTATAAATTTAAACTTACTTATCCATTTCCAGCAATTTAGTGGAAGATGAACTAATGGCAACTGCCCCAATAGGTGCTGTAATTAAGATTGACAGCACTGCTATAGCTAAAATAACCTCTCCTGAAGCTACCCCTAAAGATAAAGGAATCGCTCCTATAGCTGCTTGTACTGTAGCTTTTGGGATATACGCTATAATGCAAAATAATCTTTCCTTCCAGTTTAGATCCGTTCCCATGACAGAAATTAAAACCCCAAGGCTTCTTCCGACAAGACCAATTGAAATAACTAATATGCCCACAGCTCCAGCATTAAGGGCAACACCAATATTAACTTGAGCTCCCACTAATACAAACAAAAGTATCTCAGCAAAAATCCATATTTTATTTAACTTTAAAGATAACCTTCTGCCCACTTCAGGCATTTTTTCAAGGATAATAAAACCTATAGTCATTACCCCTAAAAGTCCTGCAATTTCAATTTTATTTTTTAATAAGTTTTCAATGGCAGTAAGTAAAATAGAAGCTCCTATTATTAATAGCACTTTTTTAGTGTCTCTAATATGGTGCTTTTTAAACATTTTCACCATTATAAATCCAATAATAGCTCCTGCTACAATACCTAAGATTATGGATATGGGAATCTCCAGTAGTTTTATTCCAATATTCACCTGACTTCCACTATATAACCCTAAAAAGGTACTAAATATTGTAATTGCAAATACATCATCAATAGAAGCTCCTGCTAAAATCAAAGTTGGAATTCCTTTATTAGTTCCAATTTTTCTATCCATAAAGTTTAACATCTGAGGAACTACCACTGCAGGAGATACTGCTGCTAGAATAAATCCCAGTATACCTCCTTGAATAAAGGTAAATCCTAAAAACTTTATAGAAGCAAAGGCAATAAAAAATCCTTCTACAATACCTGGAATACAACTCATCTTAATAGCAGTTTTCCCTACTTTATTTAAATCCTCTCTACTAATTCCAATACCTGCCCTTAATAAAATAATTATAAGTGCAATTTTACGAAAATCAGCAGATGCATTTAAAAGCGATGGTTCCAACAAATTAAACCCATAAGGCCCTAATATAACCCCTAGAATTAGCATTCCTAAAAGCCCTGGAAGTTTTATTTTTGTAAAAATTAAATTGGCTAAAAGTCCTAACATTATTATAATTCCAAAACTGGTTGCCATGGTTTTTCTCCTTTCAAATAAAACGCAAAAAATCCTACAGGTATACCCTAAAATATTACCTGTAGGAGTCATTAGCATATTGCGGTTATGGTGAACTCCATCACCTTTTAACTTATAGGCTAATTTTACTACAATAAAAATAAATTGTCTAGTTAAGTTTTAAGCTTCAAGTTTAACTTCCATCACGATAAATCACTTATATTTTTAAAATGCATTTTAAAATTATAGCTGAAAATTATTCAACAAAGCTCCAGATCATTTATGCTATAAAGATATATTTTCAATCCTATAAAGATATATTTTCAATCCTATAAAATAGTTATTTCTTTCACTATATAATAAACTTTTCTATTTCACCTTCTAAGACTACAGCTATCTTACTAAGGTTATTTGCCATATTAGATACTCTTGAAACCATAGCTGCTTGCTGTTCTATAGCAGCACTTATCTGCTCAGTTGCTGCAGAAGATTCCATAGAAACCGTATTTATATAATTTAGGGCTTCTCCCACTTGTTCTTTATCCTCTAGTGCTTCTGAAACTTCCTCCAGAAGCTTATAAGTTTCCTGTAAAACTTTCTTAGCTCCTAATGCGTTAGCACCAAAAACCTTCCTTGTTTCTTCCAAAGAGCTATTTGTTTCATAAGCTATAACCTTTGACTTTTCCATATTACTTTTAACCATAGTAATACTACCTTGTATTCCATTTATAATTTCCTTAATATTTGTTGCTTCACTCTTGCTTTCTGCTGCTAATTTTCTAACTTCTTCAGCCACCACTGAAAACCCTCTGCCAGCTTCTCCAGCCCTCGCTGCTTCAATAGCTGCATTTAAAGCAAGAAGATTTATTTGTTCTGTAATTGAATTTATAGTAATTAGTATACTCTCAACAGTTTTAGACTTTTCACTTAAATCCTCTATATTTTCACCCATCAACCTATTTGCCTCTGTTGCATAGGAAAACCTATCCACCAAGTTTTTAATATTCTTTTCGCCTTCTTCACTTAGCTTAATAGATTCTTTTGCATTATCTTGAACCACTACAGAACCCTCATAGACACTTTTTATTTTTTCCTCTAGATTATCCATTTTCTCTGTACACCTTTTGGTGTTTTCTGTTTGATTAGCTTCTCCATGGGCTAACTGCTCTACAGCCCTTGCTACTTCTTGTATTGATGAGGAAGTTTCCTCAGCAGCAGAAGATAAATTAATAGCCTCTTGAGAAGTTTCTTTTGAAACTCCCATGATACTTTTTATTATGCCCTTTAAAGAGTCCTTCATATTTCTTATAGAGGAATTCATTATACCTATTTCATCCTTACTCCTGTCCAAAACCTTTAAGGAGGTAGATTCCCTCAAATTCAGATGTTCTACTGCTTTAATATCTTCTGATAGCTTGGTTATTGGGCTAGCTAACATTTTTCCAATAACTAGAGCAACTATTGAAGCAACTATCAATGCTATAACTACTATAAAAATCGCTATATTCATTGATTGTCTAACCCCATTGTAAATTTCACTTTTATCTACAAAGGCATAAATAATAAAATCATTTATTAATCTTCTAAAGGCTATAATTTTGTTATTATCATCATAACTACTTTCATAGGTTCCTGATAACTGTTTGTCCATTAATGTCACAAGTGAATTATATGCTCCACTATCAACATTCTTTATATTATCCTTAGAGGTTAGTGAAGGATGGCTTAAAATGTCATAATCTCTAGCTAACATTGCTAAATATCCTGTATTATAAAATCTTTGTTCTTTAACTGTTCCAAATAAATTATCATACTTAATATCTATACCCACTACTCCTAACAACTGATTGTCCATATATACTGGTATAACGTAGGATATAATATAAAGGTTAATGTTTTTATTAAAATAAGGCTTCATCCACAACCCCTTTTGGGCTTTAATAGGTTCATAATACCAACCAACATGCTCCATATCACTTTTATCATATTGTGTAATATCTGTTAACTGTTGCTTTATAAAACTCTTAGAGTTTTCCAAGTCTGCATACCATACCCCCTGCTGTTTTCCAAAGGTCTCTGGATTCATAACAAAGTAAATTCCAAGGCACCCTTTTGTAGTCTCAGCAAAGGTTTTTACATAGTTTTCATTTCTTTTATTAAATTCTTCAACATAACCATCTTTATTGTTATTATAATCCTTAAAATTAAAGTTTGATAAAAATACATTTTCAAGCTTTGCCGTTGCAGTTTCCACTTCAGTAAGAACCTTATCATATTCAAGTCCCTGTTTCTCCACTGTAAGTAGAAGTTTTTCTTTCGCTGCCTCTTCAGTAGCACTTTTTTCTCTATAAATTAACACACTTCCTATGGTTACAGATACTAAAAAACACATTATAGTAATGGAGAAAATAATTTTTGTTTTAATAGTTTTTAGTGTAAGCACACCTTTCAAGACTATACACCTCTTTATATAATAAAATGATGAAAATTCTCATTATAGGGAACCAGAGTTAAAAACTAAGTTATGCATGGGTCCTATCCTGGTTCCCTTAAGGGTTTATGAAGACGAATAAATTCAGATTCCATCATGAAACCCTATAATAGAACCATGGCGAATAGTTAACTTGTACATTGTTATCCCTTAGTTCTTCTAAAATTTTTTCAGGATAAACATAGTAACTTTTTCACCCTAAAAGCCTATATAAATCTCCATATTACATAATATTTTTATTATATTGATATGTGCTAAAAACCTTGTCCATATAGCAATTTAGATATATTTTATAAAATTTTACTGTGAGAATGTAAAACATAATATAAGTTTAAATTACTCCTATAGCACATTGTAAAATATAAACTCTGTATACTGTAATAAAACAAGGTAAAAACTTAAAGTATATAAAACCTGTAAAAAGTTCTATAATATTATTTATGGGGGTGAAATTAATGGCTTTTATTTCAAAAAAAGAATATAGAGAAGAAGTTCTTACTAAGCGTTCAGAGGTAGCTATTGCAGTTAGAAACCAGTGGGATGAGATAATTTTCAATAAGTTAATTAACTCTGATTACTATAAAAATTCCTCTGTGATTTTTACCTTTGTATCCTTTAAAGATGAAGTTGATTCTCATAAATTTATTGAACATGCCTTAAGAGATGGTAAGAAAATTTGTGTACCTAAAGTTCCTTCAAAAAAGGAGGGCATGAAAGTTTACTTTATAAATAACTTTGAGGATTTAAAAAAGGGTTATTTCGACATTCTTGAACCTGTAGAAGGTTGTATTGAAGCTTCTCCAGAAGAAATTGATTTTATTCTAATGCCAGGAGTTGCTTTTGATAAGCAAGGAAATAGAATTGGATATGGTGCTGGTTTTTATGATAGATTTCTTTCTCAGCTTAAAAATCAAGTTCCTAAAATTGCACTGGCTTATGATTTTCAACTTTATGAAAAAGTACCAGCTGATGAGTTTGATGTTAGAATTGATGGGATTATTACAGAGAAGGATTTTATAACTTTTTAGGGTAATTTTTACACATATAAATTAAAAAAGGCTGTTTTAAAGTTTATAAAGACTCAAATATTAATAAATCCATGCACAACAGAGAATTAACCCTTATTATGCATGGATTTGTTAATACTAACTGATAAATAATTATTTTGTAGACGCTCCCTTACTTTTAGTATCTTAACCTGTTATTATACTATGTATTTACTTAAAATTCCTCCATCCATTTCATAAACCTCATCACATAGTATTCTAATATCTTCTGAATTATGGCTTGCTATAATAATTGTTTTGCCTTCTTCTCTGAGCTCCTTTAATAAAGTTCTAACATCTTCCACTCCACTTTTATCTAGACCATTCATAGGCTCATCTAGTATTAAAATTGATTGATTTTCCATTATAGATTGAGCAATGCCAAGTCTTTGCCTCATACCCATGGAATATTTGCCAACCTTTTTATGAGCATCTTTTTCAAGGCCTACTCTTTTAAGTACACTATAAATTCCTTTATCATCTATCTTTCTATGAATATTGCTTAAGAATTTTAAATTTTTATATCCACTATAGTTAGGTAAAAATCCTGGCTCTTCAATTATTATTCCTAAATCAGAGGGAATATCTATTTCTTTACCCACAATTTTATTATTTACCACAATCTCCCCGCTAGTTACAGGAAAAAAGCCACATATGGACTTAAATAATACAGTTTTTCCTGAACCATTCCTTCCAATAATTCCATAGATTTTTCCTGATTGAAAGTTAACTGACACATCATTTAATACTGTATGGTCTTGAAATTTTTTCGAAACATTTTTAACTTCAATAATATACTTACTCATAACCTTGCCTCCATTTACAACTAAATCATCTTTTGAACTTCAAGTGATTTTCTTTTTATAGAACGTATAGACATAAATATTAACACTGCAATACTTATAATAAAAAAGGCGCATATATACGCTGGACTTGGCTTATTGGATATTCCAGAACTATCAATAATGCCTAGCCTCGGAAAGGATACTGGTGAAAACTTTGAAACATAAACAGATCCAAAATCAATAAAAGTATCAAACATCACTATAGTTATTGCTACAATAGCCCCAACCCCTCTTTTGAAATACATATTTGTTGCAAACATAACAAGACCTAATAATATCCCTACTACCCATTCTAAAATCAAGGAAAGTATCATTGCTTGAATAGGACTATAGCTTGAAACTATTCTATAACTAACATACTCAATTCTAAATTGAGATCCAGCATTACTATTTGCAAAGGTGGTTAATATTTTTCCCCATCCATCACTAAAATACATTACAGGCAAAAGAACTATAATGCATAAGCATACTAAAGTTATTAAATAAATTGCTGTTGCTAAAGCTATATATATTATTTGTCCTATTGCCCAAGTTGTTTTTTTACTTCTTATGATTACATAGGGCTGAGTGTTGTCCATGAAGGGTGCATCACAAAATAAAAGTATTAATCCTAGCATTATATACCTTTGCAATGTGGAAAAGTTTATCATATGCGGAAATATCCAAGGTGTAACTCTATAACCAAGAGCTTTAGCTGCACTTACATAAGGACTTACATAGTGCCATGCAAACATAACCATTAAAATTAAAATAACATAAATGCGAGGATTTGCACTCCACTTTCTAATATTATTTGTAGCTATAGAAAAACAGATTTTTATATTATTCATTTGCAATCCTCCTCTTTACCTTCCTATTAAATGCCATTCCTAAAAGAAAAGTAATACCTATAATTTTCAAAATACCTACTGTTAATGTTAACCACGTGCTGCCACCTATAAAGTTTCCCACTGCCCCATTACAAATTCTTTCAACATTAAACTTAATATGGAAAGCTCCAGCAATGCCTCTATACACATATGCAAGTATAAATGGTGAGCTTAATGCCACAAATATATTAGGTATATAAGCTGATATTAATAATCCCACTACAGACCATAAAAACCCCTTTAAAAAACTTAAGCATATATAAATTGAAAAATATAATATATACTCACCTTGACTTAGTAACTCTCCACCTGTGGTTGCTAAATAGGCATCACTTATTTCCTTAGTTGAATCTACCAATGGTCTAAAAAAACTAGCACCAAGAATAAATATTAAGGTTCCAAGGGCTAAAGCTAAACCACCTGTAATAGCACAAGAAAGTACCTTGGACCAAGAGTATGAACTTACACTTGATCTTACTACTGAGTATTTAATATTCTTACTATTAAAATCCATGCAAAAGCTTGTACTATATGGAATTGTACACATTAAAATAAACATTAAGTGGTATACTCCTATAAATCCCACGCTGATTCTATACAAATAGAGTACATCGGAACCAAGTCCAATTTCAGGTTTTATAATCAATAGGTACACAAAAACTGTACCCAGTACTCCTGCTAAAAAGCGCCAGGATTTTATTGCTTTATATAGGTCTGTGCTAAACATATTCATAAAATTTCTCATTAACTCTTCTTCCTTTACTCAATAAATTCTCCTGTTATCGCATCAATATTTTGAAAAATGTACTCAAAGGTTGGTCCTTGAACCACATTACTTTGTTGTTTTCTCTCATCATTTTTGAAAATATTTTTTATCTTAAACCTCCATGCAGGTTTAAAATTATATTGAGTTATTGCAAGTCGGCCTTCCCCAATTGTTTGTGTTTCTTTAATACAAGGAATATATTCTAAGGATATTTCTTCAACTATATTCTCATCTGTTAAGATTATATCTTTATATTTACTTTTTAATTTTTTTAAAGCTTCCTTGTATGTAATTAGGTTTTTTACCTCTCCTAGCTTACCAGTTTCTTCATATATTCTCTCATTTACCTTAACTGAATCTACACCATCTTTATTCACCCAAAATACTATTTCTGAGCCTGCCACACTATACGAAGTTTTCTTATCCTCATACCCAACTGATGCAACTGGTATATCTGCTAACTTAGTTTTGAATATAATATAGTAACCCTCATCTTCTTTCTCCCATTTTTCCTTTGCATAAAATTTACCTCGTTTGATTAGTTCCTTAATATCCTCCTCTTTTGCAACCTCATCATATTTTTTTTGTAAGTTTTCATAGTCCAAAGCATATATTTCAGGATTTTCTACATATAAAATATTTAAATCCTCCATTATTCTTTTACACTGCTTTACGGCATCTACACTACTCATGAAATCTAATTCTTTCTTTTGGAACACTTCTTTATTTGGTCTCTCTATCTGATTATGACCACAGAAATCTGCAGCTACTAAACCTATAGTATCAAAAACTTTACTACTTATATCAAACCTTCCGTATTCATCAGCGAACACAGACTTTCCATTACATTTTCCAGACCTTAGATTATTGTCTTCTCTCTCGATTTGTATATTAACCTCTCCCATTACCACCTTCACAACATTTTCTAAACTAAATTTTTGAGCAATGCCACTAAGCACTTGCGCTGAGCTTTTATCTGCGGACTTAATTGTGGCATCAACCCTCATATTCTCTAAAAACTCATCCTTATATCTTCCATCACTACTACCGCCTTCATTAGTCTCTACTTTACTAACTTCTAAACCCTTTTCACTTTTCTTATTCCCCATTTCCTCCTTAAAACACCCAGTAAATACGCTAACTGTTGTAAGCACAGCCATGAGACAAGCAATTTTTTTAACTGTGAATTTCATTAACACCCCTCCAATAGACTTTTGTAAAGAACTTTATTAAATTTTCTATTATTACTATGATAAAAAAAGTCCTGTCGATAAATAAATTTTAACATACATTCCCAGCATAATATGTCATAATTTACTATTCATATAAAGTTATTATCTATAAAATGCTACAAATTCCACATTCTTTGTTAACTATTGCCATGCTATTTTATAGAAAGCAACATTTTTTGGTATAATTTTTCCTCATATTTTAACACAAATTAATATTTATTATTGTTTCTATACTGTTCTTTACCTCAGGCTAATCTTTTATTTTGTATTACATAAAGTTTAAATTCATGATATTCATATATTTACTACCAATACTTTGTTTCATTTTTCTACGTGACTACTACATATATACTTTTACTTTCCCACTTTTTAAAATTTAATGAAAAAATCCTTCCAGAACTTTAAATTCTGAAAGGATTTTTTATAGTTATTATTTTTACAATTTACCTACTAGTAATTCTTGAATTTCCCTTGCCATTGCCCAAACATTACAATCTTGGTTAGCAAGCACTATTACTGTTGCATCCGCAGATGGATAGTAATTAAATTTACAAGCTACTCCTGGATTTACTCCATCCTTGGTAATTAATAGTATGTCATCTTCATCTTTTCTAAAGATGAACTCAAAACCATAACCCATTTTAACAGTGGCTTTTTCATATTCTCTGTAAACCACCTTTGGTGTAAATAAATCCTCAGTTAATTCCTTTGATAAAACTTCCCCATTATAAAGCTTATGGATAAAGATATCTAAATCTTCAACTGTTGTGAAAGCTCCTCCATCAGGAGAACCTATTGGTGGATAAGAATATATATTTTTTCTCCACTCAATAAATTCATCCTTGTCATCACAAACCATTGCATATCCTTCTGCTACATTTTCATTAATGCCATCCATACTGTAAAACCCTGAGTTTGTCATACCTATTTTTTCAAAAACTTCCTCTTTTATATAATCCCTATATTTCTGTCCTGTAATTTTTTCTATGACTAAGCCAAGCAGTATAAACGCCACATTATTATATCTACAGCCTTTCCCCGGCTCAAAGTTTGGCGCTTTATAAATAAGTTGTGGTAAAAAATCAACCAGCTCTCTTATAGAATAGTTTGGTTTAATCTTCCAAATATCCTCATAGCTTTCTCCTGCCTCTTCATCTGCATCATCACCAATCCCTGAAGTGTGAGTTAAGAGATGATAAATAGTAACTTCCTTTGAAATTGTTGTGTCTTTTATATCTAGTATTTCTAAAACTCTATCTTGAAAGCTTAAGACGCCTTTTTCAATTAATAGTAATACTCCAACTGTGGTAAATAACTTAGTTACAGAGGCAGTATCAAACTTTGTATCCACTGTATTTTTTATTTTCCACCCCTTATGAGCATATCCATATGCACCACTAAATAATATATCATTGGCTTTTTTAACTAATATTGCTCCTGAAAAATCTTTCTCAGCTGCATAAGTTTCAACTATTTGTTTAATTCTTTCTTCAATTTTCATTATATATCCCCCATATTATCTATACTTGAAGTAAACATTCATTTCAAACTTTTCTTCAAGGTTCCTTCCATAAAATATTTTCTATTCTTAGGAGTGTGCTAATCCTCATCCCCCTTATATACTTAAATTAACCACCTGTGAATTTTAAAATCTATTTCCCCTGGAAGATAACAATATAAGAAGATAAAAATATATATTGTTATCTTCCTATCTTTATAAGAAGATATAGTGTCCATGCGGGTTTGAGCCACTTTACCTACTTAACATAGGTGACTCTCCAGGGACATACTTCTGTAATACCTATATTTTTATAAACCTCACGAGCTATTGGATTATTATAAAATAAGTAAGGGTACTTTCCTTCTTTCAATAACACTTCAAAGAGTCCTATTAAAGCTTCGCTGCCATAGCCTTTGTTTCTATGTTTAGGATTAGTTACAACCCCTATGACTATAGCACTTTTTTCTCCTTCCCTAACTGTTGAACAGGAAGAAACTATTTCCCCATTAATGGATAAATAAGCAGTACGGTCTGTGGTATCCTTAATCCTTTTCATTTCCTCATCAATATATTCCCTTTTATCACTTGGAAGTACATCCCTATATTCCTCTGTTAACATAAGCAAATCATATTGCATTGCAACTTCCTTTTCTGTTTTAATAATACCTATTGGTAAATCTTCATATCTTCTTTTAGCTTTAATATTTTTCATAACCCCCATATAAGATATGGTATCTTCTACAACCTTCACATAAGGTAAAAATTTTTCCATAAGATCGCTTGGACCTGATAGTTTTGAAAAGGTCAATCTCCACAATACCTCTTCATAAGCATCAATGCTTCTATCTTCTGGACAGTAGTAAGTTACGTTGTTAAGGTTATTTAATAATATAGATTTCAACACACCTTCTTCATACTCTCCAAACACACGAAAGCCTTCTTTTTTATAATTATTTCTTACTAAGTCTTCAACAATAAAATAATAATTAGTGATTTCATCCCCAAAAAGGTCCACAACCTCTTCATGATTTTTACTTGTCAGTTCTACAATCCCCATATTTTTATCCCCTTATATACTTTTTTAATATCTTAATTCCTTCCCAGTAATAGTCTGGTGCTTGAATTTTTGCCCAACTACAAATATCTAAGCCACTATAAATTTCATATAGTGCCCTTTTCTTTTCTAGATTTGGGTTAAAACTCATATACTGCTCATAACCATTCTTGAAGCTTTCTGCTAAATTTGGATTTTCTTCTAATAGGCTATAGTAACAGTTTATTATCTCAGAATCTCTATCCTTTGGTACGCAGTGTTCAAAATCTATTAGCCCTGAGAATTTCCATAGTCCAGCTTCCTTCTTCACAAGAATGTTTCTCTCCCCAAAATCTCCATTGGAAAGATGAGCTTCCTTAACCTCATCTAATATTGGAAGCATAGTTTTTAATAATTCTCCAGCTTTTCTATGAAGCTGTTCTTCTTCTAGATGTTGATCAAATAATTCTTTAAAAATTATACCAACACGTTTTTCAAAATATATTGAAAAGTTTTTTATATTCTCAATACTGTTTCCATATTCATCCCAATCCCCAAAGAAATCAAAGGTTTCTAAACTATGAATTTTTCCAAGTTCTTTTCCTATATCAGCATATATTTCTTTTAAATTTTCCTCACTGATTTCATCTTTTACCTTACTTAGAGTCTCACCTTCTATATGACTCATAAATAACCATTCTGTACCATCCTGAAGTTTGCCTAAGTTTAAAATCGTTGGTGCCTTAATATTCCTATGTTGAAAAAATCTTAAGGTTGCAACTTCTCTATTCCATCTATTTTTTCTATAATAAAGTTTAAAAACTCCAATTATTTTACCTTTGCTTTCTACAACATACACAAGATGTCTCTTAAGCTCATGGTTTCCTACTGGTATCACATGGACTTCCTCTTTTAAAATTTCTGTAACAATATCCTTCACTTGCTCATCTGTATAATTTAACATTTTATTTCCCTTCTAATTCTTCTATTACTTTCTTTCCACTTAAGTTGTTAGGATTTAATTCTACTGATTTTTTATAATTTTCTAGGGCTTTTTTCTTATTCCCATAAGCCAAATACATTTCCCCTAAACTATCATAAAGATTTGAAGCCTCTGGAAACTCTATAATCCCTATTTCTAATATTTCTATTGCTTCTTTAATTGCCTTTGCAGCTAAAAGACCATACGCTATAGAATTAAAGCCGCTCTCATTAACATAGTACTTATCAATAGATTGTTCTTTTATTTTACAATACTCTTTTAATGTAACCTCATAGCCCTTTTCAACAATTATTTTTGCTATATGCTGCGGAAGAGAAGTTTTTACCCTTTCAGGTTCAAGTCCTATAACCACATCCATAAGTGTAGTAGTTAAGCTATTCATTGACATATAATCAGAATTTGACATGACTACTAAAGCTGAATTACTATCAGGGAAAAGTATTAAGTTGCTCAAGTATCCTGTATCCCCACCACTATGTGATTTAACTTTATGCCCTTTATGCTCTCCTAAAAACCACGAAAGTCCAACCTTTGTAGTATGCCCTTCCCAACCAGTAACTGCTTGTTCTCTCCAAAGTTCTAAGTAGCTTTCCTTTTCTAAAATTCTTTTCCCATGAAGCTCACCATAGTTCATGTTTGCAATGGCATAACTACACATTTCCACTACATTTGAACAAAGAGTAGAACTTGGCCCATGGCAGCGATTATAAGGATAGATTTCACTAACTTTAGGTCCAAAGCCTTCTTCAATTCCCAAAACATGGGGAGTTGTTATTAATTCCTTCGAAACTAGTGGTTTATTAAAATTACTGTCCTTCATATCTAAAACATCTAAAATATTCTTTTTCATGTATTCTTCAAAGGATACTCCTGAAACCTTTGCAATAACATCTCCTAGTATTTCAAAGGCAATGTTACTGTAAGCAAACTTTTCTCCTGGGTTCCACATAAGGGACTTATCCTTTTGTGCTCTAACATATCTCTCTAGAGCCCCTTCATCATATTGAGGCTTATCCCACTCATAATCTGGTTCATCTGGCATTCCTGATATGTGATTTAATAGCAGTCTTATGGTAATTTCCTTATATCTTTCGTCTTGAAGCTGAAAATATGGTGAATAATCTACCAAAAGTGCATCTAAGTTTATTTTCCCTTGTTGAACCAACTGCATTATTCCAGTGGCAACAAAGGTCTTTGACACTGATGCCACGTGAAAAAGAGATTTTTCTGTAACTGGCTCCTTTGTTTCAACATTTTTAACCCCAAAGCCTTTTGTGTAAATCACTTCATTGTTGTAAACTACCCCTACTGCTAACCCTGGAATTGTCTCATTGTCCATAAAATCCTTTATAACTTTATCTAAGTTTTCTACAATCTTGTTTTTAAGTTCCATATTAACTCCCCCCTATTTACTTGTTTTATTTTTTATTCTTACCTCTTATTTTTCCATAGATTATATAATTATCAGCCTCATTCTATGGAGCGACTTTTGAAAGAGATTTAACTCACACCTAAAGAATACAGGAGAATCCTCCTTCTATAATATCTTTAAAGGATATTATTACCTAAAAGAAACTTAAAGCCATTTGCTAATTCCATATCAAGATCCATATAAGTATGTGAGCCTAAAAACTCCTTATATTTATAGGTATATCCTTTATCTTCTAACAACTTTGCAAATTCTTTATTTGCATTATAGTGAACTATTGCATCTTTTTCATACTCTCCAAAAGTCATATAAAAGTCTAGCGGTAACTTGTGACCCTCTTGATACATTTGTATGATTTTGCCCTTTTGATTTTCGTCTTCCTCATAAGTCCAATACATTGCTCCTGATTGGCAAAATACTTTCCCAAATATCTCTGGATATTTTGCCCCTATAAATGAAGCATTAAGTCCCCCATAACTAAATCCACCAATAAGTGTACTTTCAGCAAGCCTAGTTACATTATATTTTTCATATATAAATGGTAATAGCTCCTTTGTAACAAGGTCTGAAAATTTCTCTGAGCAAGTAAGTTCTGTATCTCTATCTACTGCTTCAATAAAGGCAACACATACTGGTGAAATTTCACCTTTTGAGATTAATTTATCTAAAATTGTTATGACTTTTGTTACGTGAACATAATGCCAACCATCAGTAAATATGGCTAATGAACATGGGTTAGAATTTTTATCATAGCTTGCTGGTGTATACATCCATATTCTTCTTTTATTATTTAAAATGCTGCTTTCAAAATCCTCAATAACTTCTACTTTCCCCTTGTTTACCTGTGGTTCTTCAATGGTCCAGTTGTTTTCTTTGTAATCTGGCAAGGCTATATAAGACTCTTCCTTGCATAGTAAATAGGGTTCAGGATTTTTGTCATCTTCTATACACACATACCTTTGTGGATTAAGTGGATCTACTACAAAATTAAACTCGCTCCAATCCTGATTATCTTCACCGTTGAGTATAAAAATATATACCCCATGAGCCCCTTTATTTACTTTCCAGGATCTAAAGTGCAGATCAGTACCTGCCATCCTATAGAACTTTGTAAAATCAGGATCCATGCCAAAAATCTCCCCAATAACTCTAATGTTATCTATAGGCTCTACCTCTCTCCAAAGCAAAGTAACTAGGCAATTTTCATTATCACCTTCTATTTCTTCTATTAGAGGTGCACCATTTTCTTTAACTTCCTCCCAAAATAACTGAAGTGACTCTTCTTTATTAATTTTTATATCCTCATATAACTTTCTTAATCTTGGACTATCTACTTTTACAGTATTCATCTTAATTCCCCCTAGTTTTAATAATTCTTTTCCTAAATCCATGTGTGTATAGCTTCATCCCCTATAGCCATACACAACCATTTTCACAAAAAATTAAGGATGCAGATGAACAACTCTTCATCTACACCCTTTTTTATTTATACAAACTTAATGCATGGTAAGTAAACTTATTCCATAAACTCATATTATAAATTCCATGTGAAATATACTTTAATAAAATCTATGGATAGCCTAAAAGTTATAGCATCTTCTATAATTTATAAGCCTACATTTCAGTCTGTTTAGCCCTTAAAGTCCATAGTTTTACGTAAACTATACCGCAGTTTATTTGATAAGTTTAGAAATCATTGCATTAAAAATATATAATAAAAAGCTGTGATGAAAACCAACACAGCTCCAATTTCACTTTATTATTAATTAACTATAGCTAAATACAAATATTCCTTAAGCCATGATAATTAGAAGTTCTCTCCTCTTATATCATAGTATAACCCTATGGAGTTGGAGCCTTTGTTATAAAACTATAATTTACTTTAATATAATGAAAGTAAAGGAATTGTAATTGATGTTGTTCATCCTTATAACTAAAATCTTAGGCATTTGAAAATAAATAACAAGTCAAAGATGTGAAGGATATTTTTAGTTCATAAGCAGGCTTATGTTCACAAGCAAGCTTGTGCGGCAAGGAAACAGGTTCCGCAGATAGTAGCGCTATCTAAGGGTTCTGTTGACGCAGTATAACTAAAAATAGACAAACATACTGACTTATTTATTTTTTGAAAATGCCTTAAATCCATAGCAAATAAACCTAATTTAAAAATAAGGTTAAAAATATACTGCTATAAATTTTATGTGATTTTAAAATTACTAGAATAATAACATCATAACCATTACTTTACCTCTCTTTCATTTCCAATAATTTAATTATATTGATTTAATTACCACAAGTCAATATAGTAATTTATATGTTTTATAATATTCAGTAAGTTAAGCTTTGTTATATTGATTGCTACTAATACTTAACACGGAATAAAAAAGTGTATTTTCATGCTATTTCAACCGCTTGTCCGTGATTATGATTTTTATTTATAATCTAAGATCCCATAGTACAAGGGTTTAAGTTGCAGTATTTCTAATAGAAAAGTTACAAAACCTCCATAATAAAAAACACCAATAAGTTAATATTTCATAACTTATTGATGTTTGGAACTTTATATATCTATGGTCTTCCTTTGCCCTTTTCTTTGTTTTTAGCATCTTCTTTGGCTTTTTCTTGGGCTTTCTTAGCATCTTCTTTTGCCTTTTCTTCAGCTTTTTTTGCTTCTTCTCTAGCTTTTTCTTCTGCCTTCTTAGCTTCCTCTTTTACTTGCTTTTCTGCTTCTCTAGCTTCTTCTCTAGCTTTTTTTGCTTCTTCTCTTTCCTTCTCTTGGGATGCCTTATATTCTTCTTTTGCTTCCTTTTCTATATTTTTAACTTCATCTTTAATTTTAGTTTCGTCCTTAGCCTTCTCTTCTACTTTTGTTTCCTCTGTCTTTGCAGGCTCTCCACTTTGTATAGCTTTTTCTTCTACTTCTTTCATTTTCTCATTTGCCTTTTCAATTTGCTTCATACCAGTCTTAACATTATTCTCTGCTTGCTCAACTAGTTGTTTTACTTCTTCTTTTGCAGTTTCAGCAAGGTCTTTTAATTCTTCAAGTTCATTTTTTAAAGTTTCTGCAGCTTTTACTTTTTCTTCTGCTAATCTAATAGCTTCAGCATCTCCACTTTTTCTTGCAGCTTGTAATTCCTCTTGAGCTAGTTTAAATTGTTCCTTTGCATCAAAGAAAGCTGTTTTTGCTGCATAAAATCCATTGATAGCAGTAATTGTTTTATCCTGCTCATTTAGTGCATTTTCTATAGCTAACTTGGACTCTTCTGGAGCTTTCTCAAGTATTGTTCTTAGTATTTCTTCACTTTTACTATATGCTTCATTAAGAGCTTCAAGAGTCTTTACAGCCTCATCTTTAGCTTCAATTGCATTATTTATATGCTGCGCAGCTGAAGCTAACATTTCAGTATATTCAGCAGCTGCCTCATTTGCAAGTTCATCTTCACCTTCACTAACCATAATTGCTGCTTCTGCTGCTCTCTCTGTAGCTAGTTTTGCTTCAAGAGCTGCTAACTTTTCTTCACTTTGAGTAATTGCAAGTTGAAGGTTTTCTATAGCAATTTCTAACTTGTAAAATATTGAAGTTGGTAATACTCCAGCTGACTCTTCAATTTCTTCTTGATTTACTGGTGTAGATGTTTCTGTAGTTTGTCCACTTGTTGGAGTTGTCTCTTGTTCTCCATTAGTTGCTTCAGTTTCCGTTGTTGGTTGTTGCTCTTGCGTAACTACTTCATTTGCTGGTGTAGTAGTTTCTGTAGTTGTCTCACTTGAAGTTTCAGTAGTTTCTGTTTGTGTCACTATTTCACTGCTTGCTTGTTCATTTGTGTTTATATTGGTAGCTTCACTTGCATATACCTTGCCCCCTATACTGGTTACATAGGTTGCTAGTAGTAATGCGACTATTTTCTTTTTCATTTAAATTCCCCCCACAGTAATTTTTATTTATTTTATTGTTATAAATATACGTTTTAATATTTATAGCATTTGGGGTGATTATGAAAAAATTTTACTTATATTTAAAATTTTTAAATATTTTAATATAATAAAGAATTTTTTTGTATTAACTTAACTTTTGAGCAACTAAAACTACTTTAACTTTTCAGACCTACTAAAAAGGCTCTTGATTACAGGGCTATACTACCAATTACTTTCAGTGAAAAAATTCAAATTTCCTATACAATAAAAAGCTCTTCACCTAGATAGATAAGTTAATCTAAGTGAAGAGTAATTCCTAACATTTTAAAATATACTTATTAAATCAGCTACTTCTTTAATTATATAATCATAATCTGTAACTTTTCCAAAACCATAACTAGCATACACAAAAGGAATCTTAGCAATTCTTGCTCCATCACAATCCCCTTGAGTATCCCCTACATATACTGAACTTTTAAGATTATTTCTCTCAATAACCTTTTTAATATTTTCTCCTTTTACAAGACCAGTGTTGCCAGCACATTCAATATCTGTAAAATATTTATCCATGTTGTGATATTCTAAAAAAGTCTCTATGTATCCACATTGACAATTACTCACTATAAATAAGGAGTATTTTTCTGATAAGGTTTTTAAAGTTTCTTCAAGATTTGGATAAAGAGTGCCACCTTCTTTAAGTAGTAGCTCTTTTTCTTCCTTACAGCAAAGCTCCATAATATTTTCTATAGTAGCTTCATCTAAATGTGGAAGCAGCTTTGCTCCAATATCCTTAATCAAAAGTCCCATAGTACCCTGTAGCTCCTTTAAAGTTATAGGCTCCCTAAATTGTCCATTAGTTGAAACTACCTTGTTCCAAGCTTTCATGATTACTTCCGTGGAATCCCACAGTGTTCCGTCTAAATCAAAAATAATTGAATCAATACTCATATATTTCTCCTCACTAAATTAAACTAATATATTTTGTTCCTTAAATTCTTTCCTTCTTAGTTTCTTTAACACTACTTAACTTATTCAAACTATACAAAAATAAGCCTACTTAATCTCTAACAAATATTCACTTTCATAATATATAATATCATATAGCTAAAGCTATTATTTAAGATTTTTCTTATAATGACTTATTAAAATTATTTAATTTTATCCAAATAAATCTTCCTTAGTATTTGCTCAATCCTTTTATAACTCCAAGACATCCTAAAAGCATTCCTTAGAGCCTTCAATTTTTGCAACTTTAATTAGTTAATAATTCAATTTATTCTTTCTCATTATCATATGCATTATAAACTTGTTTCTCTGAAAGCTAAATATTCTCATAAATCAAATGAGTTTTTTATATAAGATTAAAAGGTAATAATAACTTCATATGAAATTTTAAACTGCAATTCTTGCATCTTTCTCAAGGAAACAAGAGAAACTCTTATATAATTAAAGCTATAGTTGTGCCACTACCAATTGTCACTTAAAACTGCCTTTTTAAGCCATAAATTGAAATTGAATATACTTAAACAACTGTATATAATAGCATCTATGTAATTTAACTTTTAGGTTTTTATATAAGGCATCTTCAAAAAATAAATAAGTCAATCTGTTTGTCTATTTTGTGCTATACTGCGTCAACAGAACCCTTTGATAGCCCCACTATCTGCGGAACCTGTTTCCTTGCCGGCACAAGCTTGCTTGTGAACACATAATAGCCTTCACATCTTTGACTTGTTATTTATTTTCAGATGCCCAAATTGAGGTGATTGAAATGCTTAAAGCATTAAAAGCTTTATTAATAGGTAAAGCATTAAAAACTGAAGAATTAAGTCATGAGAAGTTTAACGTACTATGGGGATTACCTGTGCTATCAAGCGATGCTATATCTTCTGTAGCTTATGCTGGAGAAGAAATATTGTGGGTGCTAGTGCCAATATTAGGACTAGCAGCTTATAAAAATATGTTTTATGCAGCACTCGCAATTGTACTTTTATTGTTTATACTAGTATTTTCTTATATGCAAACAATAAACAGCTACCCAAATGGTGGTGGTTCTTATATAGTTTCAAAGGATAATCTAGGAACGGTTCCTTCTTTAGTTGCAGCATCAGCTTTAACTATTGATTATATCCTTACCGTTGCAGTAAGTACTAGTGCTGGATCATCAGCTATAACTTCAGCTTTCCCGGTACTGTTGCCGCATAAAGTTCTAATAACCCTATTTTTTATTGTTATTTTAACTATTGGTAACCTAAGAGGAATTAAAGATTCTTCTAAACTCTTTGGGGTTCCAACTTATTTATTTATTTTTTCTATTTTAATAATGATAGTAACTGGTGTTGTAAAAACTCTTGTATTTGGGGTAACACCTTCAAGCATCATTGATATTCCACAGGCTACTGGGAATATAACTCTTTTATTATTCTTAAGAGCTTTTGCTTCTGGATGTACAGCTTTAACAGGGGTTGAAGCCGTTAGCGATGGAATTCCTAACTTTAAGGCACCAGCACAAAAAGAGCAAAAACAGTTTTAATCTTACTTTCTTTTATAGTTCTTATGATTTTTGGTGGTTTATCTTATTTAGCTACTTTATATAAAGCCGTTCCAAATCATGAAGTTACTGTAATTGCTCAAATTGCTATGCAAGTTTTTGGTAAAGGTTCAATTATGTTTATGGTAATTCAATTTACCACTGCTTTAATTCTGATTATGGCAGCAAATACTGCTTTTGCAGATTTTCCATTGTTACTTTCATTTATAGCTAGAGACGGATTTTTACCAAGACAGCTATCAAAACGTGGAAGCAGACTTAGCTTTTCTAATGGAATAATTCTTTTAGCATTAGCTTCTTCTCTACTAGTTATAGGCTTTCATGGAAATACACACTTATTAATGCCTTTATATGCTATTGGAGTGTTTATCTCCTTTACCTTATCTCAGTTTGGAATGTTCAGACGATGGACAACTTCTAAATCTGAAGGTTGGAAGCATAAAGCAGTTATCAATGGAACTGGTGCTTTAATTACAGCTGCAACAGCTGCAATTATCGGAGCAACTAAGTTTTTACACGGAGCATGGATAGTTTTTATCCTAATTCCACTATTTGTACTTATAATGTACAGAGTAAAGATTCATTATAACAGCGTAGCAGAGCAATTTACAAGATAAATTCAAAGCAGCTAATTTAAATAACTTACTTGTTATAGAAAAATCTCCTTACAGGGTTTTAACTAGTACTCTATTTAAGCACATTTGCGCTCTTGAGAAACAAGTAGGAAAAAATACTATGATTACTATAGTATTACCTCAGTTCGTAGTAGATAAATGGTGGCATCAACTGCTTCATAATCAAACATCTTTATTTATTAAAGCTAGGCTGCTTAAAAAGCGTAATATAGCTATGGTTACAATACCATACTTAATTGAAGAATAATGTAATTTTTTTACTATAAAAAGATACAAAAGTGCTGAAGTTATTTTCACACTTTTGTATCTTTTATTGTTATTGGGCTATTTCATTGCTTTACTACAGATATAATATTTCTTACATATCTTTTTCTTACTATAAGATAATATAATAACTGAAAAATTACATATGCTATAAATAAATAAGAAGAGTTAAAATAAAATTCTCTAGGGAAATCTAATTTGTTAAACATAATAAATAAATATGCATATGCTGGTATTCCTCCAAAAATCAAAGGTGAGAAAAAAATTAAACTAAGCTTCTTATATATGAGCTTTATAAACTCCTCCTCCTTCACACCAATCCTATGTAGTTTGTTATATTTTATTCTTTCATCTTCCATCTCTGTGTATAACTTTAAATAAATCATCATTGAACTAGCTATAAAAAACAAAGAACTTATGAACCCTGCGAGAAAATTTGATAAAACTCCATTTTGTTTTCTAGTATTAAACTCTTTGATAGTAGAAAACATATAGGATTCCCCGTTACTCTCTTGTGAATCCCCCCAGTGGTTAACTGTGTTGGAATTATTATTTTTCAAGGCTAATTCTAGACTATCCACTACTTCTTCAGTATCCTTCCAATGGTGAAATCTAAACATATTAATCCTTCCCATATGATTTGGTGATGCATTCTTTATCACATCTTCATAATCTTCCTCACTTACTATGAGTAGTAGAGTGCAATTAGGTACTGTTATGAAATACAAAGGATTACTAATTTTAGTATATTTGAAATTAAAAGAAGTTCTATCATTAAAGACTTTAATCACGTCTTCAGGCATGATATTAGGTAGTCTATAATTTTCAATAGGAATTAAATAACCATAACCTTTCTTAGGATGAAAGTCTTCATTAATAAAAGAATCAAAACCACACTGGTTAAAATTCTTTTCTGAAGTTAACGCAATATTGACTTTTTCCTCTTTACCATGTGCATAGCTTGTAATATTTGTATAAGCTATTGAGAATTCAAGAGCTTTATTTTCCAGTAGTTTAGTAGTTCCACTCTTCGTAATATCTAGCATTTCATTTTTAGATAGCCTATTTATGTCTAACACCTCGGTATAAGCTACATGATATGGATACATCTCTTCTATTCCTTCTATTGAAGCTCTACTAAAGGAATAAAATACTCCTACTCCAAATAGAATTATTGCTACTAATATGCTACAGGAGAAAATAATTTTCTTGTTCCTTTTAAAAGTACACCTGATTTCATTAATAAATAAAATATTGGAATAATATCTTTCTGTATTGTTCCTGTATAATCTCAATAGTCCGCTGCCAAGCTCAGCTATTATTATATATAACCCAACTAAGCATAAAATTATTGAAAGTAACAAGTAGTCCTTAAGAGTTTTTTCAAAAGGCTCCTTAACCTTTAATATTATAAGTAATATAGAACTTATTAAGAATAAACCCCCGAAAAGTAAAAAGGTTATAGAATTTACTGGTATATTGTCGCCCTTTTTGCTATTCTTAGTTAGCTCAGTGAGCTCTAATCTTTCTAATATAATGAAAGAAATTATTAATACAACTAAAAATATAGATAAGAATATTAGACTAGTTATTATATAACTTATCCTGTTGTAGTGATGATTTATTTTGTTAAATTTTGATATTTTCATTGCAAAAATAAAAAACAGCCTGGTAAAAACACTACCAAATAGCAACCCAGTTATTAAAGAGGTTATTGAAACAAATAAGCTTTCTAAAGAAATCAATTTATAAAAATCTCTTTTTCTCATGCCTAGTGTTATGAATATACTAAAATCCTTACTTCTATTTTTATAAAAATAAACCTGGCTGTAACTAATGAATATGATAGAAAAAATCAAAAACACAAATACAGTAATGCTAGTTATAGCATTTAGAGACCTATCTTTTTCTAGATAAACCCTAAATTCCGAGTTAAACACTAAATCTAACAATATAAATAAAATCATTACCATAGCACTATTGCTTATAAATAAGCTTAAAAACCTTCTTAAATCATGCCTAAAGTTTTTAAACACTACATTTCTAAATGTCAAGGGAGACACCCCCAAGTACTGCCATTGAATCAAGTATCTCATAAAAAAACTCTTTATTGTTTCCCTTTTTTACAATCTCAGAGTGGATGCAACCATCTTTAATAAAAATAACCTTTCTGCAAAAGCTTGCAGCAAACACATCGTGGGTAACCATGAAAACAGTGCTATTTCTTTCTTCATTAATAGTTTGGAAACACTTCATAACTGATTGAGAGGATTTTGAATCTAAATTTCCCGTTGGCTCATCGGCAAAAATTATATCTGGTTCATTTGCCAAAGCTCTGGCAATAGCAGTTTTCTGTTGTTCTCCACCAGATACATTATAGGGATACTTATGCTCAATACTTTTTATTCCTATGGAATCAATTATTGTTTCACAAACCTCCTCCATATAATTTATAGGTTTTTTCTCTAAAATCATGGGTAATAAAATATTTTCTTTTAGAGTGAGACTATCCATTAAGTTATAGTCTTGAAAAACAAATCCCATATTCCTTCTTCTTACTTCAGCTAGATCACTGCTTCTCAAGGAATTTAAGTCCCTTCCCAAAAATTCTATACACCCTGAGCTAGGTCTAACAATACCACTAAGTAAATTTAATAAAGTTGTTTTCCCGCTACCTGAAGGTCCCATAACCGCAGTAAAATCTCCCTTATTTATTCTAAGATCTACTCCATTAACTGCGAAAGTGGAATTTTTCCCTTGATTTTCATAAACTTTAGTAATCATTCTTCCTTCTAATATAACCATACTATCCCCCTTTTTCTTCCTATTATAAGCTTCCTAAGTAATATGAAAAATCGATTTATATTACTCTTTCCTTACATTAAACTTACATTAGTTTTTCAAAAGGTATTGTATACTTACAGTTGTTCCCTCTCCTACCATAGATGTTATTTTAAATTCATGATTAAGTTTTTTTGCAATAGTAGCGCATAAATATAGCCCGATTCCAGTTGAATCTCTATTTAGCCTACCATTTTCCCCAGTAAAAAAGGGTTCTAAAACCCTATCTATGTCACTGTTAGGAATCCCTATTCCTTCATCTATTATTTTTAAAGTTACATGAGCTTTACTAATTCTTTCAACTTTAAAAGTAATGATCTTAGCTGAACTCTTTTCAGCTGAGTATTTTATAGCATTGGAAACCACTTGTTCTATAATAAACTCATTCCATTTTTCATCAGATAATACCACAGCATCAATATCTCCTTCAACCTTTGGAAGCAAATTATTATATAGAAATAAATTCTTATTTCTTTTAATAACTTTATTAATACTAAAATATAAATTAACAGTTGTGGGCATATAGTCTTTGGAGAATTCTTCGAGCCGTATTAAGTTTAAAAGATTTTGGAGATTGTTGAATATAATATTATTTTCATTTTTTAAAGAACTCAAATCTCTCTCAGTAATATAGTTCTGGTTAATTCTTTGAAATATTAAATCTTGAACAGTTATAGGGGTTTTTAAATTATGTACCCATTGGCCTAATAGCCTATTTTTTAAATTCCTTTCAATCTTCAAATCATTAATTTCTTTCATATAACTATCATGTATCTCTTCCATTTTAGAAATTAAGTTTTTTTGCTCATTTGTTAGTAGCATATCTTTATACTTAGGATTATTTGTCCTATTCTCAATTTTTTTATTGAAGTTATAATATCTATAAAACTCTATTATCCCAAATACAAATACTAATGAAGTTGATATTACCATAGGGTATAAGAACTCAACATTATGGTCTACTGTACTATATACAAACAAAAGGATAAATAATGTATTCAAAAAGAATAACAGAAAAAATAGTATCTTATCTTTTACAAAATTATAAATAATATCTTTACTCATCATAACTACCTACTTGTCCTACCCTTAAGTTTGATACATCTAAAGAATAGCCTACTCCCCGTTTGGTTTTTATAATATCTACTAATCCAACTTCCTTAAGTCTTTGCTTGATTCTAGTCATATTAACAGTTAAAGTATTATCATCAACAAATATATCATTATCCCATAACTCACTTAGCAATTCTTCACGTCTTACTATTCTATCTTTATTTATTGTCAGCATCTTAATAATTTTAAACTCATTTTTTGTAAGTTCAATAGTTTTCTCTCTAAAGATTAAAGTTAAGTTATTTTCATTTAGGGTGTAGCAATCATTAATAATTAGAATTTCTTCATGATTTTTTCTTTCCTCGCTATTAACTCTTCTTAAAATTGTTTTTATTTTAGCCATAAGTATATCCATAGAAAATGGTTTAGTAATATAATCATCTGCACCAAACTCCAGTCCCATTACCTGATCCATCACAGTATCTCTTGAAGAAATAATAATTATTGGTATTGTCATAGTTCTACGTATAGTTCGGCATATATAAAAGCCATCATAATAAGGCAAATTTATATCTAACAGGATTAAATCTGGTTTTATAACCTGGACCTGTTCTAAAATATTCTTAAAATTATCAGTTTCATAAACCTCATAACTATACCTTTCCAATTCTTCTTTGACCAATTTTCTTAAACTATGGTTATCTTCAATTATAAATATTTTGCTCATATTACCACCTACTGTTCAATATGTTACTATTCTTATTTCTTTTCAAAATTTAATAATCCTCTTTTCAAGGCTTTACTTTTTTATAATAAAATTGCTTATGTAATTTATAAAAATAAAAGACCCAAGGTTTTACCCTTAAGTCTTTCCCACATGTTTCTTTACAATCTTACCTTATTTCTTCTACTAAAACCTTTTACAGCCACAATGAAAAGTAGAGTTACTGCACAGATTCCAAAACTTACATCTACAGCTCTTTGCCCAGATTGTTGTAAGTAGTTATATATTGGGTACTTAGTTCCGTACATAGCACAACCACTACAAAATACCACCATAACTAAATTTATTACTTGTTTATTTTTGATAAATTTATACCCATAGTATAAAATTAAACCAACTAAGACCGCCATTAGTCCTATGTCCATAGTAATTTTCACCTCTTCTCTCTTATAATATACCCTTAATACCCTTAGAAACTTTAATTTGATTTCATATTATAATTGTAACATAATCCATATACATTTCAAGTATATCTTTACTGTTTTTACATATAATGTATTACTTTCAATCACATATGCCTTATACTCTTAAAGTTTAAGTTATATATTAAGAAAGAGAAAAATCATTTTAGTAAATAAGTTTATTCAACTTGGAATTTTTCTAAGTCCCTTGGAATACGAACTCCCGAAAAAATCCATGATATTTCATTAAGTACTACTTCTTCAGTTTTACTAAGCAGTATAGGCATTAGATAAGGATTTTTTATATTAGCATCCCTTGCTATTGCTGCAGCTTGCTCTGCAGCAATATGAACACCATCAATAACTGCAAAATCAGCATTTGAAACCTTACTTATAATTTTTTTCTGCAGATAAGCAATCCATGATTACTAATTCCTAACAGGCTTTTTTCCCTGCTCATTGTTACACTATAGTCATTCCATAATTTATAATTTTCATCATTTAGCTCATTAATAGAATTTCTTAATAAAGAGCTTATACCATCAGTTGCTACATGATCTATAATATCAACATTAAATCTACTCATAAACTCCTCAATTTCTATAGGAGTTGTAAAAAAGCCTACTGTATAAAAACATTGCTCCCCACCTTCTTTGCAATAGCCTTTGCTTAATATTTCTTCAACAAAAGTTGAACTAAAATATTCTCTTTGGTGAGCCATTACCACATGAATTATATAGTGCTTGTTGATATACGCAATTGCTAAAGTTCCCCCTGGTTTTAATACTCTTAATGATTCTTCAATACACTTTATTCTTTGTTCTTCATTAGTAAGATGATACATTGGTCCAAGACAAGTTACCACGTCAAAGGTTTCCGATTCATATCTACTTAAATCAGTGGCATCAACTACAGCAGTTAATATGTCCATTTTAGTATTACTTATTTTTATTTTTTCATCAATAATATCTACATGTTTTGGTGTTAAGTCTGTGGCAACCACAGAATTACCCCTTTCTCCATAGTAAAAGGAATATGCCCCTGTTCCCGCTCCTAACTCAAGGATCTTATGCTCTTTCGAAATATAGTCATTTAAAATTGTTGTTGTAACATGAAACTCAATTTTCCTTGAACTATCTAAAACTAGTCTATTATCTTCATCATACTTATCGTAAAAACTTATAACATCTCCCATATGCTCATTCCCCCAATTTTTACATATATATTAGCAGAACTGTTAGGTTCCTATACTGTTGACTATACTATTTGCTAAGTGTACACCACTCTAACTTTTCAAAGTATTCCAAATACTACACATTCACCTCCTAATAGAATATTAATTTTAAGTTCACGACTCTATATTCCACAAATTGTATTCAATTCCTCTTTTTACAACAAAAACCTACATAGTCATAAGACATATGTAGGTTAAAAATATAATAGTTAAAGTTTAAATTTATTTGCGTGGTCTAACATTTCACTTGTCATACTACTTAATTCATCTGCAGTTGCCGCGACTTCCTCTGACGATGCGCTCATTTCCTCTGCTGTTGCAGCTATCTCTTCTGAAGATGCAGAAACCTCTTGAGCTATTGAAGATGAGGTCTCTACCTTTTCAAAGATAACTTCCTTTTCATTGCTTACATTATTTGATGTGGAACTAATCCCTCGTATCTCTTGTGATATTTCATCTATAGAAGTATTAATGATTTTAAATGAGTTTACAACTCTATTGATATCTTCAAGTTGATTGTTAAACTTACTTCCTATAATTTCAGTATTGTCTACTATTAAGGCAGTTTCTTTTGAAATATTTTCTACCATAACACTAATGGACTCAGATGAAACTCTTGATTGTCCCGCAAGCTTTCCAATTTCATCAGCTACAACTGAAAATCCTTTTCCCGATTCCCCTGCCCTGGCTGCCTCTATTGCTGCATTAAGCGCTAGTAGGTTAGTTTGATTAGCAACTCCATTTATCACATTGGATATTTCATTAATCTGCTTTATATCTTTTCCAAGATTAAGTATCTTTAATTTAAAACTATCAAAAGAACTTTTCATTTCATTAACAGAATTTATTAAACTCTCCATATTTGTATTGCTTTCAGTTGCTCTAATATTTATATTAGTAGAATTATTTTCTATAGCTTTTATTGAATGTACAATCTGATCTAAAGCTTGTCCGAAGTTATTAAATAAACCCGAAATATCTGATAAATCCAGAGCCTGCATACCAGTGCCTTGGGCAACATCCTGAACAGCATTTGCTACACTTTCTGATGAAGCAGACATTTCCTTGGATACAGAAGCAAGGGTCATTGAATTGTTATGTAATTGCTCAGATTTATTTTTTATTTCTAAAATAAGTTCTCTCATACTAGCGGTCATAATGTTTATATCTGATGCAATTTCTCCTATCTCATCATTAGAGGTTATAGAACACTTTTTACTTAAGTCACCTGAAGCTAAACTTCTCAGGACTTCTAGTATATTTTTTATATTCTTATTAATGACATTTGCAAAAATAATAATTATTAAGAATGCTATTATAAGTGTTATGAAAGTTAATCCAATGTTCTTATACATTAAATTCTTTATCTTTAGATTTACACTATCTTTTTCTACACCTGTGAACCAGATTCCGATGACCTTACCTTCCTTATCTTTAATAGGTACGTACTTTGCCAAGTATTTTGTGTCCACAACAATTGCCTCACCAATAAAGTCTTTTCCTTGATTAATTACTACATCAGCAACTTCACTAGAAACCTTAGTTCCAACGGCCCTTTTTCCCTCTTTTAAAACGTTAGTAGCTACCCTTGTATCCTTCATGAATATTGTAGCAGGTGAATTTGTAGCTGACTTAAATTCATCCACAAATTCAGTATCTCCACTTATGAGAATACTACCTTTGAAAAGCTTGTCCCCTTCAATACTCCATTGTCCTGGATATTTTTTATCTAGCATGCTATATCCTAAATTAATATTAGAATTTAACTGACTATAAACACTCTCATCAACAGTTTTTGTAGTTTCATAGAAAACAAGGATTAGCATTGCTATACTAAGAAATAGTAGTAATGAGATGTTAATTAGCAATATTTTATTCCTGAGATTTAGTTTTAATTTTTTATTAGTCATATAAATCCCTCCCTATACAATTAACCTTTTACACTTTAGATATAACTTTTAACATTTTAATCTTAAGTGTTTTTTATTAATGGAATCATCTTTAAAGCGTCTTTACATAAGAGGCTTTAAAGTAAAATCACTATACCTTATTTTCGATACATTCAACTAAGAGTTAAGGTAAAAATACCCAAACTTCTTGAGCCTTACTTTAAATCAGTCGTAACTAATTAGTCTTGTTTTTTATCTATGGTTTATATCCAGTTCAATGGACCATACTTCTTTCTACTTTCTTTGCAAGTGATTACTTTATTACTTAAGAAAGCCTCTATAACTACTAATTATTTCTGTGGTTTAAAAAAGCTATGGATAAGTATTAACCACAGCTCATCTAGCTTATTGTTTTTATTACATACTAGAAAATTTTTTCTTATTTTAATTTAAATGTTAAAATATAAGTAAAACTTACTTTGATATTTTTGCTGAATCAGATACAACAGCTTTTTCTGGAAGAAGAAACTGAATATATCTAATTAATACATATATTACTATAGCAACTGCTACTATCTCTTGAAACTTTACTAGGTATTGTAAAAAGCTAATACCTTGACCTGATTTATTTAAAAATCCGTTAGTTAACTTCATTGAAATTCCACTTATTATAAGAGGAAATGTGAATCCAGAATAGCTTGGATAGAATTTTAATTTTAAAAGACTAAACATTTTAATAATAACTGCTACATACATAAAAATAGATAATGCCATTAAAAACCAAACTATCGCCATAGTTTTATTTTGAAATGAATTCATATAACCAGCTAATAATAGACTTGCTGGCGCCGCAAATATAGCAAGAGTAGGTAAGGTTGGTTCTGGCATTTCCTTAACCTTTAACACCCTGTAGATAACTATTGGTAAAAGTATTAAGTAAGTTATAAAGCCAAACCAAAAACATACTTTTCCTACAGCTGCCATTGCATAAGAAGGCCCTGTTACACTTGCTACCACAATCCCCACATAAACTATAAACCAAGATGGAAACACTTGCTTAATTTTAAAACTTAGTATAAACTTCTTCGTAAACCATAAAATTAATACAATATGCATAGCCAATCCTATAATCCATATAGCGTAAGCTAGTTGTGAAGCATAAGGTTTAACATAAGTTGACAATATCATTATAGCCATAGTAGCGGTTGGAAAGACACTAGCTACCACAGGATTATCTAAGGCTTCTGCTACCCCCTTAGGATGCTTTATAATCTTTGCAATCATTAAAATAAGTATTAAAGCTGATACAGTCCCAAATATGTTACGATAAACTTCTCCATAGGATTGCACAAGGTTACCTGTAGCTGCCAATCCTAACATAAGTCCCACTATTGGAACTGGGAACTTTTTTAAAATTTCATTCATTAAAGCTTTCCCCCTATAATAAAACTTTTTAAACTTTTTAAAATTTTCACAAACCCCGCCAATAGTATAACATATGTAATCGTATTCGATTTATTGCCTTTTTCAATAATTAAAGCTGTATCAATAGATTTTGTCTATTTGTAACCTTAAATTATATAAACTATAATAACAGTTGTGTAAGGTACCTGAAAATAAGTAACAAGTCAAAGATATGAAGGATATTTTGGGCTCACAAGCAAGCTTGTGTTCACGAGCAAGTTTGTGTTCACAAGCTTGCTTGTGCAGACAAGGAAACAGGTTCCGCGGATAGCAGCGCTATCTAAGGGTTCTATTGATGCAGCATAACACAAAATAGGCTAGGATACCGACTTACTTACTTTTTGAAGCTGCCTTAGTTTAACATATTTGAAAAAATGGGGGATTATATAATGGATTTGATAAATACAAAAGACTTTACAAAGGAAGAAATTCTTGAAATGGTTCAAGCTAATGCAGAAGGGCTTTTTAGAAGTGGTACATTCTTTTGCAGTGAGGCAGTAGTACAAACTATCAATGAGTTATTAGGTAAACCTTATGATGAAAGTATAGTTAAAATGGCTAGTGGCTTTCCTATAGGAATGGGTAAGGCTGGATGTCTATGTGGAGCAGTTTCAGGTGGTCAAATGGCCTTAGGTATGGTGTATGGTAGAGTTCAAGGGGAGCCTATGCAAGATAAGATGTTTGAAAAAGCTAAGGGACTTCACGATTATATAAAAACCGAGTACAAGTCAACTTGCTGTAGAGTAATCACAAAAGAGTGGGCAGGAGATAATTTTAAAAGCCCTGAAAGAAAGAACCACTGTATTACAATCACAGGAAGAGTTGCAAGATGGATTGCTAACGAACTTATAGAAGATGGACAAATCCAAGTAAAATAAAAACTTATAAAAAAATATTACCCTCTATAGATTAGTAAAAATCAAATCTATAGAGGGCTTTAATTTAGCATTAAAATTACTCAACTATTAATAATGGATAAATCCACATATAAATAATTTATATATGGATTTTACACATAGTCCTGTGGAAATGTAGTGAAAGTTTCACAAAAGCCCTATGTTAATCCTCATCATCAATAAGTATATCTATCATCTTATCTGTATTATTAATGAAACTCTTCATTAGCTGATAGTGCTCTGTTTCTTCATATTCTCTGACCTTTATATCATCTTTAATTTCATATATAATGGAGTCAGGATAAGCCATTATAATTGGAGAGTGGGTTGCTATAATAAACTGTGATCTTTCTTTCACTAATTCATGTATCCTGGATATCATAGCCATCTGTCTTGCAGGAGATAATGCTGCCTCCGGTTCATCCAAAATGTACAAACCTTTGCTACCGAATCTATTCATAAGCACCGAAAAAAAGGACTCTCCATGAGATTGATTATGAAGAGATTTTCCTCCATATGAAGATATTAATCCAGGCACTTCTCTATCAAGTTCATCAATATTAGTTGCAAGATTATAGAAACTCTCCGCCCTTAGAAAGAATCCATTTTCAGGCTTTTTTACCCCTTTAATTAGCTTTATATTATTATATAATTCTGAATGCGTATCCATAGATGCGAAGTTAAAATTAATGGTTCCCCCTTCTGGATTGAATCCATATGCAGTGGCTACAGCCTCTAAAATAGTGGACTTTCCTGTGCCATTTTCCCCTACAATAAAAGTAACTTTAGGATGAAACTCCAAACTTGTTAGATTCTTTATTACTGGCAAACAGTAGGGGTACTTTGAAAAGGATTCTACATTATCTCTTTTAAGTTCAACACTTCTTAAAAATTGATTACGCTTCAATGTGCTTATATCCATATTTATAACTCCTAATATATTATTTCTATAACAATCTTAATTATAGCATATTAAAGTTTCAATTAACTTCTCATGTGTCCTTACATTTTCTACTGCTTTACAAAACGCTATAAGTTATTTTTCTATATATAATACATGATTTATTTATAATAAAAAAACTACCTGCCAGTTTTCTTTACTTTGCTCTCTTCCTTAGGAATGTGCCAAAGAAAATATCTTTTTGTATATTGTCTTGTATCAATAGTTATTAGCTCTCCATCTTTTTCAAAAATAAAGGCTGAACCCATTTGCTCATTAAAAGTCCATCCTTTTTCCTTCATAAATTCTTTCATAACTTTATAGCTTTCTACATCTGATTTAATTTCTGAAATGTATCTATCAGGTGTATTAGAGTATTTCACGTATTTGGCATTGCTAAATTCAAGCTTTATTATGGATGATATCAAAGGTGCCGGATTTCCTTCTTGGAATATAACTCTTCCATAAACCCCTAGAATAAATCCTAATACAGAGAAAATTACTATAATAGTAGTAATAACCGTACAAATTTTACTTTTTATTTTTTTCATCAGTTTAATTTCACTGATATCTGAAATATCTTTATTATTTTGGCATTCATGTGGTAGTTCCATTATCATATCATCATATAAATCCTTACATAGCTCACATTTATTTAGATGTTCTTCTATTAATTCATTGCTACCTTCACTTGTCAGGTTATCGATATATAATGGCAGTAAGTCTCCTATTACGTCACATTTTACATCCATTTAACTTCCTCCCCTCTTAAAATTTCCTGAAGTTTTTGTTTTCCCCTGAAGAAGGTAATCCTTGCCCAGTTCTCACTTTGTGATAAAATTTCCCCTATTTCTTTAAAACTTAGTTCATTTAAACCTCTAAGAATAACCACTTGTTTATATGGCTCTTTCAACTTCATAATTAAGCTCAGCAAAAGTTTCTCTTCCTCCTTCTTTTCTAAAATTATTTCAGGAGTTTTGTAATTTATTGCATATTCACCCTTCTCACTAAATTCTTCACTCTTAGTATAAGGATTCTTTTTAATATATTTATAATGCACATGCTTTGCTATTTGATATAGCCAAGTTTTTACTTTAGATTTACCTTGAAAGAGATGAATGGATTTAAAAGCCTGAAAAAAGGTTTCTTGCACTAACTCCTCGGCTAAGGAATTATCATTTGTTAGATAAAATAGATATTTAAATATTTCCTTTGAATGAAGTCTGTACAATGCATCAAATTCCTTCAATTCTTCTCCCCCTTTCAAATCATTAGTGTCTAAAATTTCAGTTTCGTTACAATTTTTATGATAATTTTATAAATAAATTAGCTTTATTCCACTATAAGTATAAATTTGAATATATTACACATGATAATTTTATAGTATTTTAAAATTTATATTATAAAAATTCTATTGGAGGTATTTATTATGAGTTTAACACTATCACAAAAAGAAAGAATGTTATTAGAGGACCAAAAAACACATGAACAAATTTGTATTGAAAAATATTCAAACTATGCAAATCAAGCTACAGATCCTCAGTTAAAAGAAATATTTAATACTAATGGTAATGCTGAGAAAACTCACCTTAATAGTATTAATCAATTATTGAATGGTACGATTCCACAAATGAACCAACAACAAAATCAAAACTCTCAGCAAAGTCAAAGTTCTCAACAAAATACAGGAAACCAAAGTTCAAATCAAGTTATGAATACCACTCAATCAAATGGAATTAATTTAACTGATTCTGATATGTGTACAGATTTATTAATGACAGAAAAATATGTATCAGGAGCATATAATACTGCTATTTTTGAATTTAGAGATCCTCAAGTTCGTGATGTATTAAATCACATCCAAAAAGAAGAACAACAACATGGTGAAGCTATATTTAAATATATGGAAAGCAAAGGAATGTACAAAGTACAATAGTGCCACTTACCTTGAATATTTATCAAATTTAGACCACCTGTAAAACTGGTGTTTTTCTAAAGTAAACTAAAAGCCTACATAGGCTCATAGAGCTTATGTAGGCTAAATTTTTAACTATTCAACTGTTACTGATTTTGCAAGGTTTCTTGGCTTATCTACATCGCATCCTTTTTCTATTGCCATGTAGTAAGAGAATAATTGTAGTGGAATTATAGCTATTACTGGTGCTAATAAGTCCATTACTCTTGGGATATAAGATGCAGAGTTAACTGATTTTTCTATCTCAGTGTGCCCTTCTTGTGCAAAAGCATACACCTTAGCTCCTCTTGCTGAAACCTCTTTTATATTGCTTACCATCTTATCATATAACTCTTCTTGAGTTGCCATAGTTATTACTATAGTTCCCTCTTCAATTAATGCTATTGGACCATGTTTAAGTTCTCCAGCAGCATAAGCTTCTGAGTGAATATATGATATTTCTTTAAGCTTTAATGATCCTTCCATTGCTACTGCATAGTCAAGACCTCTTCCTAAGAAGAACATATCCTTATGCTTAGAAGTCTTAGTAGTGAATTTTTGGATTGTTTCCTTATATTTTAAAACTTCTTCAGCTTTTTCTGGAAGTCTTAGCATTTCTTCTTTTATATTTTCAATTTCTTCACTTGTTAAAGTTTCTTTCTCTTGTGAGAAGAATAGAGCAATTATATACATAGCTATAAGCTGAGTTACATAAGCTTTTGTTGATGCAACTGCAATTTCTGGTCCTGCCCAAGTGTATAGTACATCGTCTGCTTCTCTTGACGCTGAGCTTCCAACTACGTTAGTTACAGCTATTACTCTAGCTCCTTTATATTTTGCAAGTCTTAAAGCAGACATGGTATCTGCAGTTTCTCCAGATTGGCTTATAACAATCATTAATGTGTTTTCATCAATAATTGGATCTCTGTATTTAAATTCTGAAGCTATATCAATTTCCACTGGTATTCTTGCAAGCTTTTCTATAACATACTTACCAACAACTCCTGCATGATAAGCAGTTCCACAAGCAACTATATATATTTTATTTAAATTCTTTATTTGTTCCTTAGTTATATGAATATCATCAAGGTTTATAGGTTGACCTAACGCTATTCTTGATGCCATTGTATCTTTTATTGCTTTTGGTTGTTCATGGATTTCCTTAATCATGAAATGCTCATATCCACCTTTTTCAGCAGCATCAGCATCCCAAGTTACGTGGAATACTTCTTTATTTATTTCTTCTTCTAATCTATTATAAAGTTTAACTCCATCTTTAGTGATTACAACAAACTCTTTATCTTCTAAAAGATAAACATTTCTCGTTTGATTTAATACCGCTGGAATGTCAGAAGCTATAAAGTTTTCCTCTTCTCCAAGTCCAACTACTAATGGACTTTCATGTCTAACTGCCACTAGCTTATCAGGTTCATGAGTTGTAAGCACACCTATGGCATAACTTCCTTCCATTTTCTCTGTTGCCTTTATAACAGCTTTTAATAAGTCTCCTTCATAGTAGTAGTCTACTAAGTTTGGTATTACTTCTGTATCTGTTTCAGAAACAAACTCATATCCTTTAGATATTAACCACTCTCTTAATGAAATATAGTTTTCTATTATTCCATTATGAACAACACTTACAGTTCCTTTTTTATTTGTATGAGGATGTGAGTTCACGTCAGATGGCGCTCCATGAGTTGCCCATCTTGTGTGTCCAATTCCCATATTTCCAATTACAGGTTTTTGCTGAAGCTTATCTTCTAGATTAGCAAGTCTTCCTTTGCATTTAACAACTTCTAACTTACCCTCATTTAAAATAGCTACTCCAGCAGAGTCATAACCTCTGTACTCTAATTTGCTTAATCCTTCAACAAGAAGTGATGAAGCTTCTCTCTTTCCAAAATAACCTACTATTCCGCACATAAAAATTCTTCCTTTCAAAATTTGATTTTATTCATAAATTAAAGAATAAAATACAAATGTATCTTTCCATGATTTATCTATACATCATAAGGCCTTTTATTTGTATAAATGCAAAATTGCCTATAACTGCAGAATTTCATGAATAGAGCATTTAAAATACTTATTTTATTTATGAATAATAAAGGTTTTTACACCGGATTGTTTTGTCACAGAAATCACTTTCTGCTTTTATCAATCGTTAACGGTAGTGCGATACCGTGGGGCACCCGCCGAAGATTCGATACTCCCCATCCTCGTCAACTTACATACTTCTCTCCATAGGTATAAATGCTCTTAAGTCTTTAACTATATTTTGCATAAATCACCCTATTTCTATGAACCTTAAATATAACTAAGTTATATTTAAGCTATCATGTGAGGAAATTCATAAGTTCTGGCGCTTAGTTAAATGGAAATTTAATGTAATTTTCAATTTAACCTCAGTTTATTATATTCTGAAACTATAAAATGGTCAATGTTATTTTTTTACATAGGAAATACTATGTTATATATTCTTAAATTATTCATATATCCTCTATCAATGAATGCATATCTTGATGATTTCTAAATACCTAAGTATATAAAAATATATGAAGACATCTTATTAGCCTCTGCATCCTTTGCAATAACTTTCTAAAATATTCACTTATAAAAATAAGGAGTGAAAATTCACTCCTTACCCCTAACTTCTATTATATTTTAATTATTAGCTTTCTTTTCTATAAGTTTAGCAAGGGAAGTTGCCATTTCATCAAGTTCACTTTGAACTTTTCCCTCAAGCATTACTCTAACTAGAGGCTCTGTACCCGAAGGTCTAATTAGTACTCTACCACTTCCTGCTAATTTTTCTTCCATTTTTCTAATTTCTGCTGCTATTTCCTCATCCTTAATATGGATATCCTTTTTATCATTTGGAACCTTAGCGTTCACAAGAACTTGAGGAAGTTCTGTCATCATAGCCGCAAGTTCACTTAAAGTTTTTCCAGATTTTTTAACTACTGTTGCAAGCTGTAATCCTGAAACTAAGCCATCTCCTGTAGTGTTGAAATCAAGGAATATTACGTGTCCTGATTGTTCTCCTCCTATGCTGAAGTTTCCTTTTTGCATTTCTTCAAGAACATATCTGTCTCCAACTTTTGTTTTTACTGTCTTAATATTTTCTTCTTTCAATGCTATATCAAGACCTAAGTTACTCATTACAGTTACTACTACTGTATCATGATTTAATTTACCTATTTCCTTTAGATGTTTTGCAGCAATACACATCATGAAATCACCATTAATAAGGTTTCCCTTTTCATCAACAGCAAGGCATCTATCTGCATCTCCATCAAAGGCAAGTCCTAAATCACATTTATTTTCAACTACGAACTTCATTAAATCTTCTGGGTGGGTAGATCCACATTTCTTATTTATGTTTATTCCATCTGGTTTATTATGAATTGCATAAACTTCAGCTCCAAGTTCTTTCAAAGCTACTTCAGATGATTTATAAGATGCCCCATTAGCACAGTCTATCGCTATCTTTAGTCCAGATAAGTCTCCGTCTATAGTAGATTTTGCAAAGGCAATGTATTCTTCTAAGCCATTTTCAACCACATGTTTTTTGCCTACCATTTCACCTGTAGGAGTTGGAAGCCCTTCAAAATTACTCTCTATTATATTTTGAATTTTATCTTCTAGTTCATCACTTAATTTAAAGCCATCTTTATTAAAAAACTTTATTCCATTGTACTCCACTGGATTATGAGAAGCTGAAATAACTACCCCAGCATCTGCTCCATATTTTCTTGTAAGGTAAGCTACTGCTGGTGTTGGAACTACTCCAAGACATACGGCTTCTGCACCTACAGATAAAATTCCTGAAACCAATGCTGCTTCAAGCATATCACCTGATATTCTTGTATCCATACCTACTAGTATTTTAGGTTTGTGAGCTCCTTCTGTTAAAACAAAGGCTCCTGCTCTTCCTAAACTATATGCTAATTGTACTGTTAGTTCTGTATTTGCGATACCTCTTACACCATCAGTACCAAACATTCTACTCATGCCACTACCTCTTTTCTATATTTTTATGAATAAATTATGTATTTATAAGTAACCAAAACTAAGACTTAGCTTATACTTGAGACCTACAGTGGTTTCCTTAAGGGTTTTTCATGATAAATAAAATAAATTCTTATCATCAATGCCTACACAAACGTACATCTCAAATTATACTATAAAACCTATGCATAAACAATATTCGCTGACTTTTCCTCATAATTTATACTAAATATTATGCTCTTCTTTAAATCTTAAATTCTGCTTATAGAGAAGCAAATCCAAGACTTATACTCTACACTACTCATACCTTGGTTCTTTAATGCCTTTTGAAGATGAATAAGATATACTTTTATCACGGAAGGCTATAGTGTCTTTGAGATAATATTTTATAAATTCCCACATAAGAAAAACCCGCAAACTGCGGGTTTTTCTGTTATATTATTGAAATTTTAACTACTTCATTATTAGAGCTCTTAAGTTCTACTAATTCCCCTATAGCTTCTTTCTCTATTGCCATAAGAATAAGTTTTGATACCTGCTCTGAATCTAACTCTTCTAACCCCTTTATATTAAGGTTAGGGATTTTTCCAAAGTTTTTTAGTATCATAGAAACAAATTTTATAGGCATAGTAATTTTTGTTGGTTCCTTATCTTCCTCTGAAATTAAAATATATAGTACCCTACCTTTTGATGGTTTGTATAAACTATCAATCATACTCATGGCTTTATCCATAGATATTTTACCATTTCTGAATGAGGTTAGTATATTGCTTAAATCCTCCTTCAATAGAACCCTCCATTTTATAGTGCTATATTTCTATTATATGAAGGTAATATATAATAAATTACTAAGAAGAAATTCCATTAGTTCTTGCTATTAGCACTTCAATATTTTCTTCATCCTTATTATACTCGATAAGCTCCCTAGCTCCCTTAACATTTACGCATCCAAACATGAATACAAAGGCTAAGACAAATAACGCAGTGATAGCAATATTAAGAGGTAATATTTCTCCTAAGACTCCTCCTATGACAGCCCCTATAGGCGTAAGTCCCATAGACATGGTTCCCATTAAAGCTGAAACCTTACCTCTTTTTTCACTTGGCACTACTATCATCATAGTTGTATTAAAAATTGTGTTAAAGATTACATTTCCTAGAGAAGCTACAAATAATGCTCCTACAAGTAATGGGAAGCTTTTGATGAAAGCTATAGATACAAATAATATACCATTAACAAGTATTGATACATAAAATATTTTAAATTTATGCTCCCTCTTTATGGTTATTATTGATAATATTATACTACCTAATACCATACTACAAGACATGGCTGCCATAGTAAAACCATACTTTTCTGGGCCTAAAAAAGCTGTTTCTTTAAAATAAGGTAAAATTAATATAAATGCAGCATTTGCAAAGAAGTTTATTGCTGAGGCGGCTATAAACACATTTCTTAGAGTTTTAAAGCCCCACATAAATTTGAGTCCTTCTTTAAAGTCTTCCTTAAAGGTAACTTCCTTGCCTTTTCTCTCTATCTTTGGAACTTTTATAAATACTTCTGTAAATGCTGAAAAAATATAAGAAATTCCATTAAATAAGAACATATAAGGTGCACCAATGGCAACAAATAATAAGCCACCAATAGCATTACCAATCATGTCCATGCTAGAGCTTGCAAGACTTGTAGCTGAATTAGCTTGAACAAGCTTTGACTCATGAACTATATCAGGTTTTACAGACGCTATGGAAGGATTAAAGAAAGCTGAACATAACCCTGAGATTATTCCAGTTACAAATACCATCCAAACCTGTATAAATCCAAAAACTCCTGCAATTCCTACAAAGGTTACAAAAATTCCTCTTATTAAATCAGTAAGAACAATTATTTTCTTTCTATCCCACTTATCCACAAATACTCCAGCAAAAGGACCTAATACTATTCTTGGAACCATAGTTAAAGCACTTAAAAGTCCCATTAAGGCTGTGGAACCCGTTACCTCTAAAATCCAAAAATCTAAGGCTATTAAATAAATAACATCTCCAAATACAGATACCAGCTGCCCTTGCCATAATAAGAAGAAGTTTTTATTCCAAAGCCTTATCTTTTCATTTCCTTTAGTTTTCTTTTGTTCATTCCCCAAATTATTCTCTTGTACTGTTTCGTCTTTTAATTCTTCTTCCATTTTCCACCCCAAAAACCCTTTTTATTTATTCTCCCTCTGCATCTTCTATGCATTTTTTCCTTTGTGCCTTAGGTTCTTCAAAAAATAAATAAGTCAGTACGCTGATTTACTTTGCGTTCTACTACGTCAACAGACTCCTTAGATAGCTCTCCTATCTAAGGAGTCTGTTTCCTTATCTGCACAAGCTTGCTTGTGAACTTAAAATATCCTTCAGATCTGTAACCTATTATTTATTTTCAGATAACTTATAGATTTTAAACTATCCCCTTTAGCTTTAGTTCCTCAATATACCTAGGAATTTCGAGCCTAATAATTACTCTTATTCCATTATCCACCACTAATTCACCACTGTCAATAACCCCCATACATATGGATACACCAAGCTTTCTTCCTAAAAAAACTTCACCTTTTTCCTTTAGGCTTTCATAGTTATCTCTTATGGTTTCTATGACTAACTTTCCTTCCTCAATAGTTACTTCACCATTATGAAGGAGCTCTTCTAGAATTTGCATGCATAATACTTCTTTAAAGCTGTATACTTCCTTTTCTCCATATATATCCTTATATATTTTGAAGCCTTCTTTTGACACTAACTTATCTTCAATTATTTTCTCTTCATTTATATTATCCATTTGAGTCTTTGTTGAAAACATATTAGCTAGGTCATCTAAAGGCATATCATCTTTTAAGGAAATAATTTTATTTATTCTATCTAATATTTTTTCCTTAGGAAAATAAGTCTCTTGTCCTGTAAAGCTAGATTTTTTAATAAACCATTCTTCAGGAATAAGATTTTTTCTTTTCCACCTATAAAGTTGTCCATAGGATATCCCTGTGATGTTTAATATATCCTTTTTAGAAATTAGTTCTTCATCCATAACAACGTCTCCTTATAACAAAATAGATAATAAATTGCTTCTATCCCTTAGCCTAATTCTCACAAAGTTCCCATTACTTTTCTTGCCTTTTCCTAACATAACTACACCAAAAGTATTGGTAGTACCTAGAATATTTATATGGGATTTATCAAAGCAATCGTAACAATGTTATATCAACTTATTATCTAATGCTATATTTTTATTCTTTCCTCTATTACTGCATTTCCTTCTACTTTTAGTTCCCCTGAATATTCTACTGTCTTTATTTTACAACCATTACCAATAGTAACATTCTGCCCTCTTACTACATCAGCTATGGTATTTTCCAAGAATATTTCATCAGCCTCAATAGTTTTAACATGCAAGTATCCATAATTACTTCCAAAAGTTTTCGCTATCCAGCCAATGATTCCATTAACATTAATAGGTCTTTCGCTAACAGTTACCTTGGTTGCTCCAATCTCTTCTACATAGGAGTTTCCACCTACATAAATTTGAGCTTCTCCTGCATTTATCATGCCCCCAACTCTGAAGCCTCCGCTTAACTCTACTATTTCTGCTTCAATACTTTTTTCAATGGTTGCTGAACCAGATAGCTTCATTTTTTCACAGTAGATTCCTCCTAGTACAGTGCCCGAACCTGAGATACCAAATTCTTTTCCTCTAAAATCACCCTCAATCTTACCACTGCCGCTAATTCTAAAATCATCTGCTTTCACATTAGAAGTTATCTTTCCACTACCACTTATCTTTCCCTCTATACAATTTAATTCACCAAGAATACTTCCGCTACCACTAATTCTAAAATCTTTAGTTGATAAGTTTCCTTGTACCTTTCCACTGCCACTTATCTTAAAGCTATTGCATTCTATATCTCCAGTAATTTTGCCACTTCCACTGATGGAAACTTCTTCATATCTTCCTCCACCAGCTTCTCCACTTCCTGAAATCTTTAACGAACCTAATTCCTGATTATTTATCATAATACCCCTCCATCTGCGTAACATTGTTTTACTATAATATAAGGATAACATAACATTGTTACGCTGTAAATACTTTTTATAATCCTTGTTGAAAATATTGCTATATTATGTACTTACTTTTAGCAATAACCTATTTATATCCCCGCAATATATGGGATATAAAATATGAAACTTTTGTTGTGGTGCAATTAAAACAAATAAAAATAAGTAAAATAAAAAGGATAAGAAATATCTTATCCTTAAATCATATGCGGGAATATGTAGTTTATTATAACTAAATGTAATATTACTAACATCGGAACTAATATTTTAAACTTTAAGTGCTTTGTTTTATGTCTAAAGGTAAGCATTCCTCCGTAAATCCCAAAACTACCAAATAGCACCGCCACTAGCATAAGAGTATTTTCACTAATTCTCCATTGATGTTTTATAGCCTTTTGTTTATCCACATACATTAGTATAAAGCCTAAAATATTCACAAATAATCCTATATATATTATTACTCTATAAAGATCTTCCATACTATCAACCCTTTCAACCATTTCCTAATTTTAATTAGCATTATTATGTTTAACTTTATAATACCATAACTACCCTTAGTTTAATCTACTTAACTAATTAATCTTTATAATTACACTTTATAATATATGATAATCTTTTGTATTTATTTGCTTAAAATATACAATTGTACAACCCTACTGTTATTCTTACCTTTAAACAAAATAAACCCCTCAAATGAGGGGTTATTCCATTACTTAACGTATGAAGCTCCTATTTCTAGTGCTTTTTTATTGATTTCAAAGAATTTCTCTTTTCCATGCTCTCTTAAAGATTGAAGTAAAACTTCCATAGTAACTATGTTTGTTTTAGCAACCAATGCTCCTAAAAGAACCATGTTAGCTATTTGTTTGCTTCCTATATTAGCAGCTTCAGTTTGAGCTGGTATTTTAATAATTTCTATATCAGCTCTTACTGGTTCTCTATCTACTAGGTCGCTATCTATTATTAATAATCCACCTTTAACTAATTCTTTTTCGAATTTATCAAGAGATGGTCTATTCATAACTACAACAGATGTTGGCATAGTTACTATTGGAGAACCTACTTGATCATCAGTTAGTATAACTGAACAGTTAGCAGTACCTCCACGCATTTCTGGACCATAAGATGGTAACCATGAAACGTTCATATTAGCATCCATTCCAGCATAAGCTAAGAATTTTCCCATGGATAATATTCCTTGTCCACCAAATCCTGCAAAGATTATTTCTTGTGATGCCATATTACTTTACCTCCTCAGTGGTATCTTTTTTAACACCTAGAGTATAGAATGGCATCATGTTATCTCTTAACCATTGCATTGACTCGTTTGGTGATAATCCCCAGTTAGTTGGGCAGATTGAAAGTACTTCAACCATAGAGAAACCTTTTCCATCTATTGCATTTTGGAAAGCTTTCTTTATAGCTTTTTTAGCTTTCATTACGTTTGGAACGCTATCAACTGATACTCTTTCTACATAGCAAGCGCCATCTAAAGTAGATATCATTTCAGATACTCTTATTGGGTGTCCTTGAAGCTTAACATCTCTTCCATATGGAGAAGTTTCTGTAACTTGTCCTGGAAGTGTTGTTGGAGCCATTTGTCCACCAGTCATTCCGTAGATACAGTTATTTACGAATATAGAAACAATGTTTTCTCCTCTAGTTGCAGCATGAACTATTTCAGCTGTTCCTATTGCAGCAAGGTCTCCATCTCCTTGGTATGTAAATACTACTGAATCTGGGTTTGATCTTTTTATTCCTGTTGCTACTGCTGGCGCTCTTCCATGAGCTGCTTCAAACATATCACAAGCAAAGTAGTCATATGCTAAAACTGAACATCCAACTGGTGCAACCCCTATAGTTCTATCTAAAACCTTTAGCTCTTCTAATACTTCTCCCACTAATCTGTGGATTGTTCCGTGAGTACATCCTGGACAGTAATGGGTAGGTACATCTAATAATGCTTTAGTTGGTTCAAATACGATAGCCATTATTTAGCACCTCCTACAATTTTCTTAACATTTTCTAGTATTTCTGCTGGGTTTGGAACCATACCACCTGATCTTCCAAAGAAGTGAACTGGCTTTCTTCCTTCAACAGCAAGTCTTACGTCCTCAACCATTTGTCCGCAGCTAAGTTCAACTGAAAGGAATCCAAGTTTAGTACTGTTTACTGTTTTCTCGAATGCTTCAGTTGGGAATGGCCATAAAGTTATTGGTCTGATTAAACCAAGCTTTATTCCTTCTTTTTCAGCTAACTTAACAACGTTTTTGCATATTCTTGATGTTGTTCCGTAAGCTACCATTACTAAATCATTTTCTCTATCACAATTAAATAATTCATATTTAACTTCATTTTCTTTTATTGTTTTATATTTTGCTTGAAGCTTCTCATTATGCTTTTCTAATCCTTCTGGAGCAAGGTATAAAGAGTTGATTACATTGTGCTCTTTTCTTCCTTTTAAGCCATTAGCAGCCCAAGTTTTTTCTGGAAGATTTTTAGCTTCTCTTTCCTTAAACTCTACTGGCTCCATCATTTGTCCAAGCATACCATCTCCCATAATCATAACAGGAGTTCTGTAATTATCAGCTACATCAAAAGCATCTTGAACTAAATCAACCATTTCTTGAATTGATGCTGGAGCGTAAACTGGCATGTTGAAATCTCCGTGTGCTCCACCTTTAGTTGCTTGGAAATAGTCAGATTGTGCTGGTTGAATACCACCTAATCCTGGGCCACCTCTTACTATGTTTACGATTACACATGGTAGCTCAGCACCTGCTATATAAGATATTCCTTCAGCTTTTAAGCTTATTCCTGGAGAACTTGAAGATGTCATACATCTAACTCCTGTACCAGCTGCTCCGTAAACCATGTTTATAGCAGCAACTTCACTCTCTGCTTGTAAGAATGTTCTTCCTATTTTAGGCATTCTTCTTGAAAGATAAGCTGAAATTTCTGTTTGTGGTGTTATTGGATATCCAAAGAAACATTGGCAACCTGCTTTAATGGCAGCTTCACCAATAGCCTCATTACCCTTCATTAATACTTTTTCTGACATGGGTATTTACCTCCTTTATTATTTCTCAACTGTGATTACAAGGTCTGGGCACATTTTGCCGCATGAAGCACAGCCGATGCATTCTGACATTTTTTCCTCAGTTACTGTAGCTGGATGATAACCTTTAAGGTTTAGCTTTTCTGAAAAGCTGATTATTTTCTTAGGACATACAGCGATGCAGTGACCGCATCCTTTACATCTTTCTTCTCTAAAGAATACTCTTGACATAACTTCTTACCTCCTTAAATAATGAACAAGTCATTCATGTGGTTAAAGTGCCGAAGCAATTTAGGCATTTGAAAATAAATAACAAGTCAAACATACTGACTTACTTATTTTTTGAAAATGCCTTATATTAAAACTTAATTTATACATCAGTATATTAAAATCCCTTAAGAATTTTCATATACATATATAAAATTTAGATTTAACAAGCTTTTATTTAAATTATATACCGCTTGTACACTTCTATTTTACTAGTTGACACCCTCAGTGTCAAACTAGTCGCAAATATTTAACAATTCTAATTTTTTCCATTACTCTTGTTCCCATTTTCTCCATGGTGGCAACATGAAAATCTCTATTGGGAATATTTCTCCATGTACTTTACCAGAAACTTCTTCCACCTTATCTTTAGTGCAAACTGTATAGCTATGAGGAATGCCAATTTCTTTTGAAAGCTTTGAAACTTCCTCGTCACCTTTTAATATATGTTCTACAGTAGTTTCATAAGATAAGTTAGTATTTGAAATAAGGTGTGTTACCTTAAGTCTTGAAGAGGTTTCAATTTCTCTAATATACTCCTTAGTATCCTTATCATTTGAAGTAAAAGGTCTAGTTTGATTTACTACAAAATACATATCATAAGGTTCTTCCCTAAAGAATCTATTGTATTGCCCAAGAGCTACTGCTCCTGCTCCATCTCCACCTACATCAAAAACTACATCATAGCTCTTATCATTAAATACAGATATAACCTCAGCTGGTACTACCATAAGTTCTGCATTTACAAAATCAGGGTTAGAAGAAATGGCACGAATGCCATACTCTCCTAACATATCTTTTAGATCTCTAACGCAGAAATAAGGGTTTACTATATCTAAATCTACAATTGCTACTTTCTTTCCTTGCTTTGCTAAATTGATGGCATAATTTATTGCAATTTCTGTCTTACCACTTCCAAAATGCCCTGTAAAAACCCTAATTCTACTCATTTATATCACCCTTTTTTATTTAATAATGAACAAGTTGATTTTGTACTATTTATATTCTTTAGCTGACTCTTCGCCTCTTAATACTCTTAATCCACCTTCAGCTAGGGCAAGAATTTCATCTTCTCCTGGGTAAACTACCACTTGAGATATGAAATCAACTCTTTCTTTAATATAGCTTACAAGATTTTTAGAGTATGCAATTCCACCAGTAAGAATGATTGCATCTACCTTACCGCTTAGTACTGCAGCACATTTACCTATTTCTTTAGCTACTTGATAGCCCATTGCATCATAGATTAACTTAGCTTCTGCATCTCCTGCAGCTGCTCTTTCATCTACAGCCTTAGCATCGTTAGTTCCAAGGTAAGCTACTATTCCACCTTTTCCAGTAATCATCTTCTTAATTTCTGCTTCTGAATACTTACCGCTAAAGCAAAGTTTTACTAAATCTCCTACTGGAACTCCGCCGCTTCTCTCTGGTGAGAATGGACCTTCTCCATCTAGAGCATTATTTACATCTACAACTCTTCCAGCTTTATGTGCTCCAACAGAGATTCCTCCACCTAAGTGAGCAACTATTAAGTTTAATTCATTGTAATCTTTGTTGTTTTCTTTAGCATATCTTTTAGCAACAGCCTTTTGGTTTAAGGCATGGAAAATACTCTTTCTTTCAATTTCTGGCATTCCTGATACTCTAGCCACTTCTTCCATTTCATCAACAACTACTGGGTCAACGATGAATGATGGTATATTTAATTCTTTAGCAATTTCATTTGCAATGATTCCACCTAAGTTTGAAGCATGTTGTCCTTGAACCCCAACTCTTAAGTCTTCTAGCATTGCATCATTAACTGCATAAGTTCCGCCTTCGATAGATTTTAAAAGTCCACCTCTACCTACTACTGCACTTAAAGTTTTAATATCAAAATTCTTTTCTTTTAGTACATTTAAGATAACATTTTTTCTGAACTCGAATTGGTCTACAATAGTTGCATATTGACCAATTTCTTCTGCAGAGTGTCTTAAAGTTTCGATTAAGATTTCTTTATCGTCCTCGTAAACACCAATTTTTGTAGAAGTTGAACCTGGATTCATAATTAATAATCTGTAAGCCATCTTATGTTCCCCCTATTATTTAGACTCTGCAACTAATGCTGCTAGAGCTATAGAATTCATTTTTGTTTCTGGAGAGTCTGCTCTTGAAGTAACTATAACTGGTGCAGCTGCTCCAGCAAGTAAGCCACCACTATGAGAGTTTGTGGTATATGTTAAGCATTTATACATTGCATTACCTGCTTCAATATTAGCCATTAATAATATATCTGCTTTTCCTGCTACAGGCCCTGATATTTTCTTATGGTGTGCAGCTTCTTCAGAAAGAGCATTATCAAGTGCTAATGGTCCATCTATTATACAGCCTTTTATTTGTCCTCTTTCACTCATTTTAGAAAGATTTGCAGCATCTAAAGTTGCTTGCATAGCTGGGTTTACCACCTCAACTGCACATACTGGAGCAACCTTTGGAACTTCTATATCTAAAGCATGAGCAACTTGAACTGCATTTTTAACTATATCAACTTTTTCTTTTAGTTCTGGATACATGTTAAAAGCAGCATCAGTTATGAATAGTAATCTATCATAGCCTGGAACTTCAAATACAGCTATGTGAGACATTTGTTTTCCAGTTCTTAGTCCTACTTCCTTGTTTAAAACAGCTCTTAAGAAGGTAGCGGTATCAACAAGTCCCTTCATCATCATGTCAGCTCTTCCGCTTGAAACAAGCTTTACAGCCTCAAGTGATGCTGCATTCATATCTTTTACATCAATAACTTCATATTCATTGATATCCATTCCGATACCAGCTGCAATTTTAGCTATTTCTTCTTTATCACCTACAAGGATTGCATTAGCTATTCCATTAGCTTTAGCATCTCTTATTGCCTCTAGCACTGGTTCATCTTGAGCCACTGCTACAGCAACGGTTTTCATTTTTTGAGATTTTACTTTTTCAACAACTTCTTTAAATGTTCTGATCATGTTTTGACCCCCTTAACTTATGTTAAAATTTAACTTCATTTTCATATATTTTAGCTATTTCTTTGCCTTCAACAACTCTTAAAGCACCTTGAGCAAGAGCAAGCATTTCATCTTCCCCTGGAACTAATTCTATAGGGGCAATAAAACCTACATATTCGCTTATCCAATTAGTTATTCTCTTATTATAAGCTACGCCTCCAGTTAAAATTATTGCATCGAGTTTTCCACAAAGGGTAGTTGCCATTGCTCCAATTTCCTTAGCAATTTGGTATGCCATTGCTTTAAAGATTAATTCTGCTCTTTCGTCCCCTTCTTCTATTCTCTTATCTACTACTCTTCCATCGTTAGTACCTAGATATGCCACAAGTCCACCTTGTCCTGATATCTTCTTTTTAAGTTCTGATAACGTATACTTTCCGCTGAAAGCAAGGGTTACTAAGTCTCCCACTGGAAGTCCTCCTGTTCTTTCTGGTGAAAGTGGGCCCTCTTCATTTGCATTGTTGCAATCTAAAAGTCTTCCATTTTTCACTGGAGATACAGTTATTCCTCCTCCAATATGAGCTACAACAAAGCTACTATTGTTAAGCTCTAATCCTCTTCTATCACAAACTCTTCTTGTTACTGCCTTTACATTTAAAGCATGAACTAAAGATCTTCTTGTAATGTCAGGAAGACCAGATATTCTAGCCACATCTTCAATTTCATCCACAGCCACTGGATCTACTATATAAGCTGGAACGTTAACCTTTTGGGCAATTTCCTTTGCTATTATTCCCCCAAGATTTGATGCGTGTTGTCCTTGATAGCCTTCTTTAAGGTCTTCTATCATTTTTTCTGTAACCTTGTATGTACCACCTGGCATTGGTCTTAAAAGACCACCTCTACCAACTACTGCAGCTAAATCCTCAAGGCTTATATTTTTATCTCCTAACCACTTAAGAATTACTTCTGATCTCATATCCTTTTGTTCATATATGTGGTCAAACTTTTTTATTTCTTCAGCGCTGTGAGATAAATTTTCATCTACCACGCAAGTTTCCCCTTGAAACACTGCTATTTTTGTAGATGTTGAACCTGGATTAATTGCTAGTATATACTTTTTTTCCCCCATTATAAAAACCCCCGTAATCATAAAATAAACTTAAGTGAATAAATATCCATATTTTAATACTTTGGAATTTACATTAAATAATACTTTAAATAAGTTAATAACTTCCCCTCTATTCAAAATATTATTAAACTTTCCCCAAATCCATTTTAACAAATAATCATTATCAATATCAAGGATATTATAGATTTAGTTTATAAAATAAACCGGTTTAATTGTGAATTTTTGTACACATTTTACTGAAATTGTGGTAAAATCATAATTTTAATTCAAGCTTCTTAAACATTACTTATTTTATCCTAACTGAAAAGAGCTATAAACCTCCGAAACTTAATCGAAAACTTATAGCTCTTTAAATATATATTTCCCCTTATGATGTGCATTAATTTACTGGAGCAAAATCCCTCATTATAGCCTCAGCAACTCTTAAGCCATCTACTGCTGCTGATACTATTCCTCCTGCATATCCAGCACCTTCCCCACAAGGGTAAAGTCCACTTACTGATATGCTTTGCAAACTTTCGTTTCTATCTATTCTTACTGGTGCAGAGGTTCTTGTTTCTACTCCTGTAAGAATAGCATCAGTCCCTGCAAAGCCTTTTATTTTATTATTAAATACAGGTAGTGCCTCCTTCATTGCGTCTATTACATAAGAAGGTAAGCATTCTGATAACTTTCCAAAGGTTATATCTGGACTATAAGTTGGTTTTACACTTCCTAGCTTTGTGGATTTTTTATCCTTTAGAAAATCTCCAACCAGTTGTAGGGGCGCATTGTAATTTTCTCCTCCTACCTTGTAGGCAAGACCTTCGTAATGCCTTTGGAACTCTATTCCAGCTAATGGGTGATTGGAAGCAAAATCCTCTGGTGATACAGAAACTACTATAGCTGAGTTTGCATTTGCTCCATCTCTTTTGTAATAGCTCATACCATTAACCACTACTGTTTTTTCTTCAGAAGCTGCTGCAACCACATGACCACCCGGGCACATACAAAAACTGTATACAGATCTATTTAACTTTTCACTAGTATAAGTCAGTTTGTAATCTGCTGCTCTAAGCTTAGGATGGGTTGCAAAAGCGCCATATTGATTTTCATCTATTAGGCTTTGAAGATGCTCTATTCGAGCACCAATAGCAAAGGGCTTTGGTGACATGAATATCCCTCTATTAAATAGCATTTCATAGGTGTCTCTAGCACTATGTCCAAGAGCTAAAATTACATTCTGGCAAGGAATCCTCTCCCCGTTAATCACAACTTCCTTTAGCTTATTGTCCTTAATTATAATATCTTCAAGTTTATTTGAAAATCTTACTTCTCCACCTAGAGCCTTAATTTTTTCTCTTATATTCTTCACTACTACCTTTAATATATCTGTACCTATATGAGGTTTTCCCATATAGGCTATTTCTTCTGGCGCACCAGCTTTTACAAGTTCCTCTAGAACATAATCACATCTAGTATCCTTAATTCTAGTGGTAAGTTTTCCATCAGAAAAGGTTCCTGCTCCTCCTTCACCAAATTGTACATTGGACTGTGGGTTTAGCTCTCTCCCCTTCCAAAATTTGTTGATGCTATCAGTTCTCTTATCAACATCTTCTCCACGTTCAATAATTAAAGGTTTATAGCCTTTTTGTGCCATAAGAAGGCCAGCAAACAACCCTGCTGGCCCCATCCCCACAATTATTGGTCTTTCATTCATTTTTTCACTTCCAAGCTTAAATTCAGCAGCTTGGTTTTTTTCCTGAATTTTTACATCTTTGTCCTTAGCTCTAGTTGCTATTTTATTCTCATTGTCACAGACTATTTCAACAGAATAATTGATTTTAATGGAGTTTTTCTTTCTTGCATCAATAGATTCCTTAACTATTTTGAAAGCCTTTATTTCTTCTTCTCTAACTTTTAATTTTTTTGCAGTTCTTGCTTTTAAATCTTCTATATTTTCATCTATATCTAGTACTATATTACTTATCCTAATTGGCATTATTGCTAATTACCTCCGCTGTTTTTTTAATTGTAGCCTTTACCTCAGCTACTGACTGCGATACTTTTTGAATGTTTGCTGGTATGCCTGAAACTACTACCTGTACCGTATGGTCACCTTCACCTAAACCCGCTAAGTCCACCGCAGCTATTAAAGATTCTGGTGTGATTTTATTTAATTCAGTATCTGCCCCAGATAAAACTACTTCAACGGTAGTTTTATCAAGAGTTGCCGCTAAGTTGTTTCCTAAGTTATTAGACTTAATAGTAACCTTGAAAGTTTTTTGTGCTGGTTTTTTAAGGGTAAGTTTTACCTTAACAGTATTTACATCCCCATTGACTCTTACGCCTTGAGGAAGCTGAAGTCTTGCTTCAACTGTTGTGTCTGCACTTATTTTACTTAAATCTATAGGCTCTGTAGCAATAGATTTAATATTATTTATGGCATCACTATTTCCTATAATCTCCACTTTCTTAGGATTTACTTCAATAGCTTCTATTGCTGCTCCAGTGGTAGTTCCACCTGTAGTTTTAACTTCTATTTCTACTGCTTTTCCCTTTTTAACAGGAACCTTCACTTGTACGTTGTCAGGGGATATGGTCACATTTGATATCTCTTTACCACTACTATCAAGAGCCTTTAATTTAGTGGATTTGTCTATATCTGCATTTGCATTTGTTATATCAATGTCTGCTGCTATACTAGCCACTCTATCAATATAGGTTTTGGCACCAGATACTACTGCAACTGGTGAAGAAATTATAGGTGCATCTGCATAAAAACCTTCTGTGGTTCCTCCAATTGTTTTTGGAGTTATGGGTAATTCCTTAGAAACAAGATTATCTAAATTTACCTTTACTACTAAACTGTCACCATTAACTACGGTAATGTTTCCTCCAATATTAGTAGAGGTTTCTCTAATCTCCACAGGCACCTTATTCTCCCCTGGTTTTAGTGCATACTTTCCTAAATCGGCTACTAACTTAAAATCTCTGCTCTTGTCTATATTATCAACTGTGGCACTTGACCCCTTTACTGTTAAGTTAACGGCAAATTCCTGATCTGGCATTAGCGTTAAGTCAGATTCTGAAAGCACATCCTCATTTACAATGGTTACTGGCACATATCTAATGGTTTGAGTAGTCATCGGATTTTCAATAGTTCGAATGTATATCCATAACGCTAAAGACACTATGACGCAGCAAACTTTAATTACGATATCTTGTCTTTTTTGCTTATCCATCCTTTAACCCTCTCTTTAAATGATATTTTCTTATTTTGTCTACTTTTCATGATTTTAACCAATATAGTTCTAAGTTTCTCCTTATCATAGTTTCTAAGGAGTCTTCCGTTAACAGCTAAAGAAATTACCCCTGTTTCTTCTGAAACTATTATAGTTAAGCAATCAGTGATTTCTGTAACTCCGATTCCTGCCCTATGCCTTGTTCCCAACTGTTTATTTAACTTATCATTAGCAGTTAAAGGTAAAAAACATCCAGCAGCAATAATTCTGTCATTTCTTATAATTGTAGCCCCATCATGAAGGGGTGTATTAACAACGAATATATTTTGAAGCAGTGCAGAAGATACTTCCGCATCAATTTTTGTCCCTGTATTTATAATGTCACTTAGTCCTGTCTTTTGCTCAATGACTATAAGGGCACCTGTCTTTTCTTCTGCTAATTGTTCCACCGCATTAACAATTTCATTGATTACTCCATGCATAACTGCTTCATCTTCATAAATAATTTTCTCCACAAAAGAAGTTCTTCCAATGTGTTCTAGCGCCTTTCTAATTTCCGGCTGAAATATAATTACTATAACAATTACTCCAATGGTAATAGTTTTCTCTAATATCCACAGAAGCATATTTAAATTAAAAAAGTCACTTATTGGTATTAATAAAAAAATTAAAATAATTCCTTTTAAAAGTTGTTCTGCTCTAGTTTCTTTAATTAGACTATATCCTTTATAGAATATATAAGAAACTACCAGTATATCTACTAGAGAATACAAACTGAATCCTCTTAGGCTATTAAATATTACATTAAGTTCATTCATGTAGTATCACCTCTTCTCCATATCTAAGGCATCTGAAAATAAATAACAAGTCAAAGATGTGGAGTATATTTTGTGATAGACAAGGAAACAGGTTCCGCAGATAGTGGAGCTATCAAAGGGTTCTGTTGACGCAGTATAGCACAAAATAGACGAGCAGACTGACTTATTTATTTTTTGAAGATGCCTATTATAATTATACACTAATAACCCTATTTATAATACAGCGGTGTTAATAAATATATTCGTAATAATTTATTTAACATGAATATTTTACAACTAATTATAATATAAAGAAATATAAAATTAACTTTAGACATATGAATTATTTGTGTCTTAGATTATAAAGGGGGAACCAGTAACATGAAAACTGAAAATCTACAAAAGCTTCAATTAGGTGTTAAATACCTTGCCTTTTTTACTGTTGCAATTGGTTTATTTTTATTAAGCTATAGCTTTTTTAGTAAAACTGCTTATAAGGGCTATGATAGATATCTTGTTAATAAAATTTCGGAAATTCAAAAAATCAATGATAAATCTAAAGATTTCACTTCGGAAGATTCCATTGATAAGGATAAGGCAGTTAAAAAACTTCCTATTATTAACTCAGATTTAAATGCTGTAAGAAATGATTTAACCTCAAAAGCTCCTGAAGAAAGTAATGAAAACTATGATAACCTAGTTAAAGGCCTTGAAAGTAATATTTTAATAATTCAGCAACTGGAGGCTATGGTTAATAATCCTATGGGGAAGGATATAGATAAAGCCAGCGAAAATTTAAAAACCTATGCAGACACCACAAATAATTATTATAGTTTGATAAATATAAAAAATATAAATTTTTCTATTGGAAAGCAATTATCCTTAGCTCTTGATAACACAATTAAATACTGTAGAACCTCTAATAATCTTTTAAAACAAGCAGAAATTAAAGTTGACCAGTACAGTAGTTTTATAACAAAGATAGATGAACTTAATACCTTATTTCAAAATAATAAAGTTGACTACTATCCTGAAGCTTTAAAGGCAAGAAAAAATCAAGTTAGTTACGAGCTTACAATTTCTAATATAGATAGAAATATAACTACTTTTGAAACGATTAAAAAATCTCTTGAAGGCATGGTGATTCCTAATGACACCTTAGAGCTTTACAGATCCTTTAATGCTGTAATTGACCAGTACTATGACTACTTAAAAAATACTAAATATGCCCTTGCCACAGAGAGTGTTCACAATATTAATGGAGATGCTAAGGAAGAATTCTTAGATACTTTATATGTGAATTCTAAAAAATTATATAGTGAAGTAGCCGTTAAACATAAGGGCTTTTTAAAAGACTATGAAAAGTTTAAAAAGAGCAAACAATAATAAAATTTTATGTATTACTTTTAAAAATTAGGGCACTATATGAAGTGAAAGAGGAGATGAGTTTTATGAAAAAATTAATAATTGGTTTGTTGCTTATTGTTGGTTTTGCAGGTATACCATCCCTTGAACCTGACACGCTAAACAGATTTAATACTGGTCGACTTCAAGTAATGAATTATATGCCCTAAATAGATTACTCTCAAAAACACTTTTATAAACTCATATTGTAATCCTTGCTATGATAATTTAGTATCATAGCTTTTATTTTGCTTTATTTTATTTTTATTTTTCATTTACTTGCCTGGATTATGTTTATTCTGAAGACGTTATAGGCTAATTTTTTTTACATGTTCTTAAACCTTATATATTCTTTCTTAGTAGTTATCCTGCTAAAAAGGTTTCAGCTCCTATTTTGATCTTAGAGTTAAAAACTTCAAGTCTAAGAGTAAAAAAAGCACTAGGAGTTTATTGTTTCCCAATGCTTTAAAAATATTAGTTTCTTATAATCTATAGAATGGAATAAATGTATTGCATCTTCTATAGATAATTCTATTTTTCATTCTCTTTAATATTGGTCTTAACCCCTTATATTATTTATTTCTGCTTAAGTTATCAATATAAGAAACTGCGCTTAAAGCTGCTACTAAGCCTTCCCCTGCTGCTTTAATATATTGATAAGGTCTTCCTGTGCAATCTCCTGCAGCATAGCATCCTTTTAAATTTGTGGACATGTCTCTATTTACTTTTATATGTCCGTCTTCTGTTTCAAGACCCGCAACCAATTGCTTTGGAGATATGGTATCTCTTAAAATAAATACTCCATCCGCTGACAAAGTTTCATTTGAAAGTATCACTTCTCTCTTATCCCCTTGTTCTCTTATTTCCTTTGGAACTCCCTTTATAATTTCTATTCCTTCATTTAAGTTATAGTTCCCTTTATATAGAGGTACATAGTAAAGCTTATTGCAGATTTCCTTTACGTAGTTAGCTTCGTCTTCTCCACTTTCCCCTTGAGCTATAATTATTACATCTTTTCCTTTATAAAGTGGTGCATCACAGGTTGCACAATAGCCCACACCTCTACCTAAAAGCTCTTCTTCTCCTATATATGGCTTAGTGTACTCAATTCCAGTGGCCAAAATTAAAGTAGTAGCCTCATACATTTTTTCATTTACCATAAGCGCATAATAATCTCCCATGGCATATACTGCATTAATTCTTTCTTCCGTTATGGAAATATCCATACTATTAATATGTTCTAGGAACTTTTCCTTTAAGTCATTTCCACTTATTCCATGTAAGCCTAAATAATTATCTATTCTTGGGGCTTTAGCAAGCTTAGTACTTAAATTATTTGTTCCAAATATAATTACACTCTTATTTCTTATCTTACAGTTGATAGCTGCCTCAAGCCCCGCCGGTCCTGTACCTATAATTGCTACATCATATCTCTTTTCCATTATCTCACCTACTATTATATATTTTTTCCTTTAAATAATTTTTAGTATTCCCAATTGCACTATGTATAATGTTAGTATTTTTAGTCTTTATAACCTTAACTTTAATTATCAGTAAAATAATACACCACTTAAATGTATTAAGTGGTGGTATATTTTATACGTACTTTTGTAATGACGCTTTTAATTGCTCTTTTGGTTTAAAACCTACCATAGTTTCTACTGGATTTCCATTTTTAAACACCATTAGAGTTGGTATGCTTGCTATTCTAAATTCTTGAGCTATAAGTGGATTATCATCTACATTAACCTTTGCAAATATGATTTCTCCCATTTCATTTGAAAGTTCCTCTACAATTGGAGCCACCATTTTACATGGTCCACACCATGGAGCCCAAAAATCTACTACCACTGGTTTATCAAAATTAGCAATTTCAGTTTTAAAGTTGATATCTCTTAATTCTATCATAGTAACATATACCTCCTGTAAAATTATAAAATAAATAATGAGCAAATTCATTTATTTATGAAAATTAGCCTTGTTTATAAAGCTCTAGGATATGGCTCTATTTTGCATATAATCCTTTTTTATTAATATAAACTTATTCTTATATAGGACTATTTAAAGCTAATTTATTAATATTATTTTGTTCTAAAATTATATTAAAATACTAAGCAAATATTACTGATTTATTATGCTTTTAATAATTGTATTATTGTATTGGGAGTCACGATACTCATTGGCCAGCACATTTGCATATTTTTTAGATTTTTCTTTGTCTATATCTTTATTTATTATAGCTAAGCTGTAAAGGGCTGCCTCAAAATAGTCTCCTTTACTATATTTATTTAGGTAAAGCTCATAATACTTATTGGCATTTTCAACATCATAGATCTTTTCATAACAAAAGCCTAACATATAAGTCATATGGGGGTTTAAGTAACTTTCCTCACTATATTTAAATACTTTATTAAAGTTCACCAAGCCTTGCTTATAATCATTATTTTTCACAGCATCCATTCCTAAATTGTAGAAATGGTCTACTCCAGAAGCCTTGATTTTCTCTTCAACTCTTATTAATAAAGCTTTTTCATTTAAGTTGAGACTTTCCTTATTATAGGTTTCTAAGTAATTTAATAATAATTCATAGTTATTGCCTTCTAAGTCCCTTTGCACTGCTTCAAAGTTAAAGGATGGCTGTATTTCTTTAGCTGCATTACTTTCATCCTGATGCAGCTTAGGTGCTTCTTCCTTAAATTCCTCACTAACATTGTCCCTATTAGAAGAGTTTTCAGAACCTCCTATAGATTTATTACTGTCACTACTCATATTGTTTTGTTCTACTTTAATTTTGGTAAATTTATCTAATATATTTAATGATTTTATCATATCTCTATTAATATAAACAAATGTTAAAACTATCAATAAAACTCCAATAAGACATGCCATATATATTTTTCTGCTGTTAACTTCCTTTTTTATAACTCCAATATCTTGTAAAGTTTTTTTTGTGTTTAATGCCATATCATTAGACTTATCTATTTTTAAAATCTCATTAATATAATGATTACATTTATCATATTCACCTAACTTCATATAACAATAAGCTAAATAATTCCAAAGGTTTAGTACATTAAAATGAGATTTTTCGCATCCCTTAAATAGTTCTAGGGCTTGATGAATCTTAATTTCTTTGTATAAACTTACCCCTTGAGTAAAAAGTTCCAGAATTTCCTTATCCTTTTTACTGTCGTCTAAATATTTTTTAGAAATTCCATCACCGTTCAGCTTATAGTTAATTCTCCAAGTCATTTGGGCTTCTTCTAAATTTCCTTTAACATAGTGTATTAATCCTTTTAAATTTAAGGCTGGTGAATAATCCCTGGATATAAATAAGCTTTTTTCACAATACTCCAAAGCCTTTTCAATATATCCATCACAATAGTATTCCATTGCTTTTGCATAGTACTTTTTTGTTTTCTCCATAAATTCACCACCTAAAAATAATAAAATCTCACTTATATAATATATCAAATTTTGACAATAAAAGATATATTGAAAATTTCGCAGAACAAATGCGTGTTTTCATACGCTCTTTTAAATAGCTTGCGATTACTTACACTTTTTGCACACCTCTGAAACACGGTAAATACAAGTCATTTAAGGTACTTTTTCGGATAAAAAAGTTGAATTCCTTATATAATAAAAAACTCACCTAATATTTAGGTGAGACATTAAGGTATTATTTTAACATTTTATTTTCTTTATTTGAATCTAATTGTAATTACTCCATCTACAACCTTGTTTTCATCAAAAATCGATTTCACTTTATAAGTGGAATAAAATATCTACTACATCCTTAAAAATTCCGCAGCGCCAGCTTCTGTAAATTCCTATACCTAAAGCTATTGTTCCAACTATTGTTAGAGTTGTTCCTAGGGCAGCACTTACATCATACTGAAACGCAAAATAAAAACACCCTATTGCTATGAATATAAATACCAAACATGATAATACTTTTTTCATAATATACCCCTCTCTTTTTGATTTTTAACCCAATATGAGCTTTTTAAATTCACTACGGCCTTTAAAGCCACTTTCAAACTTCTGGATTTCCCCATGTTAAAGCAATATTATCTTATAACTTATTTAGTTTAATTTTAATTCATCTTCTTAAAGTAACTTGAAAGATTAAAAAATAAAAACCTATACATAAATAGCCCAAAAGCTATGAACAAAACAAAATTTAACACATAAAACTTATCGAGAAAAAAATCACTTTGATATGTTAAAAAACTTACTAAAAAAGCACCTAGGAATTCCACTTTATTTTCCTTACTTTCTAATTTGTAAGAGAATTTGTGCAAGTTAAATACATCCCTAAACTTTTCAGATCTAGTACCTCTAAAAAGACCAATTGATAGACCAACTACCACTAACACAAGTGTTACAGATGCCTTTGTAATTAGTGCCCATAAATTTAACAAAACTAGCATTATTATAATAAAACTCATCCCAAGATCCCCCTAAAAATACATGAGAATTTTATTTCTTTTTATTAAATTGATTGTTTAATATTTGTCGCCATCCTTACAATTAAAATATAAGTAAAAGTTATCCCCTAGAACTTCCCTAATCTTCTTATACCTAAGCCCCATTTTTCTGCTGGTTTGTATAGTTGGATATAAGGATAAAATCCCAACAAATACTGATAAACTATAAATAAAATTCTCTGCTCCAAAAACATCAAGGGCCGATAAAAGGCAAAAGATAAATTCGATAGCTACAATTAGAGCTGTTGTCACTAAAATTTAACAACAGCTCCGATAAAGTTATTCTTCTATACTTTCTTTTTGACCATTTTTTTCTTTCTTAGTATGCTCCTTCGATGTTAAAAAAGCTACTATTATAATCATCAAAATCGCAGCTACTGTAATTAAACACTTAAACGTTATGTGTCCCATTCTCCCTCAACCGCCTACCCCTTAAATGTATTTCATACTGAATTAAACAATGCACAATCTTATTTTTTAAAGTAACTTTAGAAAAAACTAACTCTCACCCAAATAAAATTCTTCAATTATACTTTAAAAACATGGCAAATTTAAATTTCACTAGATTATACAATTATTATACTTAATAAAACACATTTTCGCAACGTAATTCCAAATTATTTTATTGCATATTTTTCCTCGTTGTTTATATTCCTATATTTTTTATATTTATGACACTTTTATTTATAATTTTACTTTTATACTCAAATTAAAGCAACTCAGTTTAACCTTATTAACGTTTCTCATTTATTGAAGCCATAGGTTAAATATGTAAATTATCTCATTAAATTCATGGATATCTTTCTCAATTTAAGGAACCTTTTAGGAGACTGAACTTATAACTAATGGATAAATTTATTCAATTTTTTTAACCCCTGAAAGTCTATACTACATAGAACTAATGTCAGAACCTACCTTGGTTCCATTAAGACTTTTCTAGTATTAATAAAACTTATCATAAATAAGTTAGACTTTTTCTAAGAAGTTATCTACAAAAGGCTTTTAAAACTTACTTCTAATTAAGATTAAACCCCATGAAGCTTTCCTTTTTAGCTTCACGGGGTTTTAATTGCTTTTATATTACTATTATTGTGTATCTACTTGTTCCTTATAGCTATTCATAGCATCATCATACATAGCCTTTGTTATTTTTAACTGATTTCCTTCTCTTACTACTGACTTAATTCTTTCATTGCTTCCTTGAACTTTATAAACTAAATATTCTTCTCCAGTTTTCACATTAATCAACTGAACTTCTACGCCATTTATTAATGTTCCATAGCCTAAACCATTAACAACTATTAAATTCTCATCATCATACCAGTTTATTAACAGTGGTGAGCTTTGTTTTCCATCATCTTTAATAGCATACTTATACATTGTATTACTATCTTTATCTTTTATAAATATTGTACCTATACCTTCTTCTTGAGCATTGTTTCCTTTGCCTTCTATAGTTGCTTCTAAATTTTTAGCAATCTTCCAAGTAGAATTGAACTCTATTTTTGTATCCATTGGAACTTTTGTCATATCATACTTATCTACTTTTTCTCTATCTTGCACTTTAGCATCACTTGTTATATTAGTTACTTCATTATTTACTATACTTTCAGTACTTTCATTTTTGCTTGGTTTTGCAACATCAGTAGCCTGCTTTGTTTGTAATGAAGCTGATTCTTTATTTGCACCACTTCCTAAATATTTTGTGGCCATTGGTGTTAAGAAACCTAGAAGAAAAAATACTGCTGCTATTGCAATACCCTTCCCATAATTGCTTTTTCTTTTCATAATCTTAAGTCCTCCCTTGTTATACTTTTCTCTGTCGATTGAAGCCATAATTTTATTTCTAGAACTATTAAAATTCATATTTTCCAGTTTAAGCTCTTCATTAAAAGCTTTATCAATTAAAATTTCTTCCTCATAATATTTACTGCAGCTTTCGCATTCTAAAAGGTGTTTTTTTATTTCATAATCCATTTCTTCTGACAAGGTGCCATCTATATACTCAATAATTCTATCTTTGCACTCATTACAATTCATACCTTTCTCACCTCTCTTACTTTTTAGAAAAGCTTTTATAGTTTTCTCTTATTTTATAATATCTTCTTTTAGCAGTAGATTCAGTAAGTCCTAATATTTCTGCTATGTCTGTAAAAGTTAAATTTTCAGTGTACCTTAGCATAAGTATCTGCCTATCTGTATCTTCAAGAGTTTTTATATATTCTTTAACACTATTTTTAACCTCTCTATATTCTGCACTCTCTTGTGGGGACATATCCTGAGATGACAAGTCATAAGCCTCATCTATATTTCCCTCATAGACCTTTTTGTTTTTTCTAATATAATCAATAGTTTTGTTTTTTGAAATTTGTAATATCCAATTAGAAAAACTATGCTTTCTGTCATACATTTCTAATTTATTATAAATAGTTATAAAAACCTCTTGAGTAATATCTTCTGCTGCTTCCTTTTGTTTTATCATATTATATACAAATCTTAAGACCATAACTTCATATTTATTTACAAGGTTATTAAAGCTTTCTATGTCACCTTGTAATACTTTATCAACCAGCCTAATATCTTCTAGTAACATGTCACTTTTCATACCCACCATTCTCTGTACCCCTCTTTATATAATTAATACGAAACAAACTTTATAAAAGTTCACAAAAATAATTAAAAAATTTAAATTCTTCACTTTTCTACATTTTTGTAAGTTAATATCAACTTAAATCAAAAATAATACTAATTTATTCCTTACCGTATCCTTCTACTATTTTATTAATATAGTCTTTTATTTCTTCTAACCTGTGTGCTTTACTTCTGACACAAGAGTGTGCTTCATTTTCACATAGGAAGCATCGTCTTCTTGCTATTTGCACTTCTTCTCTGCTAATTCCAATTCCTAACTCATCATACACATCTATATCAGCTAACCTTCCTAGAGGATGAAGTTCTTCAATTTTAACAGCTCCCCTTTTCACTTCCTTTGAAGTCTTATCTATTATAAGTATAGCGATTGGCCCTTCATAGGTAATATTATATAAATCATAAGTTATACTTCCCTTAAAGACCTCCTTAGCTTCCTCTAGTAGGGTGGCTACAATCTTTATAGACTCTTCATTTATTTTATATAAACCTGGATAATTTGCTCTTATGCATATAACAGTTTTTTTATACTTTTCACTTAAATTTCTTATTAAATCTGCTCTCTCTTCACGTGCATAGAGCAGTTTATTAAATACCTCTTCCTCTTTACAATTTATATAATAATCCTTAATTTCTTTCTTACAGTGTTCTATTTTCATTATATATCATCACTAGTTAATGAGGAGAATCTGATAACTTGATTCTCTCCCTAATAACTCTTCCTTCCTCAGTTAATAAGAAGTCATAAGTAACCTTTGGTACTATTTTTTTTACTTCCTCCAAATTATCTTCTTTTATAAGTCGTCTTACCCTTGAAGCACTAATTGGAAGCCCTAGTTCCTCTTTTCTATACACTTCAGTTACTTCTATTCCATACTTAGGAAGTACCTTATGCAGTGCTTTATTATAAGAACTGGTTACCTCACAGTATGGCTCATTTCCAACGAATCTTTTCTTTATATTAAATTTATTTGCAAAATGCTTACCAAAAATAGTAGCATCTAAAGAGGTATATCCTTCTAAAACCTGATCTTTCCTTCTTAAAAAGTAGGATGGAAAGGTTGCTGAGGAAATTATATATTCTCCACCCTCAATAATCTTTACATTACTAAGGTGGCTAGTTCCTTCTTTAACTAACTTATATCTTACTTCAAAAGGAAATAGAGATTTATTTTCTTCTACTACAAAAACTAAAAGCTCTTCGCAGTTTCTTGATGCCTCTTCAATTAAATAAAGATGACCTAAAGTTAAGGGATTACAATTTACCACCATAGCAGCTCTTTGCTTTTCCCCTAAAATATCATACTTTTTCCCTAGTTTGTTTAAGTAACTTTCTATGTTATATACTCCATTTTCAAGAAGGGTAACCTTGCTAACACTAGCTACTTCCTTATAGCCAACCCCTTGAAAGATTTCAAGATTTTCTGGCTTTGTAAAAATAAAGCTATGATACATTCCTTCTTCAAATAACTTATCATTTAGAGCATTTATTAAAGTAGCAGTAACTCCTTCTCCTCTTAACTCCTCACTAATAGCAAAACATTTAAAAACTGATTTTGCCTTAGAACAAGTAGCCTTAATGTCCTCTTCTTGTCTTATAACTACTGTATAATCCACATCATTATCTAAATCTAAATTAAAGCTTTTTAGAAAGCTTCTAACTTCTTCAACATTTTTTTCATTCTTTAAGTTAACTTTTTCTACATTTAAGTTGTACATACACTAACTCTCCTAACTTTTGTACGGGTACTCTCTTAATAAACTCCTTTAAGAATATTACACCCTTAGAACTTTTACTTACTTTTTAACTTTCTAATTAAAAGTCCACTACTACATAATATAGGTAATGATTAGTAATATTATAACACAGGAAGGTAATCTTAACCATGAATGGTGTTTTATTTTCAGATGCCTTATGAAAAGAAAAAAACTGTCCTGAAGAAGTTAGTACAACAATTGCATCTCTAACTTCTCTAAGACAGTTTATTATAATTTTTAGTTTATAGTGGTTTTTTAATTACATCTATTACTGTTCCATCTCTGTATTCTACAACTGCTACAACCTCATCAGATAAGTCTATAGCTTTTGGAGTTCCTGTGATTTTTTCAGCTACTTCCTTAAGCTCTTCAATAGTCATTACTGGAAGATTTGTAGCTTTTAATTTTTGGATTAAATCCTGTCTTCTTGGATTTACCGCTATTCCTCTTTCAGTAACAATTACATCTATGCTCTCACCTGGAGTAGTCACAGTTGTAACCTTATCCTTTATAATTGGAAGTCTTGCCTTTGTAAGCTTAGTTACAATAATGCTAAGCTTAGCTCCAGCCGCAGTGTCACTATGTCCACCAGAACCTCCCATTATAGTTCCATCAGAAGCTGTAGTTACGTTTACGTTAAAGTTTGTATCTATTTCTGTAGCTCCTAAAATTACTATATCAAGGTTATTGACTAAAGCTCCCTTGTTGTGTGGGTTTCCATACATGGAAGCTGACATTCTCATATGTTTATGAGAAGATGCATAGGATTCAACTGCTTTTAAGTCAAAGCATTGTACATCAAATAGGTTTCTAAATAAACCTTCTCTGAACATATCTACTAAGTAGCCAGTGATTCCACCTGAAGCAAAGCTTCCTACTATACCTTGCTTTTTCATTATTTCTCTAAGTTCTGCTGCCACAGCTAGAGATATTCCACCTGCTCCTGTTTGAAAGGACATATCTTCTTTAACAAGACCAGAAGCCATCATTACGTCTGTAGCCATTTTTGCTATTTTAAGCCCAATTGGGTCTTTAGTTATTTGAGTTGTTCCTGAAACGATTCCTTTTGGATCTCCAATAGATTCAACCTTAACTACATAATCAACGTAAGTTTGATTTATTTCTATTGGACAGTTTGGATATGGTACTAAGTTATCAGTTATTGCAACTACAGTGTCTGCATACTCTGCATCTGGCACTGCATAGCCTAAAGCTCCACAAGCTGACTTTCCAAAAAGACCACTAATATTACCATATTCATCACAGGTCGGTGATGCAATAAAGGCTATATCGATATGTAGGTCTCCGCTTTCTATAGCTCTAGCTCTTCCACCATGAGTGTGCATTATTGCTGGGTACTTTAATCTTCTCATGGATACTGCCTTTGCTACAGGACCAGACATATAGTTAGCAACTATTTTAGTTACAACACCATTTTCTATATGCTGAACCAATGGTGAATGCACAGGAAATATGGAACTTGCTGCTACAGTTATATCTTTAACTCCTCTTTTTGCAATGGCATCTACCACCATGTTAAGAACATGATCTCCATTTCTTAAATGATGATGGAAGGAGATTGTAATTCCATCTTTAAGTTCTACTTTATCTAAAACTTCTTCAAGGGAATTATATAGCTTTTGATCTCCTGGAGTTACTGGTTTAACCATGACAGCTTGTTTTGCCTTGCTTTCCATATTACTAAAGGCACCTTCAAAAGGGTTAACATCTCCGTAGCCTTCTATATATTCTGGAAGTTCTCTTCCTAATAGGTTTTTCATAATCTCACCTCAAATTTGCATTTTTGCTATTCATATCAGACATGTGCTCTTAAATTTAGTAATTAATTTTTACAGTTATAAAGCAACTAAATTTAAATATGACTTGAATTACACATCTGCCATAAAATTTCTTCATATCTATCTTCTAAAGTTTAGCTTCAATTACTCTAAATTAATCCTAGAACTTTAGCAAGATCTATAGTAGTTTTAGCTCTATTGATAATTGGAGCATCTACCATTTTTCCGTCTAGAGAAAACACTCCCTTACCTTCTCTTTTAGCTTCTTCCATAGCTTCTAAAACTCTTTCTGCATGTCTTATTTCCTCTTTAGTTGGGGCATATACAGAATGAATTGTATCTATTTGTCTTGGATTTATAGAAGCTTTTCCTGTCATTCCAAGAGACTTAGCTTTTCTTGTGTCCTTTTCTAAGCCTTCAAAATCATTAGTATCTGTAAATGGAGTATCAATAGCATCTACTTTCATTGCTTTGCAAGCTACAGCTACCTTATTTCTAGCGTAGAAGATTTCCTCTCCTTCTTTAGTTCTCTTTATTCCTAAATCAGAAGTTAAGTCTTCTCCACCAAGTAGTATTCCTACAATTCTTTTAGAAGCTTTAATTATGTTATAAACATTTTCTACTCCGTAAGCACTTTCTACTAGTGGTATAAGTTTTATGCTTTCTTTTTCAAAGCCTTCTTCTTCTTCAATTTTATCTAGCATTGAATTAATTTCCATAAGCTCTTCTTCAGTAGCTTTTGGAATCATAAGAGCATCTGGCTTTACTCTTGCAATTACATTTATATCCTCACGAGCATATTCAGTAGTTAATGGATTAACTCTAACTACTACTTCTACATCACTATAATCTACATTTTTTATAGCTTCTCTAACTAATATTCTAGCACTATCTTTTTCTGTAAGACTTACCGCATCTTCAAGGTCTAGAATTATAGAGTCTGCACCTAGAATTCCTGCATTTTGAAGCATCCCTGGATTGTTTCCTGGCATGAAAAGCATTGTTCTTCTTAATTTTTTCATTTTAAAACCTCCTACTGTGCTCTCTTAACAGCAGTTTCTACTCTTGCTTTAATTGTGTAATCAAGAGCGCCCTTGTCCTGTGCTTTTACTATAGCATTTTTAACTTCTAAATTTTCTAGAGTTTCAAGGATTACTCTTCTTATTTCTTCACCAAATTGTTTCATTACAATACTTTCAAGCTCAAGCTCTATTCCACCCTCAGGGTTTGGCATCATAACAATATATATATCATTTGATTCTACTGTTCCTGCCTTTGAAATCTTATTGATTTCCATATTATCACCTCAGTATTTCAATTGTTCAATTACTTATAAGTTTTCCTCTATAAGTAATTGTTAATTTCCTTAAAAATATCTACTTAGTGCCTATTATTTAGTTTACATGGCATGATTACCTTGTTTACTAAATCCTTACACAAATATTAAACTACTACTAATTAAATTTATTATTTTCTGCTTTGTAGATAAGCTTCTTTTCCCATTTCGTAAAGGTTGTTTCCTTCACTATCTATAACCACAACTAGTGGTAAGTCTTCCACTTGAAGCTTTCTTATTGCTTCAGCTCCTAAATCCTCATAAGCAACCATTTCTGAAGCCTTAACGCACTTTCCAATTAAAGCCGCAGCTCCACCTATAGCTGCAAAATAAACAGCAGTGTTTTCTTTCATTGACTCAACTACTTGCTGTGATCTTAAACCTTTTCCAACCATTCCTTTTAAGCCTTTTTCTAATAGTTGTGGAGTGTAAGCATCCATTCTATAGCTTGTAGTTGGACCAGCTGAACCAAAAGTCATTCCAGGCTTTGTTGGAGTTGGTCCAACGTAATAAATTACTGAGTCCTTAACATCTATTGGAAGTTCTTCACCTTTTTCTAATAATTCTACTAATCTTTTGTGTGCTGCATCTCTTGCAGTATAAATTGTACCACTTAAAAGCACACTGTCTCCAGCTTTTAAGTCTTTAACCTTTTCTGCTGTAAGTGGTGTAGTTATTCTTTTTTCCATAGGTTATTGTCCCCCTTATTTAATATTAAAGCTCTGCTTCTGCATGTCTTGTAGCATGGCAATTTATATTTACTGCTACAGGAAGTCCTGCAATGTGAGTTGGATAAGTTTCAATATTTACAGCTAAAGCTGTTGTTCTTCCACCAAAACCTTGTGGTCCTATTCCTAAGTTGTTTATCTCTTGTAGTAGTTCTTCCTCTAAGTTTGCATAGTAAGGGTTTGAGTTTCTTTCTTCTACTGGTCTAATTAAGGATTTTTTAGCAAGTGTTGCTGCCTTATCAAAAGTTCCCCCAATTCCTACCCCAACAATGATTGGTGGGCATGGGTTTGGACCTGCTTCCTTAACAGCCTTTAATACAAACTCCTTAACTCCCTTAAGTCCATCTGATGGTTTAAGCATTTTTAATTGACTCATATTCTCAGAACCAAAGCCCTTTGGAGCTACAGTTATTTTAACCTTATCCCCTGGAACTATATTGTAGTATATCATTCCTGGTGTATTGTCTTTTGTATTAACTCTATCTAATGGGTCCTTAACTACTGATTTTCTTAAGAATCCCTCATTGTATCCTCTTCTGATTCCTTCATTTATTGCCTCTTCAAGGTTTCCACCTTCAAAATGAACGTCTTGACCTATTTCTAAGAATACACAAGTTACTCCTGTGTCTTGGCACATTGGCATATCTTCATTTTTTGCTATATTTGCATTTTCTATTATTTGATCTAATATTCCCTTTGCTATATCCCAATCTTCTTTTTCTCTAGCTTGTATTAATCTATTTTTTATATCATCACCTAAGTAGTAGTTTGCATCTATGCAAAGCTGTCTAACAACTTCAGTTACTTTTTCAACATTAATTTGTCTCATTTTCACGCCTCCCTAATTTTTTTGGGTTTTATTTATTTATGAATAAGTTCATTTTCTTCAACGACTTTGGAATGAGATTTAAATAAACAAAGGCACCTTCGTTACACCAAAGTTTAAATTTTAGCAATAAACTCTCGCCTGAAAAGGATTATATAATTCTCCTTCCAAAATTCCATTAGATAAAAATGACCCTATCCATCTTTAAATTATTTGCATAAATCACATTATATATGAGAATATTGTACAAAATAATATATGGAAAAAGGCAGTTTAAATAAACCGCCTTTTCATTTCACCATAGGTGTACTATTTTCTTCTGTTAACTAATGCAATTACTCTATTCATTTCGTTATTAACGATCATGTAACCTTCGTCAACACCCATACCTGGTTTAGCTAAGCATTGGTCTGCTCCACAAGCCATAGCAATGTTAGTGCAAACTTCAGCAGATCTGTTTGTTTCATTACATGTTCCACCACAGTAAGCGCCTATTCCTTTTTCTTTGCAATATAATATTGCTTCTATTATATTGTTTACTCCACCTAAGTCTGGAGTTTTAATTTGAAGCATGTGTCCTGCTTTATTATCAGCAAATAATACAACGTCTTCGTAAGTGTTGCACCATTCATCTGCAACAAGTTCTACGTTTATGCCTCTGTTTTCAAACTCTACTCTTAAGTCTCTTAGTGCTTCCATTTGTCTTTCTCTATGCTCAACGTCCATTGGTCCTTCAATTCTTAATTTGAAAGGTTTAGCAGCTTCTTCTAAAGTTGCAATATAATCAGCCATTGCTTTTATATCGTAATTGAATGCAGCTCCAATTGTTCCATAAACGTCAATGTGGAATACTGGGCTATAATCTTCACTTGTTCTTAATTTAAGAACTCTATCACTTAACCATTTAACATAGTCTTTTAATTTTTCTCCATTGTTACCAAGTTTATCAGCAACATGGTTGATTAGTGCGTGTGGCATTACGTCAGCACCTTTTATAATCATTTTATCAGCATTGATGTATCTATCGTCTCCAGATTGAGTGAAGATAGGAATTCTCTTAATTTCTACTCCTGTGTTGTATTCTTCTTTAACAACTTCAGCCATAGTTACTTTCTTAGCTTTAGCAACTGCATCAAGAATAGCTTGAGTTATTCCATATCTTATTGCAGTATGAAGTCTTTGTCCTCCAACATTCATTTTGTCGAACTCTTCAGCTAAAGCCTTAAAGCTTTCTAATTCTCTTCCTATAAGTTTTGGTGCTATTTCATTTTCTATAACAGGTATAAAATCTTTTGCAAGGAATAGTGGGTCTCTTCCACCTGCTCCAGAGTATTGAACTGCAGCACAATCTCCATGAGCTACTTGACCATCTTCAAGTATTAACATTACAGATATAGACTCCCCAGCTTGTCTTACTGAGCTAAAGCCTTCTGTAACTGGCTCCCCTACATATGTAAATCCATCATGACCAGCGCCTTTTTTTATAGCTCTTTGATCATCAAAATAAAATCCTGTTCTTCCAGCTGAACATACCACATCAACTATTTTCATTATTAATACACCTTACTTTCTTAAAATTCCTTTGTAATATAAATATTATAGGAAACCAAAGCCTAAGCTGCCTACCCCTGAACCTATTTGGGTTCCCTAAGGCTTATATATTTTTAAAGCCTTTTTAAAACATTGCTTTAGTATATTTATAAGAGAATCAAACTTTTATTATATTATTAATTTGTAGCTTGATTCTCTCAAATTTAAATTATTCTGGTCTTCCTACTAGCTTACCTTTTCCTACAGCAAAGATGTCATCAACTGTCATTTGGAATCCAACCTCACGACTTTCGAACTTACCTCTTTCCTCTAATTTTCTCATGTTGTAAGCTTTTATTTCATTTGTAAATGGTACATTACCGAATTTTAAGTATCTAACAGCACCATTGTTATCTCTTGCAGGCATCATTTTACCAGCATTGTATTTGCTTGGCGCAAATGGTACGTCTATGATTCCCATAGCAAAACCTTTAACAGCTCCTACTGCTAAGTCACCATTTCCTACTTCGTAAATCTTATCTATCATGCATTTAGTTTCAGCTTTAATTATTTCTATTTCTTGCTTTAACTCTTGAGACATTGGCATTCTTTGACCTTGTAATAAGTTTAAAGTCATTTTTGTAGCCTTTATTCCTTGAGCATTTGCTTCTTTTGTTGGGATACCAATAGCTTCATGTGGAGTTTTTACTATAACTTTAGTAGCTCCTGCAAGTGCTGCTGCAGCTGCTCCAGTAGAAATTACTCCGAAAGCTTTAGCTTCATCAGCTGGGAATCCACCCATCCACTGATGGAATACAGTTGTTAAGTATACATTCATATGTCCATGAGCTTTTAAGTACTCATCACATTGCTCTTCTAAGGCTCTTATAGCCGCTACGTCTTGGATTAAGTTACCGCATTGACCATATCCAACAGTAATATTTTTAACTCCTTGCTCAGCTGCAAGTAATGCTTCTATTATTGCTACAGCATTTGAAGTACTTGGTGGAACTAATGTACCAGTTAATGGTCCGAATGGCTCTCTGTTTATAGATATTCCTTGTTCTTCATAGAAACCAACTAATCTATCACAGTATTGCCAGTCAAGAATAGTTTTTTCTAATGTAACACTCTTAGCATAAGGGATATTGTAAGAGATACCGCCACCTTCATTTGAAGTCCAGCCTGACGCATGTGTTATTTCTGCAAGTAATCTACCATCTGGAGTACCGTGTCTTGACTCTAAAGGTAAGTTAACAGCTTCAAAAACTTTTCTACAGCCTTTAACACCATGGTTAACTCCTGGGAAACCATTTAATAATGATCTTCCTTCTTTTATACTTTCTTGAATACCAACTTCGCACTCTTCGTATCTATTTTGTCTTGTGTAACTATCTATTGTTGATGGAAGTAAATCTGCTCCACCTTCATCTTGTAAATAGTTAAGTAATTCTATGTGCTTATCTATTAACGCAACCCCTGCTCTTGGTTGTGCTAATGTTATTCCAGCTTCTTTAGCAGCAACTAATTTTTTAGCAAAGTTTTTGTGATCTGGGATTTGTTTATTGTATTCAATAGCTTCTTCAAGATTAATATCCTTACCTGTAGGCCATTGTGCTAAAACTTCTTCTCTTACTTTAAAAAACTCGTCTTGAGTCATTTTTTTATTTTTAAGTTCCACTTTAATTTCCCTCCTGGTGATTACACACTTCAATTAAATATTTTTTCATAATTCTCACGGCTTTATCAGGATAGTCATGAGCTAACAAGCCCATTGCTGATAATATATAAGTTTTATCCAATAAGTAATTTGGATGTTGTGGTCTTAAAGATATAGGGTTTTCCTTACTGAAATTTCCTGCCCTTAAGATATCCGCTGGATTTTTACTATGTACAAGAACTCCACCGGTACCAATCATATATTTAATTTCCATTAAGTCTTTTCCAACTTGATTATAAACAGCACCCATTGGTGTGTATATACTCTCTATAGTTCCACAATGTCTTTCCATTGAAAGTTCTGTAGCAACTTTAGCCATTGCTTCATCAAACTTAACATCTTCCTCAGTTGCAGGTACCATTCTTATATTTTCATTTCTATATCTGCACTTTTCTTCTAAATTGATGCTTCTTTTCTCATCTTTAAGATATGCTCTAAGCTTTCTACTTCCTGCTGCTTCCCACAAGGATACTGCTGAATATCTCATTCCAAGATCTCCTTCAACAGTTCTCTTAGCATAGGGTTCTTCTAGGCCTTTCATATTAACTCCAGGCTTGGTTGGTTCACCTACTGCTATAGAGTGAACATCTGTAGTAGCTCCCCCTATATCAATTATAACTAAGTCTCCAATGCCTTCTTCCTCATCACTGCCCTCACTTAACACCCTAGCAGCCTTTAACACTGCTGCAGGAGTTGGCATAAGTATACCATTGACAAAACTTTCCGCATTAGAAAGTCCCTTAGCATCAGTAATCTTTTCCATAAATACTTTTCTAATTTCTTCCCTAGCTGGCTCAACATTTAAGGTGTTAAGCTGTGGCATAACATTTTGAGTTATGCTGAAATAAAATCCTGCTTCTTTAAAAAGTTCTCTTATTTCATCATTGGCACTTTTATTTCCTGCCACTACTACTGGAAGATTAACATTTCCTTCTACAAGCATCTTTGCATTGTGTAGAATGCACTGTTTATTTCCTCCATTAGTTCCTCCAGCTAGAAGTACTATATCTAAATCGGAATTTCTAATTTCCTCAATTTCATCCTTAGTAAGTTCATAACTGTAAACCTTTAACACTCTTGCCCCAGCACCTAGTGCAGCTCTTTTTGCAGCCTCTGCTGTAAGCTCTGGAACTAGTCCAATAGCAACCATTTTTAGTCCTCCAGCTGCTGAAGAACACGCAAGCTTTTTAACAAAGTTTACATCTTTTCCTTCAAGTTGTTTTTCTAATTTTTCATAGGCCTTGTTAAAACCTATCATGATATCATCTTCAATGGTGGTGATATCTTTTGCAGTAGCTAATATTTCTTCATTGTCAATATCCACTGCTGTAAGCTTTGTATAGGTACTTCCAAAGTCTAAAAGTAAATAAGCATTCACCTAAATCACTCCAGTTGCTTTTAATATAGGCTCTAAAGATTAAGATTTAACTTTTCTCTTAAGTAGCCTTAGGGAACTAACAAAGCTACACTTCTTGCAAAGCTTTGAGTTTTTCCCTTTATTAACAAAGATCCTCTTTTAAATCATGAATTGTTGTTTCTAAAGTAGTTCCTGGTGGGTAAACTCTGTCAAAGCCCATTGCTACGAATCTTTCTTTAACTTCTTCCCAGTTTTGTTTACCTACAACTATGTTTCCTCCAACATATAGCTTTATACCTTTTAATCCTGCCTCATCACATTTTTCTCTAAGTCCTCTACAGTCTATCTCACCATGACCATATAGTGAAGAAACCACGATTGCATCTGCATTAGTCTCAACTGCTGCATTTATGAAGTCCTCTTGTGGTGATAAAACTCCAATGTTGATAACATTAAATCCTGCCTCAGTTAGAGCATAGTCTAATATTTTGTTACCAACTGCATGACAGTCTGCTCCAATAACTCCAAGAACTAAAGTCTTTTTTTCCATTTTAAAAAGCCTCCTAAACAATTAAATGTAATTTTTTTGGTATCTTATTTCTATGATTTTTGATTTAAGCGCTTTAACAGAACCTTCATCTAAGCTATAAGAAAACTCTATAATTTCTTTGTTCTCTTTATTTAGCTTACATACGTCCTTATATCTACCTGGTGTAACAATCAATACATCAGAGTTATCAATTAAACTTCCTAGTTTTTCTTCATCAGTTTCATTGAAGTACTCTACTGGCAAATCATCCAACCCTGCATTTTCTAAAGCAGCTTTAATTTTAAATATAAACTCCTCAGATAAACAAATAAATGCAAATTTTGTATCTGAAGGATGTCTAGCAATTTTTACTATGGACTCTAAATTTGGGTTAATTGCAATTCCTAAAACTTCTTTGTCATAATCCCTTAAAAGATTATTTACTTCATTTACATGATTAAAAGTGGCAATAACTACTTGACACTTTTGTAGCTTGTCTTTAATTTCATCATTTATATTCTCAAGGTCACCTACAGTTAATGGTATTGCATTCATATTGGTAGTTTTAGTTAACTGCTTGCTAAACATTCTAGCCTGCTCTATATTGCACTCAACAAAGGCAGCAGTTATCTTATCCATCAATTGTTTCTTTTCCTTAACTCTATTTGTAACTATCTCTAAGAAATCATCGGCTTCAATTCCTATTTCCAAAGCTTCCTCAAAGGCAAGGTCCACTAGTTTTGTTATTTTCTTTTGGCTGTCTTGACTTTTCCAAGAAACTACTTCTTCTGCTACAAAGGTTCCTTTGCCTTGAATGGATCTTAAAACTCCATTCAATTCAAGTTCCTTATAAGCAGCACTAATTGTATTTCTACTTACCTTAAGCTCTTGAGATAATTCTCGCTCAGTTGGCATCTTGTTTCCAACCTTGAGAGCACCTTCTTTTATAAGGTCCATTATCTGTTTTTTTACTTGAATATATAGTGGCACACCACTTTTTTTATCTAATATAATGTTCACCTTAGCACCTCCCAAGTATTTGGATTAATGGACTAATCCATTGCCAATATCATAATACCATATGGACTAACTTATTTCAAAAGGCTTATATACTCAAATATAAAAAAAAGTCTACTTTATACAAGATAAGTAGACTATTTCCTCTAGTTTTCTCCGTTTTTGAAGTACATGCTTATAGATTTATATAAAGATTCGGCAATTTTAGTTTGATATTCATCTGTACTTAACTTCTTTGCCTCTTCGTTATTGCTTAAAAATCCACATTCTACAATGACCCCTGGCATGGTATCATTGGACCTTAGTACCTTATAGTGTGTTTCAGCTGGCTTAGCTTTTCTTTTATTGGATGGGTCCAAGTCAGTTATTAAATTTTCTTGGACTAAGTTTGCAAAGTTCATACTATCTTCATGTCTTGAATACCACACCTGTGCACCCTTGCAATCAGCTTGTGGGAACTTATTTAAGTGTATACTAACAAATAAATCACATTCAGTATCCTTTTTCATTGCCACACGTTTGTTAAGGTCCTCAATTTTCTTATCTCTAACTGATTTACCCTCTGTATATAGCCCGCTATCCTCATACCTAGTTAAAACAACCTTATATCCATCCTTTTTTAGCAATTCATCTAGCTTTAAAGAAATACTTAAATTAATATTCTTCTCACACACTCCATCACTAGAGCATGCCCCTCCATCAATTCCACCATGACCTGGATCAATTAAAATAACCCTCGTGGTACTATCTTCGAATACAGATAAAAAAGACTTAAAATTAATAGTAAATATTAGGCTTAATGCTAATATTACTACTGATAAAATTACAAACAATCTTTTATTTTTAATCATACACCCACCCTACAAATATTGTTCTGTAATTATATCTATTCAACTTGTCTACATTTTATTAATGCTTTAACTCTTTTATTTCTGTTAAGGCATTCTCTAAGGTCTGAAGACTACTATTGTGAAGTCTAAAACTTGGTATATTCTTTTTCTTTGATATCTTTAATGTTGAAAGCACTAACTTATGTGAAGCTACATCTGTAAACATCACAATATAATCAGGGTTTCCTATCCTTCTTCCTAAATCGCTTGGCATTTTAGTGAAAACCTTAACCTTGCATCCATGTTTTTCACCTGTACTTATGTAAATTCTTTCCATTCTCTCATGTCCACCAATAATAACTACACTCATTAAACTCTCTCCTCTATTAACTTATAGGTAATATGTATATAATTTATTTCTTTATAAAAACTTTCTATTTAAAATAATAACTCTATACTTTTTACTATATGTGCTCTAATGAAAATTAAACTTTCCCAGCTTATACATTAATATCATTTAATATTAATAAAGTGATTTCATATAAGAATCTCTTGATGAACTTTAAAATATATCTTCACTTATAAAACATATATGCTAAAAATATTTAAATCCTAACTTTATGATATTGATAATCAATATCACTTATATTGCTATGATATCATTTCTGGTGAAAGTTGTAAATATAGTTTTTAAAATTGTTACATAGAATTTTAAGTATTACTACTTCTTACTACTACAAGAGAAGTGTATAAAGGTTGACTCAACCCAAACTTCATACAAACTGTTTTAAATCAGCCTTTTCTAATTTCAAATAGTATAATTATAACCTCAAGTTAAGCAAATAAATGTTTTTATAAGTTATCGCCAGAATCAAGAAAATATAGCTTCACTTTAATTTATTATCTTGTAAATAATTTTATATTTTGTAAAAGTTAAAACTATGTCTACTGAAGTTTTCTTTTTATACAAGCACAAGCTTTGCTATAGGGAACTAAAGTTAAACCTTAGCTTATATCTGAGCGCTACCCTGGTTCTCTTAAGGTTTTTGGATATGAATAAATAAAAATCTCATCATAGGGCCCTATAGTTAAAAGTAATTGGATACTTTAAGCCCTTAACTTAACTAGTTCTATTTTTTTATATAAAAAAAGAAACTGCTCACCATGCATACTTGTGCACTATGATACAGTTTCTTTAAAATCCTATTTATGCCTCAATAATTAAGCTTATGACAATATTTCCTTAAAACTAAGCTTCTGTAATTATCTCTGCTATATTCACTGCGTGGTCCCCTATTCTCTCAAAGTTGCTAATTATATCAAGAAATATTGTTCCTACAGTGGCATTACAAACCCCTGCATTAAGTCTATTTATGTGAGAATTTCTTAGTTCTTTTTCTAGACTATCAATTCTTTCTTCTATGCCTCTAACACTAGAAGCCTTTTCCTTATTAAACTCTTTAAAGCACTCTATGCTAAGCTCTAAGGAATTTATAGTATAGTTATACATTCCCATTAGTTCTTTCATAGCTTCTTCAGAAAACTGAAGTCCTTTTGTGATCTTTTCACTTGCTAAATCTGCAATATTTTCAGCGTGATCACCTATACGTTCAATATCATTAACAGCATGGAAATATGCTCCAACTAAAGATTTTTGTTCTTCACCAAGTTCAGAGTTTGATAGTTTTACTAAGAACTTAGTTATATCATTATCTAATAAGTTTATTAACCTCTCATTTTCATAAGCTTTCTTTATTAGAGTATCACTATTTTCATTAAAGCCTTTCATTGCAAGTTCTAAGTTTTCCTTAGCTTTTGTAGCCATCCTTATGATCTCATTAGTAGTTTGACCAAATGCTATTACAGGTGTCTCTAACAGTCTTTCATCAATATACTTTAATCCCATCTCTTCACGCTCATCATCACCAGGGATTATGAAATTTACAAGGGCAACTAAATACTTGATAAACCAAACCAATATAAATGTATTTATAATATTGAATATAGTATGGGCATTAGCAATTTGTCTTTGTACATCAGCACCTGTAGTTCCTGGACTTATCCATGTAACTAGAGCTGTAAATTGGCCTACAAATGGAATAAACATTAATGAACCTATAACGTTAAAAAATAGATGTATTAAAGCTGCTTTTCTTGCAGTTTTTGAAGTTCCTATACTTGCGATTAATGCGGTTACACAAGTTCCTATGTTACATCCGAATAAAATTGGAACTGCTATTTCAAAAGGTAGAGAACCCGTTGATGCTAACGCTACAAGTATTCCTGTCGATGCTGAGGAACTTTGAATTACTGCAGTCATTACCATACCAAGTAAAAGTCCAAGAATAGTATGACCCTTTAATCTTATAATTAAGTTCTTAAAGAAATCAGATTCTGCTAATGGTGACATTGCTGCAGACATTAACTCTAATCCCAAGAATAAAATACCAAAACCTAACACTATGTTTCCTATCTCACGAGCTTTTCTATTTTTTGCAAAAAGCACCATAGCTGCTCCTATAGCTAAGAATAGTGGAGCTATCGCATCAAATTTAAAGGATATTATTTGTGCTGTTATTGTAGTACCAATATTAGCCCCCATTATTACAGCCGCTGCTTGAAATAAATTCATAAGGCCAGCATTAACAAACCCTACAACCATTACTGTTGTTGCACTACTACTTTGTATTACAGCAGTAACTATTGCACCAGTTAAAATACCTTTCACTGGATTTGAAGTTATTTTATCAAATATTCCCTTTAATTTATCTCCTGCGGCATTCTCAAGTCCATCCCCCATCATTTTCATACCGTATAAGAATATACCTAATCCTCCAAAAAGGCTTATAAGCAATAATACGACGTCCATAAGCTACCTCCTAGTTATAAAATATTATAATTATTTAATATGTATATATCTTAATACCTCATCATACAGTTATAAATATAGCCTAAAAGTATATTTTTACACATACTATTAATGTTCTGTCAAGTCTTTTTAATTGAAATATATTATTCTGACTAAAAAGCTTGTCTTATTATCAAATAAAAAAGAGTACATACTTTTGTATGTACTCTCTTTATGTATCTCATTACCCTTAGGCAATATTGAACATACTTGTGAAAGTAGTTTGTAAATACTATCTTTTTGAGAACTGAGAAGCTCTTCTTGCTTTTTTAAGACCGTATTTCTTTCTTTCTTTCATTCTTGGGTCTCTTGTTAAGAATCCAGCTTTTTTAAGTTCTGGTCTTAAGTTTTCATCAGCTTTTAATAAAGCTCTTGAAATACCATGTCTTATAGCTCCAGCTTGACCTGTGTATCCACCACCATGTACGTTAACTAGTACGTCGAATTTATCTTTAGTTCCAGTTAAAACTAATGGTTGGTTAACTATTACTCTTAAAGTTTCTAATCCAAAGTAAGTTTCGCTATCTCTATTATTTATAACAACTTTACCTTCACCTGGTACAAGTCTTACTCTTGCAACTGATTTTTTTCTTCTACCTGTTCCATAAAATTGAACCTTTGCCATGTTAATTCCTCCTTCCAATACTCACTAGTATTTTAACTCTAATACTTCTGGATTTTGAGCTTGATTCTTATGCTCTGGTCCTCTGTAAACAGTTAATTTCTTAAGCATTTGTCTTCCTAAAACTCCTTTTGGAAGCATTCTTCTTACAGCTTCTTCAAATACGAATTCTGGTTTTTTTGCTATAGCTTCTCTGTATGGAGTTTCTTTTAATCCACCTGGATATAGTGAGTGATGTCTTAACATTTTTTGATCTAATTTCTTACCAGTTAAAACAATTTTTTCTGCATTAACAACGATAACGAAATCTCCAGTATCAACGTTTGGTGTAAATTCTGGTTTATTTTTTCCTCTTAATATTGAAGCTATTTGGCTTGCAGCTCTTCCTAAAGTCATTCCTTCAACGTCTACTACATACCATTTTTTTTGAACTTCATTTTTCTTTGCTAAGTATGATTTCATTTTTTTCCCTCCCTGATATTTAACAGTGTCCATTCTATGCTAAAGACCCGGGGCTAGTGGATCTTATACACAAGTTTATTTCTTATACAAACATGAATATTATAATACAATTTGCCACGTGTGTCAATTATTAAAAATATTATTAATCCATGAGTTAGAAGAAATTTATGATACTATATAAAATACATTTTCTATGCAGAAACATATATATTTTATCTTAATAATATACTTCCACAAGAGTTAACCCTTGTGGTGGCAATGATTTTCCTGCTTTAGTTCTATCTTTTGATTTAATAATTTCATTTATAGAAGATGGATGAATTTTTCCTGAACCAACCTCAACTAAGGTTCCTACTATTATTCTTGCCATATTATATAAAAACCCATCAGCAGAGATGTAAATTCTTATATAGTCTCCTATTTTCTCAATCCTTAAATCATGTATAGTTCTAGTTGTACTCTTCACTGAACTTCCTAATTTTCGAAAAGCAGAAAAGTCATGGGTTCCTAAAAAGTATGAACTTGCCTCTTCCATAAACTCAATATTTAAGTTTCCTTTATGGTGATATACATAATTTCTATCTATAGCACTTCTTACTGGTGAATTATAAATAGTATAGCAATACATCTTACCCTTGCTGTGATATCTAGAATGAAAGTTTTCATCAACCTCACTAGATTCTATTACCACAATATCTTCTGGTAATTTATCATTCAATGCTTCTCTAAATTTTGCAGCTGGTATTCTACTTGAAGTAACAAAATTGCATACATAGGCTCTAGCATGAACCTTACTATCCGTTCTACTACAACCAATAATATTTAATTCCTCACCGGTAAGTTTGTGAATAGCTTCTTCTACTATACCCTGTATAGTTAAGAATTCCTTCTGCCTTTGCCAGCCTGCATAATTAGTTCCATCATATTCTAACACTAACTTAATATTTCTCATTGCAAAATCTCTATACTCCTTGCATTAGGTATGCTAAATTAGTAACCTTAATTTATATACTTTTTGTAAATTAAATAATAATGTACCTAATTAACCTTACCCCTGTACTATAGATAACTTAGGCTAAAATCTCATAAAAATTATAATTATAGTAAGAATTATAAAGGAAATTATAGCTACAGTATCTTTGTTGGTTAGCTTCAACACCTTCATTCTTGTTCTTCCTTCTCCACCTCTATAGCATCTTGCTTCCATAGCCATAGCTAGCTCATCAGCTCTTCTAAAAGAACTGATAAATAAAGGAACTAGCAGTGGAATTAGGTTCTTTGCTCTTTGAACAATATTTCCACTTTCAAAATCTGCCCCTCTTGCTTTTTGCGCCTTCATTATTTTATCAGTTTCATCCATTAAAGTTGGTATAAATCTTAGGGCAATAGTCATCATCATTGCAAGTTCATGGGCAGGTACTCCAATTTTTCTGTACGGATTTAGTAACTTTTCTATTCCATCAGTAAGTTCAATTGGTGAGGTTGTAAGAGTTAATAAAGATGTTCCTATAATTAAAAATGTTAATCTTAACACCATAAACAGTGCCAGAATAAGCCCCTCTTTATATACTTTTAAAAACCCAAGTTGAAACAGTATGGTTTCACCTTTTGTTAAAAACACATTAAAAAGAGCTGTAATTAACATTAGTACAAATATAGGTTTTAATCCCTTATAAATATATCTTAATTGGATTTTAGAAATAACTATAGCTAATGCTGTAAATAAAAGTATAAAAATATACCCCTGAAAATTCTTAATCAAAAATAAGTCTATAATAAATAACATTGATAACATTATTTTAACTCTTGAGTCTAGTTTGTGTACAAAAGAATCACCAGGGACATACTGACCTATTGTAATATCTTTAATCATATCTACGCCTCCAAAGTTCACCCAAAGGTATATCTGTTAACCTTTTAAAACTCTAAGTATTTCCTTTTTAGCTTGTTCTAACGTGAAAATATTATCTGGAAGGTTAAATCCCTTTGCATTAAGCTCTCTTATTAAATAAGTGACTTTAGGAACCGCAAGACCCACACTTTCAAGAGTGCTAATTTCTTTGAAAATTTTCTCTGGTGGACCATCTAAAATGCATTGTCCATTATCCATAACTAAAATTCTATTAGATACTTTAGCAACATCCTCCATACTATGCGAAACTAATATTATTGTCATATCATAAGCCTTATGTAATGCTGCAATTTGACCAAGAATTTCATCTCTGCCTTTTGGGTCTAATCCAGCAGTAGGTTCATCTAGTATCAATATTTTAGGCTCCATAGCTACCACACCTGCAATAGCTACTCTTCTTTTTTGACCGCCACTTAATTCAAAAGGTGATTTATTCCTGTATTTTTCGTAGTCTAATCCAACTATATTCATGGCCCTTATAACTCTTTCTTTTATCTGATCCTCAGATAATCCCAAGTTTTTAGGTCCAAAGGCAATATCTTTTTCTATCGTTTCCTCAAAAAGCTGATATTCAGCATATTGAAATACGAGGCCAACCTTTTTTCTTATGTCAGAAAGCTTTACTCCAGATGCAGTAATGTCTACATTATCTACTATGATTTTTCCTCTGGTGGGCTTTAATAGTCCATTCATATGTTGAATAAGAGTAGACTTTCCTGAACCAGTGTGTCCAATTAAGGCTACAAAGTCACCGTCATTTATTTGAACATTAATGTTATCTAAGGCTCTCTTTTCAAAAGGAGTCTTTTCCATATATACATGAGTTAAGTTTTCTATCTTAATTGACATAATTCATTCACCATCTCATCTATAGTTAATATATCTTCCTTAATATGAATCCCACTCTTGCTTAATTCATATGCTAGCTCTGTCATCTGTGGAACATCTAAACCTAAGTTTTTCATAGTTTCTACTTGCTTAAAAACGTCCTTAGGTTTACCTTCAATTACAACTTTTCCTGAATCCATAACATATATTCTATCTGCTTCCACAGCTTCTTCCATATAATGAGTTATAAGAACTATAGTTATACCATACTTTTTATTCAATTCAGTAATTGTTTTAATAACTTCTTTTCTTCCAGAAGGATCTAGCATAGCAGTAGGCTCATCTAGTACTATACATTCTGGTCTCATAGCCAATATTCCAGCAATAGCTACCCTTTGCTTTTGTCCTCCAGACAATAAATGTGGCCCATGATTTTTATATTTATACATATTAACTTTTTTTAATGATTCATCTACTCTTCTTCTTATTTCTGATGGTTCAACACCTAAATTTTCTGGTCCAAAAGCTACATCTTCTTCTACAATTGTAGCTACAATCTGATTATCAGGATTTTGAAACACCATGCCAGCTTTGTTTCTAACACTCCAAATATTCTCTTCTTTACTTGTATCATACCCTGACACAAATAGCTTTCCTTCTGTAGGAGTTAGTAGTGCATTAATATGCTTTGCAAAAGTAGATTTTCCTGACCCATTATGTCCTAAAATAACTACAAACTCACCCTTATTTATAGTTATATTCACTCCATCTATGGCAACTTTACTATTTCCTTCACTATCAGGAGGATAACTAAATCTTAATTCTTCACTAATTATCTCCTTTATATCAGAACTGTTCTCCATTAGTTTTTGAGGGGATTTATTTTCAATATAATCATTTTTACTCACTTCATTTATCCCTCCATAAAAAGTAGTTTCACACACTTATTTATGTGCAAACTATTTTTAATTAATAAACTTATTTATATGGAACCTAAAAATTTTGCCTTAATAACTATAAAATAGATATGATTTTCTTAAGGCTTTAAATTATAGCAAAATGGGGACTAAGTTAGGCTTACTTAATCCCCTTTAATTACTATACTAATTCTAATATAACAACTTCTGCTCCGTCGCCTCTTCTTGGTCCCACTTTCATAATTCTAGTGTATCCACCATTTCTGTCAGCATACTTTGGAGCTATGTTTTCGAATAAGTTTTTAACAACTTCTTCTTCTGTAACAAATGCAAGCACTTGTCTTCTTGCATGAAGATCTCCTCTTTTTGCAAGAGTTATCATTTTCTCAGCTAACCTTTTAGTTTCTTTTGCTCTAGTTACAGTAGTTTCTATTTTACCATGCTTTAAAAAACTAGTTGTAAGATTTCTAAGCATTGCGATTCTTTGGTCAGTTGGACGTCCTAACTTACGTTGCTGTGCCATGTCTATACCTCCTTACTCCTCGCTTGGTTTAAAGGATAAACCTAAAGCTTCAAGTTTTTGTTCAACCTCTTCAAGAGATTTCTTTCCTAAGTTTCTAACTTTCATCATGTCATCCATTGATCTCTCTGTTAACTCTTGAACTGTATTTATACCAGCTCTCTTTAAACAATTAAAGCTTCTAACAGAAAGGTCAAGTTCTTCTATAGTCATTTCTAGAACTTTTTCTTTCTTATCTTCTTCTTTTTCAACCATTATTTCAACATCATCAGCATGATCTGTCAATGTCATAAATAATTTAAAGTGTTCGATTAGAATCTTAGCCGATAAACCAATAGCTTCATCAGGTCTAATAGTTCCATTTGTCCAAATTTCTATAGTTAATTTGTCATAATCTGTAATTTGTCCTACTCTTGTATTTTCAACTGTATAGTTAACTTTTTTAACCGGAGTATATATTGAATCTACAGGGATTGTTGCAATAGGTTTGTCTTCAGTTTTATTTTTGCTCTGAGACACATAACCTCTGCCTTTATTAACATTGATTTCCATATATAACTTTCCATCATCATCTAAAGTGGCAATATGGATATCTTTATTAACAACTTCTACATCACCGTCAGTTCTAATATCAGCACCAGTAACCTCTCCAGGTCCTTGTGCATCTATATATACTGTTCTTGAACCTTCTCCATTCATTTTTAAGGCTAAGCCCTTAATGTTAAGAATTAGTTCAGCAACATCTTCTTTCACTCCATATATAGTTGAAAATTCATGAAGAACACCATCTATTTTAATGGAATTAGCAGCAACTCCAGGTAATGAAGAAAGAAGAATTCTTCTTAATGCATTACCTAAAGTTATACCATAACCTCTTTCTAATGGCTCAACAACAAACTTGCCATATGTACCATTTTCAGCGGTTTCTACACATTCTATTCTTGGCTTTTCTATTTCTAACATATATAACCCTCCTTTTATATTAAGTGGTTTTTTTATATTGAGGGCAACTGATTAAATTATTGACTATTTACTGTATAACTCAACGATTAATGTTTCGTTTACAGGAACATCTATATCTTCTCTAGCAGGTAATGAAACAACTTTTCCTTCGAATGTTGCTACATCTCCTTGTAACCAGTTAGGTAAAGTTTTTGGATTCTCAGCAAATACTTTAAATTTCTCAGAAGCTCTGCTTTTTTCTCTAACTGATATTACATCTCCCACTTGTACTGTATATGATGCAATGTCAACCTTTTTGCCATTAATTAAGAAATGTCCATGGTTAACTAATTGTCTAGACTCAGTTCTTGAGCTACCATATCCTAATCTGTAAACAACGTTATCAAGTCTTAATTCTAAAAGTCTTAATAAGTTCTCACCTGTAATTCCCTTTTGTCTTTCAGCTATTTCATAAGTTCTTCTGAATTGACCTTCAAGAACTCCATATATTCTTCTAGCTTTTTGTTTTTCTCTTAATTGTGTTCCATAGTTAGATAATTTCTTTCTGCTTTGTCCGTGTTGTCCTGGTGCATATCCTCTTCTTGTGAATGCACACTTCTCAGTGAAACATCTGTCACCTTTAAGGAAAAGCTTTAGGCCTTCTCTTCTGCATATTCTGCAACTAGCTCCAGTATATCTTGCCATTAATTACACCTCCTGTTAATTAAACTCTTCTTCTTTTTGGTGGTCTACATCCATTGTGAGGAATTGGAGTTACGTCTTTAATTAAAGTAACTTCTAATCCTGCAGCTTGTAATGATCTTATAGCTGCTTCTCTTCCTGCACCTGGTCCTTTAACGTAAACTTCAACGCTTTTTAATCCATGCTCCATAGCTGCTTTAGCTGCTGTTTCAGCTGCCATTTGTGCTGCGAATGGAGTACTTTTTCTTGATCCTCTAAATCCTAATCCACCTGCACTTGCCCATGACAATGCATTTCCTGCTGCGTCAGTAAGTGTAACGATGGAATTGTTGAAAGTAGATTTAATGTGTGCAGCACCGTGCTCAACATTTTTTCTTTCTTTTTTTCTTCTACTTCTTTTAACTTTTTGAGCCATTGTATTCCCTCCTTACTATTTCTTCTTACCAGCCATTGTTTTTTTAGGGCCTTTTCTTGTTCTAGCATTAGTTTTAGTCTTTTGTCCTCTTACTGGAAGTCCTCTTCTATGTCTAATACCTCTGTAGCATCCAACTTCCATAAGTCTTTTTATGTCTAGAGCAACTTTTCTTCTTAAGTCACCTTCAACAAGTATGCTTTTATTTATATAATCTCTTAATGCGTTAACTTCTTCTTCAGTTAAATCCTTAATTCTTGTATCAGGATTTATGCCTGTAGCTTCAAGTATTTCGTGTGATTTTGGTAATCCAATACCAAATATATAAGTTAGACCTATCTCAACTCTCTTTTCTCTTGGTAGGTCAACACCTGCTATTCTTGCCATCTACAACTTACACCTCCTAAGTATATCTACTTATTTATTAGCCTTGTTTTTGTTTATGTTTAGGATTTTCACAGATAACCATTACTCTTCCTTTTCTCTTTATAACTTTACATTTTTCACATATAGGTTTAACTGATGGTCTTACCTTCATGGCTAACCCTCCTTATTACTTATCTCTCCAAGTTATTCTCCCACGCGTCAAATCATATGGAGAAAGCTCTACTGTAACCTTATCGCCTGGCAAAATTCTTATAAAATTCATTCTTAATTTTCCTGAGATATGTGCTAAAATTTTATGCCCACTCTCTAGCTCAACTTGAAACATTGCATTTGGTAGCGATTCTAATACTACCCCTTGCATTTCAATAACATCATCTTTTGACATAAGGTAATCAAACCTCCTCAATTTTATCCTCAACCTGCAAAAACTTCACAATCTTAGAATTACTAACTTTTTCACAGCTTAAAAGTAAATCTTTAATTTCTTCAGCCACAATATCCGTGAAAACTAAATGTTTAATTCTCTTCTTCTTGGGCTTTTCAATTTTTCTAAGGTCTCCGTCTGAAATATAGACATAATTAGTATCAATTATACCAACTATTATAAAACATCTATTTTTATCCCTACCTGATTTAGAATGTACTACCTTACCTATAAGGCTGTTATCATCCACCCTAGTCACCTCATTAGCTCAAAGTTAGTATTTCAGGACCATTAGTTGTTATCGCTACAGTGTTTTCATAATGTGCTGAAAGACTACCATCACCTGTAACTACTGTCCATCCATCTGGTTTAATTTTTACTTTATAACTACCCATATTAATCATAGGTTCAATTGCAAGTACCATACCATGGACTAGCTTAGGTCCTTTGCCAGCAACACCATAATTAGGTACCTGTGGATCTTCATGCATTGACTTGCCAATACCATGGCCTACAAAATCCCTAACCACGGAGTATCCCATACTCTCAGCATGCTTTTGCACTGCTGATGAGATGTCTGTAAGTCTATTACCAACTACAGCTTTCTCCACAGCCTTAAAGAAACTTTCTCTTGTTACTTCAATAAGCTTTTGTGCTTCGTTAGATATATTTCCTACTGGAAAAGTTCTTGCTGCATCTCCATGATATCCATTAAGTATTGCACCACAATCAATACTAATAATGTCTCCGTCTTTTAATATCCTATTACTAGGTATTCCATGAATTACTACATCATTAACTGATGCGCATATGGAAGCCGGAAAACCACCATAACCTTTGAAAGATGGTATTGCACCATGTGATCTTATGAACGTTTCAGCTAACTTATCAATTTCTGCAGTGGTTATTCCAGGTTTTATTACCTTTTCAATCATTGCAAGGGTCTCAGCAACAACTCTACCTGCATCTTTCATATATGTTAATTCCATATCACTTTTAATTATTATCACTATTTATCGCTCCTAAGATACCACAGATATTCTTAAAAACATCATTAATAGCTTGAGTTCCATCAACCTCTGATAATAGATTTTTATTTGTATAATACTCTATAAGAGGCTGGGTTTGAGCATCATAGATATCAAGACGTTCTACAACTGTTTCCTCAGTATCATCATCTCTTTGTATCACAAAGTTTCCACAAATATCGCATTTACCTGCAATTTTAGTTGGATTATATTTTATATGATAACTAGCTCCACAAGTAGTACATACTCTTCGCCCTGTCATTCTATCAATAATAAACTCTTTAGGAACTTTTATTAATAAAGCTGTATCAAGTTTTTCTCCTCTTTCTTTAAGCATGATCTCCAAGGCTTCAGCTTGATTTACAGTTCTTGGATAGCCATCTAATAAAAAACCATTATCACAGTCTTTTTCAATTAACCTATCCTTTACAATATCTATGGTTAATTCATCAGGCACTAAGTGCCCTCTATCAATATACTTCTTAGCTTCGATTCCTAGAGGCGTTCTTTCAGAAATATTCTTCCTAAAGATATCTCCAGTGGATATATGCGGTATGGAGTAGTTATTGCTTATTGATTTAGCTTGTGTTCCTTTTCCGGCTCCCGGAGGACCTAATAAAATTATTTTCACTAGTATCAACTCCAAAATAATATTTTATTTAAGGAACCCTTGGTAATGTCTCATAACTAATTGTGATTCTAGTTGTTTCATTGTTTCGATAGAAACACTAACCATTATCAACAAACTAGTACCTCCAAAAGTAACTCCCTTAAAATTACTATATGCCCCAGCTAATATTGGCACTACTGCAATTATAGCCGCAAAAGTCCCACCTAATATAGCTATTCTAGTTAATATTTTTTCTAAATATGTTGCAGTTTTTTCTCCTGGTCTTATTCCTGGTATAAATCCTGATGACTTATTCATATTCTCTGCCATTTCTTCTGGCTTAAATGTAATTAAGGTATAGAACCAAGCAAAGAATAAAATTAGAACAAAATATGCTATTGCATACTTATAGGATTTCTCACTGAATATGCTCCATGGACTTCCTGTAACAAATTTTGCGAAAGAAGAATTTGGCCATATTTGAGCTATAGTCGCAGGAGTTGCCATAACTGACATAGCAAATATTATTGCCATAACTCCTGAAGAGTTTAAGCTTACTGGAATATGTGTAGATTGGCCTTTAACAACCTTTCTGCCAACTGCTTTTCCTGCATACTGAACAGGAATTCTTCTTTCTGCTAAGTTTATAACAATTACTGTTAATAATAAAGCTAATACTACTGCTATAAATATTATAACCTCTACTGGACTAACTTGTTTTGCACTTAGAAGTCCCATAATTTGATAAATCATAGTAGGTAATGAAGAAATGATGTTTACAAATATAATCACAGATACACCATTGCCCAATCCGTATACAGATATTTGCTCTCCTATCCATACTAGTAAAGCTGAACCAGTGGTCATCGTTATAAGTATAAGGAACAAACCTGTTTTACCTTCTAGTGCTATTGCACCTGAATTTGCTATTAATGCATACATTCCATAAGCTTGAATTAAAGCAAATATATATGCAGCATACTTAGTGTAGTTTTGTATTTTCTTTCTTCCTTCTTGACCTTCCTTAGAAAGTTGCTCCAAATAAGGAATTGCTATTGTTAACAACTGTATAATGATTGACGCATTAATATATGGTCCAACGCCTAAAGCAAATATACTAAATTTACTAAATGCTCCTCCTGAAATCATATCATAAAATCCAAGAAGTGAACCTGATCCACTTGTTAAATTAGCTAGCCTGCTGGTGTCTACTCCTGGTACTGGTATAAATATACCTAATCTAAATATTACTACGATAAGCAGCGTAAATAGCATTCTCTTTCTTAGTTCTGGAACTTTCCAAGCATTTCGTAGGGTTGATAACATCTATATCACCTCAACTTTTCCTCCTGCTGCTTCAATTTTCTCTGCTGCAGCTTTAGAAATCTTATTAGCTTTAACAGTTAAATTCTTTTCAAGATTGCCGTTTCCAAGAATTTTTATTCCATCGTTTACTTTCTTAACCATACCTGTTTGAAGAAGTAATTCTGGAGTTACTTCTGTACCATTTTCAAATATGTTTAATCTATCTACGTTAATACAAGTATATTCTTTAGCAAATATATTTGTAAATCCTCTCTTAGGCAGTCTTCTGTATAAAGGCATTTGTCCTCCCTCAAATCCTGGTCTTACACCTCCACCAGATCTTGAGTTTTGTCCTTTTTGACCTTTACCAGCACTTTTACCCCAGCCTGAACCAGTACCTCTACCAATTCTTTTAGGAGATTTTTTTGAACCTTCTGCAGGTCTTAACTCATGAAGTCTCATATTTACACCTCCTTAAATTATAGTTCTTCTACTTTAAGTAGATAACTAACTTTATTTATCATACCTCTTATTTGAGGAGTTGCCTCGTGCTCAACAGTTTTTCCAATTTTCTTTAATCCAAGAGCTTCCACTGTAGCAATATGATCTTTCTTTCTACCAATTGTGCTCTTTGCTAATGTAATTTTAACTTTAGCCAAGGTGATTCCCCTCCTATCCTAAAATCTCTTCAACAGTTTTGCCTCTAAGTTTTGCAACTTGCTCTGCTGTTCTTAAATTTGCTAATCCATTAATTGTAGCATTAACCATGTTTCTTGGGTTGTTAGATCCTAAAGATTTAGCTCTAACATCCTTTAATCCTGCAAGCTCAAGTACAGCTCTTGCTGGACCTCCTGCGATAACTCCAGTTCCCTCTGATGCAGGCATAATGTGAACTACACCAGTACCGAACTTACCATCTATTGTATGTGGAACTGTAGTTCCAGCTAATTCAACTTTAACAAGATTTTTCTTAGCATCTTCTATGCCTTTTCTTATTGCTTCTGGTATTTCAACAGATTTACCCATTCCAACACCAACGTGTCCGTTCTCATCACCAACAACAACTAGTGCGCTGAATCTGAAGTTTCTACCACCTTTAACAACCTTAGCAACTCTGTTTATGTGTACAACTTTTTCCTTAAGATCAAGTGTGCTAGGATCAATTTTCATGTGTTTCCCTCCTTTTTTTAGAATTGAAGCCCTGCTTCTCTTGCACCCTCAGCAAGCATTTGTACTCTTCCGTGATAAATATATCCGCCTCTGTCAAATACTACTTCAGTGATTCCTTTTTCGATTGCTTTTTTAGCTATTAACTCACCAACCATTTTAGCAGCTTCTTTATTGCTTCCAACGTTTAGTGCAAAATCTTTTTCTAAGCTTGATGCAGCAACTAATGTTCTTCTTGAAACGTCATCAATTATTTGAGCATATATATTCTTTTCACTTCTATAAACAGCAAGTCTTGGTCTTTCTGCTGTTCCATGAACTTTTTTACGTACTCTTAAATGACGTTTTTCTCTTGATAGTTTTCTATCAGCTTTGTTGAACATGTAATTCACTCCTTCCTATTATCTATTATCTATTACTTACCAGTCTTACCTTCTTTACGTCTGATAACCTCATCAGAGTACTTAATACCTTTTCCTTTATAAGGCTCTGGTTTTCTCCAAGATCTTATGTCAGCAGCTACAGCTCCAACTAATTCCTTGTTGATACCTTTTACTATTATAGTGTTAGCATCTGGAGTTTCAAAAGTAATTCCTTCAACTGACTCTACTTCTACTGGATGAGAGAATCCAAGGTTTAATGTTAGGTTCTTACCTTTTAGTGCTGCTCTATATCCAACACCAACTAATTGTAATGTTCTAGCATAACCATTAGTTACTCCGATTACCATGTTATTTATTAATGCTCTTGTTAATCCGTGAAGAGCTCTATGTTCTTTTACATCGCTTGGTCTTGTTACAACCACTGAATTATCTTCTATAGCTATGTTTATATCTTTTGCCATTGCTTTAGTTAATTCGCCTTTTGGTCCCTTAACTGTTACAACGTTGTCTGGTGTTACTGTAACTGTTACACCACTTGGTATAGCTATTGGAAGTCTTCCTATTCTTGACATAATTGCACCTCCTGTTCAATAAACTACCAGATATAGCAGATAACTTCTCCACCTAATCCTAATTTTCTAGCATCTCTATCTGTAACGATTCCTTTTGAAGTTGATATAACAGCAACTCCTAATCCGTTAAGTACCTTTGGAATATCCTCATTCTTAGAGTAAACTCTTAATCCTGGCTTAGATATTCTCTTTAATCCTGTGATAACTCTTTCTTTGTTTTGACCATACTTCATTGTAAGTCTTAACATAGAAACAGATCCATCTTGATATTCTTCTATATTTTTAAGATATCCTTCTTGAAGCATTATATTTGCGATAGCCTTCTTTATTGTTGAAGAAGGAACCTCTACTATTTCGTGTCTAACAACATTTGCATTTCTTATACGAGTTAGCAAATCTGCGATAGGGTCAGTCATAACCATTTGTTGTGCCTCCTTTCATATGTTCTGTATATTACCAACTTGCCTTCTTGCATCCAGGAATTTGTCCTTTATAAGCAAGTTCTCTGAAACAAATACGGCAAATACCAAATTTCTTTAATACAGAGTGTGGTCTTCCACATAGTCTGCATCTTGTGTAAGCTCTAGTTGAATACTTAGGCTCTTTTTTCCATTTTTCTATCAAAGCTTTACGTGCCACGTAATTCCCTCCTTATTACTGAGCAAATGGCATTCCAAGGAATCTTAATAACTCTCTTGCTTCCTCGTCTGTCTTTGCAGTAGTTACAAATATTATATCCATTCCTCTTACTTTGTCGATTTTATCATACTCAACTTCAGGGAATATTAATTGTTCTTTAATTCCTAATGCATAGTTACCTCTGCCATCGAATGACTTTGAAGGAACTCCTCTGAAGTCTCTAACTCTTGGTAAAGCAATATTCATTAATTTATCTGCAAACTCATACATTTTAGCTTTTCTTAATGTAACTTTACATCCTATTGGCATGTTTTCTCTTATTTTGAAGTTAGCAACTGATTTCTTTGCTCTAGTTAATACTGGCTTTTGTCCAGTGATTAATTGTAAATCACCAGTAGCAGCATCTAAAACCTTAGAGTTATCTTTAGCTTCTCCAACTCCCATGTTTATAACTATTTTCTCAAGCTTTGGTACTTCCATGATATTTTTGTATCCGAACTTCTCCATCATAGCTTGAACTACTTCATTATTATATTTTTCTTGTAGTCTTGCAACCATTAGTTAAACCTCCTTTCGCGAATTAGAATGTTTCTCCGCACTTTTTGCACACTCTTACTTTTGTGCCATCTTCTAATATTTTATTGCTTATTCTAGTTACACTTTTGCATTTTTCGCAGTATAACATAACTTTAGAACTGTTAATAGCTCCCTCAACGTGAACTATTCCACCTGTCATATTTTGTCTGCTTGGTTTTTGATGCTTTGTTACTACATTAACATCTTTAACAACCACTTTTCCAGTTTTAGGATAAACAGCTAGAACTTCTCCTATTTTGCCTTTATCTTTTCCTGAAATAACCATTACAGTGTCATTTTTTCTAACATGAACTTTCATTTTAGCTACCTCCTATCCTATAGTACTTCAGGTGCAAGTGATAGAATTTTTGTAAACTCTTTGTCTCTTAGCTCCCTAGCAACAGGTCCGAAGATACGAGTTCCTCTTGGATTTTTATCTTCTTTTATAATAACAGCTGCGTTCTCATCAAATCTGATATAAGTCCCGTCTGCTCTTCTTAAACCTTTAACTGATCTAACAATAACTGCCTTAACAACGTCACCTTTTTTAACAACTCCACCTGGTGTTGCACTTTTGACGCTAGCAACAATTATATCTCCGATGTTTCCCCATTTTCTATGAGAACCACCTAATACTCTAATACACATTATTTCTTTAGCACCAGAGTTGTCTGCCACTTTTAATAATGTTTGTTGTTGTATCATGTTAAATACCCTCCTTTCAGTTAACTATTTAGCTCTTTCCATGATTTCAACAAGTCTCCATCTCTTATCTTTAGATAATGGTCTTGTTTCCATTATTAATACTCTATCGTTAACTTTTGCTTCGTTATTCTCATCATGAGCTTTAAATTTAGTTGTTCTGTTAACTGTTTTTCCGTATAGCGGATGTCTTACTTTAGTTTCAACCGCAACTACTATTGTTTTATCCATTTTATCAGAAACAACTCTTCCAATTCTAGTTTTTCTATTTCCTCTTTCCACAAGACGAACCTCCTTTCAGTATTACTGTTCAAAAGCCCTTAATTCTTCTTCTCTAAGGATGGTTTTAATTTGGGCTATAGATTTTTTAACCTGCTTTATTCTCATTGGGTTTTCTAACTGTCCTGTAGCTAATTGAAATCTTAGGTTAAATAATTCTGTTTTAAGGTCAGTTAATCTTGTATTTAAATCTTGAGGAGTACTTTGTCTCAATTCTTTTAATTCATTAGCCTTCATTGATTTCACCACCCATTTCCTCAAAATCTCTTCTTGTCACAAACTTAGTTTTCACTGGTAGTTTGTGAGATGCAAGTCTCATTGCTTCTCTTGCAGCTTCTTCAGAAACTCCAGCTATTTCAAATAACACTCTGCCTGGTTTAACTACTGCTACCCAGTATTCTGGTGAACCTTTACCAGATCCCATACGTGTTTCAGCTGGTTTCTCTGTAACTGGTTTATCAGGGAAGATTTTTATGAAAACCTTTCCTCCTCTTTTTACATATCTATTTATAGCAATTCTGGCAGACTCGATTTGGTTACTAGTAATCCATCCGCACTCAGTTGCTTGTAATGCGAAATCTCCATATGCTATGAAGTTACCTCTTGTAGCCTTACCTTTCATTCTGCCACGTTGTACCTTACGATGTTTAACTCTTTTAGGCATTAACATGTCAAATTCCTCCTTCCTTACACGTTTTTATGCGTTAGCTTCTTCCTTTACAACTTTTTTTGTAGGAAGAACTTCTCCTCTATAAACCCAAACCTTAACACCAATTTTTCCGTATATTGTATCTGCTTCTGCAAATCCATAATCGATGTCAGCTCTTAAAGTTTGTAGTGGAATTGTTCCTTCGTGGTATTGCTCAGTTCTTGCAATCTCAGCTCCACCTAATCTTCCTGAACAAGCAGTTTTAACTCCTTTAACTCCTGTTCTCATTGCTCTTTGAATTGTTTGCTTCATTGCTCTTCTGAAAGATATTCTCTTTTCTAATTGAGCTGCTATATTTTCAGCCATAAGTTGAGCATTATTCTCAGGAGCTTTTACTTCAACTATATTAATTAAAACATTTTTATCTGTAACAATGTTTTTTAATTGAACTTTTAAATCTTCTATACCTTGACCGCCTTTTCCTATAACCATTCCTGGTTTAGCAGTATGTATATTAATTTTAACTCTTTTAGCAGCTCTTTCTATCTCAATCTTAGATATTCCAGCTGTAAATAGTCTTTCTTTTAAATACTCTCTAATTTGATTATCTTCAACTAAATTATCTGCAAAGTTTTTGCTGTTTGCATACCATTTAGCGTCCCAATCTTTAATTACACCAACTCTTAGGCCGTGTGGATGTACTTTTTGTCCCACTCTATATCCCTCCTTCTTATGCTCTTTCTTTAACTACTAGAGTTATATGACTAGTTCTTTTAGCGATTCTAAATGCTCTACCTTGAGCGTGTGGTCTAAATCTCTTTAATGTTGGACCTTGACCAGTATGTGCTTCTGCAACATATAATCTGCTTCTATCTAAATTTAAGTTGTTTTCTGCATTTGCAACAGCTGATTTTAAAATTTTATTAACAACTATTGCTGCATCTTTTGGAGTATATTGTAATATAGCAAAAGCTTCATTTACATTTTTTCCTCTAATTAAATCAAGAACTATTCCAACTTTCATTGGAGACATTCTTATATATCTAGCTATAGCTTTAGCTTCCATTGTTAGTTTCCTCCTTCCCGTACTATCTCACTTTGCTTGATTTAGCTTTATCAATGTGACCTTTGAAAGTTCTAGTTAAAGCAAATTCTCCTAATTTATGTCCAACCATATCTTCTTGAACATATACTGGAACGTGTTTTCTTCCATCATGAACAGCGATAGTGTGACCTATCATTTGTGGGAAAATTGTAGAGCTTCTTGACCAAGTCTTTATTACTTTTTTCTCACCATTTTTGTTCATTTCATTAATTTTATTTAAAAGTGATTCTTGTACAAAAGGTCCTTTTTTAATTGATCTACTCACTATTAGTGGCCTCCCTTCATGAAACATATACGTAATTCAGAAGAGAATGTTATATTCTCTTCTGGTTACTTACCATTTCTCTTCTTAACAATAAACTTGTCAGAATACTTTTTGTTCTTTCTAGTTTTGTATCCAAGTGCTGGTTTACCCCATGGAGTAAGTGGACTTGGATGTCCGATTGGAGATTTACCTTCTCCTCCACCGTGTGGGTGGTCGTTAGGGTTCATTACAGAACCTCTTACTGTAGGTCTGATACCCATATGTCTTTTTCTACCTGCTTTACCTATTTTAACAATTTCATGAGTTAAGTTAGAAACTGTTCCTATTGTAGCTCTGCAGTTAATTCTTACATATCTAGTTTCTCCACTTGGAAGTCTTACGATAGCATATTCTCCTTCTTTAGCCATTAACTGAGCTGAAGAACCTGCTGATCTTACTAGCTGAGCACCTTTTCCAACTTGTAATTCTATGTTGTGAATTACTGTACCAACTGGTATGTTAGCTATTGGAAGAGTATTACCAACTTTAATATCTGAATCTGGACCAGAAACTATAACATCTCCAACTTTTAATCCTACTGGAGCTATTATGTATCTTTTCTCTCCATCAGCATAGTTAACTAATGCAATGTAAGCTGATCTATTTGGATCATACTCAATAGTTGCAACTTTTGCTGGAATACCATCTTTAGTTCTTTTGAAATCTATTAATCTATATTTTTGTTTCGCTCCACCACCGTGGTGACGAACAGTTATTTTACCTTGAGCATTTCTACCACCAGTCTTCTTTTTAGCTACAAGAAGTGATTTCTCAGGCACATTTGTTGTTATTTCTTCAAATGTTGCCATAGTCATATTTCTTCTAGAAGGTGTGGTAGGGTTAAACTTTTTAACTGCCATTAGGTTTCCCTCCTTCTTTATCGCTTATCTGGCTCTAGCCAATAAATGCTATTATTACATTCCTTCAAAGAATTCAATTGTTTTGCTGTCTTCAGTTAATGTTACAACTGCTTTTTTGAAGTCTGCTCTTTTTCCAACGTGAACTCCAACTCTCTTAGTTTTTCCTAAGTTTCTTAGAGTTTTAACATCTTCAACTTTAACTCCAAATACTTCTTCAACAGCTTTTTTTATTTGAACCTTATTAGCGTGTATGTCAACGATGAAAGTGTATTTCTTGTCAGCCATTGCTGCCATACTTTTTTCAGTTATAACAGGTTTTCTTATAATATCATGGCTAGTCATTTTCATTATACATACACCTCCTCAATTTTTGATACAGCATCCTTAGTTACCATAAGTTTTTCATACTTTAATATATCATAAACATTTATGTTATTTACTGGTACTACTGCTACTCCTGGTAAGTTTCTAGCTGATTTATAAACATTTTCGTTAGACTCAGCTACAACGATTAAAGTTTTCTTTGCTTCGAATGCATTTAAAACTTTTATCATTTCTTTTGTTTTTGGTGCATTGAAGTCTAAGCTTTCTAATACGATCATCTCGTTATCTTGAACCTTAGAAGTTAATGCTGATTTCATAGCTGTTCTTCTCATGCTCTTTGGAACTGAAACTCTGTAATCTCTTGGTTTTGGTGCAAATACTATACCACCTTTGATCCATTGTGGAGCTCTGATTGAACCTTGTCTTGCTCTACCAGTTCCTTTTTGTCTCCATGGCTTTATTCCACCGCCACGTACTTCAGCTCTTGTTTTAGCGCTTTGAGTACCTTGTCTTTTATTAGCAAGTTGTGCTAAAACAACTTGATGCATAGCATCTTTGCTAATTTCAACAGCGAACACGCTTTCATTTAATTGGATATCTCCAACTTCTTTTCCTTCTTTATTAAACACTTTTAATGTAGGCATTCTGCATCCTCCTTTCCCTAAGCTTTAACAGCGTCTCTAATTACTACAAGACCTTTGTTTGGTCCAGGTATTCCGCCTTTTATAAGAATAATATTCTTTTCAGGAATTACTCTTACTACTTCTAGGTTTAATACTGTAGTATTAACATTACCCATATGTCCAGGCATTTTTTTGTTTTTGAAAGTTCTTGAAGGATCTGATGAAGCTCCCATAGAACCTACTGCTCTGTGGAATTTAGAACCGTGACTCATTGGTCCTCTGTGTGCATTCCATCTCTTAATTACGCCTTGGAATCCCTTTCCTTTAGAAACTCCTGAAACGTCAATTTTGTCTCCTGCAGCAAATATATCAGCTTTTAATTCTGATCCAACTTCGAATGAGCTTACATCTTGTAATCTAAACTCTTTCACGTGTCTCTTTACAGCAACTCCAGCCTTAGCAAACTCACCTTTTCTTGGTTTATTCACTAGGTTCTCTCTTAAGTCACCAAAACCTACTTTTATTGCTTCATATCCATCTTTTTCTATAGTTTTCTTTTGAATAACTACGCATGGACCTGCTTCAACTACTGTAACTGGCACAACTTTTCTGTTCTCATCAAATATCTGAGTCATTCCAAGTTTTTTACCCATTATAGCTTTTTTCATTAAAATACACCTCCTACTTATTAGCGGATCACCTTAGTGATCATAATAGTTAGTAATAGTTATCTATTACCCGTACCTCATCTGTGTAGCATTAATGCTCACTTCTATGTACGCCTATAATTTTATTTCGATATCTACGCCTGCTGGTAAGTCTAATCTCATTAATGCATCAACTGTTTTTGGTGATGGACTTAATATATCGATTAGTCTCTTATGAGTTCTGATTTCGAACTGCTCTCTTGAATCTTTGTACTTGTGTGGAGCTCTTAAAATTGTTACTATATCTTTTTCAGTTGGTAGTGGTACTGGACCAGCTACTTTTGCTCCTGTAGATTTAGCAGTTTCAACGATTTTTTCAGCTGATTGATCAAGTATTGTGTGATCAAATGCTTTTAATCTTATTCTAATTTTTTGTTTTGACATTGTATTCCCTCCTTTTCATCGCACGCTATTACTTCTTACGTACAACAGCGGATGTTCTGTAAACTGTTCCTGGTGTTGCATACACAATGCGCAAACCAAATCCAGCACAGACCCCGTCGCCCGATTCGTGATCAGGACATGCTCGGTTAAGAATTCCCCCGGAAGCCCGGCAACCTCTTACCTCATCGCTGTTACCACATTGCAACTTCTACAGTATACAATAATTTAGTCCTTTTGACAAGAGTTTTTTTCTCATTTTATGATTTTAATCAAGTAAACTTATGACCATATATGTAATGAATTATTTTTCACTTATTTTTCCAAATACATAAGTCACTCAAATTTAATTTTATCCCAATCATTGTAAATTAATTCATTATTATAATTAATTATCATACTTTAGGAAACTTTTTATTTTCTTCAAATTAACCTACATATAATTTTATTTCCCTATATGATATAGGTTCTTAAATTAATACTGCTACTTATTATAACTGTTATCTATTTTCTTTTCAATACATCTTTTTATTTCTAAAACATTATAAATGTTCATAAAACTCTTTTTTATTCTCACTCACTATCGCTATATACTTAACATCTTTTCCACTGCTTATTCCAAACTCTTTTATTGAGTTAATAACCAGATTTAAATTTTATAATTATATTTATTTTAAACTACAATAATCTTCACAATGCGCATTTTTTCAGGTTCAATTCATAACCCGAGTTAACTCAGACTCTAGATATAGGCCTCAAAAAATAATAGAGAGAAGGGCGTCCCCTTCTCTCTACAACCTAGGTTTTAACTGTGCACATCTTTTCTAAAAACATTTTAGAATTTTATTTATAAGATCCAGTAGTCATACTCTACCACCTTTTCTTATTTTAATTTATAAGCTTATATATTTTTAAGTTATTCTCTTAAATACCATTAAGTAGTTTAACTATACTATTCTTACTACTATTTAACTATAGCAGTAACAACTCCTGATCCTACTGTTCTTCCACCTTCTCTGATAGCGAATCTTAATCCCTCATCCATTGCGATTGGGTTTATTAATTCAACGTTCATGTCGATGTGGTCTCCTGGCAT